>NZ_JAJEQG010000057.1 GCF_020687245.1 Faecalibacterium longum CLA-AA-H243 | reverse complement strand
TTTTTGTACCCAAAACCATCAAACAAACAAAATGGAGGAACGTATATGGAATTTTTCAATCAGGCAATCGACATTCTTAAAATTCTGGTCATGGCTCTTGGCGCTGGTCTGGCGGTATGGGGCGTCATCAACCTTCTGGAAGGTTACGGGTCGGACAACCCTGCGGCAAAAAGCCAGGGCATTAAGCAGCTCATGGCTGGCGGTGGTGTCGCCCTGATCGGCATTACCCTGATCCCCCTGCTGAGCGGTCTGTTCGGCTAAAAACTGCGGGCGGCATCTGCCGCCCATACATATTGCTCCAACTCACCGTGGCTAACGGTTTTTGTACTTGTGGAGCGAATTTTCAAGCCATACGTTCTATCAAAAAGGAGATGTTTCTATGAATTTTTTGACGAACCTCATCTTTGTTCTCAACCTGCTCAAGACCCTCATCAACCATTTCTTTTAAGGTGGTGGCGCTGAGTGGAAACCGTTCTCAAAGCAATCTCCGATTGGATCAAGTCACTGCTGACAGCTGCGATCATGTCCAATCTTTCCGGCCTGTTCGATGACGTCAACACCCAAGTGGGCAACATCGCACAGCAGGTCGGCACCAAACCATCCAGTTTTGAACCGCGCGTTTTCGCTATGATCGAGGCCCTCTCCCGGAATGTGGTGCTGCCCATTGCAGGCATCATCCTGACCTTTATTGCCTGTTATGAACTAATCGAGATGATCACCCAGCACAATAACATGGCACAATTTGAACCTGCGCTGCTGATGAAATGGATCTTCAAAACTGCCATTTCGGTCTGGATGATCTCCAACACCTTCGACATCATCATGGCGGTGTTCGATGTGACGCAGCAGGTGGTGGCAAATTCCAGCGGCATTATTTCCGGCAACACAAGGGTCAACGACATCGGGCTTTCCATGCTGCAATCCAGCATGATGCAGATGGACGTAGGCCCACTGTTCGGGCTGTTCTTGCAGTCCTTCTTCATTGGCATTACCATGCGCATCCTGTCCATTGTGATTTTCGTCATCGTCTACGGAAGAATGATTGAAATCTATATGGCCGTCAGTCTGGCTCCCATCCCGATGGCAACATGGGGCAACCATGAGCAATCCCATGTGGGACAGAATTATCTTCGCTCGCTGTTTGCGCTGGGATTTCAGGGCTTCCTGATTTTGATCTGCGTGGCGATCTACGCAGTTTTGCTTCAGAACGTCGCCATATCCGGGGATGCCATCAACTCCATTTGGAGCATTGTCGGCTATACGATTCTTCTTTGTTTCAGTTTGTTCAAGACCAGTTCTGTGGCCAAGAGCATACTGGGTGCCCACTGATTGGAGGTGTTTTTTTGGCAGCGTATATTTCCGTGCCGCGCGATTTCAGCAAGGTGAAGTCCAAAGTAGCCTTTAATCTGACCGCCCGGCAGCTTATCTGTTTTGGTGCAGCGGCAGTTGTGGGCGTGCCGCTGTTCTTTGTTCTGCGGGACACCGCAGGCAATTCCGGCGCTACCCTCGGCATGATGGCGGTCATGCTGCCCATGTTCTTTCTGGCGATGTACCAGAAAAACGGACAGCCCGCCGAAAAGATTCTGCGGTACTACCTTCAGGCACGTTTTGTTCGCCCGAAGGTGCGTCCGTACAAGACCCGCAACTACTATGCACTGCTTATGAAGGGAGATGACACCCGTGATTCCGTTTCTGAAAAAGAATAAGGACGGCAAAAAGCCGCCCAAGTCCACAGTGCCCCGCACGGCACAGGAGAGCATCCCGTTTCAGCGGATGTTTGAGGACGGCACCTGCCGTGTCCGCCCCGGCTACTACACCCGCACCATCCAGTATCAGGATATCAACTATCAGTTGGCGCAGCAGGAGGACAAGACCGCCATCTTTGAGGAATGGTGCAGTTTTCTCAACTTTTTCGACAGCTCCATCCACTTTGAACTGTCCTTTGTGAACACTGCTACGGACAGTGCAGACTTTGAAAAGTCCATCCGTATCCCGTATCAGCAGGATGGTTTTGACGATGTTCGTGCCGAGTACAGCCAGATGCTGCGGCAGCAGCTTTCCAAGGGCAACAACGGCCTGACAAAGACAAAATTCCTGACCTACGGCATCGAGGGTGACAGCATGGCGCAGGTCAAACCCCGGTTGGAGCACATCCAGAACGACCTGATGAACAATTTCCACAGACTGGGCGTTCTGGCAAAGCCGCTGGACGGTACGGAGCGTCTGCGGCTAATGCACGGGATGCTGAACATGGACGGTGCCAACAAGTTCCACTTCAACTGGAAAGACCTTGTGCCCAGTGGTCTGTCCGTAAAGGATGCCATTGCACCCACTGCGCTGGCGTTTAAGAACAGCCGGACCTTTCAGATGGGCGGCATCTTCGGGGCGGTCAGCTTCCTGTCCATCACGGCATCCGACCTCAGCGACCAGCTCTTGAAGGATTTTCTGGACATGGATTCCAGCCAGATCGTTACCATGCACATCCAGTCCGTTGACCAGAACAAGGCCATCAAAACCATCAAGCACACGATTACCGAACTCGATAGATCAAAGATTGAGGAACAGAAAAAAGCCGTCCGCGCCGGATACGACATGGACGTGTTGCCGTCCGATTTGGCGACTTATGGGCGGGATGCAAAAGCCCTGCTGAAAGAATTGCAGAGTCAGAACGAGCGGATGTTCCTCGTCACTTTTCTGGTGCTGAACACCGGCAAGACCGAGCAGGAACTGGAAACCAACGTGTTTCAGGCGGTCAGCATTGCCCAGAAGCACAACTGCGAACTGTGTCGGCTGGATTTTCAGCAGGAGCAGGGGCTGATGAGCAGCCTGCCGCTGGCAGACTGTCAGATCGAAATTCAGCGGGGACTGACCACCAGCAGCACGGCAATTTTTGTGCCGTTTACTACGCAGGAGCTGTTCGACAACGGTAAGGAAAGCCTGTACTACGGTTTGAACGCCTTGTCCAATAACCTGATTATGGTGGACCGTAAAAAGCTGAAAAACCCCAACGGTCTGATTCTGGGCACTCCCGGCTCTGGCAAGTCGTTCAGCGCAAAGCGAGAAATTTGCAATGCTTTTCTCGTCACGGATGACGATATTCTTGTGTGCGATCCTGAGTCGGAGTATGCTCCACTGGTGGAACGTCTGCATGGGCAGGTCATCCATATCAGCCCTTCCAGCACCCAGTATATCAACCCCATGGACATCAACACAAACTATTCCGAGGAAGATAATCCGCTGGCTTTGAAAGCCGATTTTATTCTTTCCCTTTGCGAACTTGTAGTCGGCGGCAAAGAGGGGTTGAAGCCTGTGGAGAAAACGGTCATTGACCGCTGCGTCCACAAAATCTATGCTCCTTACTTTGAGCACCCCTGTCCCGAAACCGTGCCGATGCTGGAAGACCTCTACAATGCACTGCTGACGCAAGACGAACCGGAAGCGCGTCATGTGGCGGCGGCGTTGGAAATCTATGTCAAGGGCAGTCTGAACATTTTTAACCACCATACTAATGTGGATATCAATAACCGTATCGTCTGTTTTGACATCAAGCAGCTTGGCAAGCAGTTGAAGAAACTCGGTATGCTCATCGTGCAGGATCAGGTCTAGGGCCGTGTGACTGCCAATCGCTCCGTTGGCAAATCGACCCGATACTACGCCGATGAGTTCCACCTTTTGCTGAAAGACGAGCAGACAGCCGCCTATTCCGTGGAGATCTGGAAACGTTTCCGTAAGTGGGGCGGCATCCCGACAGCCCTAACGCAGAACGTCAAAGATTTGCTGGCAAGCCCCGAAGTATCGAACATTTTCGAGAACTCGGACTTTGTGTATATGCTGAATCAGGCCAACGGCGACCGGCAGATTCTTGCGAAACAGCTTAATATTTCGCCCCATCAGCTTTCCTATGTGACCCACTCCGGCGAGGGCGAAGGGCTGCTGTTTTTTGGCAATGTCATTCTTCCTTTTGTGGATCATTTTCCGAAAGACCTTGAGCTGTACCGCATCCTGACCACCCGCCTGTCGGAAGTTGTGGAGGCAAAACATGAATAAGAAACAGCCGAAACTGAAATTTGAGGAGGACAAGGAGCGCACTGCAACACGCTCCCCTCCGAAAAAGGAAAAGATGGAGCAGACCAAGCCCCGAAAGAAACTGAAACTGGATGCCGACAAAGCTGCCGAAAAAGCACAACATCTACGCTTTGGCAAAGCCGAGATCACTCCGGACGAAGCATCCCGCATGACAAAAGCCCAGAAACGAGAGATGTACGCTTCGGCCATTGCCCGGTCTGCGGCTCACCGGGAAGTTGACCAGTATGAGGATGATAATGTCGGCACGCAGGCTCTCAACGAGGGACTGAAAACAGAAGAATCTGCTGCGGATTTTTCCAAAAGTCGCTATTCTCGTAAGCTCAAGAAGAAAGCCAAGCTCCAAGCAAAAAAGAAGCTCAGAGCTACAAAATCTTCTGCCCATGAGCCGGACAAGGTACAAAATGCAGGAGAGGCCAACGTCATTCATAGTGACAGCGGCGAGGGTGGTTCCAATTGGCTTTCCCGGTGGCGGCAGAAACAGGACGTTCGCAAAAGCTACTATGCTGCTGCCCGGTCGGGCGGCACCGCAGCACAGACCGCTGGCGGGCAAAAGATCACATCCAGCGGTGCATCTGCCACTAAGTCCGGTGTAGAGCAGGTCATTGATAAGGGCAAGTCGGCTGTCAGCACTGCCGTCAACGGCATTGCCAATTTTGCAAAGAGCAACGCACACGTTTTGGTGATCGTGGGCGTTTTTCTTTTGCTCCTGCTGCTGGTCATGTCGGCATTTTCGTCCTGTTCCATTCTGTTCTCCGGCACCACGCAGGTATCCGGGCAGACCATTTACACCGCAGAGGACCGGGACATCCGGGGAGCCGAAACCGACTACAAGAAGCTGGAAAAGGAACTGGATAAAAAGATCAAGCGCACTCCTACCGACCACCCCGGCTACAACGAGTACCAGTACCACCTTGACCCCATCGAGCATGACCCATGGCAGTTGACCTCTTTTCTCACGACTCTCTATGACGATTACACCCGGTCAGAGGTGCAGGGCAAGTTGAAGGAGACCTTCAAAAAGCAATACAAGCTGACCGCATGGGTAGAAGTCCAGACCCGATACCGCACGGTAGTGATGATCGACATTTTTACTGGCATCCCCTACACCGTGCAAGTGCCCTATGAGTATCGAATTTTTCACACCAAATTGGTGAATAAAGGGCTGGAGGTCGTTATCCGGGAGGAACTGGACAACGACCAGTGGAAACGCTATGAGATCTTTCAGGATACGTTGGGCGGCAGACCTTATCTGTTCAACGGCGGCTTGCCGCCCGGTGGCTCCGATGGCTCCGGCACACCGGGCATCGACTATCAGGTTCCAGCAGAAGCCCTGACGGACGAGGAATTTGCCGCCATCTACAAGGAAGCCCAAAAGTATGTGGGCACGCCCTATGTGTGGGGCGGTTCTACCCCGGAAACCGGGTTCGATTGCTCCGGCTACGTTTGCTGGGTGTACAACCAGAACGGCTATGATGTAGGGCGCACCACAGCCAACGGTCTTTGGCAGAAAAGCCAGCACATTTCCGAAGCCGAAGCAAAGCCCGGTGATCTTGTTTTCTTCGATGGAACGTATGATACCCCCGGAAAAAGTCATGTGGGCATCTACCTTGGCAACGGCATGATGGTGTCCGCTGGCGACCCCATCAAGTACGCAAACATTCACTCGTCCTACTGGGAGAAGCATCTCGCCGGGTTCGGACGGCTTTCAAAATGATTGGAGGAGTTTTATGAGCGAAAAACTGGATAAGTTGCGGGCAACGCTCAAGAAAGAGCAGGAGCGCCGCATCAAGCTGAATAACCGCATTGCGGTTTTGGAGCGTCGGATTCAGGAGGAAGAAGCCGCTGAGGTCAGCAGCATGGTACGCACGGCGAATGTGACCCCGGAACAGCTCGCCGCCCTGCTGCGGCAGTCGGCAACCGCCACCCCGAACCCGGCTGCGCTGTCTGCCGTGGGTGCAACTTTCGAGAAGGAGGTCGATGCAGATGAAGATTAAGAAACTGGGTGCGCTGTTGGTATCGGCGGCACTGTGCGCTGGCATGGCAGCTCCCGCTTTTGCCTTTGAGGGCGAAGCCGCCCCCGTGGAGCAGCCTGTTCTGCCGGAAGTGGTGGAGGAAGATGTTGTAACCGTCACGGACGAAACCTCTGGTGCCCTGACCCCGGAGGGCAATCTGACGCTGGTGGACGATTACCACACCGACTATTCCGATGGCAGCGGACAGCAGTTTATTACGCTGGTGTCGAAGTCGGGTGCCACCTTCTATCTGGTCATCGACCGCAACGCCAAGGGGCAGCAGACCGTTCACTTTATGAACCTTGTGGACGAAGCCGACCTTTTGGCGCTGATGGAGGAAGAAGATGCGGATGCTTATACCGCTGAAAAGGAAGCAGCAGAACAGGACAAGCTGAAAGCCGAGGAAGAAGCCAAGAAAGCCGCAGAAGAAGCGGCGGCATCCGGCGAGGAACAGCCCAAGGAAAACAAGGTCACAAAGATCGCATCCGGCTTTCTGGGCGTAGTCGTGCTGATTGCACTGGCGGCAGGCGGCATTTTCTACGCTTTCGCAAAGCAGAAGCAGAAAAAGCAGGCCGAAAAAGAAGCCCTCGACCCCGATGCAAACTACACCGAGGACAAGGGCGACTTCGAGATTCCCACCGAGGACGAGCCGGAGGAACCCGGTGAGGAAGATACCGAACCCATCTGATTTTAAGGCGGCATTTTGCCGCCGTACATATTGCAATCAGAAACAGATTGGAGTGATTTTTATCGCAAAATTAGTCGTGGCGGAAAAGCCCTCGGTGTCCATGTCCTATGCAAAAGTTCTCGGTGCGACCAACCGGCAGGACGGCTACCTTGAGGGCAACGGCTATCTTGTCAGCTGGTGCGTTGGTCATCTGGTGGAGCTGGCTCCGCCCAATGTCTACGATGCCAAGTATGTCAAGTGGAGCATCGCAGACCTGCCCATCCTGCCGCAAAAGTGGCAGTATCTGGTGTCTGCGTCCACCAAAAAGCAGTTTGGCATCCTGCAAAAACTCATGCACCGCCCGGACGTAGACAGCATTGTGAACAGTTGCGATGCAGGGTAGTGCGGTTAGGTGACTTAAGAGAAAGAAAAAGAGACCTCATCTCGTAAAAAAGCTAACGCGGTCGTCCGTTTCTGTATTGAAATACAGTGGACGGCCGCGTTAGCTTTTGGTGACCAAATAATGCCATGCCCCACAAGCAGGCAGATCAGCTGTTATCTTGGATTATTTGATGTTGCTATCAAGTTCTTGTGGTTCAAAACGCAATCTAAAACTCAATGGATTTTGCTATTTCTAACACTTGGCTTTCCGACACGGAATTCGATTCAAGTTCAACGGCAACAAAGCATTCTTTCTCGTTGTTATAAGAGAGGATGCCCCAGTTGTTCACAGGCTCAGCGTTTGCACCATCCTGATAAACTACTGTTGTAAGTGCAGTCGTTCCATATTTGTTTGTTTTAACCACATCATACCTGCTGTCTGTATCAAATCTGTAGACCGACCCAAGCCGAAGTGCAGAATATACGACCTGCACGGAATCTTTATCTCCCTCGTATGGTTCATAATTGCTGTAACCAATTGCACCGATAAGTGTGTGATCACTATCATAAATGTCATACACGGTGTACAGCGGATTCAATCCAGCAAGCATGAGCGGCTCATGTTCGGTGTCTGACTTTTTTGTTTTCTCCTGAAATTTCCACCCCTGTGGAAGTGTAATGGAAATCGCGCAATTCGATTGTTCCGATTCTTGTGCAGAAAATTCAATTTTATGATTTGGAATTCTTTCACCTTCAAATGTCCATCCATCTAAAATTTTTGATGCCATTTCAGCATATTCTCCACCTGTAGATGCAGACTTCAAATATTTATAAAGCGCCTTCTTTTCTTCATCTGACCCAGTATAGGAAATTTCTGACCTAATTCCCGTTATGACAAGTTCTTCAAACTTCTCATCGGTCATCAGCTTACTATGCTTCAGTATCCGAAGCGTATCTTCTGGAAATTCAACAAGCCGCTTAGACAATACCGAAAAACAATCTTCGGTATATCCGCCATCTGAAATTTTAAGTTCTTCTAATATTTGACCCGTTTCCATATCCTCAAGTTCTGATAAAAAATCTTGTGGATTTGATACCGATATGGAAACAGAGGATTCGGTGGAGGATGACGGTAGCGAATTTGTTGCGCAGGCGGATAAACTGGCCAGCATGATTGTGAGAATCACTATTTGAAATCGTTTCATCAGACATAACCTCCATTTTGTGTACTCCAGCAGGAGCTTTTGTTTAGTCAACGTAGTTCACACTGTGTTTGTGACAGCTTTTTTGAAAAAAGTTCAAAATCTTGTCAGCTTTGGACGCTTCAACAAAAAAGTGCCCACACATTTGTAAATGACAACAAGCGCGTGGGCAAAAATTCAGCCAGTGTGGAAGAATCATTTTTCTCACTAAATGACCCCAAATAATGTGACGAACTCTCAACCTCTATTATTACACCATCCG
>NZ_JAJEQG010000056.1 GCF_020687245.1 Faecalibacterium longum CLA-AA-H243 | reverse complement strand
ACTTTGCACTTTCGCACTTTCACGATAATTAGCGTCAATAACTCAAAAAAGCACTTGACAAAACGCTTCATGGGGCAACGCCGAAGATATAAAGCCCTATATCGACCCGGATTTTCAGAACAACATCATTTTGACGCAGACCGAACGCCTTACCATGAACAGCCGCCCGAAGCAGCCGAAATACGCGAGAAATAAAAACGTCGTGGTGATCGGCGGCAGCGGCAGCGGCAAGACAAGGTTTTTCGTAAAGCCTAATTTAATGCAGCTTCATTCTTCCTACGTCTTGACCGACCCGAAAGGCACCGTCCTAATCGAGTGCGGAAAGCTGCTGCAACGGGCAGGCTACCGCATTAAGGTACTGAACACGATAAACTTTCGGAAAAGTATGCACTATAACCCCTTTGTCTATATCCGCAGCGAAAAGGACGTGTTAAAGGTTGTCAATACCCTTATCGTCAATACCAAAGGCGAGGGAGAAAAGAGCGCGGAAGATTTTTGGGTGAAAGCCGAGAGGTTACTATATTGCGCGTTGATCGGCTACATTTGGTATGAAGCCCCCGCCGAGGAAATGAACTTTACAACGCTGCTTGAACTTATCAATGCAAGCGAAGCACGCGAGGACGACGAGGAATACCAAAGCCCCGTTGATCTGCTCTTTGCCGATTTGGAAGAACGCAGCCCCGACCATTTCGCGGTAAAGCAATATAAAAAATACAAATTGGCGGCGGGTGTTGTATGCTCTAAAAGACTTCTTAATCAAGCGGTTGGGAAGTCTCTTAGAACACACAACCTAAAACCGAAGAAAGGAGCGCAAGTTATGAGAAAAAATGAGAAAATCACAGCTCTGTACGAACGACTGAGCCGTGATGACTTTGGCAAAGATGATGACCAACAGCGTGAGAGCAATTCCATATCCAATCAAAAGGCTATGTTGGAGGAGTTCGCCGCACGGCAGGGCTTTACAAACATTGTCCATTTCACGGACGATGGTATCAGCGGCACTTGTTTTGACCGCCCCGGATTTTTAGCCATGATGAAAGAGGTTGAAGCCGGAAATGTGGAATACCTCTGTATCAAGGACATGAGCCGCATGGGTCGTGACTATCTGAAAGTCGGTCAGATTATGGAAATCCTGCGTCAGCGTGGAGTTCGCCTTATCGCCATCAATGACGGCGTGGACAGTGCCAGAGGGGACGATGATTTTACCCCTTTCCGCAACATTATGAACGAGTATTACGCCAGAGACACCAGCCGTAAAATCCGTTCCACTTTCCAGTCCAAAGGCAAGTCCGGCAAGCACCTCACAGGCACGGTCATTTACGGCTATCTTTGGAACGAAGCCAGAGACCAATGGTTGGTTGACCCCGAAGCCGCCGAGGTGGTCAAGCGCATCTTTGCCATGACGATTGACGGCTACGGTCCGTATCAGATCGCCAGCAAGCTGAAAGAAGAAAAAGTCCTCATTCCGTCCGCTTACCTTGCCCGGCACGGCGAGGGCGTGAACAAAAATAAGACCTTCAAAGATGTGTACGGCTGGGGTTCTTCCACCATCTGCAACATTCTTGAAAAGCGTGAATATCTGGGACACACCATCAACTTCAAGACTCGAAAGCACTTCAAGGACAAGAAAAGCCATTATGTCCCGGAGGACGAATGGACAATTTTCGAGAATACCCATGAGCCTATCATTGACCAGCAGACCTTTGACCTTGTGCAGAAAATCCGTGGGAATGTCAGACGCTACCCAGACGGCTGGGGCGAAGCAGCTCCCCTCACGGGCTTGCTCTATTGCGCCGATTGCGGTGGCAAGATGTATGTCCACCGCACCAACAACGGCAAGCGTATTTCTCAATATACCTGTTCCCAATACAGCAAAGTCCCAGTTGGAAAGCTCTGCACGACACAGCACCGTATCAATGAAGATGTGGTACTGTCCCTTGTCTCTGAAATGCTGAAAGCCATTGCCGAGTATGCGAAGCATGACCGAGCCGAGTTTGTCCGTGTGGTGCAGGAAGCGCAGTCCAGCCAGCAGACGGCAGAGGTCAAGAAACAGCGGACACGCCTTGCCACCGCAAAGCAGAGAGTTTCCGAGCTGGAAGTCCTGCTCTGCAAAATCTATGAGGACAACATTTTAGGAAAGCTGTCCGACAGCAGATACGCCACTCTGGACGCTCAATACGAAAAGGAACAGTCCGAGCTTACCGTTGAAATCTCCGATCTGGAAAAGGCTATCAAGAGCTACGAGAAGCACGAAAAGGACGCTGACCGTTTTATCGCTCTGATTGACAAGTATGAGAACTTCGACAAGCTGACGATTGCCATGCTCAATGAGTTTATTGAGAAAATCCTTGTGCATGAGCGTGACCGCAAGGGCAGTATTCAGACCACACAGGAGGTCGAGATTTACTTCAATTTCGTGGGTCGTTTCGTTCCCCCTGCGTTTGGCGAAGTGGAGCTTACCCCGGAGGAATTAGAGGAAATCCGCAAGCGTGAGGAACGCAAGGACAGGCTCCACCAGAACTACTTGAAGCGGAAAGCCAATGGTAAACAGAAAGAGTATGAGGAGCGCACGAAAGCCAAGAAAAAAGCGGAGATTGAAGCCAGAAAACAGGCAATCCGCACCGAGGATATTGCCAGAGGGGTATTTATCCCGGTGAGCAGTTTGCCGCAGCTGGGACCGAGAAAGGGAGCGTGATTTTATGAAAGAGTTGAAACCGAGAATCCATGAGAACGGTATGGACTATGTGTTGGTGGGCGACTACTATGTGCCGGACTTGAAGCTGCCGGAGGAACGCCGACCTATTGGGCATTGGGGACGCTTGCGCCAGTCCTATCTGAAATTGCACCGTCCCATGCTTTACAACGAGCTAATTTTGTCCGGCAGGCTCCACACCGTCGTTGCCGATCTGAACGAGCAGGCGGCAGACAGGCTGGACTTGATTATCCGGCAGATGATGAAAGCCGAGGGCGTGACCGAAGCCATGAAAGCGGAAAATCAGATGTTATGGGTGCAGTCAATGAACTCCATCCGCTGCCGGGCAGAGGAAATCATCAAGACGGAACTAATCTACTGTTGAGAGAGGTAAAGCTATGATTTTGGAAGCCATGTATAATGGGGAGTTTTATCCCTGCGAGACAGTTGTACCTACATCACCGGAATACCGAAAGGCAGTCATAGCCTGTGAAAAGCTCATGGAGCAGTTGTCCCAGCGGCTCAGCAAAGAGGACTATGAGCTGGTGCAGGAACTCCGGGCGCAGACAGCAATCGCCCAATGTGAAGAAAGTGAAAGTCACTTCAAGTATGGCTTTTCCGCTGGGCTGATGTTCAGCAGGAAGCCCATGAACAAGTGCAGCAGAAGAAAGAAAAATAGATGAAGAAAGCCGCCTGAGCAGAAAGAAACTGTTCGGGCGGTTTCAGCATTCGCCAGTAGATTTATTCACACTCTTGTGATAAAATTTACTACAATAAAGAGCGTGATAGCACTAATTTTATGGGGGGATGCTTAATGAATAGAATTTTGAAAAAATTTTTACAGCGGGGTGTCGATTTAAGTCCTGTGGGAGTTGAACTCCGTGAGGATAATACAAATTATTTTTGTACCCCAAAAGGGGCATCGGTTTTTGGATGGGCAGGGATAGATGGTATCCACTTCTGTTTCATTCGTGGATTTGGAGAGATGGTTTTCTCTGTCAGCCCCATGAATACTTCTCCTGATTATGTTCATCCAGTAGCTGAAAATTTTACCGACTTTCTGCGGCTTATACTGGCTTGTGGTGATGTGGCGGCAGTGGAACAAGCGTGGATGTGGAACGAAGCACAGTTTGAAGCCTTTCTCAATGAAAACCCTACAACCCAGGAACAACAGCAAACTTTATCGGAAATTTCAGAGAAGATGAATTTGTTGCCTATGGAACAACCGTGGACATATATCAAAAACCTGCAATCTTCCTTTGATTACAGTCAGATTAAATACACAGAAGATTATTACGATAATGATATGACTTCAGAGGCAGAATTGGTTGCCCCTGAATGGAAGGTCTACTTTGATGGAGATTTCTGGGGACATCGAGGTAAAGACCGTGCCGGAAAAGAGATCAAGCTGGATAAACAATTCGATTGGGCTGGATATCATTGGGTAATTCCGGCAGCTTATTCATGTAGCAAAGGACTTGTCGTTGATTTTTGTATGCGAGTTGATTCAGAAAGCATCCGTGACTTCATGAAAAAATGGAATCTGGACTGGGAAAATGACTCATGTGAAAATTTTACCCGTGAGCAACAGATGCAGATGGAATGGGAAAACCCACTTTGTTTTAACTTCAAACCTTGCTTGAAGTTAAACGAGAAAATATTACAGACAACCCATGGCTGCGCTGTGAGCTTTAATCCTTGTCTGCCAGATGGCGTTATCAATGAGTTGGAAGCAAAATGGGCAATCGACCATTATGGGCTGGATAGTACTTATGGCTGGGTCATATGCAGAGACGTATTTCCTTGGGGAACCAAGCATCACCCTGAAATCAATAAACTTTTTCTTACAATGGAGCAGCAACCAGGACAAGTTCCAGGCTCACATTTCAAAGTTCACGCACCCGGAGATTCATTTATGTTTTCCCATCCTGTTAGCGGAATAACCCATACACTGACCGTGCAGGAAATAGAACAGCAGACAGTTCCTCAAAATAGTTTTGGTTCTGATCGCTGGATTTATCCGACACATTATATTGCCATGAGTTATACACTTACCCCTGAACCGATGGAGAACATTTCGGTTTTTGACTGTGATGAAGGCGATAGACCGATAGAAGTTACACCAGACGATCATTCGTTCCGTCCAGTTGGCAGTAGTTCCTGTTTTGTTGTTGGTGTTATTGGTGGTGCAGATGGTCCGACAGCAGTTATATATGGAACAAATTCACAAGAAAAACTTCATGCTGCTTGTTCTGCTCTGCACTTTGAACCGGTTGGTGATGATGTCGAGTGGCGTATCGTGTTCAATGTTACGCAGTTTGACAAAGAAACATTCCCAATTATCTAAAAATACCCTTAGAACTCTAAGGGCGCACTTCTATACTCTCTATCGAGAGTAGTGCGTCCTGCGGAGCTTCATTCTCTGTCAGCAGAAGAAAACTGCTTGCCTGCGAATGTTGCGTCACTTCGTTCCGTCAAGGTGGCTACACCCCCTTGCACCGCTAAAGCGGCTATCCCCTGTGGACTTGCCGTCCGCAAACGGTTTTGACAAACCGTTCGCCGCCAGCAAGTTTGAAAATAGTAAACGATAATTTAACAAAGGAGCGTGAGCGTATGAAAAAGATTATGTTTGGAAACAGTTTAATGCTATTGGGTATTGCTATAATGATACTTGCAGGATTAAAGGTGATATATGTAGGAACACTGTGGGTGTCGTTTCTTTTAATTATCGTGGGTTTTGTTATGGCTACGATTGGTTTTTTCGGTAAGGATAGCAAATAAATTATCTAACTGAATACAACAACCGAATACCGAAAAATAGACCGTTGACTGGTCGCAATGTGCGAAAAGTTGGCGGTCTTTTTTTATACCCATTTTCAAAAAAGGAGGTCAACCAAAATGGCAAAACAGAAAAGCCTTGAACAGCTTCGAGCTGAAAAAGAGCAAGTGGAAAAGCGGCTTGCACAGGAACAGCACAAACTGGAGCGTTTGGAGAACAGAAAGAAATATCTGGAGAAAGGCGAAAGGCAGAAACGTACCCACCGCCTTTGCAATCTGGGCGGCACGATTGAGAGCCTTGCCCCGGAGGTCAAAAATCTCACACGCACCGAAATGACCGAGCTGATGGAACACATCTTCGGTCTGCCGGAGGTACAGAGAGCCGTCCGGCACATGGAGATTACACACATCAACCAAGCAAACAGAGGAAAGGAGCTGAAAGCCAATGGCACTATTCCACTTCACAGTAACCCAAACGAAACGCAGTAAAGGTCAGTCTGCGATTGCTTCTGCCGCCTATCGTTCCGGCGAAAAGCTGTACAGCGAGTATTACGGCGAATACAGCGACTACACACGCAAGGGCGGCGTGATCTGCTCTGACATTTTCCTGCCGCCCCATGCACTGAAAGAATACGCAGACCGTCAGACCCTATGGAACGCGGTTGAAAAAGCCGAGCGTGGTAAGAACGCCCAGCTTGCATACAGTTTTGAAATTTCCTTGCAGAATGAATTTTCTCTTGAAGAAAACATCGCTCTGGCAAGGGAATTTTTGTTTCGGGAGTTTGTCAGCCGGGGCATGACCGTTGATGTGTCCTTTCACGAAAAGGAGTGTGAGGACGGCGGCACACCCAATCCCCATTTTCACTTTCTCTGCCCTATTCGACCAATGGAGCAGGACGGCACATGGGGCATAAAACAACGGCGAGAATATGTGCTGGACGAGGAGGGCAACCGTATTCGAGACGCAAACGGTAAGTATGTGTTCAATGCCGTTCCCACTACCGACTGGGGCAGTCCCGAAACGCTGGAACATTGGCGTGAAGCATGGGCGGAGATGTGCAACGCCAAGTTTGCGGAAAAGGGGCTTGACGTTCGTATCGACCACCGAAGCTATGAGCGTCAGGGCGTGGAGCTTCTTCCAACCGTTCATGAGGGCGCAACCGTCCGGGCAATGGAGAAGAAAGGCATACGCACCGAGAAAGGCGAGTTCAACCGCTGGATCAGAGCCACCAATGCCGTTATCCGGGACATCAAGAAGAAAATCGCTCTCCTGTTTGATTGGATTGCCGAAGCAAAAGCGGAGCTTGCCAAGCCGCAGGCACCCGACCTTGTTTCGCTGCTGAGCGCCTATTACACCCAGCGCAGAGCCGGGGCATATTCGCAGAAAGGCAAGGTCAGCAATCTAAAGGAGATGAACGAGACTTTCAATTATCTCCGGGCAAACGGCATTTACTCCCTTGAAGATTTAGAAAGCCGTGTCAGCGAACACAGTGCTGCCACAGAGAGCTTGAAGAAAACGCTGGACGAACAGACCGCCCGAATGAAAGCAATTAAGCAGCTCTATGACAGCTCCGCTGCTTTCCAGAGCTTGAAGCCTGTCTATGACGGCTTGCAGAAAATCAAGTTTGAGAAGCCCAGAGCCAAGTACAAGGCAGAGCATGAAGCGGAACTGAAACAGTTCTACGCCGCCAGACGAAAGCTGACCAGGGAGTTCCCGGACGGCAAGGTGGATATGAAAAAGCTGTCCGACGAGTATGACGAGCTGGAACAGGCGCACGAAACCACCTATGGCGAGTTTAAGGCTGTCAGAGACGATTTACACCGCCTTTGGAAGGTCAAGTCATGTGTAGATACTGCCGCCCGATTTAACGAGCGTACAGAGGAACAAATGCTCCAAAATCGACCCCAAACACGACACAAAAAGGAGGAACTATCCCGATGAATTACACCCAAGCGCAGATTGACCGGGCAAACGCCGTCAGTCTGGAAGATTTTCTCCGCACACAGGGAGAGACACTTATCAAAAGCGGACGGGAATACCGCTGGAAAGAACATGACAGCCTGACCGTCCGGGGAAACAAGTGGTTTCGCCACAGCCAGAGTAAGGGCGGCTATCCCATTGATTTCGTCATGGAGTTTTACGGCAAGTCCTTTCCCGAAGCCGTCCAAATGCTGACCGGCGAAAGCGGCGAAGGACAGACCGAAGCCACCACAGCACCGCCCACAGCGTTCCACTTGCCCTTGCACAACCGAACAGCCGACAGGGTAATTCAATATCTTTGCGAAAGCCGGGGTCTCAACAAAACGCTTGTTGAGGCTTTTCTTCTTTCCGGGGATATTTACGAGGACGCAAAGCGGCACAATGTTGTCTTTGTCGGCAGAGACCGAAACGACACACCGAGATACGCCCATGTGCGAGGAACGGCAGACCCATTCAGACAGGACATTGCCGGGTCTGACAAGTCCTATCCGTTCCGCTATGAGGGAAACGGCAACCAGCTCTTTGTCTTTGAAGCACCGATTGACCTTTTGTCCTTTATCTGCCTTTATCCGCAGGACTGGCAGACAAGGAGCTACCTTGCCCTGGGCGGCGTTTCAGGCAAAGCCCTTGACCGTTTTCTTTCTGAACGCAAGGACACCCAAAAAGTGTTCCTCTGCCTTGACAGCGACACCGCAGGAAGCGAAGCCTGTACCCGACTGGCACAGTCCATTCCCAGCGAGATCGCCGTCATTCGCCTTGTCCCGGCAAGGAAAGACTGGAACGATGTTCTCCGTCAGCAAGGGGACATTCCGAGCCGCAAATTCATAGCCGAGACAATCACGCTGCGAGAGCTGCCCACCGCCCAGCCTGTTCCCATGCTCCGCATGGCAGATGTGGAGCTGACGAGCGTGGAATGGCTATGGTTTCCCTATATCCCCTTTGGAAAGCTGACGATCATACAGGGCAACCCTGGCGAGGGCAAGACCTACTTTGCCATGCGTCTTGCGGCGGCTTGCACCAACCGAAAGCCCTTGCCCGGTATGGAAACCCTTGAACCGTTCAATATCATTTACCAGACTGCCGAGGACGGTCTGGGTGATACGGTCAAGCCCCGACTGATGGAAGCAGACGCAGACCTTGAAAAAGTGCTTGTCATTGACGATAGAGACACACCACTGACCCTTGCCGATGAACGCATCGCAAGGGCAATCCCGGAAAACAACGCAAGGCTGGTTATCATTGACCCGGTACAGGCGTTTCTGGGCGCAGATGTGGACATGAACCGGGCAAACGAGGTGCGCCCGATATTCCGCAGTCTGGGAGACATTGCACAGGCTACCGGGTGCGCTATCGTGCTGATCGGACATCTCAACAAAGCCGCAGGAACGCAAAGCACCTACCGGGGATTAGGGTCTATCGACATTACGGCGGCAGTCCGCAGTCTGCTCTTTATCGGCAAGCTGAAGGACAGCCCCACAACAAGGGTACTTATCCATGAGAAAAGCTCCCTTGCGCCGCCCGGACAGTCCCTTGCCTTTTCTCTGGGAGACGAGAAAGGCTTTGAATGGATAGGAGCTTATGACATTACCGCTGACGAGCTTCTTGCCGGAACAGACACCGCCAATACCGAGAGCAAGACCGCACAGGCGCAAATGCTTATTCTGGAACTGCTTGCGGACGGAAAGCGTATGCCGAGTGCAGAGTTGGAAAAGGCAGTCAATGAGCGTGGGATTTCCTCACGCACCATGAGAACGGCAAAGAGCCGTATCGGGGACAGACTTGTGACCGAGAAAGACGGCACAGCATGGGTCTGCTATCTCCGAGACTGACAACAGGAACACGGCAAGCGTGGCAAAGACGGCAAGGTTTTTATAGATACCTTAATGTTGCCGCCTTGCCTTCTTCCCTCATACCGATCACCGCCCGATGATGAAAAGTCACCGGGCATTTTTTATTTACAGGAGGATTTTGAATGAACAATACCGCAACCAACAGTACCCCTTGCCCGACTGTCAGAAAGCAGATCGGCAAGACCACCTATATCGTCCGTGTGCATTTCAGCCAGACCGCAAAAGAAACGATGGAGGACAAAATCAAGCGTCTGCTCCGTGAGGAAGTCCGCAAAATGTGACTTCTTTTTGAATTTGATGAAAAAGTCCTTGACTTTTCGTCTCTGGCAAGACAGCCAAAAGCATTTTGATTTCCTGCGGTGCAAGACTGGCTCCCTTTGATATTCCCCAACTTCGGGAGATCATGTCTTATGACGAACTGGAGCTGGATAAGCTGGGGGATGAAAAATCAGCGCTGTTCTTTCTTAT
>NZ_JAJEQG010000055.1 GCF_020687245.1 Faecalibacterium longum CLA-AA-H243 | reverse complement strand
GCAAGACGCAAGCAAAGCGCTGCGGATGCTGGGTGCCGCAACCCGGGCAGTGGCATTGCGAAGCAATGCCGGAGAGGTTATTCCTTATTATTACTCTCATTGTATCAGAACCCCCTCCCCATTTCCACCGATTTTCCGCCTTTTCGCACTCTCCGGCCCCAAAAGTCCGACAAAGGGCGGGGAGAGTGTGGAAATTTTGCAAAAAACTTTTCTTTTTCATTTTTACCCGATATAATAGAGGTTGTTTTTCGAACCACCGGCAAAATACCGGTCTACCAACAGGAGGGAATTCTTTTGAAGCGTATTTTCACCAAGGCACTCTGCCTTGTCTGCGCCGGCGCTCTGGCGCTGAGCCTCGCTGCCTGCGGCGGCAAGGCCGACAGTGCTGCATCCAGCACGGCATCTTCTTCCGCACTCGGCAGCGCGTCCGACTACGACTACCAGAACTTCAACTACAGCGATGGTCTGGATGAGAAAGGCTACTGGGAGGGCATCCGCGCTCTGGACTATGTGACCCTGCCCGAAGACTTTGCATCCGTCGCCATCAAGCGCTCGGACGTCGAGCCCACCAGCGAGGAAGTGGAGGAGCAGATCAGCGATCTGCTGAGCCAGTATTCCTCCACCGAGCACATCACCGACCGCGCTGCCGCCGACGGCGACACCGTGAACATCAACTATGTCGGCTCTGTGAACAACGTGGAGTTCACCGGCGGCAGCGCCGAGAACTACGATTTGACGCTGGGCAGCGGCACGTTCATCGACGGCTTTGAAGACCAGATCATCGGCCACAAGCCCGGCGAGACCTTCGACGTCAACGTCACCTTCCCCGACGGCTACAGCGATTCCACCGACGCCAACGGCAATGCTGTGAAGCTCAGCGGCCAGAAAGCCGTCTTTACCGTGACCCTCAACTACATCAGCGAAAGCGTCCTGCCCGAGCTCACCGACAGCTGGGTGGCCAGCACCTTCGGCATCTCCAACAACATCTACACCGTGGAGGCCCTGCGCGCCTACTATCAGGATCAGCTCTACACCTCCAACCTCAACACCGCCGTCATGGACGATCTGCTGGAAAACTCCACCTTCAAGTCCATCCCTCAGCAGGTGATGGATTATCAGGTCAACCAGTGCCTGAACTACTACAGCACGCTGGCGGGCTACTACGGCTATGACCTCGACGGCCTCGTCCAGAATCTGCTGGGCTACGAGAACACCGACGCCATGCTGGCCCACCTCGAGAGCAATCTGGAAGACTACTCCAAGGAAGCTCTGCTCTATCAGGCCGTGGCCGAGTCTCTGGACATCGCCCCCACTCAGGAGCAGATCGACACCTACTCCGCCTATGCGGACACCTACGGCCAGAACTACTGCACCATGGTGGCCCTGATGGACGCTGTCACCAGCACGCTGACCAGCGGCGCGGTCGTTTCCTGATCCGATCTGCACATAAGAAAATCCCTGCCGATGGCAGGGATTTTCTTTTGCTCATCATTCAGATAACATAGTCGTTGCCTGCCTCATCGGGTGCGGCGAGGTCGGCAAGGGTGATCTTTCCAAAGTAGTCCTCAATGAGGTCATCGAGGCCCTTCCACATATCATACGTGCGGCAGCTGCTCATCCGGGGGCAGGATGCCGCGCCCTGTGCAAGACAGCTCACCGGTGCAAGGCTTCCCTCGGTAAGAGTCAGGATCTCACCCACGGTGTACTGGTCGGGCTCGCGGGTCAGACGATAGCCGCCGCCCTTGCCGCGCAGGCCCTCGAGGAAGCCGTTCTGCACCAGAACCTTGAGGATGTTTTCGAGGTATTTTTCGGAGATCTCCTGCCGGGCGGCGACCTCTTTCAGCGGGACATATTTTTCAGAGCGGTGCTCAGCCAAATCTATCATCACACGCAGCGCATAGCGCCCCTTGGTGGAAACGATCATAGACATTCCTTTCTCTTCTTTCCTGTTATTATTGTGATACAGCCGGGTCAGCTGCGGAACACGCCTCCGTTCATTTTAACCTATTATACAACAGGGTTTATAACTTTTCAATCAGAAATTTTCGATTTCTCATTGACAACTGCCCCAAAGGAGGCTATAATACAGCCAAACCCACAAATCACATTGGTTTAACGGGAATATGAGGGACATCGAGACGACGCCGGCTTTATCCGGTGCAGCCGGGCGCATCGCCCGCAATAGGGAGGTTTACTATTATGAGCAAGATCTATACTTCCGCAGACCAGCTGATCGGCCACACCCCGCTGCTGGAGCTGACCCATATCGAGAAGGATGCAGACCTTTCTGCCAAGCTTCTGGCAAAGCTGGAATACTTCAACCCCGCCGGCTCCGTCAAGGACCGTATCGCCAAGGCCATGATCGATGACGCCGAGGCTTCCGGCAAGCTCAAGCCCGGCTCCGTCATCATCGAGCCCACCTCCGGCAACACCGGCATCGGTCTGGCTGCCGTGGCAGCTGCCAAGGGCTACCGCATCATCATCGTGATGCCCGAGACCATGAGCGTCGAGCGCCGCCAGCTGATGAAGGCTTACGGCGCAGAGCTGGTGCTGAGCGAGGGTGCCAAGGGCATGAAGGGTGCTATCGCCAAGGCCGACGAGCTGGCAAAAGAGATCCCCAACTCCTTCATCCCCGGCCAGTTCGTCAACCCGGCCAACCCCAAGGCTCATATCGCCACCACCGGCCCTGAGATCTGGGACGACACCGACGGCAAGGTTGACATCTTTGTAGCCGGCGTCGGCACCGGCGGCACCATCACCGGTGTGGGCCAGTACCTCAAGAGCAAGAATCCCGGCGTCAAGGTCGTGGCCGTCGAGCCCGCTACCTCCCCTGTCCTGAGCAAGGGTACCGCCGGTGCGCACAAGATCCAGGGCATCGGCGCAGGCTTCGTCCCCGACGTGCTGGACACCAAGGTCTACGACGAGATCATCACCGTCGAAAATGACGACGCCTTTGCCACCGGCCGCCTGATCGGCCATAAGGAAGGCGTTCTGGTGGGCATCTCTTCCGGTGCTGCTGTCTGGGCTGCCATCCAGCTGGCAAAGCGTCCCGAGAACGCAGGCAAGAACATCGTCGTCCTGCTGCCCGACACCGGCGACCGTTATCTGTCCACCCCGCTGTTTGCTGAATGATTCTCTCATTCCTTCCGCCCCTGCTGTGGCTTTTCGCCCGGCAGGGGCTTTTTGTTTGCCTTCGTGAGACGATATGGTGTGATTTTTTTCATTTTTGCAAACTTTTTGTGAATCCGAGGCTCTTCCGGGTTTTGCCTATTGACATTGCAGCGTGTTTGGAGTATATTTTTAGCAGTCGATGAGTAAGAGTGCTAAATCAACAGAATGTAATCTCTCATCCGACATCAGATCTCAACTTCCGGTATGAATGGAGGCTTGACTTTATGAATACCAGTCAATATACCCAGAAGACCCTTGAGGCTCTGCAGGCTGCGCAGCAGCTGGCTGTGGAGTATCAGCATAATGCACTGGAGCCGGAGCATCTGCTCCACGCTCTGGCGACACAGGAGCAGGGCCTTATCCCCCAGCTGCTCCAGAAACTGAATGTGGACGCAGGCAGCTTCTCCGCCGCTGTGGCCGAAAAGCTTTCCGCAATGCCCCGGGTGTCCGGCTCTGGCCGTGACCCCGACAAGGTCTATATCTCGCAGGCCACCGACAAGGTGCTGAGCGCCGCCGCCCGCGAGGCCAAGGCCATGAAGGACGACTACGTCAGCGTCGAGCATATCTTCCTCGCCCTGCTGGACGAGCAGACCCAGAACACCTCCGAGCTGTTCCGCGCCTTTAGCATCACGAAGGATAAGTTCTTACAGCAGCTCACCGCCGTGCGCGGCAACCAGCGCGTGACCAACGACAACCCCGAGGACACCTACAATGCCCTGCAGAAGTATGGTCAGGACCTCGTTGACCTGGCCCGCAAGCAGAAGCTGGACCCCGTCATTGGCCGTGACCAGGAAATTCGAAATGTCATCCGCATCCTGTCCCGTAAAACGAAGAACAACCCCTGCCTCATCGGTGAGCCGGGCGTCGGCAAGACGGCCATCGCCGAGGGTCTGGCCCAGCGTATCGTCCGGGGCGATGTGCCGGAAAACCTGAAAGACCGTACCGTGTTCAGCTTGGACATGGGTGCTCTGGTGGCTGGCGCAAAGTACCGCGGCGAGTTCGAGGAGCGTTTGAAGAGCGTCCTGAATGAGGTGAAGAAGAGCGAGGGCAAGATCATCCTCTTCATTGATGAGCTGCACACCATCGTGGGTGCCGGCAAGACCGACGGCGCAATGGATGCCGGCAATCTGCTGAAACCCATGCTGGCTCGCGGCGAGCTGCACTGCATCGGCGCGACCACGCTGGACGAGTACCGCCAGTATATCGAGAAAGACCCCGCTCTGGAGCGCCGCTTCCAGCCGGTTCAGGTGGATGAGCCTACTGTGGAAGACACCATCTCCATCCTGCGCGGCCTGAAAGAGCGGTACGAGGTGTTCCACGGCGTGAAGATCAGCGATAACGCATTGATTGCCGCCGCCACCCTCTCTGACCGCTATATCACCGACCGCTTCCTCCCCGATAAGGCCATTGACCTCGTGGATGAAGCCTGCGCCATGATAAAGACCGAGATGGACAGTATGCCCAGCGAGATGGACGACCTCGCCCACCGCATCACCCAGCTGCAGATCGAGCAGGTCAGCCTGAAAAAGGAGACCGACGCTCTGAGTCAGAGCCGTCTGCGCGACCTCGAAAAAGAGCTGGCCGAGCTGCAGGATAAGTTCCACAGCATGAAGGCAAAGTGGGAAAACGAGAAGAATGCCATCGGCAAGGTGCAGTCTCTGCGCGAGCAGATCGAGCAGACCAACGCCGCCATCGAGAAGGCACAGCGCGAATACGATCTGAACAAGGCCGCTGAGCTGAAATACGGCAAGCTGCCTCAGCTGCAGAAACAGCTGGAAGAAGAAGAGAAGATCGCCGCCGCCAAGAAGGAAGACAGCCTGCTGCGCGACCGCGTGACCGACGAGGAGATCGCCCGCATCGTGGCCCGCTGGACCGGCATCCCCGTGGAGAAGCTGGTGGAGGGTGAGCGCGAGAAGCTGCTGCATCTGGACGATGTGCTCCACAAGAGAGTCATCGGCCAGGATGAGGCCGTCACCAAGGTGAGCGAAGCCATCCTGCGCAGCCGCGCCGGCATCGCAAACCCCAACCGCCCGATTGGCAGCTTCCTCTTCCTCGGCCCCACCGGCGTCGGCAAGACCGAGCTGGCAAAAGCTCTGGCACAGGCTCTGTTCGACGACGAGCGGAACATGGTGCGTATCGACATGACCGAGTATATGGAGAAGTTCAGCGTCAGCCGCCTGATCGGCGCGCCTCCGGGATACGTCGGTTATGAAGAGGGCGGCCAGCTGACCGAGGCCGTCCGCCGCAAACCCTACAGCGTCGTGCTGTTCGATGAGGTGGAAAAGGCTCACCCCGACGTCTTCAACATCCTGCTGCAGGTGCTGGACGATGGCCGCATCACCGACAGTCAGGGCCGCACGGTGGACTTCAAGAACACCGTCATCATCCTGACCTCCAACCTCGGCAGTGACATCATCCTGAACGACCTGGAGCAGCGCCGCGCCGAGGGCTCCAACGAGCTGAGCGAGGACGCCCGCAAGCAGATCGATCTGCTGCTGAAGAGCAAATTCCGTCCCGAGTTCCTGAACCGTCTGGACGAGATCGTCTACTACAAGAGCCTCACCAAGGACGAGACCCGCAAGATCGTGGACCTGCAGCTCGAAGATCTGCGCAAGCGGATGGACGAGGGCAAGCACCTCAAGCTGGACGTCACCACGGCTGCCAAGGACTTCATCATTGATTCCTCTTATGACAGCGTCTACGGCGCACGTCCCATCAAGCGGTTCATCCAGAGCCGTGTGGAGACGCTCATCGCAAAGGCCATCATTCAGGGCAGCTACACCGAGGGCGCGACCCTGACGGTGGACTACGACGGCACGGGCCTTGTGCTCCGCTGAAAACCGCAGACTTTTTACCTATTTTATCCCTCCTCCTGACCGGAACGCTTGCACCGGCGGGTGGAATATGATATTATAGGCGTTGAACAAAGTGCTTTTCATCGTCGAAGGCAACGGTGGAAAGCACTTTTTGGTTAACATATTATTATAAGAAAGTAGAGTTGAGCAACCTTTATTATGGACGATGGCAGTATAACGCTCTTGGTGGCGCTGATCGTTTTGATCGCGTTTTCCGCATTCTTCTCCGCCTCCGAGACCGCATTTTCTTCCCTGAACCAGATACGCCTGAAAAGCCGCGCTGAGGAAGGCGACACTTCCGCCGCCCGGGTGCTGGCGATGGCCGAGAAGTACGACAAGCTTCTCTCCTCCATCCTCGTCGGCAACAACATCGTGAATATCGCCGCCGCTTCCATCGGCACCGTCCTCTTTACCAAGTGGCTGGGTGCAGAGCGGGGCGCCACCACCTCCACCATCGTGCTGACGGTAGTCGTCCTCATCTTCGGCGAAGTGACTCCCAAGACCCTCGCCAAGGAGATGCCCGAGACCATCGCAACCGCTGTATCGCCGGTGCTGAACCTGCTGATGACCCTCCTCACCCCGCTGACCTGGCTGTTCAGCCAGTGGAAGAAGCTGCTGGGACGCTTCGTCCACAGCAGTGAGAGCGACGCCATCACCGAAGGTGAGCTCATCACCATGGTGAGCGAAGCCGAGAACGACGGTGAGCTCACCGACCGGGAAAGCCAGCTCATCCGCAGCGCCATCGAGTTCGACGACGTGGAGGTGGAAGAGATCCTGACGCCCCGTGTAGACGTGGTGGCCGTGGAGGACGATATTTCGCTGGAAGAGCTTGCGCAGACGTTCGCGGAATCCGGCTATTCCCGCCTGCCCGTCTATCACGACACCGTTGACAACATCATCGGCGTCGTCCATGAGAAGGATTTCTACATCGCCCGTCTGAAAAAGTCCGTCACGATGGAGGACCTCATCGCTCCCACCCTCTACACCACCGGCTCCACCCAGATCTCCCAGCTGCTGCGCACCCTGCGGGAGCAGCACCATCACATGGCAGTCGTCGTGGACGAATACGGCGGCACCGAGGGCATCATCACCCTCGAGGACATTCTGGAAGAGCTTGTGGGCGAGATCTGGGACGAACACGACGAGGCCACTGAGGACTTCCGCCAGCAGTCGGACGGCAGCTGGCTCGTGTCCGGCTCGGCCAGCGTGGACGACCTTTACGAGACGCTGGACCTGCCCGAGGATGAAGACATCGACTCCAACACCGTAAACGGCCTCGTGCAGGAAAAGACCCACCATCTGCCCAAGGTGGGCGATCATTTCCAGCTGAACGACTACGAGGGCGTCGTGACCCGCACGGCCCGCCGCCGCGTCACCGAAGTCCGGTTCACCCACACCGCACCTGCCCCGCAGGACGACGAAAAGGACAAAGACAAACGCTTTTCCCGTCTGGCGCAGCGCACCGAGGGCCGATAACACTCTATAACACAAAAAAATCCTCTCCCGATGGGAGAGGATTTTTTGATCCGGCTATTACTGCTTTTTCCAGCGGCGCATGATACCCATGCCCAGCGCATAGGGGCCGGTATGGACCGCGATGGTGCAGCCGATCTGCAGCAGGCCCACCTCGCACTGTGCGGCGGGGTACTTGGCACGCAGGGCGGCACGGGTCTGCATCCAGAGCCGTTTGCCCTCTTCTTCATCGTAGCCGTAGCCCACGATGATGCGGTAGTCGTCGGGCGTGCCGCCGTTGGCGTCCAGATAGTTCATCATCTGCTCAAGGGCCTTCTCAAAGCTCTTCTGACGGCCCCGGGCCACACCGCCCGAGAAGATCTCGCCGTCTTTGAAGAGTATCATCGGCTTGATGCCCAGGAAGTTCGCCGCCCGGCCAGAGACTTTGCCGATGCGTCCGCCCTTGATGAGGTAATCGAGGTTGCCCACCGTGAAGAAGATGTTGTTGGTGGATTTTTCCGCTTCCAGCCAGGTCACCGCCTCGTCCAGCGTGCAGCCTGCGTCGCGGATGGCCACAGCGTTCTCCACCATAGTCGCCTCAGTGACAGTAGCCGCTGCCGAGTCCATCACCTCGATCTTCGCGTCGGGGTAGTCCTCGAGCACCAGCTCCCGGGCGTTGCGGGCGCTGCCCACGCAGCCGCTCATCTTGCCGGTGAAGCAGAGGCAGAGGGTGGGGCGGCCGGCCTCAGCCTGACGGCGGAACACCTCCTCGAAATCCTCGATGGAGGCAAGGCTGGTCTTGGGGTAGGCAGAGGGGTTGTCCACCATGAACTGGTAGAAATCCCGCACAGCGATCTCCTTGCCCTCCTTGCGGTAGTGCTCACCGTCCAGCGAAACATAGAACGGCACGATCTCCACGCCTATCTTCTGCGCCATTTCCGGCGTAAAGTCACAGGCGCTGTCGGCGATGATGTCAAACATTAGCGGCATCCTTCTTTCCGGTGAATTCAGGGTTTAGACCACGTGGTGGATGTATGCCTCACGCTCTGCGCCCACAGAGATATAGGTGATCTTGCAGCCCACGGCCTTTTCCAGATACTCGACGTAGTTCTGGGCCTCCTTGGGCAGGTCTTCCCACTTGCGGGCGGCGGTGATGTCGCAGTGCCAGCCGGGCAGATACTCCACCACCGGCTGTGCGGTGTCCAGAGCCTCGCCCATGGGGAAGCGGGTGGTGGTGGTGCCGTCGCTCAGTTTGTAAGCAGTGACCATGGGGATCTTCTCCATGTAGTCCAGCACGTCCAGCAGGGTCAGGGCGACCTCGTCGCAGCCCTGGCAGAAGACGCCGTAGCGGCTTGCCACCAGGTCGATGGGGCCGACGCGGCGGGGACGGCCGGTAGCAGCGCCGTACTCGTGGCCGGCCTCACGCAGAGCGTGCTTCTCTTCCTCGGTCATGGCCAGCTCAGTGACAAAGGGGCCGTCGCCGACGCAGGAGGAATAAGCCTTCATGACGCCGACGGAGTTGGTCAGCTTGTGGCCCGGGATGCCTGCGCCGATAGGGGCGTAAGCGCCGATGGTGTTGGAGGAAGTGGTGTAGGGATAGATGCCGAAGTCGATGTCGCGCAGAGCGCCCAGCTGGGCCTCGAACAGCACCTTCTTGCCGGCGGCATCGGCGTCAGCCAGATACTGGCCCACATCGCAGATGTAGTCCTTGAAGATGGCGGCATACTTCTCCAGCCATGCCCACATCTCATCCACGCTGATGGGAGCGGCGTTGTAGCTGCCCTCCATGACGAGGTTCTTGGAGTCCACCATGGTGACCAGGCGCTTCTTGACGGAGTCGTCCAGATGCAGCAGGTCGCCCATGCGGAGGGTCTTCTTCATGTACTTGTCACCGTAAGTGTAGGCGATGCCGCGCTTGGTGGAGCCGAACTGTGCGCCGGTCTTGGACAGACGTGCCTCTTCCAGACCGTCCTGATCGACATGGTAGGGCATGGTGATGGTGGCGCGGTCAGAGATCTTCAGGTTGGCAGGGGTGATGGAGATACCCTGCTCGCGCAGCTTGTTGATCTCACCGTCCAGATGGTGGGGGTCGATGACCATACCGTTGCCCATCACGCAGACAACATTGGGACGGAGGATACCGGAGGGCAGCAGGTTCAGCACGAACTTGCCCCGCTCGTTCTTGACGGTATGACCAGCATTGTTGCCGCCCTGATAGCGTGCAACAATATCGTACTCCTGGCTGATCAGGTCGACCATGCGGCCCTTGCCCTCATCGCCCCAGTTGATACCCGTAATTGCAGTAAGCATAATAAATGACCTCTTTATTATTTTTCAAAAGGCGGCCTTTTCCGCGCACCCTGCCCGGGATACGCCGCCTTGGGAAACTTGTTTTCTGCCGCGCAGCTCCTGCCGGAGCACGCAACAGTTCGAGTATAAGTATAGCACTCTTTCGCCCACAAAAAAAGAGGAAAAAGCGGTTTTGTACGACTTTTTCCTCCCGGTTCAGTTCTTTTTGCTCACTCTGTGGATGGTTCCGTCCGGCTCCTTGATGGAGGTGCGCTCCAGCTGGGCGCGAAGGCTGGACTTCATGTCCTCGATATACTCCTTGCGCAGAGCCTGCTGCTCGGCTTTTTCGGCCTCCGTCAGGCCGGTGGTCTTGCTCTTGTGTGCCAGCTCATTGATGCGGGCTATCTTTTCTTTGGTCATCGAAGTTTTCCTCCGTTTGTGGTATAATTAGAAAAATACTCAACCTCTCCGTCACGGCTGACGCCGTGCCACTGCCCGGGTTGCGGCTCCCAGCATCTGCTTCGGCCCTTGGTGCGGGCCTCGCATCCTGCTGGCCGCGGC
>NZ_JAJEQG010000054.1 GCF_020687245.1 Faecalibacterium longum CLA-AA-H243 | reverse complement strand
CCGTCACGCCGCAGGCGTGACGGAGAGGTTGTCCCCCAAGAAGGGAGAAAAACCTATGAAGATCATCGTAGATATGATGGGTGGCGACAACGCCCCCCTGGCCGTGCTGGAAGGCGCGGCTGCTGCCGTGAAGGAATACGGCGTCCAGCTCATCGGCGTGGGCGACGAGGCCCTTGTCCGCAAGACCGCCGCCGACAACAACATCTCTCTGGACGGCATCGAACTGGTGAACTGCACTGAGGTCATTGAGATGTGCGACGAGCCGGCCAGGGCCATCCGCACGAAGAAGGATTCCTCCATCGTCGTGGGTCTGAATATGCTCAAAGAGGGCAAAGGCGACGCCTTCGTCTCCGCCGGCAGCACCGGCGCGCTCCATGTGGGCGCAAGCCTCATCGTCCGCACCCTGCGGGGAATCAAACGCCCGGCGCTGGCCACCATGGTGCCGGCCCAAAATAAGGCGTATCTGCTGCTGGACTGCGGCGCCAATGTCGAGTGCCGCCCCGAGATGCTGGCCGCTTTCGCTGTCATGGGCAGCTGCTATGTGAACAAGGTGGAGGGCCGCACCTCCCCTAGTGTGGCGCTGGCCAACAACGGCGCAGAGGAGAGCAAGGGTACCCCGATGCTCAAAGAAGCCCATCAGCTGCTCAAGACCATTCCGGGCATCCGCTTCGTGGGCAACATCGAGCCCCGTGATGTGCCGAACGGCGACGTGGACGTGGTCGTCTGCGACGGCTTCACCGGAAACGTCATCCTCAAGCTGACCGAGGGCGTCGCCAAGATGCTGCTGGGGATGCTGAAGGGAATGTTCCTCAAGAATCTGGGCGGCAAGCTGGCCTATCTGCTGCTGAAGGACAGCGTGTCTGACCTCAAGCACCAGATGGACAGCGAGGAGTACGGCGGCGCACCCTTCCTGGGCGCAAAGCAGCCGGTCATCAAGGCTCACGGCTCCTCCAAGGCCAAGGGCATAAAGAACGCCATCCGTCAGGCTAAAATTTGCGTGGAGAACGATCTGTGCGGCACCATGCAGAGCGCACTGGATGAATTGAACACCACCAAGGAATAACATCGCAAAAGGGAGTAAAAAAACATGAGCCATCAGTTGGAAACAATTATTGGTTACAAGTTCAAGCACCCGGAGCTGCTGGAAACGGCGCTCACCCACACCAGCTACGCCAACGAGACCCGCCCGCCCGTCAAACACAACGAACGGCTTGAGTTTCTGGGCGACAGCGTGCTACAGATCGTCTCGGCAGACTACCTGTTCCACGCCTATGCCGACCGCCCCGAGGGCGATCTGACCCGCATCCGCTCCAGCCTCGTCAGCGAGGGCGCACTGTTCCAGTTCGCTCAGGAGATCAATCTCGGCGATTACCTGCGTCTGGGCCGGGGCGAAGAGCACTGCGGTGGCCGCACCCGCCCCAGCGTCGTGTCGGACGCCTTTGAAGCCCTCATCGCCGCCCTTTACCTCGACGGCGGCATGGAGGTGGCAAGGAACTTCATCCTGCCCTTTATCACCGAGGGCAAGTACGCCGAGGCCGACTACAAGACCCGCCTGCAGGAGATCGTCCAGCAGAACCCCGAAGAGAAGCTGAGCTATGTGGTGGAGCAGGAGACCGGCCCCGACCACAACAAGCACTTTGTGGTGGCCGTCCGGTTCAACTCGGACTGCGTGGCCCGGGGCGAGGGCCGCAGCAAGAAAATGGCGGAGCAGCATGCCGCCCGCGAGGCCCTGAAGCTGTTGGGCGTCATCAAGGAAAAGTAATATGGTGTTCAAGGAACTGGAAATTCAAGGTTTCAAGAGTTTCCCCGATAAGGTCAGGATACGCTTCGACGAGGGCGTCACCGGCGTCGTCGGCCCCAACGGCTCGGGCAAGTCCAATCTGTCGGACGCGGTGCGGTGGGTGCTGGGCGAGACCAGCTCCCGCCAGCTTCGCGCTGCCGGAAAGATGGAGGACGTCATCTTCGGCGGCACCCGCCGCCGGGGAGCCATGGGCTTTGCCATGGTGCGCCTGACGCTGGACAACAGCGCCCACACGCTGGACATCGACGCCGACGAAGCCGTCATCGGCCGCAAATACTACCGCTCCGGCGAGAGCGAGTACACCATCAACGGCCAGCTCTGCCGCCTCAAGGACATCTACGAGCTGCTGCTGGACACCGGCATCGGCCGGGACGGCTACTCCGTCATCGGACAGGGCCGCATCGCGGAGATCGTCGCCGCAAAAAGCAGCGAGCGCCGCGAAATTTTCGAGGAAGCCTGCGGCATCGCCAAGTACCGTTACCGCAAAAACGAGGCGGAGCGGCGTCTGGCCGCGGCGGCAGAGAACCTCGAGCGTCTGCGGGACATCCTCGACGAACTGGAAGCCCGGGTCGGCCCGCTGGAAAAAGAGAGCGAGAAGGCCCAGCGCTTTCTCGAGCTCAGCGCCCGGCGGAAGACGCTGGAAGTCACCCTCTGGACCGACGGCGTCCACCGCGCCCGGGAGGCCGTCCGCCGTCAGGTGCGGGACTATGAGACCGCTCAGGCCGAGTATGAGAGGTTTGACCGGGAGGCCAGAGCCGCCGAGGCCGAGGCTGAGAAGATCCGTATGCAGGCACAGCAGCTGACCATTGCCGTCGAGCGCCTGAATGGGGATATTCGCAGCATCACAGAAGAGCTTTCCGGCAGCGACAGCCGAATCGCCGTGCTGGAAAACGACATCGCCCGCAACGAGGAGAGCGCTGCCGCACTGCGGGAGGACATCGCCACAGGCGAGCAGGACAGCACCGAGGCTGCCGCCGCGCTGGAACGCCACCGCGCCGTGGCCCGGTCCATGGCAGCGGTAGGGGAGAAGCTGGCCGCAGAGCTGGCCGAACTGGACGCGGAACTGCTGCGTCTGACCAGCGAGAACAACGCCAGCGGCGCCCGCCGGGACATCCTGCGGGCTGAGGTGGCCGACCTGACGGCGAAGCGTACCGAGGCACAGGTGGCGAAAGCTGCCGCCGAAGCCGCCGCTCAGGCCGCGCAGGAGCAGCTGCCCGCCCTCGTCGAGAACGCCGAGGCCCTCGAGGCTCAGCGGGACGAGGCAAAGCAGGACCTTGCCGATACCATCGAGTACCGGAAGATGCTGGCCGAGAACGAAAAGCAGCTGGCAAATGTGAAGGCCGGCGTGGAGCTCAAGCTGAAAGGCCGCCGCACCGCCCTCAATGAGGCCGATGCCGCCGAGCAGAAGCTTGGCCGTGAACTGGACGCCGCCCGTCAGCGCCTCGGCGTGCTGAAAGAGCTGGAAAAGAACATGGACGGCTACCAGAACTCGGTCAAGACGGTCATGCGGGCCGCGTCGGCCCGCCGCCTGCGGGGCATCATCGGGCCGGTATCGTCGATTTTGAGCGTCGAGCCGGGGCGGGAAGTCGCCATTGAAACGGCATTGGGCGGCGCACTGCAGAACATCGTGACGGAGAACGAAGCCGCCGCCAAGGCCGGCATCGCCCTGCTCCGCAGCGAGAACGCGGGCCGCGCCACCTTTCTGCCGCTGGACACCGTTCAGCCCGGCTTTTTCCGGGGGAGTCTCTCCGGTTCGGCCCGGCTGGCGTCCAGCCTCGTCAAGGCCGACCCCCGGTATGCGAACATCGTGTCGAATCTGCTGGGCCGCATCGTGGTGGTGGACGACATCAACGAAGCCTCCCGTGTGGCTCGGGAGCTGGGTTACCACAACAAGGTGGTCACGCTGGACGGTCAGGTCATCAACGCGGGCGGCAGCTTCACCGGCGGCAGCGTCCAGCGGTCGGCGGGCCTGTTCACCCGCAAGCAGGAGATGGAAGAGCTGCGCGTCAGGGCCGCCAAACTCCAGAAGGACTGCCTCGCGGCGCAGGACCGCACCGACGAGCTGAAAACACAGGTGGATGCGCTGGCCGCAGAGCTGACCGCCACCGAGAGCGAGATCATTACGGCGGCTAATGACCGCATCCGCGCCGAGGCCGAACAGAAACGCCTCGAGGCGGCTGTGGAGCAGTCGGAAGCGGCGCTCGCCGGGCGTCAGGATGAGATGGAGCGGCGGAAAGCCCAGTTGGCCGCCGCCCGCGCCCGTGCCGAAGACGCCGCAAAGCAGGAAGAAGCCCTTGCCGCCGACATCGAGACGCGGACGGCCGAGCTGGAACGCATCGCCGAGGGCGACGACGCCTTCCTTGCACAGCAGCGGAGCCTCGCCGAGCGCCTGAGCGCCAAGCGGATGGAGCAGCTGGCCCGTCAGAAGGACGCCGAGCTGGCCCGCAGCCAGATCGAAGCGCTGGAAAAACAGGCCAGAGACGCCGAGAGCCGCCGCGCCGCGCTGGAAGAGAGCCTCACCGCCCTCGCCGCCCGCAGCGGGGCCTGTCAGGAAGAGATAGAGGCCATCCGCCGGGCCAAGACCGACAGCACCGCGCTCATCGCGGCAAAAGAGGCCGAGATACGCGAGGCCACCGAGAAGCGCCTGCTCTGCCAGAAGGACGAGACGGAGGCTCTTGCAAAAGGCCGCACCGCCGCCGATGAGCGGGAAGAGATGGGCCGCGAGATGGCCCGTCTGGCGGAGCGGAAAGCCGCCGCCGAGGGCGAATACGACCAGATGGCCGCGAAGCTCTGGGACGAGTATCAGCTGACCCTCTCTCAGGCCGAAGAGCTCTGCGTGGAGTTCGAGAACGTGAACGTCCTCCGGGCGCAGGTGGCTGACCTGCGGGGCAGGATACGCGCTCTGGGCAACGTCAATGTCAGCGCCATCGAGGAGTATCAGGAGGTCAAGGCCCGCTACGACACCCTCCGCGCTCAGGTGGAGGACGTCGAGGGCAGCAGGAACGAGCTGACCAGAATGATCACCAGCCTGTCGGGCCAGATGAAAGACATCTTCACCGACAGCTTCCGGGCCATCAACGAGAACTTTGGCCGCGTCTTTACCGAACTGTTCGGCGGCGGCGAGGCCAGCCTTGTGCTGGAAGATGAGAGCGACGTGCTTTCCTGCGGCATCGGCATCCGGGTGGCCCCGCCGGGCAAGGTCATCAAGAATCTGGAAGCCCTGTCCGGCGGCGAGCAGGCGCTGGTGGCCATCAGCATCTATTTCGCCATCCTCGCCGTCAACCCCGCGCCCTTCTGCATCCTCGACGAGATCGAGGCCGCGCTGGATGACGCCAATGTCGTCCGCTTTGCGCAGTATCTGCGCCGGGTGAGCGACAAGACCCAGTTCATCGTCATCACCCACCGCCGCGGCACCATGGAGGCCGCCAATGTCCTCTACGGCGTCACCATGCAGGAGGACGGCGTCTCCAAACTGCTCAAACTCGATTTGGAACAGGTTGACGCGGAACTGGTTTCGTAGGTATAATAAGATGGAATTGAACCTCTCCGTCAATGCTTCACGGACAGGCTTCCCTTCGTCCAACCTCTCAGTCTGCTTCGCAGACAGCTCCCCTCGGTAGGGCAACGACGACGACCGCCGCCAGTGGCGGAAACAGGGAGGAGTTGTTGGGGCCGCGGTCAGCAATACGCAAGCAAAGCGAAGCGGATGCTGGGTACCGCAACCCGGACAATGGCACGGCGTTAGCCGTGACGGAGAGGTTATCCCCCAACAAAACATATTAAGGAGAGAACCCATGGGACTCTTTGGATTTGGCAAAAAAGAAAAGGACAAAATGAAAGACGGCCTCGAAAAGACCCGCACAGGCTTTTGGGGCAACATCCTGAACACCCTCACCGGCAGTAAGATCGACGACGACCTCTACGATGAGCTGGAAGAACAGCTCATCCTCGCCGACGTGGGCGGCGACGTCGCCATGAAGCTGGTGGACGCCCTCCGCGACCGCGTGCAGGAAAAGGGCCTCAAGACCGGCGAACAGGCGGCTGACGCTCTGCGCGACATCATCGCCGACGAGATGCGCCCGGAGACCGAAATGGCGCTGGACGGCCATCCCGCCGTCATCCTCGTCATCGGCGTCAACGGCGTGGGCAAGACCACCAGCATCGCAAAGCTGGCCGACTACTACACCCGTCAGGGCAAAAAGGTCATGCTGGCCGCAGGCGACACCTTCCGCGCCGCTGCCAGCGAGCAGCTGGAGATCTGGGCGGGCCGCGCCGGTGTGCCGATCGTCAAGGCCGGCGAGGGCGCAGACCCCGCCGCCGTCATCTTCGACACCGTGAAGTCTGCCACCGCCCGGGGCTATGACATGGTCATCGCCGATACGGCCGGACGTCTCCACAACAAGTCGAACCTGATGAGCGAGCTGTCCAAGATCAGCCGCAGCGTCAGGAAGGCCGCTCCCGAAGCCAGCCTCGAGACCCTGCTGGTGCTGGATGCCATCACGGGCCAGAACGCCATCAGCCAGGCGAAGGAATTCTGCAAGGCTGCTGACGCCACCGGCATCATCCTGACCAAGCTCGACGGCACGGCCAAGGGCGGCTGCGTGGTGGCCGTCAAGCAGCGCCTCGGTCTGCCGGTGCGGTTCATCGGCGTGGGCGAGGGCATCGACGACCTCATCCCCTTCACCCCGGAGGGCTTTGTGGAAGAGCTCATCCCCCGCACGGGATGGAAGCATTAACCTCTCAGGCGCTTCCTGCCGCAACCTGGGTGCGAAGCACCACTGGCGTGCCGGGCAGGCCCACGCTGGATGAGCAAAGCCTGATTTATCGGAGAATGTAGTGCTCCGCTGCCAAGGGCAGGGAGCAGCAGACATAGAAAGGGAGTAACCCCAATGAGAATTTGTGCAGCCACCGGCAACGCCGGAAAGCTCCGCGAGCTGCGGCGCATCCTCGAGGCTCAGGGCCACGAAGTGGTCAGTCAGAAGGAGCTTGGCATCACCATCGAGCCGAACGAGACCGGCACTACCTTTGAGGCCAATGCCCTCATCAAGGCCGAGACCATCTGCAAGGCCAGCGGCCTGCCCACCATCGCCGACGATTCCGGCCTCTGCGTGGACGCGCTGGACGGCGCCCCCGGCGTCTACAGCGCCCGCTACTGCGGCCACCACGGCGACGACGAGGCCAACAACGACAAGCTCCTCGAGAACATGAAGGACGTCCCGGCGGGGCAGCGCGGCGCGAAGTTCGTGGCGGCGGTCTGCTTCATCCTGCCCACCGGCCAGCACCTCACCTGCCGGGGCGAATGCCCGGGCCGCGTCGCCTTCGAGCGGCTGGCCGGGGACTACGGCTTCGGCTACGACCCGCTCTTCATCCCCGACGAGTGCGGTGTGGGCAAGACGGACAAGCGCCCCAACTCGGAGGGCCGCAGCTATGCCCAGCTGACTCCCGACGAGAAGGACGCCATCAGCCACCGCGGAAATGCGCTGGCGGAGATGGAGAAGGAGCTGCCGGAATTTTTGGCGGAAAATTAACCTCTCCGTCATTGCTTCGCAATGCCACCTCCCCTACCGAGGGGAGGCTTTGGCATTCCGTAAAGCTATGCCTCTTCGCCAGAGGCTCCCCTACTAGGGGCAACAACGACGACCGCCGCCAGTGGCGGAAGCAGGGAGTCATTGTTGGGGCCGCGGCCAGCAAGACGCAAGCGGAGCGCAGCGGATGCTGGGTGCCGCAACCCGGCCTTGTCTGCGAAGCAGACTGAGAGGTTGTACGAAGAGAAAACTTAATAGAAAACAGAAATAAGCTGCAAATTAAAGGAGAAACTATTATGCTGACGAGCAAACAGCGCGCCATTCTGCGCGGCAAGGCAAACACCATGGACCCCGTTTTTATCGTGGGCAAGGGTGAGATCGACGAGACCATGATCCAGGGTGTGAAGGACTGCCTCGACGCCCGGGAGCTCATCAAGCTCAAGGTGCTTGAGAGCAGCATGTACAACGCCCGCGAGGCTTCCGTCAAGCTGGCCGAGGCCACCGGCGCCGACTGCGTGCAGGTCATCGGCTCCAAGTTCGTGCTCTACCTCCAGAAAAAGAAGGACAGCGCCTACGCCGATCTGCTGAAGTGATGCGTATCCTGCTTTACGGCGGCTCCTTCGACCCGCCCCACTACGGCCACCTGAACAACCTCCGCGCCGCCGCTGCCCGGGTCTGCCCGGACCGCGTGGTGGTCATGCCGGCGGGTGTCTCCCCCTTCAAGCAGGGGACATCCGCCCCCGGCCCGCTCCGGGTGGAGATGTGCGGCTGCTTTGCGGAGCTGGCCCGGGAGATGGGCTTCGGCCTCGAGGTCAGCGGCTGGGAGGTGGAGCAGGCGGAGCAGGGCCGGAAGAATTACAGCGTCCTCACGCTGGAAAAGCTGGCCCGGGAGAATCCCGGCGATGAGCTGTATCTGGCCATCGGCAGCGATATGCTGCTGAGCTTCGACGGGTGGCACCGCTGGGAGGACATCCTTCGTCTGGCCCATCTGGTGGTCACGAGCCGGAATGTCGGCGACGACCCGTCTCTCCACGCCAAGGCCCGGCAGCTGGACGCTTCCGGCGCGCGCATCCTGTTCGCGCCGGTGGAGGCTCTGCCCATGGCGTCCAGCGTCCTCCGCGCCCGCCTCGCCGCCGGAGAGGAATGTGAAAACGAGCTTCCGGTCTCGGTGCGCCGGGTCATCCGGCGCGAGGGGCTGTACACCAAAGGAGACGAAGTCACAAATGAATCAGAAACAGGCAAAAGAGCTTGTGCGCAGCCGGCTGAGTGACAAGCGCTACGAGCACACCCTGAACGTAAAAAAAATGGCCGTCAAGCTGGCGAAGCGCTACGGTGTCGATGAGGACAAGGCTGCGCTGGCCGCCCTGCTCCACGACTCGGCCAAGGAGATCTCCAAGGACGAGATGCGAGAACTGATGCGGCAGTATCCCCAGTACGCCGAGGGCGGGGAAGAGCGGCCTACCCCCGTCTGGCACGGCATCTGTGCGGCCATCCTCGCCCGCACCCAGTGGGGCGTGGAGGATGAGGCCATCCTTTCCGCCATCGCCTGCCACACGGCAGGCAAGGCCGGAATGTCGAAGCTGGACAAGGTGGTCTACCTGGCCGACATGACCAGCAAAGAGCGGGACTGGCCGGGCGTCGGCAAGCTGCGGAAGCTGGAAATGAAAGACCTCGACGCCGCCATGCTGGCTGCGCTGAAACAGACCAACGATTTTGTCCTCTCCCAGGGCAAGCCGCTGGACCCCCAGTCCGCTGCCGCCTATGAGGACATCCTGGCCCATCAGAAGAAAGAATGCTGATTGCGAATCGTGGGGAAGAATGGTATACTAAAGAATACAAAACCCTGAACAGGAGTTTTTCGGCCAACAGCCGACTCCCCAAAACGCTTGGAAGGAATAAGATGGAATGAGTCAGACTCCGCGTCATATCAAGACAGACCGTTCACTCAACCGCCCGACGGAGCGGCGGGCCGAAAAGGCTCCTGCATCCCGGCCCGTGCAGCCTGCCCAGCTGGACTTCTTTGCAGAGGAAAAGCCCTCCCCCGCAGAGCCTCCCCGCCGCGCAGGCGGCAGCGGCGGCGCAAAGCCTCCCCGCCGTTCGGCCCCTGCGGGCGGCAATGAGCCTCCCCGCCGCCGCAAAAAGAAGAAAAAGACCCCGCTCTGGCTCCCGCTGGCTGTGACGCTGGCGGTGCTGGCCGTCATCTCGGGCGTGGTGGTGTATGCCGTCGGCATGGTGGGCAGGGTGGAAGAGAACCTCCGTCCGGAGGAGGACGCCCCCTCCATCACCGAGGAGATACAGACCCTCGAGGAGTACAAGGGCGATGTGGTCAACATCCTCGTCTGCGGCATCGACTATGAGGAAGGCCGCAACTACTCCAACGACCCCACCTCCAACGACGGCATGACGGACATGATCCTCTACTGCCAGTTCGACATCAAGGGCGGCGCGCTGCGGATGCTCCAGATCCCCCGCAACAGCCTCGTGTGTACCAAGAGCCGCAAAGTCGCCCTCTCCAACGGCAAGACCTACGCCGCCACCAACTACCAGATAAACTCCGTGGCCCTCTCCAACGGCGGCAGCGTTGCCGCTCTGGCGGAGGTCATCTACGACCAGTACAAGCTGCCCGTCGATTACTACGTGACGGTGGATATGCAGGCTCTGGTGGAGATGGTGGACAACTTCGGCGGCATCGAGGTCTATATCCCCCACGATATGTCCTTTGCGGGCAGCGCCCTCAAGCAGGGCTACCGCAATCTGGACGGCACATCGGCGGAGTTCTTCGTCCGCTGCCGCCACGGTCAGGGCTACTCCAACTCCGACATCGACCGCCTGAACATGCAGCGCTACTTCTACGCCGGTCTGTTCAAGCGGGTGCGCAGCATGGGCATCACCGATGTGCTCAACCAGCTGCCCCTCATCTTCAACAACTATATCCACACGGATATGGACCTGACCACCATCGCAAAGATGCTGGTGTCCTTCACCCGCATCGACAGCGCCAACATCATGCTGGCACAGACCCCCGTTTTCATGGGTGTGCCGAACGTGGGCGTGACCGATACCTTTGACGGCTACTCCTGCGTGGTGCCGGACGCCGGCTCCATCGCAGAGCTGCTCAACACCTATTTCCGCAACTATACCGGCCCGGTGAGCGCCAGCGAGCTGAACCTCGTGACCAACGACTGGCCCCACGGCACCGCCTCCACCAGCGCCAACGTCCAGTTCGTGGGCCAGCTGGATAAGGAGTCGGACGACGCCATCCTCAGCGGCGACACCGACGTGGCGGGCGCTACCACCACCGATGGTCAGCCGGCCGGACAATGATAAGGAGAAAAATCTATGGATAAGAACATCGACAGCAAGACCCTTGCCATTGAGATCGCAAAGATCCTCGACAAGAAGAAGGCTCAGGACGTGCGGGTGCTCAAGGTGGACAGCCTGACCGTCCTCACCGACTACTTCGTCATCGCCTCCGGTACCTCCACCACCCAGGTGGGCTCTCTGGCTGACGAGGTGGAGTATGAGCTTTCCCAGAGCGGCATCGAGCCCCACACCACGGAGGGTTTTGACTCCAAGAACTGGGTGCTGCTGGACTATTCCAGCGTCATCGTCCACGTCTTCGTCCCCAACACCCGCACCTACTACGATTTGGAGCACCTGTGGGCCGACGGTGAGCCCATCGACATCTCGGAGTACCTGACCCCGGATAACAGTCTGTAAGAAAACAGCTCGGATGCCCTGAGTCAACCTCTCAGTCTCGCTTCGCTCGACAGCTCCCCTAGCGAGGGGAGCCTCTGGCGAAGAGATAAAGCTTTACGGAATGCCAAAGCCTCCCCTCG
>NZ_JAJEQG010000053.1 GCF_020687245.1 Faecalibacterium longum CLA-AA-H243 | reverse complement strand
TCGGTAAATGCAGACGCGCCGCCCGAACGGGCGGCGTTTCGTTTTGTCAGCCGATGATCTCGTACTGGAAATATTCGCACTTGAGCTTGCTGCCCACGTCGATTTCCGGCGGCAGGAGCGCCAGTGCCACCGGGTTCAGCTCGTCGCTCTCGATGTCGGTGCGGCGCAGGTTGACGTAATCGCCGTCAAAGCTCACGACTTCGTAATACCAAGGCCCCATACTGTTTCCTCCCGTGATTCATTCCTGTGTGTTCTCTTTTTCCTGCTTCCGCCAGTGGTAGTACGGCCCGAGGATGCAGACGGCGGCGAGTATCATCACCGCGAGGATGATGCTGGTGACGGTCTGATTGTCGGAGAAAAAGTAGAACAGCAGCTGCCCGCCGCCCACGATGAGCTCCAGCACACCCAGAAGCCTCTGCCAGAGGCGGCGGGCCTCTTCGCTGGACGATTCCAGCCGCCGCGCCAGCACGCCGGGCAGCTGGACGCGGAGGACGTCTGCAATGCCCCAGACGAGGAAGATAACGCCGATGACAAGATGGTGTAACATAAGCCACGCTCCTTTCTGCGCTGTGCGCTGAACAGAAAAACTTTTACAGTGCAAGTATATCATATCGGTGAGACCCCGACAAGGACGGGATTTGCCTGCCCGGCTCAGAAAATTTGGGTGGAACCGCCCGGCGGGCTTGTGGAATTTTGAAAAATATGCTATACTATTCTCTACTGATGCGCCATCGCCAAGCGGTAAGGCAGGGGACTTTGACTCCCCCATCGCAGGTTCGACTCCTGCTGGCGCAACTGCACAAAAGACCTGCACGAAAGCTGAGATTTAGCAAATCGTGCAGGTCTTTTTGTGTGCAAAAACAGGAATGGGGGACGGCATCGGAACCGTCCCCCCTCGAAAAGCATTTGGCAGGCGTGGCGTTCTCCTGCATCTCTCAGGGCGAAAGCCCTTGTCGTTACCATCGGCGTGTGGCTGCCACGAAATTGACCACCTCAAATGCTTTTCTTATCCTATGTATAGCATACCACAGTTATTCTTTTTTGTAAAGAATGTCGCTTTGACGTAAGAGTCGCCGAAAACGCTTTTGACTGATATTCCACATGGTGATGATAGAATTTTTGTAGTCTTCAGGGTCATCTGATACTTTTAGCCGCAGGACGACTTCAGCGGTAAGTTCAGGCGTGACAATTTCTTTGAGTACAAGAGCAGTATGCGGCCGGTTTCCTCTCAGGATATAGTCAGGTTCTTGCAAGATAAGAGGAATATGGGAAGAGAGACGGTCATAATCACCGGGATGACCATCTTCAATGTGGAGAATCTGCTGTTCTGTAATAATAACATCATCGGTCACTAGGTCTTGGTCAACGACCCGGTAAAGTTCCCGGTCGATTTTGCATATAAAATTCACGTCTGTGTCCACACCATTCTTGTTTGATGAATCCAGTATATCATGCCGGATTCATTTTGTACATAAAAACTGTCTCGCTGAGACGCAAAAAGCCGCCCGGCTTTTGTACCGGGCGGCAATGGAGAAGAAAAATCGCAAAAGCGATGAAAATATCGGTTTTACAGCAGCTTACAGGATGTCGATGTACTCACCGGCCAGAGCCTTGTTCATGCTGCGGACGGCGCAGAACTTGCCGCACATGGAGCAGGTGTCGCTGTGGTCGTCCTCGGGCAGGCGGGCGTCACGGATGGCCTTTGCCGTCTCGGGGTCGAGGGCGCAGGCGAACTGCGCATCCCAGTCGAGGACGCGGCGGGCGTCGCCCATCTTGTCGTCGATGTCCCGGGCGTGGGGGATGCCCTTTGCGATGTCGGCAGCGTGGGCGGCAATCTTAGAAGCCACGATGCCCTGCTTGACGTCGTCCACATTGGGCAGAGCCAGATGCTCGGCGGGGGTGACATAGCACAGGAAGGCTGCGCCGCTCATGGCCGCGACAGCGCCGCCGATGGCAGCAGTGATGTGGTCATAGCCGGGGGCAATGTCGGTGACGATGGGGCCGAGGACGTAGAAAGGTGCGCCCATGCAGATGGTCTTCTGGATCTCCATGTTGGCGGCGACCTGGTTCAGAGGCACATGGCCCGGGCCTTCCACCATGACCTGGACGTTGTGCGCCCAGGCCCGCTTGGTCAGCTCACCCAGACGAACCAGCTCTTCGATCTGGCAGACGTCGGTGGCGTCGGCGAGGCAGCCGGGGCGGCAGGCATCGCCCAGAGAGATGGTGACGTCGTGCTCTTCGCAGATGTCCAGAATCTCGTCGAAGTGCTCATAGAAGGGGTTCTCGTTGCCGGTCATGCACATCCATGCAAATACCAGCGAGCCGCCGCGGCTGACGATGTTCATCTTCCGCTTATGCTTGCGGATCTGCTCGATGGTCTTACGGGTGATGCCGCAGTGGAGGGTGACGAAGTCCACGCCGTCCTCTGCGTGCAGACGCACCACATCGATGAAGTCCTGTGCCGTCAGGGTGGCGAGGTCGCGCTGGTAGTGGATGACCGAGTCGTACACCGGCACAGTGCCGATCATGACGGGGCATTCGTGGGTCAGCTTCTGACGGAAGGGCTGGGTATTACCGTGGCTCGAGAGGTCCATGATGGCCTCTGCGCCCATGTTGACGGCGCTCATGACCTTCTGCATCTCGATGTTGTAGTCCTTGCAGTCGCGGGAGACGCCGAGGTTGACGTTGATTTTGGTGCGGAGCATGGAGCCGATGCCCTCGGGGTTCAGGCACTCGTGGTGCTTGTTGGCCGGGATGGCGACCTTGCCCTCAGCGACCAGCTGACGGATCTCTTCGACGGTGCGGTACTCCTTCTTGGCCACCGTTTCCATCTGGGGCGTGACGATGCCCTTGCGGGCGGCATCCATCTGTGTGGTGTAAGTCTGCATTTGAAAATCCTCCGAAAATACGCTCTCTTTATTTATGAACAGCGTCCGGGACGCCGTGCATCCAGTTTTCGACCCCGACGCCGCCCAGAGTGTGGTCCAGCGGGCCGGAGCCGCGGCCCAAATCGAGCTGCGCGTTCAGCGCGTCGGTCAGGTAAGCCTTGGCCCGGGCAATCGCTTCTTCCAGTGCAAATCCTTTGGCAAGGTTGGCCGCAATGGCACTGGACAGAGTGCAGCCCGTGCCGTGGGTGTTGGGGTTGGCGATACGCTTACCCGGAAACCAGATCTCCGTGCCATCCGGGAAGGTGAGCAGATCGTCGGCGTCGGTGTCACTGTGGCCGCCCTTGAGCAGGACGGCACAGCCGCAGTCGGCGGCGATGGCCCGGGCGGCGGCGCTCATGTCGGCACGGCCCGAGATGTGCAGGCCGGACAGCACTTCGGCCTCGTGCCGGTTGGGCGTGATGACCTCGGCCAGAGGGAACAGCTCCCGGCGCAGGGTGCGCACGGCATCCGATGCAATCAAATCAGAGCCGGAGGTGGCTACCATCACGGGGTCCACGACGATGTGTTCCGCCTTGTAAAAGCGGAGACGCGCGGCGATCGTCTCAATGAGGGGGGCAGAGGACACCATGCCGATCTTGACGGCGCAGGGGCGGATGTCGGTGAAGACGGCGTCTATCTGCTGGGCCAGAAATTCGGGGCTGACCTCGAAGATGCCGGATACGCCGGTGGTGTTCTGGGCCGTCAGGGCAGTGATGGCGCTCATGGCGAAGACGCCGTTCATGGTCATGGCTTTGAGGTCGGCCTGAATGCCGGCGCCGCCGCTGGAATCGCTGCCCGCGATGGTAAGTGCAGTTTTCATAAATTGAAATCTCCTTAAATAAACCTCTCAGTCTCGCTATCGCTCGACAGCTCCCCTACCGAGGGGAGCCTCTGGCGAAGAGATTGAGCTTTACGCAATGCCAAGGCCTCTCCTCGATAGGAGAGGTGGCAGCGCGTCAGCGCTGACGGAGAGGTTATACAATTACTTCTGTCAGTGCCTTCAGCTCTTTGCACTCAGCCTCAATGTCCTCGGCGCTGAAAATAGCGCTCACGAGAGCCACGCCGTCCGCGCCGGAGCCTTTGAGCTTGAGGATATTGTCTTTATGGATGCCGCCGATGGCCACGACCGGCACATCCACGGAGTCGCAGATCTCTTTCAGTCTGCCCTCCGGCAGGACATCCACATCGGTTTTGGTGTGGGTGGAAAATGCCGCACCGACGCCCAGATAATCCGCGCCGTGGGCCACGGCCAGCTGTGCTTCCTCGACGGAATGGGCCGACACACCGATGATCATGTCAGGGCCGACCTTGGCGCGGACGTCCGCGGCAGCCATATCTTCCTGCCCGACATGGATGCCGTCGGCATGGCATTTTATAGCGATCTCGACGTTATCGTTGATGATGAAGGGTACGCCATAGCTGCGGCAGAGGGCGGAAAGCTCCATGGCTTCCTGCAAAAATGCCGCGTCGTCCAGCTCCTTTTCCCGCAGCTGGACGCAGGTGACGCCGCCTTTCAGCGCGTCTTCCACCTGCTGGCGGAGGGTCTCGCGGCCCGTCCACGCCCGGTCTGTGACGGCGTAGAGAAGCGTGGTGTGTTTATCGCATTTCATAGCGTGCTCCTTCCTCGAGCTGTTCGGGGGTCATGTTGAAGATCGCGTCGATGATGTAATTGCGGTAGGTGGCGTTGCCGTCCAGCCTGGACAGGCGGCTGTGAGCTGCTTCGCCCGCAAGGCCCATGGCGCAGACCGCTGCAGCAGCGGCTTCCAGAGGCTTGTCCGGGTTGGCCGCACAGAATGCCGCCGTCAGGGCCGAAAGCTGACAGCCAGTGCCGGTGACGGCGCTCATCATGGGGTGGCCGTTGCGGATGCAGAAAGCCCGCTCTCCGTCGGCCACGATGTCGATGGCACCGGTGACGGCGACGACCGCCCCTGTGCGGGCCGCAAACGCTTTGGCGAATGCCACGGTCTTGTCCAGCGTCTCGTCAGTCACTTTGTCGGCGGTGTCGGCGTCCACGCCTTTTGTGGTACCGCTGCCTGCCGCCAGCGTCCGAATCTCGGAGATGTTGCCCCGGATGACTGTGAACTTCACTTCCCGCAGGAGGCGCAGTGCCGTTTCGGTGCGCAGATGGGAAGCGCCTGCGCCCACGGGGTCCAGCACGACAGGATGGCCCAGCCGGTTGGCGGTGTGTCCCGCCAGCAGCATGGAGGGGATGGTGCGGCTGTTCAACGTGCCGATGTTGAGGTTCAGCCCGGCACACAGCGAGGTGATGTCCTCGACCTCGGCGGCATCATCCGCCATGATGGGGGACGCCCCGCAGGCGAGGACGATGTTGGCACAGTCGTTGACGGTGACGTAGTTGGTGATGTTATGGACAAGCGGGCTTTTGGCCCGGACGTTGGCAAAGATGTTCCGAAACATGGTTTCTCCTTCGAATCAGCTCAGGCTGGCCTGCATGGCGCGGAGTGCGCCTGCGCGGGAAAGTGCGGCCAACAGTGCGCCTGCAATGATGGCACCGCCGGCGGTGGAGACGAGGAAGGGGACGATGTAGGCGTAGAACGCGATGTCACCGGCGCTCTTGCCCATCAGCAGGATGGCAACGGGGTAGGCGCACAGACCGCCGAGGATGGAGGTGCCGAACACCTCGCCCACGAGGGTGGGCAGCAGCTTATTGGTCTTGTGGAAGACGATGCCGCAGAGCAGTGCGCCGAACATGCTGCCGGGGAAAGCCATCAGACTGCCCAGACCCAGCAGATTGCGCAGCAGGGAGGCAACGAAAGCCACGCCCACGCCGTAGTAAGGCCCCAGCAGGACAGCGCAGAGGATGTTGACCATGTGCTGCACAGGGGCGCATTTGCTGCCGAAGACCGGGAAGGAGAAGACGCTGCCTACGACAGCGACAGCGCAGAACATACCGGCAAGGGCCAGCTTTTTGGCAGAATAGTGTTTCATAGTGAGTGCTCCTTTTCAATAAAAAATAAGTGCAGGGGCAGACCGCCGCTCCCGCACACGAACAGACCCGGCACCCGCGCAGAGATGCCGGAAACGGAAGAAGCGGTCGAGGCTCACTGGCCTCCTCTCACGCCGGAACACGGCTTCCCATCGCATACAAAACCCCAGACTCAGGGCGCTCCCCCTCAGCCTGTGACGCGAGAAGCCGTTTTCTAAGCGTTGCACACCGCCTGAGCGGTCTTTTTGCTCGCATACGGCGATGCTTCCCCTTGCAATCCACCAAGGATTGCTGCGGGAAACCGCCTTGTCTGCGGGCAAAAATCCTCGCCATTCGGCGCACCCCGCTTACGAAAACAGCTTCTAAACAAAAAAGGAGACGCCTTCTGCGGCGTCTCCTGTAAAAATCCATAAACAGTGTTATGACTTCCTACGGCGGCATTATCCGCATCAGGTGCAGAAACTGTCCGAAAACAATTTCTAAGGGTCGAAGTTCGAGAACTCCCTCTCAGCCTGCATTCACAAGCTCCCCTGTATTTGTTTGTCGGGAGTATTCTACACCCATCGGGGATAAAATGCAAGGGTTTTCTTTTTTCGCGGCGCGTTTTGTGGTATACTGAAAAAGGCCCGCATTTGCAAAAAACGGGCAGATAAAGGAGATATGGCTTATGGGTCTTGTCAAAGCGGCATTGGGCGCAGCATCCGGCGTGATGGGCGACCAGTGGAAAGAATACTTTTACTGCAGTGCTCTCCCGGCGGAGGTGCTGGCTGTCAAGGGACAGAAGAAAGTCTCCGGGCGCTCTTCCAACCGCCACGGCGCCGAGAACATCATCACCGACGGTTCCATCGTGGCGGTGGCCGAGGGCCAGTGCGCCCTCATCGTGGAGCAGGGCAAGGTGGTGGACCTCTGCGCCGAGGCCGGCGAGTACACCTATAACACCGGCACCCAGCCCTCTCTGCTGAGCGAGGGTCTGGCCAAGAACATCGACGAAGTCTTTGCTGAGATCGGTAAGCGGTTCAGCTTCGGCGGTCAGGCTGCCACCGACCAGCGCATCTATTACATCAACACCAAGGAGCTGATGGGCAACAAGTACGGCACCCCCAGCCCCGTGCCGTTCCGCGTCGTGGACCAGCGTGCCGGCATCGACATCGACGTCAGCATCCGCTGCTTCGGCGAGTACAGCTACCGCATCGTCAACCCCATCCTGTTTTACACCAATGTCTGCGGAAATGTGGAAAACGAGTACACCCGTGACGCGCTGGAAGGTCAGATGCGCACCGAGATGATGACCGCATTGCAGCCCGCCTTTGCCCGCATCAGCGAGATGGGCATCCGCTACTCGGCTCTGCCCGGTCATACCACCGAGCTGGCCGAGGCCCTGAACCAGGAGCTGTCCGGCAAGTGGAGCAAGCTGCGCGGCATCGAGATCGTCTCCCTCGGCGTGTCCGGCGTCAAAGCCAGCGAAGAAGACGAGCAGATGATCAAGGAGCTGCAGCGCAGCGCCGCCTTTATGGACCCGACCCGCGCCGCCGCCCACATGGTGGGCGCACAGGCTTCGGCGATGCAGGCAGCGGCTTCCAATACCTCCGCCGGTCCGGCCATGGCCTTTATGGGCATGAACCAGGCCGCTGCTGCCGGCGGCATCAACGCCCAGGCCCTCTACCAGATGGGCGCACAGCAGCAGCCTGCCGCTGCTCCTGCCCCCGCAGCCGCCCCGGCGGCTGGCAGCTGGAGCTGCTCCTGCGGCCAGACCGGCAACACCGGCAAGTTCTGCACCGCCTGCGGCAAGCCCCGCCCCGAAGCAGGCTGGGTGTGCAGCTGCGGCGCACACAATACCGGCAAATTCTGCTCGGAATGCGGTAAGCCCCGCCCGGCGGCCAAGTGTTCGAACTGCGGCTGGACCCCTGACGACCCGGCCAACCCGCCCAAGTTCTGCCCCGAATGCGGCAAGCCTTTCGGAGCCTGAAAGGGGAGCTGAGATATGGCAGAAAACACCACGAATTACCAATGCCCGGCCTGTACCGGTCCGCTGCGGTTCGACAGCGCCAGCGGAAAGCTCTGCTGTGATTACTGCGGCTCCACCTACGATGTAGCACAGGTCGAGGCTCTTTACGGCGAGAAGCAGGCTCAGGCCGATAAGGCCGCCGAAGCCGCCGAAAAGGCAGCGTCCAGCGGCCCTGTCTGGGGGGAGATGGAGACGGGAGATCTCAGCAGCCGCACCTGCACTTCCTGCGGCGCAGAGCTGGTCTGCGGCCCCGAAACAGCTGCCACCACCTGCCCCTACTGCGGCAACCCCACCGTGCTGGGCGGACAGCTTTCCGGTAAGCTCAAGCCGGAGTACATCATCCCCTTCCGGATGGACAAAAAGACCGCCATCGAGAACCTGAAGAAGTATTATAAAGGCAAAGCCTTCCTCCCCAAAGCTTTCAAAGAGTCCAACCACATCGAGGAGACCCAGGGCGTGTATGTGCCGTTCTGGCTCTACGATGGCCGGATGGAGGCCCGGGGCGCTTACAAGGCCGAGATCAGCGAGAGCCACCGTGAGGGCGACTACATTGTCACCACCACCAGGCACTTCGATGTGGCCCGCGTGGGCGACGCCGACTTTGTCCGGGTGCCGGTGGACGGCTCCAGCAAGATGCCGGACGCCCATATGGACGCCATCGAGCCCTTCGACTACAGCGACCTCAAGCCCTTCTCCACGGCTTACCTGCCCGGCTTTCTGGCGGACCGGTACGACGAGGACGACAAGAAGTGTGCTGCCCGCGTTCTGACCCGGATGAAGAACAGCACCGCTGCGGCCCTCCACGATACGCTGGGCGGCTACACCGGCGTCCAGACCCTCTCGGAGCAGCTCGACCCGCGGACGCTGGAACCCCACTACGCCCTGCTGCCGGTCTGGATGCTCCACACCCGCTGGAAGGAGCAGGACTTCCTCTTTGCGATGAACGGCCAGACCGGCAAGCTCATCGGTGACCTGCCCGTGGATAAGGGCAGGGTAGCTGCATGGTTTGCCGGCATCAGCATCCCGCTGATGATACTGACGGCTCTCATCATGCTGCTGTGAGAGGGGGAGACGGGAATATGAAATACTGCAAAAAACTGTTTGCCCTTCTGGCTGCGGCCCTGCTCTGCATGGCTCTGACCCTGCCGGCCGGGGCAGCGGCCCCGCTGGTGCGGGACGAGTGCGGCGTCTTTGACGCCGACACGCTGGCCGACCTTGAGGAGCAGGCCGAAAGCGCCTCCGACGGCCACGACGTGGATGTCTACTTCCTCGTGGTGGACGACATCGGCGATGCCGACCAGCGCGACTACGCGAAAAATTATTATATCTCCAACGGCCTCGGCTATGGCGACGAACAGAGCGGCATCCTCTTCCTGCTGGCAGTCGGCTCCCGCAAGTACGTCACCATCACCTACGGCGAGGGCGTCACGGCTTTCACCGACTACCGCATCGAGCAGCAGGAGGACGAGATCGTCCCGCAGCTCTCCGATGAGGAATGGGCAGATGCCGCCTATACCTACATCGATATGTGCGACGATGCACTGGACTACTATGCCGACTATGGCGAGCCCATCGATGTGGATAACGACATCGGCCTGGAAGACCTGCTCATTGCCATGATCTTCCCTCTCGGCATTTCGGCATTCATCTGCCTCATCCTCTACCACCAGATGAAGACGGCCCGGCAGAAAACGGAGGCCGACGAGTACATGCCCGGCTTCACCCTGCGGGTCAAGCGTGACCGCTACACCCACACCACCCGGGAGCGCACCTATGACCCGCCCCAGAAGGAGTCTCACTCCTCCGGCGGTTCGTCCGTCGATTCCGACGGCTTCGGAGGCTCGTCGGGCGGCTCGTTCTGAAACATAAAAACAAAAACACCTCGCTGCATGACACAGCGGGGTGCTTTTGCTTTTACAGTCTCAGCCGAGGCTCACGCCCATCCGGCGGGCGACGGTGAGCAGCTCACAGCCCTCGGGGACGTTGCGGGTCTTACCGGCGATGTCCTCGAGGCGGTTGGCGACGACGCGGTTGTTGACCATGGCGACGGTGACGCCGTAGCGCTCCACTTCCACCAGTTTGGCGGCGTAGCTGCCGAACTCAGTGGCCAGTACACGGTCGTAAGCGCTGGGGCTGCCGCCGCGCTGCATGTGGCCCGGGATGCAGACGCGGGTCTCCATGCCGGTCTTTTTCTGGACGGCGGCGGCGATGCGGTTGGTGGCGGTGACGCCGTAACCGGCTTCGGCGCGCTTTGCCATCCACTCTTTCCGCTTCATCTTGGCCTCTTCGGTGTTGATGGCACCCTCGGCCACGGCGATGATGGAGAAGTTGGAGCCTTTGCGGGCGCGGCGCTCCACAGCGTCGCAGACACGGTCGATGTCGTAGGGCTGCTCGGGCAGCAGGATGATGTCTGCTCCGCCGGCGATGCCGGAGTAGAGGGTCAGCCAGCCGGCCTTGTTGCCCATGATCTCGATGCACATGACGCGGCTGTGGCTGCCGGCGGTGGTGTGGATGCGGTCGATGACCTCAGTGGCGATGTCCACGGCGGTGTGGAAGCCGAAGGTGACGTCGGTGCCGTAGATGTCGTTGTCGATGGTCTTGGGCAGGCCGATGACGTTCAGGCCCTCCTGGGAGAGGAGGTTGGCCGTCTTGTGGGTGCCGTTGCCGCCGAGGCAGAGCAGGCAGTCGAGCTTGGCGTCCTTGTAGGTCTTTTTCATGGCCGCGACCTTGTCGATCTTGTCCTCTTCCACCACGCGCATCAGCTTGAAGGGGGTGCGCTTGGTGCCGAGGATGGTGCCGCCCAGCGTCAGGATGCCGCGGAAATCGTCCTCGCACATCTCCTTGTATTCGCCGGTGATGAGGCCGTGGTAGCCGTTCAGGATGCCCACGATCTCGACGTTCTCGCCGAACCGTGCATACAGGGCTTTGGCCACGCCGCGGATGGTGGCGTTCAGGCCGGGACAGTCGCCGCCGGAGGTCAGGATACCAACACGTTTTTTCATATCGAACAACCCTCGTTTCTTCCGTTCTCCCTCAGAGGGGGCAGGTGAATGATACTATAAGAGTATTCCCAAAGGGGGCGGGTGTCAAGAGCCGGGGACGAAAAAAGGCGTGAAAACGCGGTGGTGGAGAAAGCAGAAAAAACATGGACGGAAAAATCAAAAAAGTGGTTGACAAATGGAGGCGGAGGCTGTATAATATTCCTCGTCAGCAGCGCTTCGGTGCTGAGGACGAAACCGAATAGTGGGGATTTGCATAGTGGTAGTGCGGTAGACTCTGACTCTACTTGTGGGAGTTCGATTCTCTCATCCCCAACCAGACCGCAGCCCATTGGGTTGCGGTATTTTCGGGGCATAGCGCAGTTGGTAGCGCGCCTCGTTCGGGACGAGGAGGCCGTGGGTTCAAATCCCGCTGCTCCGACTTAAAAAAGCAAGTACACATTCGTGTACTTGCTTTTTTATTTAGTCGGGCGCGGGATTTGAACAGGGCGGCTCTGCGCAGCAGAGCAAGCAATCAGCCCAGTGGGCTGTTGCTTAGCCCGCGGGTTCCAATCTTCAGGAATGTCAACAGTTGGTGACTGCCGTTTCGATTCGGGCGCGGGATGTGCCGCTTCACATTCGTGTGCCGGTCTTTTTCTATCTCTGCAGCCGAAGCGACCGCTGCCAGCGGCAGAAACAGGGAGCTGAGGCTGGGGCCGCGGCCAGCAGGATGTGAGGCCCGCCCAAGGGCCGAAACAGACGCTGGGAGCCGCAACCCGAGTCCCGCTTTATTATTAACACAAATCCCTATCTCTTTCTTCTGAAATATGCTAAAATAGTACCACTACGACACAGGAGGTCTTTCTATGCTCAAACGTCTGCGCAGCGCCCACCCGATGCTCTACTGCCTTGTGGCCGAGGTGCTGTTTCTGGGGATGCTGTTCGTGGCATCGCTGCTGTCGCTTCTGCTCATCTTGTTCGTCGTGCGGGACATTGATGCCGTCGATGATTATATGCTGACCTTCATGCAGGAGGCAGTAGGCGTGCTGGTGGCGTGGCTCTTTCTGGCGCGCACCGGGAAGAGCGGCCTGCTCCGCCGCCGGGGCAGCGGCTTTTTCAACGGTCTGCTGGTGGGCCTGTACCCCATCGCGCTCATCGGCTACAACGCCTACAATACTCTGCTGTTTGGCAGGCCGGAGGGCGATATGCTGCCTGCGTGGCATGTCGTGTGGTTCCTTATCGGCATGACCAGCGTCGGTGTGGCAGAAGAGTTTCTGTTCCGGGGTGTCATCGCCCAGACGCTTCTGGAGCATTTCGGCACCAGCCGGGCCGGCGTCTGGAAAGCCTGCCTGCTGTCGGGCCTCTACTTCGGTGCGGCCCACCTGACCAACCTCACCGGCAGTGCGCCGTTGGGCGTTCTGATGCAGTGCGTCTTTGCGGCCTCGCTGGGTACGCTGCTGGCGGCGGTATATTTCCGCACCGGAAACATCTGGGTGACGGTGTTCATCCACGCCGCGATGGACATCACGTCCATGCTCATTGGCGGCCTGTACGGCACCCAGACGGTGGCTGACAGCATCAGCACCTATGACATCACCATGCTGACGTCTATCGCGGTCTATCTCATCCCCACGGCGTTCCTGCTGCGGAAAAAGAAACTCAGTGAAGTGGAGCTTTACTTCGGACGTGATATGAAATAAACGGAATGGCCGCGCACAGCTGTGCGCGGC
>NZ_JAJEQG010000052.1 GCF_020687245.1 Faecalibacterium longum CLA-AA-H243 | reverse complement strand
CCAAATCGAATGACGTCTAATGGGTGGCAGTGGATGGGTTTGCCGTTGATGATCTGCATCTGCTGTAATCTGATCCTAATCGCAGACCACGATACTCCCATCCGTGCAGCCATCTCCAAAATTTTTTCATAGTTCGGGTCCGATGCGGATTTGTACAGGATTCCGTTTGGCAGGCACAGCGCTGCACGTTTTATTTCGGCGTTGACCAGAAATGTTGGCATCAGCAGCTCCGCTGCAAGGGTGTTCGCCTGCCATTCTTCCCATGAGGGCTGTCCGTTTCGTTCCCGATAGGCAATGTGCCCACGGCACTTGACTGCTTTTCCGTAGTCGTTCGGAAACTGGTCAGCCAGAATATGGTGTGCCGCTTCATGCGCTATCGTGAAATTCCGGCATCCGGTGCAGCTGTCTGCCGCAAGGGCGGAATCGATTACGACGTCCTTCGGCATGAACACCTCTACAAGCTTTGTTCCGTCCCCCAAGGTTACGGTAAAACCGCATTTCTGGAAAACAGTCAGTCCTAGGACACTGCCATCGCTGCATAACGGCAGCATTTTCACATTCAGCCCAAGAACAGAACTTGCGAGCCGTTCCGGGTCAATGGGTTCTGGGGCATCCTTGCTAATTCCGAAAAAGTTATAGTACTGCTCGATATACCTGCCCGCTATGTGCGAAAGGTCTGTGCGGGATAAGTATTTTGCCATTACGAAGCACAGCTTTCCGGCACGGAACAGTAGGCTTCCACAAACCACTTGCCCTGTTCAAGCCAAAGATTCCGCTTCTGACCGCAAATCAGGCAGGTGAAGCAGTGACCTTTTCCGCCTAGGCGTGATGTCCCGTGTTTGACTGCCAAGACACGATCAATTCCATAAGTGTGAGCCTTGTCATAGTTTATGGCAAGAGGGCGGATCTTGCCATCAGGAGTAAAACGAACGTCCACTTCGACGTATCTTTTCTCACGGCGAAGGGTGTAATCACCACACATCAGAACCCCTCCTTTTACAGGTTTGTCAGAACACAGTGTGCATTACTTGCGAATCATATCGATCGTATATCTCACGAGCCAGCTTTGAAAACTTCATATATTGCTCATAGTGCGGCTCCACGATCACAAGATCCTGGCACTTCTGCTTTGCCTGCCAGATTGCCTCTCCCGTGGAAACGCCAAACGCCTTTGCTGCATAGTTCTTCGCAAGTACGATACCATGCCGTTCCTCCACAGAACCACACACTGCCACCGGCTTGTTCTTCAGTTCCGGGTTCAGCATACACTCAACAGAGGCATAGAAATTGTTCATATCACAGTGAAGAATCACTCTCTGCATCCCGTATTCCTCCTCTCCGTTTGTGAAAACATGAACAACTTTTCACGAACGCATTGACACACAGCATTTCTTGTGATACTATAATTACACGAATTGTATTTCATGCTTTCATCGTCATTATAGCAAGCACGGTTTTTCATGTCAATAGATTTTTAAGAAAAAGCGTTCGTGTTTGTCATCAAAAAAGAAAGAGGTATTCCTATGGTCTTCAAAGAAAGGTTGAAAGAAAAAAGAACAGAAGCCAATTTAACTCAGGTAGAACTTGCAGAGAAGGCCGGTGTAACCGCCCGCACAATTCAGAATTATGAACTTGGCAGCCGCAAGCCATCCAATATGGTTACGATGCAGAAGATTGCGGATGCGCTGAATACTACTACTGAGTACCTGCTGGGCAGCAGCGGCACCTATGTCGTAGAAGCTCACGAAAAAGGCGGCGCAAAAGCAGCGAAAGATATTGAAGAGCTGGTCAGTGAAGTGACCGGTATGTTCGCTGGCGGCGAATTAAGCGAAGATGCCATCGAAGGAGCTTATAAAGCTCTGACCGATGCCTACTGGATTGCCAAAGAGAACAATAAAAAATACGCCCCGAAAACGAGGCGTAAAAAATCCGATCAGTGATATTTATCGTACACACTTTTCGCTATACTGTAAACTGGAGGTGGTATGATGAATGCGGAACAGCTTTCACGGGTCGGTGAGAAACTGGTAAAACGTTGCGGTTCCAGAGACCCTTTTGAAATTGCAAGGCAGCTTGGTATCAATGTCATGCTTTGCGAAAATTTTGGTTCCCTGAAGGGAATGTACCGGGTGATTAAGCGAAATCGCTTTATTTTCCTGAATAACAGTCTGGATGAAAATATGCTGCGCATTGTGTGCGCACATGAATTAGGGCATGACCAGCTTCACCGGAATATGGCGAAAACCACCCCGATTCATGAGTTCATGCTCTACGATATGAAATCCAAACCAGAATATGAAGCCAACATCGTAGCAGCAGAAATCCTGATGGACAGCGATGAAGTCCTTCGCTACATCTATGAGTATGGATACACAGCTGAGCAGATCGCCAGTGCGATGTCCACCGACATCAATCTGGTTGCGCTGAAGGTGGCGCACCTGGCCACACTTGGATATAATCTGCACGCGCTGGAACATAAAAGCAACTTTTTGAAATAATGTACCTTCGAGGAGCCTGGACTGGCTCCTCTCTTTTTTGTTGCAAATTGTGCAGATGACGTCTGCACAATTATCAGCCTAACATCTGCATATGATAGAGATTCACTTTTTCCTCGAACGGCAGTCCCGGATCAATGCCGACTTCTTCCCACATCACACCGAACGGTGCGCCGCCATCTGTGTATCCAGCGATAAAGGCAAAACGATCATCGCAGTCCTCATACAGTTCTGCCAGACGTTCCCTCTCTTTCGCTTCCCGCTCCATTCTCCGCTGCCGAAGCCGCTGCTCTTCAGCCTGTTTTATCTGGTCGAGCTGTTCCTGTGTATAATTGACCCCCAGCTCCTGCAAATCTTTAGCGGCAGTCACAGCATCCACATGAAAGCGTTCCCGGTAATGCTTGTTCATCTTTTTCGGTGAACCGGTATAGGTGAGCAGCCACTGCTTGCCTTTTCGGAGGCGTGCTTCCTTTCGCTCAGCCTTCGTCAATTTCTTTTTCTTTGCCATTTGCGGAATCTCCCGGATTTTTTCCTGATGACTTTAAGTTGCGCTTTTTCGGTGCTGTCAGCTCATAGCTCAAAGAAAGCAGATCTTTGATAGCATCATCCAGTTCCGGCTTGCCAAGCTGAATACTGAGCCATTTTTCCTTGTTCATGTGATAGGCCAGAAAATAGCCTTTCTGCCCGCGAAGAGAGCCAATCAGTAGCAGATCGCTTTTCACATTAAGGACATCAACGATGCCTGCCTCCGGCAGTCCCAACTTATCAGCTGATACTTCCAGAACTACACCATACCATTTATTATTGTCGTTGTGCCGCAACACAGCATTCCAGTCATGCCTGGGATATTCCGGCTCTGTGCCGTACTGCTGGTGTATCCATGTAAATAATTCTTGTCGCGTCATTCCACATTGCAAGTGAAGTCAATCTATGTTGTACTTCCCACTGCATCCTCCATTTCCACAGAATTCGCAGCCATAAAAGCACGGTACGACGAGCAACAGGCAAAACATAATGCACATGAGTATATGTACCCTGTGCGAAAAATCATCTGTAAGGGCTGCGGAAAAACGTTTTATACAATTGTCAAATCGAAAAAATATTGTGACTACTACACGTGCGGAAAACTTGGCAACTGGAAACGCCAGCGACAGAAGCGGCTTGCACAGCGCACCGGCCTTGTTTGCAGGTGTTGTGGCAAAACATTTACGCCTAAACGCAAAGATGCTGTCTATTGTAGTAATGCCTGCCGTCAGAAATCCTACCGCCAGAGCGTTACGGATAAATCATGCGATCAAAAAAGACACATGGTAGAGCCGTAACGAAATTTCAAAACGATTCTGCTTAGCAGCAAACGGACATTCTGTCCATTTACCACAACCGTAACGATAGCACCACGACTGCCGATGTTATCATTTTGGAGACATCGTATCTTGAAGCTGCCAAGCCTAAGCTTGAAAAATACGATGTTTTGACAAAGCAAATCAAGGCTGCTATCAAAACGCGGAAAGAGTTACAGGCCGAGAAAAAGGCAACGCCAATTCTTAATGTTTTGAAGCATCGTGAGCTGACCAGCCGCATCGAGGATTTGACGGAACAGCTCGAAGATTTGCGCTCGGAGCGGGCAATAATCCTCATGTATCTTGACTGTGAAGAAAGTAGGGATACCGCCGAAGTCAAGAAAAGGTGTACTGCCGCAGAGACGATGCTTGAAAAGCTCGAAGTCAGCGAGGCAAAGTATTCTTATGCGCTGGATGATGCAAAAAACGCTTTTGCCGACTTACAGGAACAGGCAAAAGATTTGGACGCAGGAGAGTTATATGAAGCAAGGCTGGCTATTCGCAACGAGAAAGAATAGAACGCTGTTCAGCAACTGCAAAAGGCGTATGGAGAACAGTTTACTCCTGCTACAATGCTTCATGGCAGGCGTGATGTTGAAAAAGTTCTCAATGAAAGAGCCGAACCGCCGCAGTCTGTTCAGGAAGAAAAACGCAATCGTCAAGCAATGGCTGAAGATCCGCCGAGGCAAATACCCAAACGCAATGAAATAGAGTTATGAACCACAAACAGGCCGAGTATACGTTGATTTCGTTCTCGGCCGGCTTTCTTTTATATTTGATGTTTACAAGTGCAAACATCGCAAACAGACAAAAGATTTTGAATCCCCCAAGACTATAGCATAGCGAAAAGAACATACAAAAAATTGAAGCATATTAATAACAATTCTTACAACATTGATAAAACAATTTGATGCGGAAAAGTTAAAGTTTTCTGAAATTTGTATTTGCTGCAACACAGCAAGTTATTAAAACGCACAAAACCCCCGCTCCACAAAAAACGAGACGGTATTCAAGTGCTTGAGTGCCGACTACATTAATAATAAGTCCAAGATTTGATTGCAACAGCTTCGGTAAAACAATGTCAACAAGCGGGCCTACGACAACGTATGACAAAGGAACAAAACACCTTGCAATCATGGAACGCGATGCAAACACACGCCCCTGAAGAATCCGTGGTGTTTCCTGCATCCACAATGTGCCGGCAACCGTATTCAAAATTGGCGTAACAAATGAAAAGGAAAATCTTCCGATTGCAACAATGCAAGTAATATGTGTGAACCCCATAAGTTGCAAAGCTATGCCAGCAACCAAGCCACCAATAACGATCGTTTTATAAGTAAAATGTATTTTCTTTGAAAATGTAACAACCAAACTTCCGCATAAAATCCCGAATCCACCACAAGCCTTAATAATGCCTAGGTCAAATGTATTCCCAAGTGTCAAGCCGAAAGGCTCTATTAATGAGGTTGCGAGATTAAACGTAAAGTTTAAAATAGTAAAGTAAATCAAAAGTACACGTAAACTTCCTTGAGAAAAAATAAATTTGAATCCAAGCAAAATTTCTCTTTTTGTATTTCGTTTCTTCTGATTTTCGTTGTCCATTGAAAACTTGCTTGAATCTATCGTAACAAGAATTACTAAAGAAACAAGATAGCTTATTAAATCAATTATTATAATCCCATTTAGTCCAATTAATGGATAGAGCATTCCGGCAACAATCGGGGAAGCAATACTATCCAATGAATCAATAATCTGACTCATGCCGTTAGCAGTTTTTACTTCATCAGGAGAAACCAAAGTTGTAATTGATGCTTGATATGCATTATTATCAAAGAAATTTGCACAAGAATCAAGAAAGGTAAAAACACAAAGAACAAAATAATTGAATTCATAATAACTGACGCAAATATAGATAAACACACTTATCAAAGCGGCAATGGAGTCGGCGCAAATAATGATAGCCTTACGATTGTATTTGTCACATAAATAACCACTGAAAGGTGCTAAAAATATCGCTGGTAATATAGAGAAAAGGAGAATCAAAACCATTGGGGTCGCTTTTCCTGTGACCGTGTAAACCCAGACACTTACCCCAAATGACGTTAATCCTGTCCCCAAAATGGAAATCAATCTTGCAAACCAAACTTTCCTATAAGACGAATTGATATTCATAACTATTATGCCCTTCCGCCATCAAATGGGATGTGCTTCATCACAATCTCAAATATAAAATCACAAATGCATTTAATACATTCGGAATCAATTGAACCAGTTTCATTACGAAAGGAATGATCAATGCTAAAGACTTCCTTATGAATTATATCACTTTCAGTAGAACTAATTGAATCGAAAAAAAACAGATGTTGTTTAAAGTCGATTGCGCAATCTCGACTTCCTATAAGCAAAAGTAATGGCAAAGAGATGCTTTTGCATCCACTTAAGAAATCAATTTCAGACAGCTCATGGTAATAATTTGTATCATGCCCTGCAAATAGTCCATGTTCAACATATGTACTATACTGAGGATTTTGCTTCACGATATCATTAATGGAGTGCTTTCCATCAAGAACAATTTCAATAAAGGAATCAAATGTCCGCGCATTATACATTATTTTGTCTTTTGGTATTCCCCTTAATATATCTTGCCGAATTTTATTTTTGACAAAGTAATCCTTCGGGCCAAAAATCATTGTATCAAAAATAATTGCAGCCAATACGCTCTCTCTATTTCGATTAACTAAAGACGGAACCATTAGAGCACCAATGCTGTATCCAAAAAGAATCAGTTTTTTCCCAGAGGCAACAACATGATGCATGGCAGCGTCGTATAAGTCAATTATGTCGTTGAAACCATATTTACCACATTTATATCCGTCACTATCACCGTTCCCAAATAGTTCGACCCTTACCGTAGGAATCCCAAAATTGCTCAAGCTATACATTAAATCTCGATACGTGTTTTTACTCAATAATGGAGTATCAATTGTTGAGCAATCAATGCCTTGCAATAAAAAAGGACAAAATCATTATCGTTAGGTTTTGTAATCAGAAGTTCTATAAACAAAGTATGAACCCATCTCCCATAAAATGTTTCTTGGTTCACAAAAGGCGAACCTTATTGCATTCCGAGGTTTTGCCATCAGAAAATACTCTGTAAATCTTATCAAACCGTCCCATCATGGAGTTAGAAACATCGTGGGTGATAACAATTGCCATGCAGGGCAGGCTGAGCAGATTTTGCATCACCTGCTGCGCGGTGTCGGGGTCGAGGCTGGCGGTTATTTCGTCGGCAATTACCAAATCGTATTGCCGCAGTGCCAGGCGTGCGATGCCGATGCGCTGGCATTGACCGCCGGAAAGGTTCTTGCCGCCCTCGCTGATGACGGTGTCAAGACCGTCGGGCAGCGACTTGACCCACGTGGTCAGCCCGGCGTTCTCGACAGCGCGGGCGAGCTGCTCGTCCGAAAAATCCTCCCGCAGGCAGATGTTATTGCGCAGGGTGTCGTTAAAAAGCACAGTCTTTTGCGCGATATAGCCGACACGCCGATAGAGGGCGGTGCGGTCGATATCCCGCACCTCCTGCCCGTTGAAGCGGATGTGCCCGGTGTAGCCGGGGTAATACTGGAACAGTAGCTTCGCCAGCGTCGATTTACCGCAGCCGCTTTCGCCGATCAAGGCAATTTTTTGCCTGTCCTCCGCGCACAGCGAAGCGTCTGTCAGAACGGCATCCGCCGCCGCGGGATAAGTAAAGCCCACATGTTCACATTCCACTTGCGCGATGCGGGCAAGCTCCATGCCGTTTGTCTCGTCGCCACTGTCGGACATAGCGGTTTCCAACCGCTCGCGGATGCCCCTGGAGGATTTGAGCTTTGCGTAATTTTGCGCGATTTGGTTGCACGGCGTGACAACGAAGTTTGCCATGCTGGCAGCGGTAGACATTGTGCCCAGCGTGATCTTACCGTCAAACACCAGCAGCAGACCGATAAGCAAAATCACCGGGAAAATCAGGTTGCTGATCAGGGAGGTGTTCACGATGACCGCGTTCAGGCTCTGTTGGTAAGTACACTCGTTTTCCTCCGCCTGATGTGCCGCCGCCCGATGCCAGGAATCGTAAGCGTCCTCACGTAAAAAGGCACGTATCAGCTCGAAACCGCCCAGCAGTTCTTTGAGTTGCTGGGTATAGGCCGCCATTTGTCTGGAAAAATCGTCGCGCGCCTGCTTGAGCTTGGCGTTCATCCGCCGCGGAAGCACGAGCGGCGGAATCGTCACAAGGAAAACCGCCACCAGCAGCACCGGGCTGATATACAGGTAAAGCACCAGCGCGCAGACCATGATGCCGCCCCAAAACACGAGGTTGAACAGCGACATATAGTAGTCGTCGTATAGGGTGCGCAAATCGGTGGTGAGCAGGGATAAATAGGATGCGTCGCCCTCCTGATTATACTGCGCAACCGAGCGGCGGAGCACGCCGCCCATGATACGCCCGCGTATTTGCTCGACCGCCTCGCAGGCTAATTTTGTAAAGGTGCGGCGGCTGAGCGTCTCAAAGAACCAGCTCAAAAAGGTGATGAGGAACACAAGGCCAAGGTAGGCGAACGCCTCCTGCTTTGATTTCGAGTCGATGAGCCATTTGAGCTGGAAGCTCTTGAGCGGCGCGAAAAACGACACGCAAACCGTAAACACGCCAAACAGCGCGACACGCCCGATGTTCTGCTTGAAATAATCATTTACCTGATGACGCATTTTCATCTCCACTTTACCTTGTCCGTAATTATTTTGAAACAAAGCCTCTTGCTGTGTATTGAAATCTCTACCTTTCTTAGTTAGGTCAAGTGTATCACAAATGATTCTACAATTCAACTTTTTTTGTGCTGTATGTCAACATTATAGTAACACTAAGGATATACTATATTGTGGGTTTGTCAATGATGTGTTACACAGAAGACAGATTCCTGTATTTAGCAAGATATTCGTTCGGAGAGAGCCAACCTAAAGGACGAATCGGGAAACGATTGTACTTGTATCGATGAATTTTTAATTGCGCTTTGAAGTCCTCAGATGAGTAGAATTTGTGGTCAGCATAGAAGTATTCGTTATCCTTGCGGTGGGAACGCTCGACCTTGCCATTGTGCCTTGGCGTGTAGGGACGAATGAGCTTATGGCGGATGCCAGCCTGTTCGAGACGCGTCTCGAACAGGCTGGGACCGTTGTCGCCGGGGAGCAGACGTTTGGTGAACTCAGTGCCATTGTCCGTCTGAACGCAAAGAATCTTGAACGGCGCAGCCTTGATCAGGTGTTCCAGAAACTGGGCGGAGGAATAGGTGCTATGCTCCTGAAAGGCTTCCAGATACCGCCAACGGGAGAATTCGTCAATGGCAGTATACTGGTAAAACTTCTCACCTGCGGCGTTTCCGACGATGCAGGACTCTGGAACAAATTTCACATCGATTTGAACACGCTCGCCCGGAAAGTGCATCTTTTCGTAAGGTTTTGGGATGTACTTGGGGTTTGGAAGCTTAACAGTCAGTTGTCCCTGACGGCGCAAAACTCGATACAGCCCTGTAATGGAACGTTTATAGCCTTTCTGACGCAGTTTTACCCAGAGTACGACCAGACCGGTATTGGGATTTCGTCTGCGGAAGTTGGTGATCTGTTGAAGTTCTGCTTCAGTGTGTTGGTTCGGATGGTGGTGCGGTCGGTGTGATCTATTGGCAAGAGATTGAATATCGCCGTTGTATCTGCGTTTCCAGCGATAGATATACTGACGATTCACGTTGTACTTGATTGCTGCCTGTGTGACCCCGTGCTTCTCTGCATAGCTTAAAAGGGATTGACGGAACTTCATGGTTTGTGTTACAGTATTCATGGCGAATGCGTTGTCCTTTCTGTGCGTGTTTTGTGTAGCAACTTAACTATAACACAGGACGACCCATTCGTCTTTCTTTTTATTCGACTTTGTAACACATCTATTGTAATCCTACAAATTTCTGTCTGCATTCGAAATTTTAACTGTTGACTTTTCTCCTCAATTTCGATATGCTGTTCTTGCTTTATCCGTTTCATTTTGCACTGTTAACGTTAAAGCAAAAGACCAGAGTTGTAAAGTCTTTTGGCTAAATAACTCTGGTCTTTTTGTTGGGCTTGTGCAACAGCCCCTTTGCACTATTCTATTTCTTCTGCATCATCCAGCTCATCACAAATGTGCGTGTACCCAAAGCACTTCATATTGCTGCTGGGCAAGTGCTTTGACCTCAGTGCGGCGATCATGCGTCCTGCGCTTTAACCAATCTTTTTGTTCTTTGGAAAGCTGCCACGGAAGATTCAGCAGCCGGTTGACCGCCAGCATCTCAGCTTTCTTTTCCGGTGGCAGAGCAGAACAGGTTTGCAGATGTGGGCGGCATGACCTTTGCCAGAGAATTTCTCATTTGACTTATACTCGCTGCAGATTTTGCAGTAATGTCTGTGCTTTTTCATACTGGCCTCAGTCCCTTTCAGCTCCGGGCTTATTCTGCCTATCGCTGCATTTCCAGAGTGCCATCGGATGCTGGCCGATGCGCGAGAGAATATCTGCGTCTTGGAAAAGCAGCTCCGGGCGGTATTCCTGCTGGCCAAACGAAGTCCAGAAGGAAAGCTCCCGTTCGTCCGGTATCAGCAGTTTTTCCAGATAGGCGATGACCTGTTCATGCGCTTGCTGCGCATCGAACCAAGTGCCACGACGCAATACCGGGATAAGGTCGGTTTTGACACGCTGCTGGGACACCGAGGCGATCTGCTCAAAATGGAATCGGTCTGGAACGTTGTCCGAGCCAATGGTGCTATAAAACATGACACACTTTTTCAGCATGGGTTCCTGCGATTCGTCAAACAATCCATACTCCATCATTGTATGTATATCATAGAGGTCACGGGGAGCTGCACGGTTAAGAAGTGCAACGATCTTTGAACCGTAGATTTCCAGCGGATCGACGCTCAAAGCAGTAAGCTCCTGCTCCAGCCAAGGCAGATTGACCGTCCTGCGCACCGGCGCTAACACATGGCAGCGAAGCATATAATTGATCTCGATTTTGAGGTTGTCTTTCATCCCACCAGCATTTTGGTACTCATAAACAAAGGAGTCCAGCGCATGATACGTTTTGGATTTCTGGCTCAGATGATACCCTGCGGCGGCCATGTATTTACTGATCCGTTCCGTGATCTGCTTCCTTATTGCGAGCATTTCCTCACGAGGAACATTTTCAGAAAAGTCCATGTCGATGTCAACGGACAGCCGTGGCAAATTGAAGATAGTCAGGTTAATGGCCGTTCCGCCTTTCAGCGCCAGCGCGTTGGAAAGTAGCACATCCTTTTGAATAAAATCCAGCACATCGGCCAGACGGCAGACCTTTTCAAAGGTATCGCGGACAAAGCCCAATTCACGGGCTTTCTTGCCCAAAGTCATTCTGTCAAATTGCATCATAGTCTGTTACCCCTTTATCTATCGTGTGCATCAGATTTTTCGGTGCATACAGCTTCCATTCCTCGTGCCAGATGAAGCCTTGGCTCTCGCTTGATAAATAGGATTTTCCTTTCGGGAGGTGCGATTTGCACATGGCGAAAAAACTATCCGAGAGGCCGAGACCGCCTGCAAAGGTGGACAGGATATAGCCCGTTTTTTGATAGAGGAAGCCGCTTTCATACTCCGCAAGGCAGGCCAAAAGCGTTGCTTCATCCAGCGTGGGGATTAGCGCAAGGCAGCGCAAAAGTTCTTCCAGCCCACCGATTTTCTCAAACAGATTGACAGAATCAATCACCGTCCGCTCCAGCGTTGTGACACGGGTGCCGTTTATTTCGGTGATACCGCCAGTAATGCGAGGAGCAATCCGCCGGTATGTCACGCCGTCGTATTCAAAATCCCGGAACCGGCTCTCGCTGGTCACTTGCGTTTCGTAAAAGACCTGATTGCTGTAACCGTAAAACTCGAACGCGCTGTGATACGACACAGCGGCATCGTTACTGATGTGAGAGGCGATTACATAGCGGTTGGCAATGGGCTGTTGGTTTTCCAGACTGATGGCAACATACAAATCCCGCTTTACGCGCTCGATGTATCCTTTCTTTTGATACTCACGGCAAAGCCATTTGGCCGCAGCTTCGCTGCCGGTGATCTGCTCCAGATCGTTTTTGCTGAAGCAGCCTAATTCCAGCAGCTTCTCATAGTGCTTCATAATGCTCACCTCTCTAATATTCGTAGACATTATAGCACGGAGAGATAGTTTTTGCAACCTCTTTGAGTAAAAGCAAAAACGAAATTTATAAAAAAGCAAGCCGAGGCGTTCGCCCCGGCTTGCGCTTTAGCTATGGATGAAGTTTTTCATGGCTGCGTTTGCGCCTTGCAGCTTGCCAAGCCCCTGCACAGCTGATATGCTCCCCATAGAGTAGACACTCGAAATAACAAAAATTCGAGACTACACTATGGGGAGCATTATTATGTCAAAACGGACACCAGAAGAGATCATCCATTCAGTGAAGCGATATCAACAGGGAGAAACAAGTCAGGGAGCAGAAGCGAAACGGTTAGGAGTAAGCAAACAGGCATTTCAGGATTGGGTTAGAATATATGAAACCTATGGGGAAAGCGGGTTTTTGCGTACAGAGAACCGACGATATTCAAAGGAACTAAAACTATCTGCTGTACAAGCCTACCTTAACGGAGAAGGAAGTCACGCAGCAATCTGTAAAAAGTACGGAATTTCATCAAGAACACAGTTGCAAAACTGGATTAAGATGTATAATGGTCATAAGGAATTACGGCCCAGCAGAGACCGAGGGAGTGATATCTATATGACCAAAGGACGGACTACGACATACGAAGAACGGATTGAAATTGTCAGCTACTGCATCGAGCATGGAAATGACTACCATGCCACGATTGAGAAGTACGGAGTGAGTTACCAGCAAACCTGTTGGTTACACCAACATACACAATCGAAAGAGATAAACCATTCCGTTAAAGATTGAACCAACGAAAAAAGATTGCCGGGTGCCGACCTCTTGCGGTCAACTCCCGGCAATTTGTTCTTATCGAGCCTGCTCGTTCTCCTGTGCTGGCTTTTCCTCCGCAAAAAATCGTTCTACGTTTTTCTGTGCCCGAACCAGTTCCTGCATCTCATTCCGTGCCTTGCGGTAGTCCGGGTAGGCTGCTTTCTTTTTGGTCAGCAGTTCTGTAAACTCCGCATCCAACGCCTTGACCTTCGGCAGCTTTTGAAGCCCTGCCTCGTCAAAGGCAGCTTTCGCCGCCTTGTGCAGGGTGATTTCCTCCCGGTGAGCTTCCAGAAATGCCTTGCTGTACCCGGCTTTCCGATAAGCGGCGTACACCTCACGGGTCTTAGCATAGTTGATGATGTGAGTTTTCAGGACAGCAATTTCTGTCAGCCTTGCTTCTGCTGCCTTGATGGAATCGCCCATGGCATGATAGCGTTCCGTTGCCGCTGCTGCACTTTCCCGCAGTTCTTCGGCGCTGCCGATTTTCTGCTCCTGTAAAAATAGCAGCGTTTTGGACATCTCTTTCAGGTTGAACTTCGTTGCCCATTTTTTGTAGCCGACACTTTTGCCCTGTGCCATTTTTCCCTGAATATCCACCAGCAACTGGAAGGGCTGTTCTTTCGGCGGCTGCTTCTGGTACGGCTGGTGTTTCGCCTTGCCCTCCAGCACCGCCTTGATTTCCTCCTCACTGTACCCGGTGCCCAGAGTGCGGAACCGAATAAAACGTTTCTGCCGTGCACCCTTGACGGAGGTGTACTTGCCACGCTTCACCTCATAGCCTTGCTGCTCCAGTTTTTGCAGAAACGCTTCGTAATCCTCCGGCTTTTCTGCAAGGATGGTGTCGATGATTCCGCACAGGCGGGCACGATTGCTTTCTTTCGGCGGATAGAGAACGCGCTTCTGCCGCTCCCGGTAGGGCTTCTTTTCAATGACGGACAACTGGTGCTCTAAGCAAATCAGGTCACTCAACCGCTGCACTGCCAACGCCGAAAAGAAAAAATCCCGGAACTTTCTGGTGCCATCCAGCGCTGTGGAGTTGAAGATCACATGACTGTGGATGTGCTGCCGGTCCGTGTGCGTTGCCACCACAAAGGCGTGCTTGCCCTTGGTAAAGCGCATTGCCAGTTCGTAGCCTACCTTGTTAGCCTCCTCTGCGGTGATCTCACCCGGACGAAAGGACTGCCGTATCTGATAAGCAATTACATCGCTTTTCTGTCTGCGTCCGGTGGCAAGGTCGTATTGCCGCTTGGACAGCATAAATTCTTCATCTGCGGTCAAGGGGCTGCACTCATAGCTGCTGACCAACTCTCCCTTGTTCGTTTTGTCAGGATTCTGTGCATAGTCCGTGCGGCTTTTCAGGCAGGCCGCAACCGACTTGCCCTTGTTCTTGTGCAGCGCAATCAACCGTGTTGCCGCCAGTGCCATCACCCCCCTTACAAAAAAGAAAATGCCGCACAATGGCGGCATAAAAATTTTATAATTCAGCAATCCAGCCACTGAACCATTCCACGGCTTCTACAATGACTGTTCCGGCGGTGATGAGCAGGAAGCAGCCAAACTCTGCCACCAGCAGAATCAAAAATTGCAGCCACTCCCGGCAGTACAGCGTATAAAGGCCGCAGCCGAAAATATACAGCATAGGCAGCGCCAGCACGATTGCCGACAGGTTCAGCGTCCATTTCAGCATCAGTGCAAGGAAAACCGTAAGCAGCCAAAACGGGAAAACAATCATCTTGATAACGAACCTCATATCCAGCACCTGCCTTTCGTCCCTATTATAAAGGTGTCAACGATTGCTTTGCAAGGATGTCACCCCTTATGTACCCCCGCAGCCCTCCAACTGCGGGGAAAAATTTTAGAGTTCTGCCAGCCGAGCGAGAATTTTTCTGCCAATGTCGATCAGCTCATCCAGCCTCTGCCGCAGGTCCTCCATGTCGGCGGCGTAGACTTTGCCGCACTCGTTGGCACGTTTGGCGTACTGGTTGAGGTTGTTGCTGCACATTTGAAGCAGATACGCCATGCGGCGCAGCTCCTTCAGGTCGAGGTACAACCGAATCGCCGCTTTTACCGCCCGGAGAACAGTCCGGGCAGACAGCTTGGTGGTGGAGATCATAATATTG
>NZ_JAJEQG010000051.1 GCF_020687245.1 Faecalibacterium longum CLA-AA-H243 | reverse complement strand
AACGGCGTGTACCATCTGCCGGACGGCTCTTTTCAGGAGAGCCGCCTGTTCTGCCAGAACCGCCTGCCTGTGAAGTACGACCCCAAAGCACCCAGCCCGGAACGCTGGCTGACCTTTCTGCACGAGCTGCTGGACGATGCCGACCTCCCCACCTTGCAGGAATATCTGGGCTACTGCCTCATTCCCAGCACCAAAGGGCAGAAGATGATGCTCATTGTCGGCAAGGGCGGCGAGGGCAAGTCCCGCATCGGGCTGGTGCTCAAGCGGCTCATGGGGGATGCCGCCAGCAACGGCAGCGTCCAGAAAGTGGAAAACAACCGCTTTGCCCGTGCCGATCTGGAACGCCGCCTGCTGATGATCGACGATGACATGGACATGAATGCCCTGCCTAAAACGAATTATATTAAGACCATCGTGACCGCCGAGGCCAAACTGGACTTGGAGCGCAAAGGTGTCCAGAGTTACCAGAGGGACATTTACGCCCGGTTCCTCTGCTTCGGCAACGGCGCGCTGACCTCGTTGTACGACCATTCGGATGGCTTCTTTCGCCGCCAACTCATCCTGACCACCAAGGACAAGCCTGCCGACCGCACAGACGACCCCTTCCTTGTGGAGAAGATGTGCGCTGAGTTGGAGGGCATCCTGCTCTGGTGTCTGGAAGGACTGCACCGGCTGGTACAGAACAACTTCCGTTTCACGGTCAGCGAACGAGCCGCTGCCAACGTAGACACCATCAAGCGCAGCAGCAACAATGTCATCGACTTCATGGAGTCCGAGGGCTACTTCCGTTTCAAGGCGGACTACTCCATCAGCTCCAAAGAGTTCTACGACATTTACAAGCTGTGGTGTGAGGACAACGCCTGCCACAGCGTATCGGCGATCCGTTTCAGCGCGGAACTGCGTCAGAATGACCGCCGCTATAACCTTGAAGCCACCAACAACATCTACCTGCCCGGTGGCCGCAGGGTGCGGGGTTTTGTGGGCATTGAGCCGCTTGTTCACCCCTGTCCGTAAAAAGTGCCATTTTTTTCACGGAAGAAGTTCGTACAACCTGTACGGTCTGTACTTGTACGCACCTGTACAGCGAATTGAAACAAATTAAAACGTGTTATCGTTTATATTTCGCATTTCTGTACGCCGTACAGACCGTACGGGTTATTTGAAGTCCGTACAGATTTTTTGTACACCTCAAGAAGGAGCGTGATCTATGAAAGCCCAATACGGCATTTTAAGATTCAAAAAGTACAAGGGGCCAGCCATCAGCCCCATCGAAGCCCACAACGAGCGCACCAAGGAGCAGTACGCCAGCAACCCGGATATCGACACGAGCCGGAGCCGCTACAACCTCCATCTGGTGCAGCCGCAGGGCAGGTACCGGGAAGAAGCTGACCGCATGATCACGGCGGCTCATTGCCGTGTCCGCAAGGACAGCGTGCGGGTGGTAGAGGCTCTCGTCACCGCCAGCCCGGAGTTTTTCAAGGATAAGACCAACCGGGAGATCAGGGCGTACTTTGCGTACGCCCTGAAATTTTTGGAGGGCAGACAGTGCCCGGATACCTTTCTCTCTGCTGTTGTCCACATGGACGAGAAAACGCCCCACCTGCACCTCTGCTTTGTGCCACTGACCCCTGACGGGCGACTGAGCGCCAAGGAGATCATCGGCAACCGCAAAAACCTTGTGAAGTGGCAGGACGAGTTCTGGCAGCACATGGTCAAGCAGTACCCGGAGCTGGAACGGGGTGAAAGTGCCAGCCAGACCGGGCGGGAGCACATCCCGCCCCGCATCTTCAAGGAGATGACCCAGCTGACCAAGCAGAAGGAGCAGCTGGATGCCCTGCTGGTGGGCATCACCCCCTTCAACGGCAAGAGCCGTGCGGCGGAGATCAGCAAGGTGCTGGACAGCTATATCCCGGCAGTGTCCAAAATGCGCACCGAACTGAACCGCTATCAGGTCGCCTTTACGGAGACCGCCGCCGAAAACGAAAAACTGAAAGAGAAGAACAAGACGCTCTCCGCCTCGCTGGACAAAGCGAAGGAAGGGAGCGTCTTGAAGCGTCTGGAGGATGCCAAGCTGCGGCAGGACTATGAAGCCGCCCTGAAAACGCTGGACAGCATCCCGCCGGAGGTCATTCGATTCTATGAGAACCGCACGCAGGAGCCTGCGATGCGCCACGATAAGTAAGGAGCAATGCCTATGTGTAATAAAATGTACGAGAATGTGAAATCTTCTGATTATACGAAAAAGTTCTTGCAGTCGGACTCTGATCCGGCTACAATGGAGGTGGTCACTCGAACCAATGCCGTCAAGTCTCCGACCAACAGCCCTGAGACCACAAAGCTGGTGTACACGGTAAAGGAAGTCGCACAGATGCTGGCCATCAGCCAGCGTGCCGCCTACAACCTGTGCAACAGCACCACCGAGTTCCGTGTCCTGCGGGCAGGCGGAAGCATCCGCATCCCGAAGGACAGCTTCGATGCGTGGCTCTACCGGGCAGCTTGATAAGGAGGCAAATCTATGGCATATATCACGAAACGCGGCAGCTCTTACAGCGTCCGCTACACCTATCAGGACGAGCACGGCAAGAGCTGCGACAAATGGGAGAGCTTTCCCACCAAGGAGGAGGCGGTCAAACGCCAGAAGCAGATCGAGCATGAGCTGGCAACAGGCAATTTTCTGATCCCGTCCACGGTGACGGTGGCAGAGTTCCTGATGGACTGGCTACCCAAGCAGTGCAGCAAGCACAAGTGGGCACCCAAGACCTACCAGTCCAATCTGGCCCTCATCCAGAACCTCATCATCCCCTATATCGGGGAGATGCAGATGCAAAAGCTGCGGCCTTACCACATCGAAGCCCTGTACGACACCCTGAGCAAGACCCCTTGTGGACAGTATGTGGGCGGCAAGCGGCGAGACCTCTCGCCCAAGCAGCAGAAGCGCACCCTCTCCGGCACTACCCTCCATGAAGTCCACCAACTGCTGCATAATTCCTTTCTGCTGGCGGTGGAGTGGGGCATCCTCATCAAAAGCCCCGTCCCGGTGGAAGCACCCAAAAAGACCACCCAAGAGCGCAGTATCTGGGAGGTGGAGGAGATGCGGGCAGCGCTGGACAGCATGGAGGACCCCATCCTGCATCTGGCGGTGCACCTGACGCTGGTGGGTGCACTCCGAGAAGGTGAGGTGGCAGGTCTGACCCCGGAGGACATCGACTTTGATGCCGCCAACGGCATGGGCACCTTCACCGTCAACCGTTCCATGCAGCGGGTGCAGAAGGACACACTGGCACAGGTGGATAAGGGCTGCATCCTCCGCATCTTCCCGGACAAGCTGGAGGGCAGCAAGACCTCCCTCATCCTGAAAGACACCAAGACCGAAGCCTCCTGCCGCACCATCTTTATGACCGCTGCCCTGCGGGAGGAACTGAAGCAGTGGCTGGAACGGCTGAAAATGGAAGAAGCCCTCGACCCGGAGCGGTACCGCAACAGCAGGATGCTGCTGCGGCTCCCCAACGGTCTGGCGGTGGAGCCGGTGCTTATCCGCAAAAAGTTCCTGAAATGGCAGGACGCACACCCGGAGTTTCCCCGCATCGTCTTTCATGGGCTGCGGCATTCCAGTGCCACCTATCAGTTGATGATCTCCGGCGGCGACATCAAGGCGGTGCAGGGGACCACAGGACACGCCAGTGCGGATATGCTGGTGAACACCTACGCTCATATCCAGCAGTCCTCCCGTGTGGAGCTGGGCAAGAAGTTTGAAAGCGGCTTCTATGCCAAGCCCGACACCTCCAGCCCGCAGGCTGTATCCGCCGCAGGCGAACCCACCATCTCCATGACGGCTCTCTTGGAATTGCTCAAGGATGCCGACCCGGAGATGAAGGCAAAGCTCCGCCTGGCACTGCTCACCTGATGCAAAAAAGGGCACTGATTGCAATGCAATACAGCGCCCTACATAATCGGACATGGATAACACCCACCGTGCAAAAACCGTGCAGAAACCGTGCACTCATGGCTTACAAAACAAAAAAGCCATGAAATCTTTCGATTTCACGGCATTTTCTGGTGCGATGGAAGGGACTCGAACCCCCGGCCTACTGATTCGTAGAAACCAAACGGCATCTTTCATCCATATCCACAATTCACGAAGAATCGTCATTTTCATCGATGCACCGTGATTTTAGAGTTGTGAATCTATTGTATTCCTTTGCATTGTTTGCACTCCTTTGCACCTGTTATCCATCCTTGCAATGTGCAGAAAATGTGCAAAAGTGTGCAGAGCCAAAATCAGCCCTGCAAGACGACCTCAAACTCAACGGCTTTCCTGCTGGATTTTTGGGGCATCGGCAGAGCAAAAATTCCCAATTTCATCCAGACAACAATCTTACATCATACACCGGTTTTATGGCAGGGTTTAGGACATCCGAACAGACACCGTTTGATATAGAAAGTGAGGTTCACCATGAATAAACTGCTTTCCTGCCGCTTCAATATGGACACCAACCGGGTGGAAGCCCGGTTCGAAGATGGCACCATCGTTGCCATCGACTGCATCGCCGTGGAGGACGAGTACGGCAACGCCCCAGCGCAGCGGGCTGAACTGGACTGGCTGCTGTACAACAAGCCCTTGGAGTATGTGCAGATGGTGCTGGAAGGGGAGATGGAGCGCTATCTCTCCCTCAGCTGCAACCACGGTAGGCTGGAAGATTAAGCCCCTATAAAGAACACGATGCCCACCGACCTATGGTTTTCGCCATAAGCTGGTGGGCGTCGTTCGTTATTCGGGATTCTTTGGCAGGCGGTCGTACAGCACCACCGTGTCAGCGATTTCAATCTGTACCCTCTCTTTCTTGAGCAGGGTAACCGTCCAACGGATATGCCGATGGTTGTTTCATTTTTCTGTAACGGCATCTTGTGTGCCAATAAAGGGTGAAACCCTCCCTTTGCAGGGCTTCGCTTAAATAGTTGAGCCTTATCTGAAATCTTTTGTCGAATTCAGTATTTTATCAGTTATAACTTTTGGTTTTGCAATTTCTCCATTGAGTTTCAATCGTAAGTGTGATATACTGTGGTCGGCCACGGAAGGAGAGTGAAGTTTTATGATCAAACGCGAACTGTATATGAGCCGCATCCGTCCGTTTATCGGGACGGAGCTAGTCAAGGTCATGACCGGTATCCGCCGCTGCGGAAAGTCGGTCATGTTGGAGCTGATCCAGCAGGAACTCACGGAGTCCGGCGTCAGCCCAACACAGTTTATCGCCATCAACTTTGAGGATATGAGCTACTCCCATCTGCAAACCGCGCAGGCGCTGCATGATGAGATCACCAAACGCGCCAAGGAGATCGACGGCAAGGTCTATCTGTTTTTTGATGAGATTCAGGAGGTCAAGGACTGGGAAAAGTGCATCAATTCTTTCCGCGTTTCGCTGGATTGCGACATCTATATCACCGGCTCCAATGCAAAGCTGCTGTCTGGTGAGCTTGCAACCTATTTGGGCGGACGGTATGTGGAGTTTGTGATCTATCCGTTCTCATTCGGAGAGTTCATGGAGCTGTACCGCTCGATCAGTCCTGATGCGTCCATTCAGCAGTGTTTCCAAAAGTACCTGCTTGCCGGAGGGATGCCCTATCTCGCAAACCTCCGCTATGCGGATGCGCCGTCCAAGCAATATCTTCACGATCTGTTCAACTCTGTCCAGCTCAAGGACATCGTGAAGCGAAATAAAATCCGTGACGTTGACCTGCTGGAACGGATCATTGCCTATGTGATCGCCAATGTGGGAACGACCTTCTCGGCGACCTCTCTTGCAAAGTTCCTGAAAAACGAGCAGCGCACCGTTGCCCCGGAAACAATTCTGAACTATATCAAATACTGCTGCGAGGCGTACCTGTTCTATCAGGTGAAGCGGGAGGACTTGCAGGGCAAACAGATCCTTGCCTCCAACGAGAAGTATTATATTGCCGATCACGGAATCCGCGAGGCGGTCTTCGGCGGCAATATGCGGGACATCAACCTCATTTTGGAAAACATCGTCTATCTGGAGCTGCTGCGCCGGGGCTATGAGGTGACTGTCGGCAGGACGGGCGATAAGGAAATTGATTTTGTATGTGACAAGCGCGGCGAAAAGCTGTATGTTCAGGTCACTTATCTTCTGGCATCGGAAGAAACAGTCAACCGCGAGTTCGGCGCGTATGATAGCATCCGCGACAACTTCCCGAAGTACGTTGTTTCCCTCGATGAGTTCGACATGAGCCGAAACGGGATCAAACACCGGAATATCCGCGATTTCCTCTTGGCGGAGGAATGGAACTGAACAGGAAGCCCGGCATCACGTCAAATGGCGCGATGCCGGGCTTCTTAAAACTCAAAATGGAAAATCTAAATGATAGGCATCTTTGACTTTTTGTAATTCCTCCATAATCTTATGGGGACAATTAAAAAGGAGCTCCTGTAGAGAAGGGAATAAAGTATACTCTCGCGGATTTCCATAGCTTGTCCAACTGCTTGCATATACAAGCTCATTTTGAACAAAAAATTCAAGGCAGCTTCCATAGTTATTTGAAAGTGTGGAATCAAGTGTGTTTTTGCTCTCCCACTGCCTTATATTTTCGATTTCTCCTTCTGCCATCCAACGGTCACCAAACGTGCGCATTCTCTCTTCCACGATATAAGCAACAAACAGCCGTATATTAATATCAAGCGTGTCATCTGACCAGATTTTTTTGAATATGTTGACGGCTAATTCAATATGCTGATCCACGCATTTTTTAAGTGGTGGAAGCACCCGTGCTACGTTTGCAGAGTATTTGCGGAAAGTGTCGATGCCAAACTCCAGAGTATCGTTATTCAAAGCCCCGTTATCAAAAGATGACAGCAGATCAAACGCGTTATCGACATTTACGCCACGGATTTCGCATTTGTTTAACCAACTTGAAATAGTAGATTTAGAGACTTTTCGAACATTTTCATGAAGTATGTAGTATAGCACGATTCGTTCATCGTCCGTGGTTATTTCTGCAATAGTATCTGCGATAGAAATATCAGAACCACCCGGGGGCAATTCTCTCACTTTCAAATATTCTGCATACCTTGTTCTAAGTTTATTATTCTCGTATGTGATAAGACTGGCTTTTGTGTGCGGAGCCGATACCGCTTCGCTCACAGTATCATAAATGTACGAAATATCTGTATCGGAATCCAACCGCCTTAACTTATATTCGTTATTTAGGAATCCGTACATGTTGCCCGAATTAATTTCCGGCAAGGCAACTGGAATTACAGGAACGTCCTCATACCAAAGCACTCCCGCTTCATTCAGGCAATAGGCACTCTGATAATAATCATGCGAAAGAATCGCAATGTTAACTGCGCTGCTTTTCAGCGCAGATCTGACTTCATCAGAAATGCGTTCATTTATGTCGTTGCCCGGCAGAGAAGAGCAGAAAACTGCTTCCTTAGAAATTCCGGTTCCTGCAAAAAAGTCAACAAGCATATCCGCAATACCTTTATCAGTTGATCGGTGGCTTATGAAAATTGTATTTTTCTCCTTTTTCCCTTGTGTTGCATTGGTGGGGTTATGCGTGTTATACTCAGCCAATCGTTCACTATATGTTCTTGCAGAATTATTTAGAATGACAAAGTATGGCTCATTATCAGCCCATTTAACATCAATATAGCCGAGTTCTTTTAGTTCTCTTATGATACCGTCAAGTTCTTGCTCTTGTTGCGTAGAAAGCCCGTTGTATTGTTTCCGCAATACCTGCGTAGGGTTTTCTGAACAGACCAGCTTTAACAGTAACCCTTCAGAATTAGATGGAAGTTTTCTAAAATCCATAGATTCTCCTTATAATTGCGGCTTGTCTAACACATACATCAGCTGGCTTGCCAGCATTATTTGCTCCATAGCCTCACGTTTTTCATATTGAAGATTAGCATGAGCCGCAGGATTGCGATAGGCTGCCATGATTCCTTCAAACAGAGATTGGATTCCACGTCGGTAGTCCCTGCCACTGGTAGTAGTTGTGTCACAGAATTTGAAAGCGCCGTTCTCGCTCATAAGTGCGCCAATCACATCGCCGATCTTTGAGGGAACTGCTGCGCCAGGTTTTAACTCTGAAAACTTTTCGCGCAGACGTGATTCCACTTCTTTAATTGCCTTTTCTGCCGCAGCTGAACAATGACCATCTACAAATAACTCACGGGAAACATTCACAATCCGCGGGTGTATCTCTGACCAGAACTGGACAACAACGGGTTCTGCTTTGATATGGCGAACAATTACCACCAACTCGCCAAATGCCGCAGGATTCAGGAAAATAGCACCCACTTCGTTTTGCTGAAAAAGTATATTTGCAACACAGGGGAGCGTAGTCGCATAAAAAGGATAGTCTGCTTGGATTCCTCTCGTAATTGCATTGATCCATTGGTAAACGCGCTGAATTTCCTGAGGCGTGTGGAGAAACTGCATATGCAAGTTTGCATTTGTAAAGTCTATCCACTTTCGCAGCTCATACAGTTCGTTCTCATACGGCAGTTTCAAAGCACGCACCTCCCTTACAGCGCCTTTACCGTGTCGATAAACTGGCTCATGCTCATTGCACCCGGCAAGAGGTTTTCCTCATTCTCAAATACCATGTAATAGCGGAAATCCTTGCCTGCTGCTGTACGCCACGCCTGACCGAGTGCGATTTTCTCCCGGCTGTCACCGTTTTTCAGGTGGTCGCCCTTGGTTTCCGCGCAGATGAGCTTGCCGCTTTGGGTCATAATCAGAATATCCGGGTAATGCTTGATAAAGCCGTTGATTGAAAAGCCCTGTCTGGCAATATTCCGATGCCACCAACGGACATTTGGCAGGGCGGTCAGCTCTACGACCAGCTTTTGTTCCAGTTTGTTCATGTCGCCGTCCTCCGCCGTGTACAGCGAACGGGCGTATATGTCAGTATGGGTGGTGGGATGGATTGCGAGGGGCAGGCGGAACGAGGGCTTGCAGACAATGCGCTCCGTTTCCAGCCACTTTTCAAAAATTTCCCGATAGTGGGCTTCCAGCAGCGTTTCAATCTTGTCACGGATCTTCGCCGCATAGCCCAACGGCGCTTTCTCCATGGCGGCGAGCTGCGCCTTGTCCATATCGTCCACAATGCGGTCTATGTAGGCTTTCAGCTCGGCAGCGTCCACCATGTTCAGTTTGTTAAGCTGCTTGAACATCATGTCCTTGCATTGGCGCACCCGGCTTTCCTGCGGCAGATTGTTGAACCACTCCTTGAAATACCGCTGCTCGGCGCTCTCCATCTTGAACACCTTCGGCAAACCGCCGTCCTGCTCCCGCACGTCGATTTCGCGGATTTCATCGTCTGCGGCGGCAAAATCAATGTCGTATGCTTTGCCCTTGAGGGTAAAGCCCTCTGCCAGCATTTCCTTGTCCAGCAGTTCAAAAGAGCCGTCCGTAAACAGAGATTGCTCGATTTTCAGGAAAAACTGCGGGATTTGCAGCGTTTCAATATCCTCCCGGAACTGCGGGTTTACCCCAAATGATTTCACTTTATCCCGCACCTCCCACGGAAGATTGTCCATCACCGGGTCATTGCCGGTCTGCTGAATTGCATCTGTATATGCCTTTTCGACCTCTGCGGCAGCGTCCAGCATGGTGTCGGCCTTCGGGGCAGTTTCAGGCGTTTGCGCCTGTTCTCTGCGCCGCTCCAACTCTGCCCCGATCAATTTCCCATCCAGCCCCGAAAAATCGTCCTCTGCGGTTTCCAGTTCGGAAACTCCTTGCGGGTCAGGCAGCGTAATTTGTTCTGCTGGCTGTTCGGGAATCTGCGGTTTTGCGGACTCCCCGATCCGATAGTCCTTATCGCTGAAACCTGCGCTGTTCAAGCCCTTGACGATATGCGCCACGGTGTTGTTGAAGTCGTTGGAGGAAGTCAGCACATAGGACATATTGAGTGCGCTTTGCGTATGCTGGCTCGTATGGGGCAGACGGAGAATCCGTCCCAAAATCTGCTCCACGTCAACTTGACTTGTCTTATTGGCAAGGGACGCAAGAATATAGGCAAAGGGGCAGTCCCAGCCCTCTTTCAGCGCATTGACCGTGATAATATATCGGATCGGGCAGTTTGGGGACATCAACTCCACATTTTTCAGCTCGTTCACATCGGCGGTACGAATGGCAATTTGATCGGCAGGAATCCCGGCGTCCACCAGCTTGTCCCGCAGTTTTTCAAAGGTGGTCGCGTCCTCCTTGCCCTTCGGCTGTGCCTGAAACAGCGCGATAGGACGGATATATTTACCCGTCTTGGCGTACTCCGCGTTTGCGATTTCTTCCAGCTTGTTCCGCAGGTCGATTGCATCAGTCAGTACCTCGGCTTGGCTGTCCCGGTTATAGACGATCACCGGCAGCTTGACCATGTGTTCGTTTTTCAGCTGCACCGCGTCCACATAGGAGATGATATTGCTCTCCTTTTTCGGTGTGGCGGTCAAATCCAGCACAAAGCAGGGATTGAAGTTTTCCAGCATTTCAAGGCTCAATTCCGACCGGGCATGGTGGCTCTCGTCCACGATGACAAGCGGGTTAAGCTGGTTGATGATCTGGAACAGAGCGGTTTCGTCCGCTTTTTCAATGGGGCTGTCGGGCTTGCCCAGCACCTTTGCAAACGCGGCAAGATTGCTGTTTTCCTGATAGGCTTTCAAGCCCTCCTTACCGCGACCGCGGAAGGAATCATAGGACAGCACCATAACCGACAACTGCTCCGTTACGGCCGTGGGGTTGAAGTTCTGACCGTTCAAAAGCTCCTGCTTGGTGTAGACCTCCACACGCCCGCCGAAATCCACGTCGATTTTTTGGCGGTAGGGATGGGAGGTGTCTTTCAGGGCTTTCGCCGTCTGTGTCAGAATCGCGTCCGATGGAACAAGCCACACGACCGCCTTTGTCTTGGTAGCGGGGAGCGCGTCAAAGATAGGGCGAACGGCGTTGCAGGCAATGAAGGTTTTGCCGCCGCCTGTCGGTACCTTGAAGCAGAGATTTGGAACACCGGGTATCACGTTTTGGTATCGCCCTAAAGCCGGTGCGCTCTTTTCCCGCCAGAACTGCTCAAACGCTGTCATATAGTTCTGCGTTTCGTTCAACAGTTCCAGATAGCGGGTCAGGTCCGCTATCACTTTTTTCTGATAAGATTTCAGTTCCATACAGCGAACACCCCTTACAGTCTGCTAATATCTCTCGGTATTTTCTTGAATGTAACGCCCATTTTTGCCAGCTTGTCCTCACTGATGGAGCAGCGGTCGGCGTAAATCACCGTTCCGTCGGCTTTTTCCGTAATGGTGGAGAGGAACGCATAGTCCAGCACCGTCACGCGCTGCGGCTCGTAGTAGAAGTAATAGCCTGTGCTGTTGTGCTTGCCGAGGTAATAGGGATTTCCGCCGCTGGGCGGGGCGTAGGGCTGCTTTGTTTCCATGAACCAGATGTATTCGCGGATTTTCTCCGGGGCAACCGCTTCGTTCAGGCAATCGCCCATAAGCAGCGGTTCGCCAAGATCATAGAAGCCGAAATTGCCGCCTGTGCCCTCCACGGCGTTTTTACCCTCACCGTAGCCCTTGATAACGCGCTTCACGCGCTCGGCGGTGATGCTGTCGGCGTAGTCCATCATCTCGACAAGAATAAACTTGCGGTGTCCGCCGTCCGCTTTGTTCATGTTCAGCACCGCATGGGCGGTGGTGCCGGAACCGGCGAAGGAATCAAGGATAATATCGGCATCTTTTGTGATTGCTTGAACCACGCTTTCAATCAGTGCAACCGATTTCGGATAGTCGAACGTTTTGGGCGATTCAGGAAAAATGTTTTTAAGCGTTTGCGTTCCGTTAACAGTGAAAAATGCTTTTTCAGCCCATATCGTAGGAACCTGTCCGCCTACGGTCTGATTTTCTCCAAATAACAACGTCGGAACACCATCTTCATGCCCTAAAACTTCCAACTCGCCGTCTTTGATTTTCTTGATAACTCCGCTTGGCAAATACTGGACACTGTATTGGTTCTGATTGCTCCCGCTTTTGTTTTTTGAGATTTTTATATAGCCTTTTTCCCAATCCGCTTGTAATCGTCCTGAAATCTGCCGCCAGACACACTGCTTGCCTTTTGCTGTTACGGGCCAAACGGCAACTTTCCCTTGTGGAGCGATAGAGTAGTCATATGGAAAATCAGCTTTCTCTCCGGTGTATGAGCCGTCATCAATTTGCTCTTGTAATGATTTTCCTACACCAGCAAATACACCATTTTCGTCTATAAAAATTGGATATGTCTGATTTGGACGTTGTGTCTTGTCGAACGTACTCAGTGTAAGCCCCTCGAATGGCGTTCTGTTATTCCCGCCACAAAAATCAAGTGCGTTTGCGTGAAAGTCCGCAGGCACAACAAAAACCAGATACTCTTGCACATAGTTAAAACCGCCTGATGGTTTCCCACCAGAAGTTTGTACTGTGACAGTCACAATCTGCTTTGTCCCAAAAATCTCTCGCAAGAGATTTACAAGATTATGTAGTTCATGGTAGCTGATGCTTATAATTAAGCATCCATCATCCGCCAGCAGCTTTTGCAGCAGCTTCAAGCGCGGATACATCATGCACAGCCACTTGTCGTGGCGGGTCAAGTCCTCGCCCTCTTTGCCGACGACCTCGCCCAGCCATTTCTTGATCTTGGGGTCGTTGACGTTATCGTTATAGACCCAGCCCTCGTTGCCGGTGTTGTAGGGCGGGTCGATGTAAATGCACTTGACGCGCCCCTCATACCGGGGCAGCAGCGCTTTCAGGGCTTCCAGATTATCGCCCCGGATGATCATGTTTTCACTGCCGTTATCTTCGCTGTGCTGTCCGTTTTCATCAAAGCTGTACTTGCGCTCCAACACCCGAAACGGCACTTTCTGATGGTGATTGATCACCTTGCTTTTTCCAATCCATTCAAGTGTTGGCATGGCTGATTTCCTCCTGAAAATAAAGCATATTTCGTAATTCACAATGCAGAATTTTCGACAGATTACAATTATGCATTACGCATTATGAATTATGAATTTTCTTCTTGATATACTTGCCGTTCTTGATTCTTGCGTCCGCCGGTTTCTCTGCGTCCTCTGGAATCCCCCAGACCGAGCCAATGCGGATCGCACCGGGGACACGCCCCTCGCCGCACAAAATCTGAATACGGCGGGTGGAGATACCCCAGCGTTCAGCGGTTTGCGCGATTGATAAATACTTCATGGGCAGCACTCCTGTTGCAGTTCCGTTCTGCGTCTGCTTATAAAATCACAGTATAATTATAATCGTCAAAGCGAATAAAAGCAAGGACTTTCCGGAAAAGCTCAGGAAGTATCTTCAACCTAAAAAACAAGGGTTTGGGGCTTTCCCAAAAATCAAAATGGGCGTATCGGCTGCAAGGCTGAAACGCTCATTTTCCCGGTGTGTACGGACACCGGATGTGCTTGCTATTCTCTCAAATCTCATATCCGCAGATACAACGCGCTCCCGCTTTCGCAAAAGCAGGGGCGCATATTTTTTGAAAATTTCTCATTTTGATCCCTGCGTTTTGACTTAAAAATGTCCGTTGTAAAGTGAAAGGAGTTCTTTGATATGCCAGACCGCACGCGACCCATCCGCAAGGAAATCTGCCTGAACGAGCAGGGGTTGAATCTCATCCAGCACAAGATGCGGCAGTTGGGAACGCACAACTTCGGTGCGTATGCCCATAAGATGCTGATCGACGGCTACGGTACTTTACACTTCACTTTTCATAAGTCCTACTATCACCGCTTTATCACAATAAATTTTACAAAACCATCTTGACGCACCTTGCAAACCGTGATACCCTTTATCGCAAATCCCGCCGAGCTTGTCGGGGCAATGCCCCTCCATCTTGCTGCGCAAGACCGCTCTGCCGCTTAAAAGCCCCACTGGGGCTTTCATTGCTACGCAAACGCGGTCTCGTCGAAAAGTACAGAGTGGCGAGGATTTGTTCCCTATGAAGATTTTTACCGCCCCGCAACACACCCGATCTATTTTGCCGCCGTTTCACCCGACAAAATCATCGCTGCGCTGCGTGGGCGGTATTTTTCTTTTTTACAAATAAAATCTTATGTAGTTGTTCAATCTTCCAAAATTTGTTTTTAGTTGTTGACTGCACAACCACAAAGTGTTATTCTGTGCTTGAAAGAAGCAGGTTGTAGTGTCTGCACTGCGTCCGGCTTTCTTCATATTGTACCTTGAATCTTACATAAGCCGTCTGAACGAGATACTGCGCCATGACCTCACGCTTTCTGTGGGCGAGCCGGACAACGCCGCTGCAAAACAGGGGTAGGAACTGCGTTCGGTGTGAACGGTGACCATGAGCAGGGACTTTGCCTTTTCACACGTTTTGCTCTGCAAAATTTTCAACGTGCATTGCGGTTCGACTTCTGAAATTTTCAGTGTTGCACGGAAAGGGCGAAAGCAAGTATCGACCTGTGGCCACAAATTTTCAATGCTTGAAAATGTTCTGTCACATGGTCTGTCACTTGTTGGGGAGTGCCTTCCCCAAACCCTGCTCTAGCTTCGCACCGTTGGTGCGAATGCGGCGTGTCGCATTACATAGCCCTCTCCATCCCGGAGCGGGCATTTATCATTTTCACAGGAGGTCGAATATGGCTGAAATGAAAAGTCCGAACGTACACGCAAAGAAGAACCGCAATGACACGCCGCGAAAACGAAAGACACACATCATCAAGGTCAGAGTGACCGCAGAAGAAAAACTGCGGATCGCATACGCCTGCAAAGAACTCCACCTCACCCAATCCGAACTGGTCCGCCGCGTCCTGTACGGCGTGAACATCAAGCACACCGTTGTGGTGGCGCAGGGCGGCGAGGATGCACTGGCGGCGCTTGCTGCCTTGTCTGCCCAGTGCAGCAAGGTAGGCAGCAACCTCAACCAGCTTGCACGGCACTTTAACTCCGGCGGCAAAGACACCGAGCAGCTCCGGGCGCAGATTCTGGAGGAACTGTCCGCACTCACGAACTTTCGGCTGAAAGCCGAAGAAACGGTTGGTGAACTGTATGGCAACCATCAAGCATTTGACCTCGAAAAACTCTAACTATGCCGCCGCCGAAAGCTATCTCACCTTTCAGCACAACGAGTACACCGGTCTGCCCATTCTGGATGAGAAGGGCAGACCCAAGCTGCGGGATTCGTACCTGCTCGACACCCTTGAGTGCGGCGAATCTTCGTTTGCTATGGCCTGCCTGATTGCCAACCGCAAGTACGGCAAGAACGGCGGGCGGGAGGACGTGAAGACCCATCACTACAT
>NZ_JAJEQG010000050.1 GCF_020687245.1 Faecalibacterium longum CLA-AA-H243 | reverse complement strand
AAAGGCGTGACCGAAGTCACGCCAAATCTTCCCCATTTCGGGAGCTTTTGCAAATACTGTTTTATGGGAACTCTGCTCTGGGGAACTCCCTGTTGTACATATCGCTATCGTCTGTGGTCTTTGGCAGGGTGCGTCCTATTCAGGGGCGCACCCTGTTTTTTGTTTTGCCCTTAATCTTCTAGCCCATGGCTTCCAGCCACATTCTTCAAATATTTCTCCGGGTCACCGTTCAGAATCAAATCCGCATAGCCCAACGGATCGTTGTAGATGAGGTAGTCCAGTTCCGTCCTCTGCGCCATGGTCACGTCCAATTCATCCTCGACCCCGGTGCAGTCAATGGAGATCATTCTCCCATCCCGGAGCAGCAGCTCCACGCAGCCGGTATCCATGTTGAATTTGCAAGTTCTTTCATCGTACTTCATAATCGTGTCCTTTCTGCCTTACGGCACCTTTACAGTTGTGACTTTTGTTATACGGTTCTTCTGATAAGGTTTTGGACACACAGTCGTCGGGAAGGAGCCGGAATTGTCATTTCCAAAGAAAACAAAAAATCCGAACCCTTCTCCTATCGAGAAAAGGTTCGGATTTTCATGGTTTGGTGCAGAGAAGAGGGGTCGAACAGCACGACCGCCCGCAGGTGCGTACCATGATATGGACAAATAATCTCCTTGATGAATCAGGCTGCCGTCTCCGTAAAACAGAGACAGCGGCCTGATTTATTATTTTTGACTACTTTTTTGTCCCGGGGAAAACCCGGAAAAATCCTGCTATGACCTACTTTTTCTGACTACGATTCTGACTACAAAGTACCCGGCAAAAGCAGGCAGTATCTGATACGCACAGACAACAAAAAAATCCACGAAATATCGATTTTTCATCGACATTCCGTGGATATTTTCTGGTGCGAGGGAGGGGATTTGAACCCCCAAGGATAAACCACACGCACCTCAAACGTGCGCGTCTGCCAGTTCCGCCACCCTCGCATATGAAGTTTTGATGCAATCCGTGTTTTCTAACAGCTCTGAGGTTCAAGCCGTATCGCTGACTGCTCAAGTATAATACCATACTCCCCCGGCGATGTCAAGCGTTTTCATAGATTTTTTTGCCATTCATATCTTGTAAATGGAGTTTCCGTGCAGAAATGACTTAAGAAGGAGGTTTTTGGAAATGACTTTTTTCAAATCCAGCAAACATCAAAGATTGTTGTGGAGCCTTTTGCTGCTTTCTGTCGGGGCGGCGGCGGGGTTTGGACTGGGGATATTCTGCGGTGCAGAGCCGCCCGTAGGCTGCCGGGAGAGCGACCTGACCCCGGTGCCGGACGAAAGCTTCGTCTCCCCTGCCTCGGCGTCCTCCGTAGAAACGTCCCCGGAGCCGGAGCCGATGCCCGAGAAGTGGGTCTGTCTGACCTTCGACGACGGCCCCAGCAAGACGACGCCGGACGTTCTGTCCGCGCTGAACAGTGCCGGAGTAAAGGCGACCTTCTTTGTAGTCGCCACCGGAAACAACGACAAATATCTTCCCCTCATCTCTGAGGCTGCTGCCGCCGGACATCAGATCGCGCTCCACTCCGCCTCCCACGAGTACAGCGACATCTACCAAAGTTCGAACGCTTACTGGAAGGACATCGACCTGTTAAAGGAACGCCTCTCCCCTTACGTCCGGGCCGACGGCCTGCGGTATCTGCGCTTCCCGGGCGGCAGTACCAACACCGTGAGCCGCCGCTACGGCGGGCGCGGGCTGATGCAGCAGCTCAAAGAAGAAGTCACTGCAAAAGGCTACGCCTATGTAGACTGGAACGTCTGCGCTGAGGACGCTGTGGGCGGCAAGCCCAGTGCAGGCACCATCTTCCGCAACATCGTGCGGGAGACCGGCGAGCAGACCCAGTGCATCGTGCTGATGCACGACTCGGCCACCACCCGCACCACTGCCGAAGCCCTGCCCGACATCATCCAGTGGTACGAGGACAACGGTTTCGCCTTCCTCACGGTAGAGCAGGCCGTCCCCCTGCCCACGACATAGCAAAAAGCCCCGGAGGGCCTGCCAGACGGCAGACTTTCCGGGGCTTTGATGCGTAGAAGCAGCTTACTCAGCGGCCTGATTGAACAGGGCGAAGGCACGATAAGCCATGTACAGGTCGGTCTTGTGGATGACCTCGAAGGGAGAGTGCATGGACAGCACAGGCACACCGATGTCGATGACGGGGATGCCGCGGTTGGCAACATACTTTGCGATGGTGCCGCCGCCGCCCAGGTCGAGGCGGCCCAGCTCACCGATCTGCCATGCAACGTCGTCGTCGTCCATCATGCGGGTGACATAGCCCACCAGCTCGGCAGAAGCGTCGTTTGCAGCGCTCTTGCCGCGGCTGCCGGTGTACTTGAACAGCGCGATGCCGCGGCCTGCGTAGGTGCCGTTCATCGGCTCGAAAGCGCTGGCCCAGCTCGGGTCGTAAGCAGCGGTGACGTCGGCGGACAGGCAGACACTGTTGCGGAATGCAATGATGTCGTCCTGACCGGCGGTACGGCAGAGCTCCTGCATGAAGTGGAAGACGTACATGCTCTGCATACCGGTGACGCCGTCAGAGCCGATCTCTTCCTTATCGGTCAGGACACAGACGGTAGTGAAGGCAGGATTCTTGGTGGCGATCTCGGCCATCAGAGCGGGATATGCATCGACGCGGTCATCGTGGCCGTAGGCGCCGATCATGGAGCGGTCGAAGCCGACGTCGCGGGACTTATAAGCGGGGACGATCTCGATTTCAGCGCGTGCAAAATCCTTCTCGGTGATGCCGTACTTCTCGTTGAGGAGGATCATGGTGTTCAGCTTGACAGCTTCCTTCACTTCCTCGTCGTCCACAGCGTCGGAGCCGATGAGGATGTTCAGTTCCTCGGCGCGGATGCCGTCGCTCAGCTTGCGCTCGCCCTGCTCAGCGCCCAGATGGGGCAGCAGGTCGGTGATGCAGAAGACGGGGTCGTTCTCGTCCTCACCCACGTTCACGGAGACGGTGGTGCCGTCAGCGCGGGAGAACACGCCGTGGATTGCCAGCGGCATGGTACCCCACTGGTACTTGCGGATGCCGCCGTAGTAGTGGGTCTTGAAGTAGCTGAAGTGGTCGGACTCGTACAGCGGGGTCGGGCGCAGGTCCAGACGGGGGCTGTCGGTGTGAGCGATGACCAGATGGAAGCCGTCCTCGAAGCTGCGGGTGCCGATGGTGGAAGCCACGATGGCCTTGCCCAGCTGGCTGAAATAGACCTTGTCGCCGGGGGCGTAGGTCTTCTTCGGGTCGAACTGCTGGTAGCCTGCTTCCTTGAGCATCTGCTCGCTCTCAGCGGCCACCTCGCGCTCGGTCTTGCCTGCGTCGAGGAATTTCTTGTAGCCCTCAGCGAATGCGTGGGCCTCCTGCTTGACGGCGGCGGACTTGTCGCCGACGTAAGCGGGCTTAAACAGCAGCTTTTCAGCCAGCTGCTGGTTTGGAGTTTTTTCTGCCATAGGATCTCTCCTGCCTTTCTGTTTTCTTACACTTGTTATCTATCAAAGACCCGCAGGTTTTTGGCCTGTCGGTTCTTCTTCATTGGTTGAGATTCAGCCGCCGTAGAGCCGGGTATAGACGGCGTAGCTGGCGGTTATCTTTTCGACGTAATGGTGCATCTGGTTATAAGGGAAGCCTTTCAGGGTCTGCCCGTCGGAGGAATGCTCTTCCATCCGCAGCAGATTATCTACTGTCCCCCATCCGCTGTGGTAGGCGGCGGCAGCGGTAGCCACATCGCCGCCGTACCGCTCCATGCAGAGATGGATGTAGTAGCAGCCGAAGCGGATGCTGACGTCGGGGTCGTAGAGTTCATCGAAGGTCAGGCCCTCATCCGGCGCAATTTTGCTGCGCAGCCAGATAAAGGTCTCCTCGGTCATCTGCATCAGCCCCCGGGCCTCCACGCTGGAAGTGGCGGCGGGGTCGAAGCCGCTCTCCGTGCGGATGAACGCATAGACCAGCAGCGGGTCGAGCTCGTATTCTGCGGCCCACTGCTCCACCTGCCGGCTGTATTTGCGGGGGTAGAGCAGCCGGTCGGCCTCCCGGGCGAGGGGTGGCAGAGCCGTCAGGAGCACTGCCGCAATGCAGACCAGCACCACCAGTCTGCGCAGCAGTCGGAACAGCGTTTTCAAGCGCGGCATCCCTCCCCGATGAGAGCGTCACAGAGCCCGTTTGCTGCCTTCGCCAGCGCCTCACGGGTGGAGGTGTTGGGCAGGATGTAGTCTGCCTTGGCGGTCAGCACAGCCTCTGGCGTCTGGGCGTTGAGGCGGCGGGCGGCCATCTCAGGCGAGATACCGTCCCGGGCCGCGATGCGCTCCACGCTGACTTCAAACGGTGCCGTGACCACGCAGAACTTGTCGCACTCGGCCTCTGCCGCCGTGCCGATGATGACCGCGCCGTCCAGCACAAAGAGCTTCGCCCCCGCCTGCTGCGCGGCCTGTTTGGCGGCGCGGATGCGGCGGACGATCTCCGGGTGAGTCAGCGCGTCGAGCGCAGCTTTCCCCTCGGGCGTTGCAAAGGCGCGGTCGGCCAGCAGGCGGCGGTCAAGGGTGCCGTCTTCCTTTATAATATCTGCCCCGAAACGCTCAGCCAGCTGGGGCAGCAGCGGTGAACCCGGAAGCAGGATCTCGCGGGAGAGCTGGTCGGCGTCTGCCAGCGGGATGCCCCGGGCCGCGAACACCGCCGTGACCGTCGATTTGCCGCAGCCGCTGCGGCCGGTGATGCCCAGCGTCATCATAGCTTTATCACCCGGAACGCGGCCGCACGGATGAGGCGGTTATAGACGGCCATGGACAGGCCGTCTTTCTGGGGGCAGCGGGCGTAGACCACAGCATCGCCCTGCTCATCCAGCGCACGCAGGGAGCGGAAGATGTGTTTTGCCTGGTCGGCTCCGTCGCCCTCCCGGCCATACTCCACACAGGGTACGCCCAGCTTTTCGGCCTCGCCGGTAAAGCAAAGGCAGCTGGGATTCTCAGCGGCGTGGGCATCCACATAGGCTTTGAACTGCTCGAAGGTGCCATCCAGAAGGGTCACATCTGCCTTGGGAGCGTAGTGCTTATACTTCATGCCGGGGCTGCGGACGACCGCACCCTCCGGCAGCTTCTCAAGGATGGCCTTGGAGACTTCCACTTCCTCGCCCAGCGCACGCTCGAGGTCTTCCAGCGTGATGTGGCCGGGACGGAACAGAGTGGGCTTTTCGCCCACCACCGACACGACGGTAGACTCCACGCCCCAGTCGCACTCGCCGCCGTCCAGAATGAGGGGCAGCCGGCCGTCCATATCGGTAAAGACGTCCTGTGCGTTGGTGGGGCTGGGCTTGCCGGAGAGGTTGGCCGACGGGGCCGCAAAAGCGCAGCCGCTGGCTTTGATGACGGCCCGTGCCACCGGGTGGCTGGGCATCCGGATGCCCACGGTATCCAGACCGGCACAGCACTCCGCTGCCACCTCGGGGCCGCGGGGCATGATGATGGTCAGCGGGCCGGGACAGAACGCCGCCATCAGCAGCTGGGCGCGTTCCGGCACTTCGCTGACGAGGCCGTGCAGCATCTCAGGGCCTGTGACGTGGACGATGAGGGGATTGTCCTGCGGACGTCCCTTCGCCACAAAGATCTTGCTCACGGCCTCGCCGTTGCGGGCATCGGCCGCGATGCCGTAGACTGTCTCGGTAGGCAGGGCTACCAGCTCGCCCTGCCGCAGAAGCTCGGCTGCGCGGGCAATACCCTCTGCGTCAGCCGGGCGGACTTCAGTATTGATACTCATACGAATCATCGCTCTTTTCTTCTATAAAGCAATTATTCTTTACAGCTTTTCGTGCGCATTCCGCGCATATTTATGTGTTTAACTTCTGCAGTTTCTCGGCCTGCTCACGGGTGGCGAGGGCGTCGATGATGTCGTCCAGATTGCCGTCCATGATCTTGTCGAGATTGTGTACCGTCAGGCCGATCCGGTGGTCGGTGCAGCGATCCTGCGGGAAGTTATAGGTGCGTATCTTCTCGCTGCGGTCCCCTGTTCCCACCTGACCGGCGCGGTCGGCGTTGATGGCGTCCTGCTGCTCCTTCTGCTTCTGGGCCAGCAGGCGGCTGCGGAGGATCTCCAGAGCCTTGTCCTTGTTCTGGAACTGGCTGCGCTCGTTCTGGCACTCGACCACGGTTCCGGTGGGGATGTGGGTGACGCGGATGGCGCTGGACGTCTTGTTGATGTGCTGACCGCCCGCACCCGAAGAGCGGAAGGTGTCGATGCGCAGATCCTTCATGTCCAGCGCAAAGTCAACCTCTTCGGCCTGCGGCATCACGGCCACGGTGGCCGTCGAAGTATGGATGCGGCCCTGCGTCTCCGTTTCCGGTACACGCTGCACCCGGTGGACACCGCTCTCGTACTTGAGGCGGTTGTAGGCGCCCCGGCCATTGACCGCAAAGACGGCTTCTTTGGTTCCGCCGAGTTCCGTCTCGTTGAGGTTCAGCAGCTCCATCTCCCAGCCCCGGCTCTGGACGTACATGGTGTACATCCGCACGAGGCTGTGGGCGAACAGCGCAGCTTCCTCGCCGCCGGCACCGGCGCGTATCTCCATGATGACGCTTTTCTCGTCGTTTACGTCCTTCGGCAGCAGCAAAATTTTGAGATTATTTTCCAGCTCTGCCACATCCTGACTTTTTTCGCTCAGTTCCTGCTGTACCATAGCCTTAAAGTCCGCGTCGAGGGGCTCGTCCCCTTCCAGCAGGGCTTTTGCCTGTGCCAGGTGGTCCTGCGCAGTGGTGAGAGCGTGGTAAGCGTCCACCACCGGCTGTGCTTCATGGTACTCCTGCATCAGGCGGCGGAACTGCGCCGGGTCGGCGGCAGTTTCGGGCTGATTGAGACGGATAGAAAGTTCTTCGAACCGGCGGCAGACGGCCTCCATTTGGGAAGTCAGATTCGGCATATCAGGCAGTTCTCCTTACAAAACAGTTTCTGAATGTGCTGTGCCTCCGGGCTATTCCTGGCCCGGTTTGATGACCTTTTTGATGTTCTTCTCGATCTTCGCCCGGGGCAGCATGACCTCGCGGCCACAGCCCGTGCAGCGGATCTTGAAATCCATGCCCACCCGCAGCACCTCGAAGCTTGCTGCTCCGCAAGGGTGCTGTTTGCGGGTGAGGATGGTATCGCCGACTGCAATATCCATATTGAATCCTTCCTGTCTGCACATTTATAGTACAGGCCGTGTGTCCAAAAGAGGAACACACAACTATAGTATAATCCAAACTCGTATAAAATGCAAATGCAGCTGCATATGGTTTTATAGCTGCAATGCTACCCAAAAATCAGAGAAAGAGGAATGAAAGATGATGCAAGCGTTTCGTACCGAAAACAACTACCGCAATGCTTCCCGCCTGAGCGCCGCCGAGCTGCGGGCCGCGATGGCCAGCCGCGAGATCTTGCAGAGCACGGCGCTGGCCTTCGACACCCAGCGTCAGCTCCGGTTCGAGCTGGGCGGCTGCCGGGCTGTAATGCCCTTCGGGCAGTGTGCCGACGGAGCCGACACCGGCAGTGTACGGGACATCGCCGTACTGACGCGGGTAGGACGGCCCACCTGTTTTGTCATCGAGGGCATCGACACCGACGAAAACGGACAGCCTGTCTACCGCCTCTCCCGCGCTGAAGCACAGCGGATGTGCAAGGCCGAATACCTCGACCAGCTCCAGCCCGGCGACATCCTGCCCTGTATCGTGACCCACATCGAGCCCTTCGGTGCGTTCTGTGACGTAGGCTGCGGCATCAGCGCCCTTCTGCCCATCGACTGTATGTCGGTGAGCCGTATCTCCTCCCCTGCCGACCGGGTCAGCGTGGGGCAGCAGATACTCTGCGCCATCAAGAGCCGGGACGCACAGGGGCGGTTCGTGCTGACCATCCGGGAGCTGCTGGGTACCTGGGCCGAGAACGCTGCCGCCTTTACGGTGGGCGAAACGGTGGTGGGCATCGTGCGGAGCGTGGAGGAGTACGGCACCTTCATCGAGATCGCGCCCAACCTCGCGGGCCTCGCCGAGAGCTGCCCCGACCTGCGCCCCGGGCAGGCTGTGAGCGTCTACATCAAGAACATCCTGCCCGAGAAGATGAAGATAAAGCTCGTCATCGTCAACCATGCCCTCAGCCAGAGCCACCGCTTCGAGCTGCGGTACTTCATCACCGAGGGCCACCTCGATCACTGGCTCTACTCCACCCCCGAAAGCCACAAGCGCATCGAGACGGATTTTTCGGTCATGGCTTGCAATCCGGCGTGAAACCCTTTATACTATAGTTAATACTATAGAACACGGGAGATGGGAGTAACAATGGCCGCCAACGATGCTTTTACCGCCGGTGTGCGTCCCGGTGGACTGACCAACAGCACCGAGATACGATTGCTGCTGTGTTATCTTGTCAAGAACGCCGGGCCTATCACACGGACGGAGATCGAAAACGCCCTGATGGAAGAGGCACTGGTGAATTATTTTGAGATCGGCTCCTGCCTGGACGACATCGCCAGGCAGCAGCTCGTGACGGTGGACGGCGACCGGTACACCATCACCGACAAGGGCCGGAAAGTGGCGCAGGAGCTGGCCTACGACCTGCCCCGCAGTGTGCGGGAAAAGGCGGTCGCCGCCGTGCTGCGCAGCCAGACCTGGGCGCGCAAGGAAGCCGAGTACAGCGCCCGCATCAGCGAAAAAGCCGACGGCCATTGCTCCGTGCGCTGTCAGGTGAAGGCTCTGGACAGTGAGCTATTTTGTCTGGACATCGGCACTCCCGACCGGCTGAGCGCTGAGATGGTAAAAAAGCAGTTCATTTTGAAGGGCAATGAGATTTATCAGATGCTCATCACCAAATTGACCGAAGAAGAGAAATAGCACAAAAGTCCGCTGCACGTTGGTTTCGTGCAGCGGACTTTTTGTTAGATCAAGATACAGATGAGTCCGGTACAGCCCTCGTTGATGACCCGTTCCAGCGTCTCCTGCAAACGCCCCCGGGCCTCCTGCGGCATATGGAGCAGCTTGTTCTGCAGGCCGTCGTTGACCAGCTCGTGGAGGCTCTTGCCGAAGATGTTCGACTCCCACAGGCGGACGGGGTCGTCCTCGAAATCCTTCAAAAGGCTCTGCACGAGGTCTTCGCTCTGCTTTTCCGTCCCGACGATGGGACTCAGCTCGGTGTGGATGACAGCTTTCATCATGTGGATAGACGGCGCGCTGGCCTCGAGACGGACGCCGTACCGCCCGCCCTGCCGGACGATCTCGGGCTGTTCCAGCGAAAGCTCGTCGATGGACGGCATCACGATGCCGTAGCCGGTAGCCTCCACCTGCTCCATCGCACTGCGTATCTTCTCGTAGGCACGCTTGGCTTTGGCCAGCTCGATGATGCAGGGCATCAACCCGGCTTCGTCGCCGATTTCGAGGCCCGTCTGCTCGCTGAGCACCTTATAAAACACCTCGGGCTTGAGCAGCACCGTGATGCGGACCACACCGTCGGCGAGGTTCATCCCACTGAGGGCGGCGTTTTCCACGGCCTCGCAGTCCAACGCCGCCCGGCCGGAGTCGGAGACGTCCTTCATCCGGGAAATTTTCTCGGAGAGCTGCATAGCCGCTGTGTATACTTCGGTCTGAAGCCAGTGGCCTTTGTCCAACATCGTCACCCAGCGGGGCAGGGCGAAATCCAGCTCCCTCACCGGGAACTCGTAGAGCACTTTTTGTAAAATCTCGCCCAGCTGCGCCTCGTCGAGGTCGAGGCAGCTCACAGGCAGAACGGTCCGGCCATAGCTCTCTTCCATTTCCGCCGCCATCGCTCTTGTCTCGGGGGCGTCGGGGTGGGTGCTGTTGAGCAGGATGACGAAGGGCTTGCCCAGCGCTTCCAGCTCGTCGATGACCCGCTTTTCTGCCGGGATGTAGTTTTCGCGGGGTATCTCGCTGATGGTGCCGTCGGTGGTGACGACGATGCCGATGGTGGAGTGGTCCCGGATGACCTTGCGGGTGCCGGTCTCGGCGGCGAGGTCGAAGGGGATCTCCTCGTCGAACCAGGGACTTTTGACCATCCGGGGCTTGTCATTCTCCTCGTGGCCCATGGCCCCCTCCACCATGTAGCCCACGCAGTCGATGAGCCGGATGCTGCACTCTCCCCCGCCCTCCAGCGCCAGCGGCACCGCCGACTCCGGGATGAATTTGGGCTCGGTGGTCATGATGGTGCGCCCCGCTGCCGACTGGGGCAGCTCATCGCGGGCGCGGAGCTTCGCGTCCTCCGGGCCGATGGCTGGCAGCACCAGCTTTTCCATAAACTGCTTGATGAGGGTGCTCTTGCCCGTGCGCACCGGCCCCACCACGCCAATGAGGATGTCGCCGCCGGTGCGGGCTCCTATCTCGCGGCAGACTGCCGCCTGCTCGATTCGTTCCTGCTTTGCCAAAATGCTCTCCCCTCTCTTCCCATTTGAAAGCCATCTGGAAGAAATTTATGCGACGGCGGGAGGAATTAGTACGATGCAAAGCAGCGCATCACCGTCAAAATCATACTTTCTTCAAAAAAATCCAAAAAAATTGCAAAAATCTGTTGACAAGACTGCCTTATCCGAGTATAATATCTCATGTCGCCGGTGCTTCGGTAGGGAGGCAACGGATGATGACCGGGTGTAGCGCAGTTTTGGTAGCGCGCTTGAATGGGGTTCAAGAGGCCGTGAGTTCGATTCTCGCCACTCGGACCAAACAAAAATAATCCGAACTTGTTTCCGATAGGAGACGGGTTCGGATTATTTGTTTTCTTCGGAAAATTCAATATGGGCGTCCGTGGAAGATGAAATCCGAAATCATAGATTGGGCGATATAAGCTACGACATGATTTCAGGAGGATACGAACATGAAGTACGATGCAAGAGCTTTGTCATTTCAACATGGACACCGGCTGCGTGGAGCTGCTGCTCCGGGATGAAAGAAAAATTTCCATTGACTGCACTGGGATCGAGGATGCGCTGGATGTAACCATGGCGCAGAGGTCGGAGTTGGATTATCTCATCTACAATGACCCGCTGGGCTACGCGGATTTGATTCTGAATGGCGACCCGGAGAAATATTTGAAGAATGTGGCCGAGAGCCATGGGTTAGAAATTTGAATAAATGCTGGACATTACCATTTTTTGGCTGGTGATGTCCGGCATTTTTTAGTGTTGGCCGATCAATTTTAATGGAATCTTTATACTTCTACAATTTTCTTTACGGCTCCTTTATCTATTCCATGCTAATCTTTATGCACACGGATAGGTAAAGGAGCTTTTATGATTCAATATCCTCGTTACAGGCAGCACCGTTTTTCTTCTTTTCAGGTCATTATTGCAGGTTTTGCGGCAGTTGATCTGGTGGGCGCGTTGCTTCTGATGCTTCCGATTGCTGCACAGCAGCGGTGCGTTACACCGTTCCATGAGGCGCTGTTTACTTCCACCTCTGCCCTTTGCGTGACCGGGCTTGTGGTTCAGGATACCGGCAGCTACTGGTCGGCATTCGGGCAGAGCGTAATTCTTCTTCTGATCCAGATCGGAGGATTGGGTGTCATTACGGTGGGCGCTGCCTTTGCGCTGCTTTCTGGGCGAAAGATCTCCCTCAAGCAGCGCAGCACGATGCAGGAAGCTACGGCTGCCCCACAGATGGGCGGCATCGTGCGGCTGACAGGCTTTATTCTGCGGATCACCGCCCTGTTTGAATTGGCCGGTGCGGCACTGCTGCTGCCGACATTTTGCACCGATTATGGTTTGCGCGGGATCTGGTACGCACTGTTTCATTCCATTTCGGCGTTCTGCAATGCCGGGTTTGACCTGCTGGGAACAGAGGAAGCAAAATTTGTTTCGCTGACACGGTATGCAGGTGACCCATTGCTTACCACAGTGATCGCGGCCCTGATCGTCTTTGGCGGCCTTGGTTTTCTGACATGGGAGGATATTTGTACATATCGCCTTGATTTTCACCGTTATCGGATGCAGAGCAAGGTGATCCTTGTTACAACAGCATTTCTTCTGGTACTGCCGACGCTGTACTTTTATTGCTTCGAGTTCACGGCAGGCTCTGCCCGACAGCGCATTTTATTGTCGATGTTCCAATCCGTTACACCCCGTACTGCCGGCTTTAACACCGCTGATCTTGCTGCGATGGGCAGCGCTTCACAGGCGTTGATGGTGGTTCTGATGCTGTTGGGCGGTTCGCCCGGCTCTACGGCAGGCGGCATGAAAACCACAACATTTGCCGTTCTGCTGGCCAATATGTGGGCAACCTTCCGCCGCAGAGAAGATGCCGAATTTTTCGGGCGGCGCATAGATGGTTCCGCGGTCAAGAATGCTGCCACGATCGCAGGGATGTATTTGACGCTGTTCTGCCTCGGAGCCTTTGTCATTGCTGCGGCTGAGCAGCTGCCGATGTCAGTCTGTTTGTATGAAACTGCTTCGGCTGTGGCAACGGTGGGTCTGACATTGGGCATCACGCCGCAACTGGGGATCCTTTCGCAGGGGGTGCTGATCGCACTGATGTTTTTGGGACGTGTGGGCGGATTGACGTTGATCTATGCGGCATTTGGCAGCAGCCCTGCCAACTCTCGTCTGCCGCAGGAGAAGATCGCAATCGGATAAAGGAGGCAACTATGAAATCGATTCTTTTGATTGGGCTTGGCCGTTTTGGCCGCCATATTGCGCAGGAACTGAATGAGCTGGGTCATCAGGTCATGGCAATCGACAGCAACGAAGACCGTGTGAATGCCGTGCTTTCCTATGTGACGAATGCACAGATCGGTGACAGTACCAGCGAATACTTTCTGCGCTCCCTTGGTGTCGGCAATTTTGATGTGTGTATCGTAACCATCGGCGGCAATTTTCAAAGTTCACTGGAAACGACATCACTGCTTAAGGAGCTGGGTGCAAAGCTTGTGGTCTCGCGTGCAGAGCGGGATGTACAAGCCAAGTTTCTGCTGCGCAACGGTGCGGATGAAGTGGTCTACCCGGAAAAGCAGCTGGCGAAGTGGGCAGCGATCCGATACAGCTCCGAACACATTCTGGATTATATCGAGCTGCAGGACGACCACGCCATCATGGAAGTGACCATTCCGCCGGAATGGATGGATCGCACGATTGGCGAGATCAATATCCGAAAAAAGTATAACATCAATATTCTTGCACTGAAAAAAGACGGAAAGCTCGATATGAACATCACGCCGGATACGCAGCTGTGCCGGGATGAAAGTATGCTGGTTTTGGGAAAATACGCATCGATCCAGAAGTGTTTCCGGCTCTAAAAAGATAGGACGGATCGTATGGATGTCGCTTTGTTATTGATGGTTCTTGGAGTCATGTTGAGTGGTTTTTGGGCAGCAGATGCGCTGGATCACATGCGGAAGGAGATCATTCGACAGGAAGGAAAAAGACGTGGCTGGTGGTCGTGACCATCAAATTGTGCTATACTGTGGGCAAGGCAGGTGATCTTTATGAATCAGAACGACCCACCCACTGAACATATTCTGGCGTGTCTGTCGTCCTCTCCCTCCAATGCAAAGATCGTGCGGACGGCAGCAACGATGGCAAAGGCGTTTGGAGGGACCTTTACAGCTCTGTATGTCCGGACTCCGGATTCGGATCAGATGGGAAAAGAAGACTGTCGGCGTTTGCAGCAGCACATTCGTATGGCAGAGCAGGCAGGTGCCGACATTTCTACGATCTACGGAGATGACATTCCGCAGCAGATCGCAGAGTTTGCCCGGATCTCTGGCATTACAAAAATCGTACTGGGGCGCTCCAGCGTACATCGCCGCCATTTCTGGAGTGGACCGTCACTGACTGAAAAATTGACGCTGACTGCCCCCAATCTGGATATTTATATCATCCCGGATGCTTCTGCAGAGAACGGCTACGGTTCAGGACGGAAGCTGTTCATCCGTCCGCTTCTACCCTCTGTCTGTGATCTGCTGATCACCGCAGGCATCCTGAGCTGCATCACGCTCATCGGCTTCTTTTTCTTGCAACTGGACTTTGCGCGTTATAATATTATTATGCTCTATATGCTGGGGGTGCTGTTCACCGCATTGTGTACCAGCGGCTACACCTGCGGTGTGCTGGGCTCCATTGCCAGTGTTGCGCTATACAATTTTTTCTTGACGGAACCGCGCCTGACATTCCATGCGTATGACCCCGGTTATCAGGTCACATTTGCCCTGATGCTGACCTCTGCGATCATTACCTGTACGTTGACGACACGGCTGAAAGACCATGCAAAAATGTCTGCGCAGGCAGCATTCCGGACAAAAATACTGTTTGACACAAATCAGCTTTTACAGAGAGCAAAAAGTGAGGAAGAAATCCTCTCTCAGACAGCGTTCCAGTTGATGAAGCTGCTGAACCGGAGCCTGATCGTTTACCCGGAACAAAACGGAGGTCTTGGGGCAGAACAGATTTTTTCGGTTGACGGGGAAACGGCGCAAAACATCTTTTCTGCACCGGAAGAACGTGATGCAGCAAATTGGACATTTGCAAACAAAAAGCGTTCCGGCGCAGGCACGGATAGCTACCCGGACGCAAAGGGACTTTATCTTGCACTTCGGACCGGAGGCGGCGTGTTTGGAGTGGTTGGGATCGACCTGTCTGAAAAACCGCTGGATGCCTTTGAAAACAGTGTGCTGCTCTCCATTCTGGGCGAAGGTGCGCTGGCCATCGAAAACCGCAGAAACGCACTGGAAAAAGAGCAGGCAACAGTGCAGGCAAAAAATGAAGAGCTGCGGGCAAATCTGTTGCGCACGATCTCCCATGACCTGCGCACCCCGCTGACATCCATTTCCGGCAATGCCAGCAATCTGCTTTCCAACGGAGAAACGCTGGATACAGAGACCCGGAACAAGATCTGCACCGATATTTTTGACGATGCGCAATGGCTGATCGGTCTGGTGGAAAATCTGCTTTCCATCACCCGCATTGAAGATGGGCGGATGAATCTGCAGATCTCGCCGCAGCTGATGGACGAAATGATCGAAGAAGCACTGCATCATGTCAACCGGAAAAGCTGCGAACACACCATCACAACACAGTATGGGGACGAGATCCTCTTGGTCAATGTGGATGCACGGCTGATCATGCAGGTCGTTGTCAATCTGGTGGATAACGCCATCAAATACACCCCTGTGGGCTCGGTCATTCAGATTTCGGCTTACCGGAAAGACCATCAGGTCGTAGTGGAAGTTGCAGATAACGGTCCCGGCATTCCGGATCGCGCAAAAGCACAGGTGTTCGAGATGTTTTATACCGGGCAGAGCCGCATCGCAGACAGCCACCGCAGCCTTGGACTGGGTTTGCCCCTCTGCCGAGCGATTCTGACTGCTCACGGCGGAACATTGACCCTGCGTGACAACATTCCCAATGGCAGTGTCTTTTCCTTTGCATTGCCGCAAAGTGAGGTGAATATTCATGAATAAGCCGTCCATTCTGGTCGTAGAGGATGATGTTCCTGTACGGTGTCTGATCACAACGACCCTGAAAACCCACGGCTATAAATATCTGACTGCTTCCAATGGGGAAACGGCGATCATGATGACTACCAGCCACAATCCGGACATCATGCTGCTGGATCTTGGGCTGCCCGATATAGACGGCATCGAGGTCATCCGCAGCGTCCGCACATGGTCGAACCTGCCCATCATCGTCCTGAGTGCCCGGAGCGAAGATTCTGATAAGATCGAGGCACTGGACAACGGCGCAGACGATTATCTGACAAAGCCGTTTTCCGTGGATGAGCTGCTGGCAAGACTGCGTGTAACGCAGCGCCGATTGAATCTGCTGGCTTCTGACGGCATAAATAGTCCGGTTTTTGTCAATGGTCCTTTGAAGATCGACTTCTCGGCAGGCTGCGTCTGGCTGAGCGAGAATGAATTGCATTTGACCCCCATCGAGTACAAACTGTTGTGTGTGCTGGCGCATAATGTGGGCAAAGTGCTGACGCATACCTCCCTCACGCAGAAAGTATGGGGCAGTACGCAGGAAAATGACATTGCTTCCTTGCGAGTTTACATGGCATCCCTGCGCAAAAAATTGGAACGATACCCGGATGCGCCGCATCTGATCCAGACCCATGTTGGTGTCGGATACCGGATGCTGCGCGCAGAAAATGATGAAGCATAGTAAAAAAACAGGGTGCGCCCCTGAATAGGACGCACCCTGCCATCGCAATTCACGATTTGATTCGTTGGCAACAACCGTGAATTGCATATCGCAAACAAGTTGTTGAGAATTGCACTGCTTGTAAAACTTGCGATTAAAGCCACAGACGATAGTGATGTGTACAACAGGGCGTTCCCCGTAGCAGAGTTCCCATAAAACAGTATTTGCAAAAGCTCCCGAAATGGGGAAGATTTGGCGTGACTTCGGTCACGCCTTT
>NZ_JAJEQG010000004.1 GCF_020687245.1 Faecalibacterium longum CLA-AA-H243 | reverse complement strand
GACGCTGGATTTATTGCTATGATGCGCGGCGGGCAGCCTTTTGGAATATCAAACGGACATAATGAGGCAAACAGAGGTTTTCTTTTGGCCTTTTATCCAGAACGTAATTTTTACATCAAATTTTCATGCGTCGTACTTTTGCGGAAAAATCGCCTGAAAAGCCGATTTTTCCCTTGCGTCCAACAGTTTGCCGTGGTAGGATAGATCGAATGTGAACGAAACACACTGGGAAATGGACAAAAGTGAGGAAAATCGTATGGAAAAAAATAAGAACAGCGGCGCGGCACTGGCAAGAAAGATGGCAGTGTCTCTGGTTTGCGGTCTGGCGGCAGGCTTTGCCTTTATGATGCTGCGCGAAAAGCTCGTGGCTTCCGGCAACAGCGGCATCTGGCAGACCATCAACGACCTGCTCTTCCAGGACATCACCACAGAGGGCGCGGAACGTGCGCTCGGCCTCTTCTACATCATCGGACAGCTCTTCATCAAAGCACTGCAGCTGGTCATCATCCCGATGGTCTTCACCTCCATCGCGCTGGCCATCGGCAGCATCGCCGATACCCGCACCATGGGCCGCATCTCGGCCAAGACCCTCTTCTGGTTCCTGCTCTGCTCCTTTATGGCGCTGGCACTGGCCGGATGCGTGGGCTACGCCACCTATTCCATGGGTCTCTTCAACGCTCACATCGAGGGCCTGACGGAAGCCGCCGGCTCCACCGGTTCCAACCCCCTGAATGTGGTGCTGAATGTTATCCCCTCCAACATCGTCACGGCTTTCGGCAGCAACAACGCTGTTCTTTCCTCCGTCTTCCTCGCGGTGGCTGTGGGCCTGAGCATGAATGTGCTGGGTGAGAGCCGTACTTCCACCCTCCGCCGCCTGCTGGGCGAGGTGAACGACGTGGTGGTGGTCTTCCTGAACTTCGTCGTCACAAACTTCGCGCCCTTTGCAGTCTTCGTGCTGCTGACCCGCACCTTCGCCATCTATGGCATTGATTACCTCAAGCCCGCTCTGGTGTATGTGGTGGTCACGGTGGTTCTGCTCTTCGTCTTCCTGCTGGTGGCCTATCCTCTGGTGGTGGCGCTGGGCGCAAAGCAGAACCCCATCACCTTCATTAAGAAGATCGCCAACGTGGCCGTCTTCGGCTTCTCCACCTCTTCCAGCGCAGCCACTCTCCCCCTGAACATCAGGGTCTGCACCGAGGATTTCGGCGTCGATGAGTCCATCGCCTCCTTCGTCCTGCCTCTGGGCATGACCATCAACATGGACGGCACCGCCATCATGCAGGTGGTGGCCACTGTCTTCATCGCAGGCTGCGCCGGTTACACCGTTACTCCCGCCCAGCTGGTTGTGGTCGCTCTGCTGGCTCTGCTGGCCTCGGTGGGGACGCCTGCCGCCCCCGGCGCAGGAGCCGTCATCCTCTTCACCATCCTGTCCGGTGCGGGCTTCGTGAATGACAGCGCCCTGCTGGCCTACTCCCTCATCCTCGCCATCAACCGCCCCATCGAGATGCTCGTCACCTCCCTGAATGTTGTGGGCGACGCTGTGGCCAGCATCTGCGTGGCCAAGAGCGAGGGTCTGCTGAACGAGGAAAAGTTCAACGCATAATTGACCTGTAACATACAAAAGCGCCCCTCCGGTAAAACGGAGGGGCGCTTTTTGCGCAGCAGAAGTCTTCTTTTTTACAGACGGCCCAAAGCCGCCGCCGGGGTTTTACGCCGATTTTGCGTCCGTATGGTTTCGGGCCGGGCGGCTGCGGCGGTAGAATAAGGCCGTTCCCGGTAAATCGAAAAAGAGAGAAGGAGCCATGAGGCTCATGGAAAGAGAGGACTTTCGCATGAAAGAGAATAAAATGTCCCGCCGCAGCTTTTTGAAGGTCGGTGCCGTTGCATCCGCCGCCGGTATGCTGGCCGCAGCGCCTGCCGCTGCCAACGCCGCTGCTCCCAATGCCGCCAACGCAGCAGAGGAAGAGAACGGACTGCTGGGCGTGTTCGGCGGCAAACCCAAGTATGTCTTCCTCTTCATCGGCGACGGCATGGGCACGGCCCAGATACAGTCCGCCCGATTCTATAAGGGTACGGTGGAGAACAACGGTGCTGTCGTCGAGGGCGAGCTGAGCTTCACCCAGTTCCCCGAGGTGGGCAGCGTGACCACCTACGACAGCACTTCTTTCTGCCCCGACTCCGCTTCCACTGCCACTTCCATCGCCACCGGCCACAAGACCGAGAGCGGCGTCATCAATATGTGTCCGTGGACCCGCGATGTGCCGTATGAGACCATCGCCGAGAAGCTCCACGCCCAGAAGAACTACAAGGTGGGCGTTGTGTCCACCGTCAACATCGACCACGCCACCCCCGCCGCCTTCTATGCACATCAGAAGACCCGCAAGAACTACTACGCCATCGGCAAAGAGCTGGCCGCCTCTGGCTTCGAGTACTTCGCAGGCGGCGAGTTCCAGAAGGTGAACGGCGACGGTACCGGCCCCAACAACCACGAGATCGCTGCCCAGAACGGCTACAACGTCGTCACCCGTCAGGCGGACGCTGCCACCCTCAAGGCTGGTGCAGGCAAGACCCTCATCATCGCCGAGGCACTGGCCGACGGCAAGGCCATGAACTACGCCATGGACGCCGCCGCAGGAGAGTGGCAGCTGACCGACTACGTCAGGAAGGGCATCGAGCTGCTGGACAACAAGAAGGGCTTCTTCCTGATGACCGAGTCCGGCAAGATCGACTGGGCCTGCCATGCCAACGATGCCGCCGCTTCCATCCACGATGTGCTGGAGATGAGCAACGCCGTGCAGGCCGCTGTGGACTTCTACAATGCCCACCCCAACGACACCCTCATCCTCGTCACCGCCGACCACGAGACGGGCGGCATGGCCATCGGCTACAAGACCACCAACTACGACACCTTCCTGACCAATCTCACCCACCAGAAGATGTCTTACGCCAAGTTCGACTCCACCTATGTGAATGGCTACATCGCCAACAAGACTCCCTTCGAGGCCGCCATGGCCGACGTGAAGGCAAACTTCGGCCTGACCCTGCCCACCGACCCCGATGCTGCCAGTGCAGGCAAGCTGCTGCTGACCGACTACGAGGTGGAGAACCTGCGCAAAGCCTACGAGCGGACGCTGGAAGTCGGCGCTTCCTCCCAGAAGGAGATGAGCCAGCAGGATTATGAGCTCTACGGCACCTACATCCCCTTCAGCATGGCCATCTGCCACACCATCAACCACAAGTCCGGCATGGACCACACCACCTACGCCCACACCGGCGCGATGGTCAACATCTATGCGCTGGGCGCTGGTGCGGAGAAGTTCCGCGGCGTCTTCGACAACACCGAGATCTACCACAAGCTGGCTGAGCTGACCGGCGTACAGTAAGCCCCTCTCTTCAAACGAAAAAGCCTGTGCAGACGCTCCCGGGGCGGGAGGCTGCACAGGCTTTCTTGTGTTCACAGGTGGATGGTGCAGCCGCGGCCCAGCATCTGGGCCAGCAGCATAAGGGTCGAGACGCCGAAGCATCCGCCCATCAGCAGCAGGCAGAGTACTACAGAGCTGAAGTCGCACCGGCATTTGCCGGGTCGGGCGGAAAAGTAGAGCACCTCACACCCCAGCAGGATGAGACCCGCCGCAGGGAGCACCTGCCAGATGACCATCCACGGCAGGCCGGGAAGGAAGCGGCAGAGCAGGAAGAGCACACCTGCCGCGATGAGGCAGACGCCCAGCGTCAGGGTGCCGACTCGGCGGAGCGGCTTATTCGTCGTGTTCGTGGTCGAAGTCATCATCCGTCACCTCGTTTTCGTTCACCACCGGGCCGGAGAGCAGAGGAGCGTTCTCCGGCTGCGCGGCCGCGTCGGCGTGATACTCGCAGAAATCGGCATCCTCGGGGACATCCTTGGAAGCATCCGGCTTTTTGGCCGGATGGGGGCCTTTCACCAGCCAGACGCCGCAGACGATGAGGACCACACAGACCACCACATCCGGCAGGCTGTCCATGACGAGATAGAGGGCGCGGAAAACGGGGGAGGAGTGGCCCCAGCGGTAGACGAGGTCGCCGAGAGTGTTCATGATGAGGTTCTGGTAGGCGATGAGCGCACCGAAGGCGATGAGCAGCCAGCCCACCAGCTTGTGGCTGTCCAGCAGAGCCCGAGCCAGCCGCTTGTCGCGGGGGTCGAAGTGGATGAGGTAGTCGTCCTCCGGCGCGGTGTCCGCGATGATCTGCGCCCGGAGGTTGAAGGTGTCAAAGAAGCTGTACATCCACACCACCATCAGCAGGAGCAGCACCGGGTTGAGCAGTGAGCTCACCATCCCGATGAGGCAGGCCGTGAGGATAAGGGAGAGGCCCCGCTTCATGTAACCCTGATACATCTGGCCTGCGCCGGGGATAAACGCACAGCAGAAGGTCAAAAATCCGTTTTTCAGCATAACGATCTCCTTGTTTTATGATTTTATGTTTTCTGCCGCGTTCAGCAGGCTTTCCAGCACAGAGGAAACGCGGGTATAGATGTTCTCGCCGGGGCGGGAAGTCACGGGCCTGCCCAGCTTTTCGGGCAGAATCTTCGGGGGCTGTTTTTCCGGCAGGGTGACCTGGACTGTGGGCAGGAGAGCCTGCAGGTCGCTGCCGTGGTCGGTGACGAAGGTCAGCGCTCCGGTACGCCACATGGTCAGCGCCAACACGGCGGTGACGCCCGCCACCGCAGCCCGGCCATAGGTGCTCTGCATCAGCCGCACCCAGATGGTGCTCATCACGGTACGGCGGACATCCCGGGGCGGGTCGGTGAGGGCGTCGGCGGTCAGAAGTGCGGTGTAACGATCGGTGCATTTGTCGCAGTAGGCGAGATGTTCGGCGGCTTCCAGCCGTCCCAGCTCGTCCAGCTGCCCGGCGGTGAGGGCGTACAGCCCTTCGTCGCTCAGACAGCCGTCTTCACGGAACAATTCCATCTCAAAAGCCCTCCTTTCCGGCGGCGCTCAGCTGCGCGGCCAGCATCTTTTTTGCCCGGAAGACCTGCGCCTCCACTGTTTTCTGGGGCCTGCCGCAGAGCCGGGCGGCTTCGGCGGCGGTGTGCTGTTCCAGCAGCATGAGGCGGCAGGGCGTCTTGTAGGGCTCCCGCAGAGCGAGGATGCGCTGCGTCAGCTCCTCTTCGCCCAGAGCTTCCAGCACCTGCGCTTCCGGCTCGCTGCCGGGCGGTGCGCCCTCAAGTGCAAGCACATCGTCGCCGGGGGTGTTCACCCGGCGCGCCCAGGCGCTGCGTAAGTAATCCTTGGCTTTGTTGGAGGCGATGCGGGCCAGCCATTGCTTTTCGTATCCGGCAGGACAGCGGTCCATGCTCCGCCATGCAGAGAGAAAAGTTTCCTGCGTCAGATCCTGCGCATAGCCCTCATCTGCCACCAGCTGACGGCAGATGGTGTAGACGAGGGACTGATACTTCTGTACCAGCCTGTCAAATTCCAGTGCATTCAATGGCTGCTCTCCGCCTCCTTTCTGCCCGGCATTTCAAGCGCTCTGTCTATCGATACGAATCAGTGGGTCCAAAACCTGCAAAATCGTGGGAAAAATATTGAAAATGTGGTAAAATGGCCTTATCAAACCTCACAAAGGAGAAAACACGATGGCCTCTGCCACAAAACAGGCACTTCTGGCGGCGCTCTCCGCCGCCCAGGGCGAATGCATCTCCGGCCAGCAGCTGGCGCAGCAGCTGGGTGTGAGCCGCGCTGCTGTCCATAAGGCTGCGGCTGCACTGGCGGCTCAGGGCTATGCGCTGGAAGCCGCCCCCCGGCGGGGCTATCGGCTGGCGGGCGGCGACCCCTTCTGCGCCGAGGCGGTGGGGGAGTACGACGCCCCCATCTACCTCTACGACAAGCTGGAAAGTTCCAACCGCACGGCCAAGACGCTGGCCCTCGAGGGTACGCCCCACGGCACGATGGTGCTGACAAGTCAGCAGACGGCGGGCCGGGGCCGGCTGGGGCGGCGGTTCGAGAGCCCGGAGGGGAAAGGCATCTATCTCTCGCTGGTGCTGCGGCCCGGCCTGCCCATGACCGAGGCGCAGACCGTCACCGTCAGCGCGGCGGTGGCCGTCTGCCGGGCTGTGAAGCGGCTCTGCGGGCTGGACTTGGGCATCAAGTGGGTCAACGACCTCTATTATAACGGCAAGAAGGTCTGCGGTATCCTGACGGAAGCCGGGGCTGACATCGAGAGCGGACAGTTGGAATGGCTGGTGGTGGGCATCGGCCTGAACCTGACCTCCCGCCCGGAGGACTGGCCCGAGGAGCTGCGGCCCATCGCGGGCAGTCTCTACCCCGGTGGGCCTGCACCGGTGAGTCGGGCGGCACTGGCTGGGGCCATCGCCCGGGAACTGCTGGGTCTCTGCCCGGCCTTCGACTGTCTGGACGAGTACCGCGCCCGGTGCTTTGTGCCGGGCCACTGGGTCACGGTCTGCACCGGGACGGAGAGCTACGCCGCAAAGGCGGTGGCCATCGACGACGCCGGGCGGCTCATCGTGCAGCGGGAAGGGGGCCGCACCGAGATGCTCTGCCACGGAGAAGTGAGTATAAGGCCGTCGCCGCTGGCGGTAAAATAATAAGAATAATATAGAAAGAAAGCATCGGCAGACACCCGGCGAGGGTGCTGCGGATGCTTTTGCTTTAAGTAGAGCAAATGCCTCTCCCAAAGAGAGAGCCTAAGAGCTGAAGGAAAGCTGGTCAAAACACCCCGAAGCACACCAGCCCCAGCACCGCCGCGATGCCGATGACCTTCGGCACACTGAGCTTGAATTTCTGGAGCAGTACAAAGCAGAGGATGCCGATGGCGATGCCCGGCAGGCTGATGCCTCCTGCCTCGGTGATGTAGGTCTGGCGGCAGAGGCCCACCAGAACACCCAGCACCATGCCGATGCAGACAGGCTTGACGATTTTCATGATGTAGCTCATCACCTTGCTGGTGCGGAACTTCTGGAAGAACGCCGCCGCCAGAAGCGTCAGCGTCAGGGTGGGGCTGAGGACGCCCAGGACCGCGAAGACGCCGCCCGGCATCCCGGCGGTCTTGGTGCCTGCAAAGGTGGCGGCATTGACGCCCAGAGAGCCGGGTGTCATCTCGGCGATGGCGATGAGGTTCGTCAAATCGGCATCCGTCATCCAGCCGTGGGAGGACATTTCATCCATGATGAGGGGGATCATGGAGGTGCCGCCGAAGCTGGTGAAGCCGATCTTCGCAAACGCGGCGAAGAGCTGAACGAGGGTCTCAAACATGGCCATGTTCGCTCACCCCCATCCAGACCAGCGCGATGACCACACCGGCCACCACCAGCGTCAGATTGCTGATGGACGTAAAGTAACAGAGCACAAAGGCGACGGCACAGATGATGATGGGCATCGCGCTGGTCAGAGCATCTTTGCCGAGAGAGATGGCCGCGCCGCCGATGATGGGGGCCACGGCGCACTGGACGCCCTTGAGGGCCGACCAGACCCAGTAGTTATCTTTAATGGCGTCGTAGATGGCCGTCACGATGGTAAGGGTGACGACGGCGGGGATGCACAGGCCGATGGCCGCGCAGATGCCGCCCAGCACCCCGGCCATCTGATAGCCGAAGAGCAGAGTGATGTTCGCCACCATGATGCCGGGCAGGCTCTTGCCCACGGCGATGAGCTCCAGCAGATCGCTCTTGGTCATCCAGCCGCGCTCGTCCACGAACTCCCGCTCCATCTGGGCAATGATGCTCCATCCGCTGCCAAAGGTGAACGCGCCGATTTTGATAAAGTAAAGAAGCATCAGCAGGGCCATTCGTGCGCCGGTGGGGCGCTGCTGTGCGGTTTCGGGTTTTGTTGTCTGCATGAATCCTCCTGAGATACCGGGTTTGCTGTTCTTTTACCTATAAGATACCACAGACGTCCCCAAAAGGCGAATGGAAAAATGGAATGGTTCCCGGTTCCTGTCAGGAATGCTCGTAAGTCATCCAGCTGCCTTTCCATGCGTAGAGGGCCATCAGCACGGCACCCAGCGCCCACGACACCGGGTAGAGGACGAACACGCCCTCGATGCCCGCAAAGAAGGGGAGGACGAACTGGATCCACACCACACGGAAGAGGCAGAGCGAGATGAGCAGCACCACCATCGGCGGTACGCTGCGGCCAGTGCCGCGCACTGCGCCCGCCATGCCGTGGAGGATGGCCAGCAGGAAGTAGAAGGGGCAGAAGTAGTGCATGGCGCTGCACCCGAAGGCCACCACCGTCTCGTCGGAGGTGAACAGGTGCATGATGGGATTCTGGAACGCCAGCAGCAGAGCACCGGTGCAGAGGGTGTAGAGCACGCCCATGCCCAGCGTGACCCACATGCCATTCTTCACTCGTTTGAGGTTGCCTGCGCCATAGTTCTGGCCCACGAAGGTCGTCGCCGCCATGCTGAAACTGGTGACGGGCAGGATGTTGAAGCCGTCGATTTTCATATAGGCCGCAAAGCCTGCCATGGCGGCGGCACCGTAGCTGTTGACGCTGGACTGCACCAGCACATTCGAGAAAGAGATGACCATGTTCTGGATGCCGGTGGGAAGGCCGATGCGGATGATGCGGGAGGTCATCCGCTGATCGGGCCGGATGGCGGAAAGCTCCACCTTGTAGTCGGCGTCCACCTTCATCAGAAAGCGGAGGCTCAGCACACAGGAGACGAGCTGGCTGATGTCGGTGGCGATGGCAGCACCCGCCACACCCATCTTCAGCCCGGCGATGAGTACGAGGTCGAGGATGATGTTGGTGATGGAAGCGCAGGCGAGGTAGATGACCGAGCGGCGGGAGTTGCCCGCCGCGTTGAGGATGCCGGCTGCCATGTTATAGACGACGCTGAACAGCACACCGCCGAAGTAGAGCTTCATGTAAGTCACGGCGTCGCCGAGAACTTCTTCGGGGGTGTTCATCCAGACCAGCAGGCTGCGGCTGACGGCGATGCCGCCCACCGTCAGGATGAGGCCGAGGATGACCGCGATGGCCAGCGAGGTGTGGACGGCGATGCGCGTTTCCTTTTTATCTTTTGCGCCGAGGTACTGGCTCACGACGACGCCGGCGCCGACGGCCACGCCCTGACTGAAACCGATGAGCAGGTAGATGGGTGAGCCGCTGGAACCCACAGCGGCCAGAGCGTTGCTGCCCAGAAAGTTGCCGACGATGATGGAGTCGGCGGTGTTGTAAAGCTGCTGGAGCAGGTTGCCCAGGATGAGCGGCACCGAGAAGAGCAGGATGCTTTTCCAGATGCTGCCCTCGGTCATGAGCAGGGTCTTTTTCTGCTGCGGCTGTGCCGTTGCGGCCATAGTGGTTCCTCCCTCAAAAATGCAGGAATTTCATAGGTATTTCACAATAAACTTAACAATACATCGTTCTGTGCCGAATGTCAAGCAGAACGGAAAAGAAAGCCCTCAGACTTTCCACATCTTGTTTGCAGATTGTTCAAAACTAACTCAAAGAAACTCCATTTTTATCCGGTACAATAAAGGTGCAGTCGGGAAGACAAGAACGAGATCCCCCATCTCCGGCTTTTGACTTTCCATAAATGCCATGCAGGCAGGATTCATGCGCAGCCCCGCAGCGGGTGCCGCGCCCCTAAAAAAATACTGTCCCCCACCTATGCGAGGCAATAGCCACGGCGGCGGACAGACTACCAACAACCTCCTAGCAGCCGCAAATGTTTAGGAGTTCTCATACACAGGCAGCGCCGCTTTCTCCTCCTTTCCACGGCGCTGCCTGTTTTTGTATTTTGGAGTCAACCTCTCCGTCAGCGCTTACGCGCTGCCACCTCCCCTAACGAGGGGAGGCTTTGGCATTTCGTAAAGCCTTTCCTCTTCGCCAGAGGCTCCCCTCGCTAGGGGAGCTGTCGAGCGAATGCGAGACTGAGAGGTTAAAAACAAAAACCGCCCTGAAAAGGGCGGTTTTTGTTGTCTTCAGCGCATATCATGCAGGCGCTCTGCCGGGAGGGAGGCTTGCAGCAGGCTCCATGCGGCGTCGAGGCTGTCGTTCAGCAGATAGGCCTGATTCTGCTGGACATAGAGGTAAATGGCGTTGGGGGTGCGGTAGGCCAGATGCAGATCGTGCCACGCATACTTGCGGCTCGCCTCAGGCTTGTCCTGCTCGCCGGCCATCCAGACCGACAGTCCTTCGTCGTCCAGCAGCAGCCGGTAGAAGGGGCGGGGCAGGCCCATCTTTTTGATTTGGAGGCTCAGGGAGTGGAAGAACGTCCAGAAGTAGACAGCCGGCACGCCCAGCGCCACCACGGCCAGCACCACCGTGAGCAGAGCTGCGCCGTCTTTCTGGCCCACCTGCGACAGGCAGAAGCCGGCAGACACCAGCAAAATGGCCGTGAACACCAGAGGCCGGTGCCACGCCTTGTGGTGGCGCAGCAGGTCAAAGGCGGCAAAATCGTGGAAGGATGCAGCATCCATCTGGACGGAAACGGAGATCGGCTGAGACATAAAAATACCCTCCTTTTTGGTCATAGTACCATATTATTTTCCAACAATCAAGGATGATATTGCGCAGATGCCCTAAAATGTGCTAAAATAGGACGAAAAAGAAAGTTTATGGAGCTTTCGCTCTGACGGCGGACAGGCCGGATAAGGCGGAAGATGCGCGGTAGAATATCACAGAGAAGGAGGATGGGTGCGTGGGGCGCAGGATGACCCTGAAAGGGCAGATCAGTCTTTGCCTGGCGGCGTTTTTTCTGGCGCTGGCGGGGCAGATATTCTTGAGCTTTTACCAGTCCGGCACCGTGCTGCGGGAACTGGACGACCAGATGGGCAACTTCAACGCCATCAGCCGCTTTCAAAACGGCGTGGAGCGGAGTCTTTCGGCCATGGAAGATTACCGCTGGGAGTACGGCGACGCCAAAGCGCTGACAGAGGAGCTCCACAGCGCCTTTTCCGTCACCAACGCATGGCTCTGGCGCATCGAGAGCGACCTTGGCACTGTGAGTGAAGAGCAGTATCTGCTCTACAATGCCGTTTCCACTACCTACGACAGCTACACCGCACTGGTGGACCAGCTGGAAGAAGCGGTGGCCGCCGGTCAGGACACGAAAGCCGCCCAGCTCTACTATAATAAAATCGTACCCTGCGGCGGCTATCTGCGCCAGTACACCCAGCAGCTGCTGAACACGGCCATAACCGATGCTCAGGGGACTTACACCACCGTGTCGGCCCTCAGCGACCGGGTGAAATGGGTGCAGACCGTCGTGGTGGCGCTCTGCCTTGCGCTGGGCTGCGTCATGGCCTTCTCGGTGCTGACGCTGCTGACCCCGGTGCAGCAGATGATCGGCGCCTCCAGGGAGGTCACCCGGGGCGAGTTCGACTCGCCCGACCTGCCTGCGCCCCGTCAGCCGGAAATGGCCCAGCTGACCGAAGCCTTCAACCACATGAAGCATTCGATGGCGGAGCAGGTGACCACCCTGCGGGAGAAAAACGAGATGGAGCGGGAGCTCCACCGCCAGAAAACGGAAGCTCTGGAATTACAGAACCGGATGGAGCGCAGCCGTTTGCAGCAGCTGCGCAGCCAGATCGACCCCCATTTCCTTTTCAACACCCTGAACGTCATTTTACAGACCGCCGGACAGGAAAAAGCCTACCGCACTCAGGCCCTCATCACGGCTCTGTCGCACCTGCTGCGCTACAGCCTGATGAGCAACGACGAGCAGGTGCCGCTGGCCCGGGAAGTGCGCATCGTGGACGAGTATTACTCCATTTATCACGTCCGCTTCGGCGACCGGGTGAAGATGGTGTGGCGTATCTCCGACTCCCTCGATTTGACGGAGACGATGGTGCCGTCCTTCATCTTGCAGCCCATTGTGGAGAATGCCTTCAAGCACGGCATCTCGCCCAAGGAAGAGGGCGGCGTGGTGCGCATCCGCATCAACCCGCTGCGGGATAAGGGGCTGCTCTATATCAGCGTCTGCGACAACGGCGTGGGTATCCAGCCCGAACAACTGGCCCAGCTGAAAGCCGCGCTGGCCCAGCCCGGGGAGCGCTGGGAGCATATCGGCGTCTATAACGTGGCCGCACGGCTGCGGCTTCTGGATAAACGGGGGCGGCTGGTCATCCGCTCTCACCCGGGCCGGGGGACGGCCATCAGTATGTACCTGCCCCTTGTAGAACTTTTGGAGGAGGATTTGGACGATGATACGCCTGTTGATCGCGGATGACGAAAAGCTGGAGCGGGAGGCGCTTGCAGAGCTGGTCCAGCGCCGTTTTGAGCGGGAAGTGGTCCTGGAGGTGGCGGAAAATGGCCGCAAAGCTGCCGACACGGCGGTGCTGTGGGGCGCGGACCTCATCCTGATGGATATTGAGATGCCGGGCATGAGTGGTCTCGACGCTGCCCGCGCCGTGCTGGCCCAGCGGCCTTCCTGCCGGGTCATCTTCGTCACGGCCTACAGCCTGTTCCAGTATGCCCATGAGGCGGTGCATCTGGGGGCCTGCGACTATCTGCTCAAGCCGGTGGACCCCGACGAGCTGGAAGCCTCGGTGCGCCGGGCTATGCGGCAGATCGAGACGGAGCGGAAGCTGGAAGAGCTGGCCGCCGCCCAGCCCCAGCAGGAGCAGACGGAGACCGAAGAAGAGGCGGAAGACGCCCCCGAGGAGGGCGAGAACAGCCAGACGGCCCTCGTCATGGCCCACGTCCGCCGCTACCTCGAGGATAATTATATGTTCGATCTGTCGCTGGACAGCGTGGGCGAGATCCTGCACATCAGCCCGGCCTACCTGTCGGCGCAGTTCAAGAAGTACCAGAAGATGAACTTCCTCGACTGCCTCACCGAGCTGCGCATCAACGCGGCAAAGGAATTGCTGGCCGACCCCTTCCGCTCCTCGGCAGAGGTGGCGTCGATGGTGGGCTACGAGGACGCCAGCTACTTCGCCCGGGCGTTCAAGAAACGCACCGGCATGACTCCCACCCAGTACCGCCGTCAGGCCGGTCAGAAGGCAAAGGCCGACCCGGAGGCCGGACTGTGAGCGGGCGGATGATTTCCCGCCGCAGTGTGCTGGCGCTGGCTGCCTGTACGGCGCTGGGCGCTGTGGGCTGCAGCAAGACGGAAGAGTACACCGGCCCGGAGCTCATCCTGCGCTACGCCGAGAACCAGCCCGAGGATTATCCCACCACTCAGGCCGCTCTGGCCTTTGCCGACCTCGTGGCCGAGCGGACGGAGGGGAGGGTCAAAGTCGTGGTCTACAGCGGCGGGGAGCTGGGGGCCGAGCAGAGCGTCATCGAGCAGATGCAGTACGGCGGCATCGACTTTGCCCGCGTCTCTCTGAGCCAGCTGGCCGAGTATCAGCCGGCCCTGAGCGTATTGCAGCTGCCTTTTCTCTATACCGACGCGCCCCAGATGTGGCGGGTGCTGGACGGTGAGATCGGCGATGAATTCCTCTCCGGCCTCGGCGTGATGGACCTCGTGGGCCTGTCGTGGTTCGACGCCGGTGTCCGCAGCTTCTACACCCGCGAAAAGGTGGAGACGCTGGCGGACCTCGCGGGGCTGACGCTCCGGGTGCAGGAGTCGGACATGATGAGCGAGATGATACTGGACCTCGGCGCAAAGCCCGCGCAGGTGGTCTACAGCCGGGTCTATGCAGCCCTGCACAACGCCGAGATAGACGGCGCGGAAAACAACTGGCCCAGCTATGAGGCCATGGGCCACTACGAGGTGGCCCCCTATTTCTTAAAGGATGAGCATGCCCGCGTGCCGGAGCTGCAGCTGGCCAGCGAGGCTGCGATGGAAAAGCTGGCAGAGCTGGACGAACGCTTCCCGGACATCATCCGCACCTGCGGAAAGGAGAGCGCTCTGACCGAACGCCGCCTCTGGGCGGAGCGGGAGGCCAGCGCCGAGAAGCATATGAGGGAATGGGGCGTGGAGGTGACGACCCTCTCCGCTGCCGAGAAAGCCCGCTTCCGGGCGGCAGTCGAGCCTATGTACGCGGCTTTTGAGGAGCAGAGCCGCCTCATCCAGCGCATCCGCGAAGCCTGAAAAAGCGCAAGAGATATTACATTGTATTCATCTTGTTGGGCAGTGTGCTGAATAAACTGCGCTGCGGCTTGTAAGGAATGCACAAAAGTGTTTCTCACATTTTTTTGAAAAACAGGACATTTTTCATAAGCCCTTGTTCTGACTAAAAATTTTTGCTAAAGTGTGTACAGTAAATGAACGGACGGTGTGCGACCCGTGCAGAGCGCACCGCCCTGAATGAGGAAAATCTAAGGAGGATTTTATCATGAAGAAGATTTCTCGTCGCAGCTTTCTGGCAGCAGCCGGTGTTTCCGCCGCTGCTCTGGCACTGACCGCCTGCGGTGGCTCCAGCAACAGCACTGCTGCTTCTACCGCTACCTCTGCTGCAGCTTCCACCGCTCCCGCCGGTGATGCCGCAGCTGCTGCTTCCGACCCGAAGGTGACTCTGGTCTACGCCGAGGTCAACCCGCTGGATACCATCGTCGGCCAGACCGGTTCTCACTTCAAGGAGAAGGTCGAGGAGCTGACCGGCGGCTCCGTCGTCGTCGATGTGCAGGCTTCCGGCGTTCTGGGTTCTGAGAACGACGTTCTGGACGCTATCCTCGGCGGCTCTACCTCCATCGACATCAGCCGTATCTCCGCTTTCGCACTGACCAGCTACGGCTGCAACAAGTCCAAGCTGTTGTCCATCCCCTTCACCTTCGAGAACCGCGCACACTTCTGGAACTTCGCCAACAGCGAGCTGGCACCTGAGTTCCTGAACGAGCCCCAGGAGCTGGGTCTGCCCGTTCGTGGTATCTTCTACGGCGAGGAGGGCTTCCGTCACTTCTTCACTGTCAAGCCTGTTTCTGGCATCGCTGATTTCAAGGGCCTGAAGCTGCGTGTGTCCAACGACCCCGTCATGAACGGCATGGTCGAGGGCCTGGGCGCTAACCCCACCGTCGTTTCCTTCGGCGAGCTGTACAGCGCACTGCAGACCGGCGTTGTCGATGGCGCTGAGCAGCCCATCGCAAACTACAAGTCCAACGCCTTCCCCGAGGTCGCTAACAACCTGATCCTCGACGGCCATACTCTGGGCGCTGTGCAGGCTGTCATCACCGACAACGCCTGGAACAAGCTGACCGAGAACCAGCAGGCTGCCGTCATGGAGGCTGCTGCGGATACGCAGGCCTTCAACGCTGACCTGTCCGAGACCGCTGAGAACAAGGTCCTCGACGAGCTGAAGTCTTCCGGCTGCAACGTCGTCGATGTCCCCGATAAGACTCCCTGGCAGGAGGCTTGCGCTAAGGTCATCAGCGAGAACACCTCTGATCAGGCTGAGCTGTATCAGCAGCTGCTGGATATGAAGGCCTGATAAAAGCGCCTTTATCCTGAAGTAGTACATAGCCCGGCGGGGGACTACGGGATACGCCCGCAGACCCGCCGGGCTTTTTATAAGAGTATGGAGGAGATCCTATGCCGAAAATCTTTACCACTCTGGATAAGATCAAGCCGGCGTACGACGTCACCTACAAAGTGGTCCTGTTTATCTGCAAGATTCTGCTGATCGTGGATATTCTCATCACCACCATGTCGGTCATTGGTCGTTACGTCCCGTTCATCCCGGACCCCGCATGGTCTGAAGAAGTCGTTCTGACCTGCATGAGCTACATGGCCGTGCTGAGTGCTGCTCTGGCCATCCGCCGCGGCGCACACATCCGCATGACCGCATTTGACGTCTATCTGCCCAAGATCGCCGTCAAGGTGCTGGACATCCTCGCCGATCTGGCGGTCTGCATCCTCGGCCTCATCATGCTGGTTGTGGGCTGGAACTACGCCACCACCCTGGGCGGCCGCGGCTTCTATGTCTCGATGCCCTGGCTGAGCCGTTTCTGGATGTACTTCCCCGTGCCTCTGGCCGGTGTCGCCATGATCATCTTCGAGATCGAGGCACTGTACAACCACATCAAGAGCATTTTTGTAAAGGAGGAGAACTAATATGACAGTCCAGACACTGGCAATCGTTGTCCTTCTTGTCAGCTTCTTCGTCATGATCTTCCTGCGCTTCCCCATCGCATACGCCGTTGGTCTGTCCAGCGTGCTGTGCATGATGGTGCAGGGTCAGGCACTGACCGATGTCTGCCGCCTGATGGTCAAGGGCATCTCGTCTTTTAGCCTGATGGCCGTCCCGTTCTTCATCACCATGGGCGTCCTCATGGGCAGCGGCGGCATCTCCGAAAAGCTGATCGCTCTGGCTGACGCCTGCGTCGGCTGGATGCGCGGCGGCATGGCAATGGTCAACATCGTTGCTTCCTACTTCTTCGGCGGCATTTCCGGTTCTGCTTCCGCAGATACTGCTTCCATCGGCTCCATCATGATCCCCATGATGGTCGATCAGGGCTACGACGCCGACTTCTCCACCGCTGTCACCATCACCTCCTCCTGCGAGGGCCTGCTGGTTCCCCCGAGCCATAACATGGTCATCTACGCCACCACCGCCGGCGGCATCTCCGTGGGCAGCCTGTTCCTGGCTGGCTACCTGCCCGGCGCTCTGCTGGCCATCGTCCTGATGATCGGCTCCTACATCATCTCCGTCAAGGAGAATTACCCCAAGGGTTCTCCCTTCACCATCAAGGGCTTCATCAAGCAGCTGGGTACCTCCATCTGGGCTCTGGCCGCAGTCGTCATCGTTGTGTTCGGCGTTGTCGGCGGTGTGTTCACCGCTACCGAGTCCGCTGCTATCGCAGTTATCTACTCTCTGCTGGTCTCCGTCTTCGTCTACAAGGGCCTTGACTGGAAGGGCGTCTGGCACGCTCTGGATGAGTGCGTCAACACTCTGTCCATCGTCCTCATCCTGATCGCCACCTCTGCTGTGTTCGGCAACTGCCTGACCATGCTGCACGTGCCTGATCTGGCTGCAAACGCCATCACCAGCGTCACCAGCAACCCCTACATCATCGCACTGCTCATCGACCTCATCATCCTGGTGCTGGGCATGATCATGGATATGGCTCCCATCATCCTGATCGCTACCCCCATCCTGCTGCCCATCGCGACCTCCATCGGCATCGACCCCATCCAGTTCGGTATCATCATGGTCCTGAACTGCGGTATCGGCCTGCTGACTCCCCCTGTCGGCGCGGTTCTGTTCATCGGCTCTGCCGTTGCGAAGCGCCCCATGGAAAAGGTCGTCAAGGCTACTCTCCCGTTCTATCTGTGCATGTTCATCGCTCTGCTGCTGCTGACCTTCGTGCCTGACATCAGCCTCGCTATCCCGAAGCTGCTGGGCGGCTACGTCAGCCCCATCACCAACCCGCTTGGCCCGGTGTTCATTCACTGATCAGCTCATTCTCCTCCGGATGACAGGATAAACGGAAAGCCCCCGCCTGCAAAGGCGGGGGCTTTCCGGCGTTATAGAAGTGTCTGAAGTGCCGGAGCACTGCATTTCATGAGCTTTTTCAGGGTCAGCTCCTGCTGAGAGATTTGATACAGCAGCCGTGCGGCCAGCTCTTCGGGCGGGGCGGAAAGCTCGGGCAGGAATGCGTGTACTGCCCGGGTAAAGGCGTGGACGCCCTCTTCTGTCTCAAGCACCACCAGCTGGGTATGCCCCCGCAGCAGGGCAAACAGCCCGACCTGATACTCCCGGGTGTCCAGCAGAAGCTCCATCTCGTCGGCGGTGAGGAGGAGGATGTCCGCGAAGGGGAGAAACTGCATCACCGTGTCCCGCAGGGTCTTCTCGCCGGGCCAGAGAGCCGGGCGGAGAGAGGGGACAAAGCAGACCGGCACACCGGCGGTGCGGGCGGTGTCCAGCGCGGCAAGATGGGTGTAGCGGCAGGGGCTGTCCACGAGGCAGGCGCTGGAAAAGGCCAGCATTTCAGCATCTGCGGCCCAGTCAGCGCCCAGCTGTTCGGGTGCATAGAGCAGCTCCGAAGAACGGGTGCGGCAGGCCAGCGTCTCGCCGCCGCCGTCGAACAGCAGCGGCGTGGGAGCGCGGGAAGTGAAGCAGACCCGGCTGATGTCCACACCGGCAGTAGATAAAGCGTCTGCGATGCGGTGTCCGAAAACATCCTCGCCAAGCTGCGTTAAAAGAGAGGCTCTGCCGCCCTGTGTGGCATAAGCCAGTGCCAGCGAGGCGGCGCTTCCACCCATGCGGGGAGAAAACGTCTTTGCCGACGCCAGCGGCGCGGTGCTGTTCAATTCCAGCCACGCTTCGCCCAGACAGTATAAAGTCTTGCCCGGCATGATGCACCCTCCCTTCTGCCTGTTTTCAAAAACAAACTACAGTATACACCCATCCGGGCGTTTGTGCAAATGGAGAGCTTGACAGCTTCGGTCGGATTGTGATAAACTGACGCAATATGGCAGTATATCTGAAATTTGAATGATAAAAATGTGACATTTGACGAGGAGAACATGAGCCTTACCAAACAGTATTTCAAATACGTCAGCCAGAACATCTTCGGCCTGCTGGGTACGTCCTGCTACATCCTGGCCGATACCTATTTCATCTCGCAGGCGGCAGGCACCAGCGGTGTGGCTCTGCTGAACCTCTGTCTGCCCATCTACAACTTCATCTTCGCCATCGGCTCCATGCTGGGCCTCGGCGCGGCCACCCGCTACGCCATCCTCCGGGCGCAGGGCGACGAGCGGTCGGAGCGCTATTTCACCAACGCCCTGCTTTGGGCGCTGGTGTTCGCCCTGCCCTTCATGCTGGCGGGCATCTTCTGCCCCGAGGTGCTGCTGCGGTTCATGGGCGGCGACGCGGAGATCGTTGCACTCGGCGTGGGGTACGCCCGCATCTTCCTGCTGTTCACGCCCTTCTTCATGTGCAACTACATCGTCTCAGCCTTTGTCCGGAACGATGGCGATCCCTCACTGGCCATGGTGGCGACCCTCTGCGGAAGCCTCTTCAACGTGGTGTTCGATTACATCTTCATGTTCCCCATGGGCCTCGGCCTGCCCGGCGCGGCGCTGGCGACGGCAGTCTCGCCGGTGTTGAGCATTGCGATCTGCAGCCGCCACTTCTTCAAAAAGAGCAGCACCGTCCGCCTTGTGCGGCAGCTGCCCTCGCCGAAGCTGCTGGCCCAGAGCTGCCAGCTGGGCGTCTCGGGCTTCGTGGGAGAGATGTCCTCCGGCGTGACCACCACCGTCTTCAACCTGCTGCTCCTGCGTCTGGCGGGCAATGTGGCCGTGGCGGCTTACGGCGTCGTGGCGAACTACGCGCTGGTGGCGACGGCTATCTTCAACGGCGTGGCCCAGGGCGCACAGCCGCTGGTCAGCAAGTGCTACGGCAAAAACGATGCCGCCGGTGCCCGCAAGCTCCTGCTGCTGGGCAGCGGAACAGCGCTTGCGCTGGCGGCGGCACTGTATGCAGTTCTGTTCGGGTTCACCGGGCCGATCGTCGCGGTCTTCAACAGTGAGAACTCGGCCCTCATGGCGCAGTATGCCTTCAGCGGGATGCGCATCTACTTCCTCGGCTATTTCTTCGCGGGCTTCAATATCGTGGCCGCCGGCTATCTGGGCGCGGTGGACCGCCCCGCAGAGGCTTCTGCGACGTCGCTTTCCCGCGGCATCGTGGCCATTGTGGCCTGCTCTCTGGTGCTGAGCGCCCTCTTCGGGATGAACGGCGTCTGGGCCGCGTTTCCGGCCTCTGAGGCCATCACGGCCGGCCTGACCCTCTTCCTGCTGAAGCGGAAAAAGCGTAGCGCTTAAATGAACAATTCCTGTTCCAACCGCTGCTGCTCGGGCGAAAGCTCGGGCAGTGCGCTCCGACCGGCCATCGCCCGCCACTGCGTGGGAGATTGGCCGGTCGTTTTTTTGAAGACGCGGCAGAGGTAGTTGGCCCCCGAGAAACCGCAGAGGCTGGCGATGACATCCAGCGTGTACTCCCGGTGGAGCAGCAGACGCATGGCGGCTTCTATGCGGACGTTGGTGAGGTACCGCCCCGGCGAGACGCCCAGCGCTGCCGTAAAGGCCCGGACGAGGTGGCTCTTGGAGACGCCCAGCCGCTCGCTCAGCTCTTCCACGCCGTAGAGCCCGGCGTAGTTCCTGCGGATGTCCTCGATGGCGGCGGCCACCAGCGGGGGCAGGGCAGGGGCGGCGCTGTCGGCGTCTGAGAGCTCGCACAGCAGCGCGAAGGCCAGCTGACTGCGCACCCGCTCCGAGGCGTCCCGCTCTTCGGCAAGGCGCCCCATCAGCTCTGCCGCCGCCGGGCAGGTCTCGCCCCGGGCGAGGAAGGGCATCTCGGAAAGCCCTGCGAGGAACTGTTCCGCTGCCTGCCCGGTGAGCTGGACGCAGAGCAGATGGCACTCGTTTTCCGGCGCGAGGGTCAGCGGCCCCCGGCTCAGCACGAGATGGCCCGCTGCGGCATTCTGGGGCGGCAGCAACAGGGCAGAACCTGCCGGCATCGGGTCGAGATCGGACAGCGAGACGACACATTTTCCGCTGGAAATGAGGCAGACCCAGAGCCCTTCGCCCCGCAGGGTGAGGGGCTCTTCCGGCTGGGCATCCTCCACGATGCCGAGGGCGGCAGTCGTGCTGGGAGAGTAAATCAATATCTGACACCTCAAATCAATAAAATGCTATTTTATAACACAAAATAATCTGCTATTATAATAGCAATGAAACGGCTCATCGTCAAGCTGAGCCTTTGAGTGCAACAACATCAATGGAGGAAAAAGCTTTATGGCTTCTATCAGCTGCCAGCATATCTACAAGATCTACCCCGGTGCTACGGCTCCTTCCGTCACCGATTTCAACCTGGAGATCCAGGACAAGGAATTCATCATCTTCGTCGGCCCCTCTGGCTGTGGTAAGTCCACCACCCTGCGCATGATCGCCGGTCTGGAGGAGATCTCCAAGGGCGAGATGTACATCGGCGGCCGCCTCATCAACGACGTTCCCCCGAAGGACCGCGACATCGCCATGGTCTTCCAGAGCTACGCTCTGTACCCCCACATGACCGTCTACAAGAACATCGCTTTCGGTCTGGAACTGCGCAAGACCCCGAAGGACGAGATCGACCGCCGCGTCCACGAGGCTGCTAAGATCCTGGAGATCGAGCACCTGCTGGACCGCAAGCCCAAGGCTCTGTCCGGTGGTCAGCGCCAGCGTGTCGCTTTGGGCCGTGCAATGGTCCGTAACCCGGCAGTCTTCCTGCTGGACGAGCCTCTGTCCAACCTGGACGCTAAGCTGCGTACCTCCATGCGCACCGAGATCATCAAGCTGCACAAGAAGCTGGCTACCACCTTCATCTACGTTACCCACGACCAGACCGAGGCTATGACCATGGGCGACCGTATCGTTGTCATGAAGGACGGCATCATCCAGCAGGTCGATACCCCGCAGAACCTGTACGATATGCCCTGCAACATGTTCGTCGCAGGCTTCATCGGCAGCCCCCAGATGAACTTCCTGGACGGCACCATCGTCAAGAAGGGCGACCAGTACAGCGTCGATCTGGGCGGCGACCTCATCCCCCTGCCCAAGGAGAAGACCGCTGACAGCAAGCTGGATTCCTACGTCGGCAAGAAGGTCAAGATGGGCATCCGTCCCGAGGACATCGACGATGAGCCCGAGTTCATGGCAAAGCACACCGACTGCCAGCTGGATGCTAAGGTCGATGTCTCTGAGATGATGGGCGCTGAGATCTACCTGTATCTGGAGTACAAGGGCAACAAGATGACCGCCCGCGTCGCTCCCACCTCCAAGGCCCGCAACGGAGACACCGTCCGCGTTGCCTTCGATCCCCACAAGGTCCACCTGTTCGACGTCGAGACCGAGCAGACCATCCTGAACTGAATAAGATAGTCTACGATCATTTTTGATCCTCCTATCATAAGAAAAGCCGTCGGGCCGTAAGGCCCGGCGGCTTTTCCTGTGCCGAAAAAAGATATAATAAAAACCCATGCTGCGGCAAAGCAAAACGCAGCATGGGCGCGGAAATGGCTTATGAAGTCAGGGGACGCTTAGATCAGCGGGCCTTGACGTACTTGTGCAGGGTAGCGCGGACAGCGCCGGGGCCTGCGAACAGCTCCTTGGCCATGGACTCGATCTTCTCGCCCAGACCGACGGCGTACAGGTCCACGCCGAAGACGTCGGTGCGGCTGTACAGAGCCTTCAGGCAGGAGAAGTCCTGCTCGCCGGCTTCCACCTTCAGGGGAGCCACGATGGCCTGCAGCTCAGCCAGCAGCGGGTCAGTGGAGATCTCGAAGGGCTGACCGTTGTCGTCGATACCCTTCAGGTAGCGGGCATAGCCTGCCAGCACCAGCGGGATCAGCACGAGGTTGGACTTGTCCAGACCGCGCGCCTCGTAAGCCTTGATGGTCTCGCCGAAGCGGATGGCCAGCTTCTGGGAGGTATCGGTGGCGATACGCTGAGGAGCGTCGGGCATGAAGGGGTTGGGCAGACGGCGGTTGATGACAGCGCCGATGAACTCGTAGGGGTTCAGAACGCCGGGGTCAACGACGACGGGCATCGCCTCGATGTAGCCGATCTTCTGGATGAAGCTGCGCAGATCCTCATCAGCCATCTCAGCGGAGATGAGGGTGTAGCCCAGCATGCAGCCGTAGATGGACATGGCGGTGTGCAGGGGGTTGAGGCAGGTGCAGACCTTCATCTTCTCGATCTTATCGACGGTCTCGCGGTCGCAGTAGAGGACACCGCCCAGCTCCAGCGGAGGACGGCCATTGGTGTAGTGGTCCTCGATGCAGAGGTACTGGGTCTCCTCGGCGTTGACGAAGGGAGCGGTGAAGGTGTGCTTCTCGGTGACGATGGTGTAGTTGTCCTCAAAACCGTCGTCAGCCAGCATCTTCTGGACCTTGGCATCCGGGCGGGGAGTGATCTTGTCGATCATGCTCCAGGGGAAGGTGATCTTGGTCTCGTCCTTGACGTAGGCCAGGAACTCGGCGGGGACCAGGCCCTGCTCGACCCACTTGGAAGCGTAGGCAAAGACTGCGGCCTTGACCTTATCGCCGTTGTGAGAGCAGTTGTCCATGCTCTGGACGGTCAGGGGCAGCTTGCCGGCCTTGAAACGCTCGTACAGCAGAGCAGTGACCTTGCCCATGGCCAGAACGGGGGTCAGGCCGCGCTCGAGGTCAGCAGGAGCGACGCCGTAGCCCTTCTCGGTGATGGTGAAGGAGATCATCTGCAGGCTGGGTGCCTGGAAGATCTCGACCAGACGAGCCCAGTCAGCGCCGAAGGAGTAGTCAGCCTTCAGGCTCTCGGTGACGGAGGCGATGACCTTCTTCTCGATGTCGCCGGTGGACTTCAGGCAGACCAGCAGGCTCAGGTTGTCGTAAGGCTGATAAGCCTTGTCGATGATCTCGTAGTCGAAGCTCTCGGCCACGATGACGCCGCGGTCATACTTGCCGCTGTTCAGGGCGTCGTTCAGGATGGCAGCCGGGAATGCGCGGAAGATGTTGCCGGCACCGAAGTGGACCCAGGTGGGTTCTGCGTGGGTCTTGGCCTTGACGGCCTCAACGTCGAACTTGGGCAGCTCGTAGCCCTTTTCTGCCCACTCGGCGGACAGATTGCCGTTCTTAATATCAGTCAGCTTCATGATATATCAGCCCTTCTTCTTCTCTTCGTCCAGACGGTCCAGCAGGTCCCAGACGCCCAGCATATACTGGATGCCCAGCGCACGGTCATACTTGCCGTAGCCAGGGCGGCAGCTGCCGGGGCCTTCCTCCCACAGCTGACGGCCATGGTCGGGGCGGATGTAGCCCTCGAAGCCGCAGTCATGGTAGGCGCGCAGGATCTCGATGATGCCGGTCTCGCCGCAGCAGTCGCGGTGGGCAGCCTCGGAGAAGTCGCCGTTGGGGAAGTGATGGATGTTGCGGATGTGTGCGAATGCGATGCGGTCGCAGTGCTTGCGGACGATCTCAGCCACATTGTTGTTGGGGTTGGCGTTCAGGCTGCCGGAGCAGAGGGTCAGGCAGTTGTACTCGTCGTCCACCATGCTCAGGAAGCGGTCGATGCTCTCGGCATCCACCAGCAGGCGGGGCAGGCCGAAGATGTCCCAAGGGGGGTCGTCCATGTGGATGGCCATCTTGATGTCGCACTCACGGCAGGTGGGCATCAGGGCTTCGAGGAAGTACTTCAGGTTCTCCCAGAGCTTTTCCTTGGTGACAGGGGCGTAGGCCTTGAACAGCTCGTCCAGCTTTGCCATGCGCTCCGGCTCCCAGCCGGGGAAGGTCATGTTGTACTTCTCAGTGAAGGACATGATGTACTCGGCCATGGACTTGTAGTCGCCCTTGATCTTGTCCTTCTCGTAGAACAGTGCGGTGGAGCCGTCGCCGACGGGGTGGAACAGGTCGGTGCGGGTCCAGTCGAAGATGGGCATGAAGTTGTAGCAGATGACCTTGACACCGAACTTGGACAGGTTGCGGATGCACTGCTTGTAGTTCTCGATGTACTTATCGCGGGTGGGCAGGCCGATCTTGATGTCGTCGTGGACGTTGACAGACTCGACAACGTCCATGTCGAAGCCGTAAGCGTGGATCTGGTCTGCGACCTTCTGGATCTCGTCGATCTCCCAGATCTCGCCGGGCATCTTGTTGTGCAGCGCCCAGACGATGCTGGTCACGCCGGGGATCTGCTTGATGTCGCTGAGGGTGACGGGGTCGTTGCCCTCGCCATACCAGCGCCAACCCATTTTCATAGGCATAGTGGATGTCCTCCGTTCATATTGCTTTGCGTTTATGCGCGGCAGGAGTGCCTCGCTCTCTCACTTATATTCTAATATATCAGTTGCGAATTGGCAATAGTCGATTTGCTGAGTTTTAATGTTTTTTCTTGTATACTTTAGACAAATTGACATGGAAATGACAAAAAAGAGCGCCAGCTCCGGCAAAGCCGGGACTGGCGCTCCTGTCGCAGAGTCTGAGTTAACGCTTCACGTTGAAGGCAGCCATGCCGGGGTAGACGGCGCTGCCGCCCAGCTGCTCCTCGATGCGCAGCAGCTGGTTGTACTTTGCCACACGCTCGGTGCGGCTGGGGGCGCCGGTCTTGATCTGGCAGGTGTTCAGGGCTACGGCCAGGTCGGCGATGGTGGTGTCCTCAGTCTCGCCGGAGCGATGAGAGCTGATGGCGGTATAGCCGGCCTTGTGAGCCATCTTGATGGCTTCCAGAGTCTCAGATACGGAGCCGATCTGGTTCAGCTTGATGAGGATGGCGTTGCCGGCACCCAGCTGGATGCCTTTGGCCAGACGCTCGGTGTTGGTGACGAACAGGTCGTCGCCCACCAGCTGGACCTTGCCGCCCAGCTCGCGGGTCATCTCCTGCCAGCCTTCCCAGTCCTCTTCGTCCAGACCGTCCTCGATGGAGATGATGGGGTACTTCTCCACCAGCTTCTTCCAGTGTGCGATGAGCTCACTGGAGGTAAACTCGGTGCCGGCCTTAGGCAGCTTGTAGAAGCCCTTGCCCTTGGGGCTCTTCCACTCGGAGGAAGCAGCGTCCATGGCCAGCATGAAGTCCTTGCCGGGAAGATAACCGGCCTTCTCGATGGCGGCCAGAATGGTCTCAATGGTCTCCTCGTCGCTGGACAGGTTGGGAGCGAAGCCGCCCTCGTCGCCCACGGAGGTAGCCAGACCCTTTGCCTTCAGGATGGAAGCCAGAGCGTGGAAGACCTCAGCGCACCAGCGCAGGCCCTCCTTAAAGGAAGGTGCGCCCACGGGCATGATCATGAACTCCTGAGTGTCCACGGTGTTGGAGGCGTGTGCGCCGCCGTTCAGGATGTTCATCATGGGGACGGGCAGGCGGTTGCCGTTCACGCCGCCGAGGAAGCGGTAGAGGGGCATGTCCAGCGAAGTGGCAGCAGCGCGGCAGGCAGCGATGGAAACGGCCAGAATGGCGTTTGCGCCCAGTTTGGACTTGTCCTTGGTGCCGTCGGCGTCGATCATAGCCTTGTCGATGGCGTAGATGTCGGAAGCATCCATGCCGATGACAGCATCAGCGATGACGGTGTTGATGTTCTCTACGGCTTTGGTGACGCCCTTGCCCAGATAACGGCCCTTGTCGCCGTCGCGCAGCTCCAGAGCTTCGAACTCGCCGGTGGATGCGCCGGACGGTGCGCAGCCCCGGGCCACGGTGCCGTCGGCGAGGGTGATCTCAGCCTCAACAGTGGGATTGCCGCGGGAGTCCAAGATCTCACGGCCCTGAACGTCTACGATCTCAAGATAGTTCATGATTTGTACCTCCATATATAATAGGAATGGATGCGCTGTTCTCATTTGGATAGTATATGCTAACTAACCGACATTATCCTACCATGATTCGGCCCGGGATGCAAGAGGATGCAGTGATGTTAGCAGTAGCAAACTTCAGGAGAGGAAAGTTGTGTCATCTTTTTGTTACTCATGAATTGCTTTCATGTTCTGTTTTTCTCAGGTGAACAATTTGAAAAAGTAACCAAAAAGCGACGCTTGATTTTGTGAAAAATAGCGAGTTTTACCCGAAACCCCTCCAAAACTATGGACGATTTGTGAATTGCGGACTTGCACCGAAGTGCTTATAATAAGACTCAAGGAAGCAGAGCTGCTTTGAGGGAAGGGAGCACTGCTTCCTTAACAGCTTTTCGGGACACTGGCTCATGGGCCGCGCGCGATGGCTGCAAATAACACGAACGCTTCCAAATATCAGGAGGATATAGACTTATGAAAAACATGATCTCTCGTCGTAACTTTCTGGCTGCTGCCGGTGTCGTGGCTGCTGCCGGTGTTCTGACTGCCTGCGGCGGCTCTTCCAGCACCGCAGCTTCCACTGCTGCCGCTTCCGGTTCTACCGCAGCAGCTGCTTCCGGCGACACCATCAAGGTCGGCGTTATGGGTCCCCTGAGCGGCAACGTCTCCGTTTACGGTCAGGCTGTTGTCAACGGTGCTACCCTGTACCTGAAGCAGGTCAACGCCAACGGCGGCATCAACGGCAAGCAGATCGAGATCCTCACCGAGGACGAGCAGGGCGACGCTACGCAGGCTGTCAACTGCTTCACCAAGATGGTGGACGAGGGCATGACCGCTCTGATCGGCGACGTTACCACCACCCCGACTCTGGCAGTCGTTGCTGAGAGCGCAGACTACAATATGCCCATGGTCACCGCTTCCGCTACCGCTGAGGCTGTCACCTACGATGCCGAGACCGATACCGTGAACGCAAACGTCTTCCGTGCCACCTTCACCGACCCGTTCCAGGGCATCAAGATGGCTGACTACGCATACCAGAAGCTGGGCTACACCAAGGCAGCCGTCATCTTCAAGAAGGGTGCTGACTACAACGAGGGTCTGGCAGAGAACTTCGTCAACGAGTTCGAGTCTCTGGGCGGCACCATCGTCGATCAGGAGAGCTACTCTGAGGGCGACGTGGACTTCAAGACTCAGCTGACCACCATCCTCGGCAAGGACCCCGAGACCGTCTTCTGCCCCAACTACTACGAGGAAGTGGGCCAGATCCTGTCTCAGGCTGAGAGCGTCGGCCTGACCGTTCCGTTCCTGGGCGGCGACGGCTGGGATGGTCTGGAAGGCTACGCCACCAACGATCAGCTGAAGGACACTTACTTCTGCGCGAACTACGCAAAGGGCTCCAACGCCGAGTTTGAGGATGCCTACAAGGCAGAGTACGGTGAGGAGTACCCCAACGGCTTCTCTCCTCTGGGCTACGATGCAGCAAAGACCGTCGTCTACGGCCTGCAGGCTGCTGAGGATGCCGGTCTCGAGGCTGGCACCGACGATTACAAGCAGGCTGTCATCGATGCCATTGCCTCCGGCACCATCGACGGCATTACCGGCACCTTCACCTTCGACGAGCATCACGACCCCGTCAAGCAGACTGCTATCCTGACCTATGTGGACGGCAAGCCGGTGCTGAAGGAAATGTTCTGATCCCAGCTTTCTTCCATCGACCGGTGATGGAAGCGCCGCTGAGATCCGAATGATCGTAAATTGACCCGACTGCGGAGAACGCCGGAACAGTATTGCCCCGGTGATCTCCGCTTTTTTGGTAAAAAAGTGTATCCCCACATAAGGCGTGCAACAGCGCCGGAAAGAAAGGAAGTATCCATCCATGACAGTGTTTTTCAGCCAGCTCATCAACGGCTTGTCGCTGGGCAGCATCTATGCACTGATCGCACTGGGCTACAGCATGGTGTACGGCATCATCCTGCTGCTGAACTTTGCCCACGGCGACGTTATCATGGTGGGCGCGTACATGTCCTGGTTCGTCATGAACCAGCTGGGCCTCGGCCCGGTCACGGCGGTCTGTGCCACCATCCTCACCTGTACGCTGCTGGGCGTAGTCATCGAAAAGATCGCCTACACCCCGCTGCGCAGCGCACCCCGTATCTCTCTGCTCATCACGGCCATCGGCGTGTCGTTCTTCCTCGAGTACACGGCTGAGCTGGTCATGGGCTCGGGCGCAAAGGTCATCCCGTCTTACTACGACAACAAGACCTTCTATCTGGGCAAAGTGCCTCTGGGCCTGACCTCCATCATCACGCTGGTGGTCACCGTGCTGTCCATGCTGGTGCTGACCTTCCTCGTCCAGAAGACCAAGCTTGGCAAGGCCATGCGCGCCGTCTCTGAGGATATGGACGCTGCCCGCCTGATGGGCATCAACGTCAACAGCACCATCTCCTTTACCTTCGCGGTCGGCTCTGCACTGGCCGGCATCGGCTCGGTGCTGTACTGCTGCTCCTACCCGCAGGCCACTCCCACCATGGGCTCCATGCTGGGCCTGAAAGCCTTCGTCGCCGCCGTTCTGGGCGGCATCGGCTCCATCCCGGGCGCAATGGTCGGCGGCATCGTCATCGGCCTGTGCGAGTGCTTCGTCTCCGCCATCGGCCTGTCTGCCTGGAAGGACGCCGTCACGTTCGCCATCCTCATCATCGTGCTGCTGTTCAAGCCCACGGGCTTCCTTGGCCGCAAGGTGCAGGAAAAGGTGTAAGGAGGGCATGAAGATGAACAAGAATCGCAAAACGCTCAAAATGCCCGTGCGCTACCTCATGAACGCCGTGCTGGTGGTGCTGCTGTTCCTGGCCCTTTCCTACATGACCGGCAACATGCTCTCCACTTACCAGAACAAGGTGCTCATGACCGTGGGCATCAACATCATCCTGGCCGTGTCCCTGAACGTGGCCACCGGCTATCTGGGCCAGCTGCCGCTGGGCCACGCCGGTTTCATGGCCGTGGGTGCTTACACCTGCGCCCTCTTCACCAAGTACAGCCCTCTGCCCGATGGCGTTTCCTTTGCCATCGGCCTTGCACTGGGCGCTGTGATGGCCGGCCTGTTTGGCGTCCTCATCGGCGTCCCGGCTCTTCGTCTGACCGGTGACTATCTGGCCATCCTGACCCTGGGCTTCGGCGAGATCATCCGCATCACCCTGAACAACATCGACGATGTGCTGGGCTACAGCCTGTTCTACGGCTCCAAGGGCCTCAAGAACATCCCCAAGTACTCCAACTTCGCCAATGTCTTCCTCTGTGTGGTCATCACCTGCTTCCTCATCCATGCCATGATGAAGAGCCGCCATGGCCGTGCCGTCCTCGCCATCCGTGACAACGAGATCGCTGCCGAGAGCTGCGGCATCCAGACTACTTATTATAAGGTCATGGCCTTCGCTTTCTCTGCTGCCTTTGCCGGTCTGGCCGGTGGTCTGTACGCCTGCTACATCGGCGTTCTGAACCCCTCCACCTTCGGCTTCATGAAGTCCATCGAGATCCTGGTCATGGTGGTTCTGGGCGGCATGGGCTCCATGCTGGGTTCCATCCTCTCCGCTACCGTCCTGACCATCCTGCCCGAGGCTACCCGCAGCTTCGACAGCTACCGCATGGTCATCTACTCGCTGGTGCTCGTCCTGATGATGATCTTCCGTCCGGGCGGACTGCTGGGCAGCTACGATTTCTCCATGAGCCGCATCGTGGAAAAGGTCATGAACGGCGAGCTGTTCCACAAGAAGAATGCTGACAAGGAGGGCGCAGACCATGAGTGAGTTCCAGACTAAGTTACACAGCGTCCCTTCCGGCGGCTTCCTGACCGACCGCGACAAGGATAAGAAGCCCATCCTCGACGTCCGTGAACTGGGCATCGACTTCGGCGGCCTGACCGCCGTGGACGGCTTCAACCTGATGATCGGCCGCAACGAGATCACCGGCCTCATCGGCCCCAACGGCGCCGGTAAGACCACCGTCTTCAACCTGCTGACCAACGTCTACCAGCCCACCCGCGGCTCCATCCTCATCGATGGGATGCCCACCGCCGGCAAAAAGACCTATCAGGTCAACCGGATGGGTGTGGCTCGTACTTTCCAGAATATCCGCCTGTTCAAGGACCTGTCCGTCATCGACAACATCAAGGTGGGCCTCCACGAGTCCATGAAGTACAATCTGGGCTCCTCTCTCATCCGCCTGCCCAAATACTGGAAGGAAGAGAAGCGCTGCACCGAACGTGCTTTCGAGCTGCTGGACATCTTCCACATGGCCGACCTCGCCGATGCACAGGCCGGCAGCCTGCCCTACGGCGCACAGCGCCGTCTGGAGATCATGCGCGCGCTGGCTACCAGCCCGAAGCTGCTGCTTCTGGACGAGCCGGCCGCTGGCATGAACCCCTCCGAGACCGCAGAGCTGACGGAGACCATCCGCCGCATCCGCGACGAGTTCAACATCGCCGTCCTGCTCATCGAGCATGATATGAGCCTCGTCATGGGCATCTGCGAGGGCATCGCCGTGCTGAACTTTGGCCGCATCATCGCCAAGGGTACGCCGGACGAGATCCGCAACAATCCCCAGGTCATCGAAGCCTACCTGGGCAAGAAGGAGGGCTGAACGATGGCACAGACTTTGCTGAAAGTTGATAATATCAACGTCTTTTATGGCAACATCCACGCAGTCAAGGATGTCTCCTTCGAGGTGAACGAGGGCGAGATCGTCACCCTCATCGGTGCCAACGGTGCCGGTAAATCCACCACCCTGAAGACCATCTCCGGCCTGCTCCACCCGAAGACCGGCGACGTCCTCTACAAGGGCAAGAGCATCAAGGGCGTCCGCGCTCATAAAATCGTCGAGGCCGGTCTGGCACAGGTGCCGGAAGGCCGTCATGTCTTCCTGCATATGACCGTGGAAGAGAATCTGGACATGGGCGCTTATACCCAGCCCGCTTCCACCATCGCTCCCAACAAGGAGAAGGTCTTTGAGCTCTTCCCCCGCCTGAAGGAGCGCCGCAAGCAGCTGGCCGGCACCATGTCCGGCGGCGAGCAGCAGATGCTGGCCATGGGCCGTGCTCTGATGAGCAACGCCTCCATGCTGATGCTGGACGAGCCCTCCATGGGTCTGTCGCCCCTGCTGGTGCAGGAGATCTTCGACATCATCCAGAACATCCACAAAGAGGGCATGACCATCCTGCTGGTCGAGCAGAATGCACAGATGGCCCTTTCCGTGGCAGACCGCGCCTACGTCCTCGAGACGGGCCGCGTGGTCATGGATGGCACCGGTGCTGAGCTGCTGACCAACGAGCGTGTCCGCAGCGCATATCTGGGCGGCTAAATTACAAAAAGTAAAAGAGGCGTGACCTTGCGGTCACGCCTCTTTGTTTTATATCAGCTGATTTTTTCAGCTTGTATATTTGCTGACTTCCAGCAGCTCCTCGGCCCGCTTGACCTGTTCCGCCGTGGGCGGGACAGCATCGGGCAGGGGATAAGGGATGCCGAGCTTCTGCCACTTGAAGAGGCCCAGCGTGTGGTAGGGCAGTACCTCTACCCGCTGCACCGTCTTGAGGGACGAGATGAACTCTGCGGTCTTCCGCAGGCCGTCTTCGTCGTCCGTCAGGCCGGGGACGAGAACATGGCGTATCCAGAGCGGCACGCCGAGGTCGGAGATGTGGCGCGCCATCGCAAGGATGTTCGCGTTGTCCCTTCCGGTGAGCCTGCGGTGCTTCTCCGGGTCGATCTCCTTCAAATCAAGGATGACGAGGCTGGTGGACTTCATCAGCCGGTCAAAATCGGCCAGATAGGCCGCATCGTCGGGGCGGAAGGGCTGACCGGCGGTGTCCAGAGCCGTATGCACGCCCTTGGAGCGCGCCAGCTCGAAGAACGCCGTCAGGAACTCCATCTGGCGCAGCGGCTCGCCGCCGCTGACCGTGATGCCGCCCTTTTTGCCCCAGTAGTTGCGGTAGCGCCACACCCGCTGGAAGAGCTTGTCCACCGTCCATTCCTCGCCGCCCTCAGCCCATGTCTCCGGGTTGTGGCAGTATTTGCACCGCAGGGCGCACCCCTGCAAAAAGACGACGAAGCGGACGCCGGGGCCGTCCACAGAACCGAAAGTCTCCAGCGAGTGGACGTATCCGATGGGGTTACAGAGCTGCATGGCAGGTACGGGAGATGACGTCCATCTGCTGCTCGCGGGTCAGGTCGATGAACTTGACGGCGTAGCCGGAGACACGGATGGTGAAGTTTGCATACTCCTCCTTCTCGGGGTGCTCCATAGCGTCGATGAGCTTCTCCTTGCCGAAGACATTGACGTTCAGGTGGTGTGCGCCCTGGTCGAAGTAGCCGTCCATGACCTGCACCAGATTCTCAATGCGCTCGCCCTCGCTGTGGCCCAGAGCGTCGGGGTTGATGGTCTGAGTGTTGGAGATGCCGTCCAGAGCCCAGTGGTAGGGCAGCTTGGCCACGGAGTTCAGAGAGGCCAGCAGGCCGTTCTGCTCTGCGCCGTAGCTGGGGTTGGCACCGGGTGCGAACGGGGTGAATGCGGCACGGCCATCGGGCAGAGCGCCGGTGTACTTGCCGTAGACCACGTTGGATGTGATGGTCAGGATGGAGGTGGTAGCCTCGGAGTTGCGGTAGGTGTGGCGCTTCTTGATCATCTCAAGGAAGGTGCGCAGCAGCCAGACGCCGATCTCGTCGGCGCGGTCATCGTCGTTGCCGTACTTCGGGAAGTCGCCCTCGACCTCGAAGCCGGTGGCAAGACCCATCTCGTCGCGCACGACCTTGACCTTGGCGTACTTGATGGCGCTCAGGGAGTCGATGACGTGGGAGAAGCCGGCGATGCCGGTGGCGAAGGTGCGGCGGACATCGGTGTCGATGAGGGCCATCTCAGCCTCTTCATAGTAGTACTTGTCGTGCATATACTGGATGAGGTTCAGCACGTTGACGTACAGGCCGGCCAGCCAGTCCAGCATCTGGACGTACTTGGGCAGCACCTCGTCGTAGTTCAGGTACTCGCCGGTGATGGGGGCGTAGTTGGGGCCGCACTGCTCGTGGCTCTTCTCATCCACACCGCCGTTGATGGCGTAGAGCAGGCACTTTGCCAGGTTGGCACGTGCGCCAAAGAACTGCATCTCCTTGCCGGTCTGGGTAGCAGACACGCAGCAGCAGATGGAGTAATCGTCGCCCCAGACGGGCTTCATGACGTCGTCGTTCTCGTACTGGACGGAACTGGTGTTGATGGACACCTTGGCGGCGTACTTCTTGAAGTTCTCAGGCAGAGCAGAGGAGTACAGAACGGTCAGGTTCGGCTCCGGTGCAGGGCCCATGTTCTCGAGGGTATGCAGGAAGCGGTAGCAGTTCTTGGTGACCATGCTGCGGCCGTCCATGCCGATGCCGCCCACTTCCAGCGTTGCCCAGACGGGGTCGCCGGAGAACAGCTGGTTGTAGCTGGGGATGCGGGCGAACTTGACCATGCGGAACTTCATGACCATGTGGTCGATGAGCTCCTGAGCCTCGCTCTCGGTCAGGATGCCCTTGTCCAGATCGCGCTGGATATAAATATCGAGGAAGGTGGAGATGCGGCCCACGCTCATAGCGGCGCCGTTCTGGGTCTTGATGGCGGCCAGATAGCCGAAGTACAGCCACTGGCAGGCTTCCTTGGCGGTCTTAGCGGGCTGAGAGATGTCGCAGCCGTAAGCCTCGGCCATCTTCTTCATGCCCTTCAGGGCGTTGATCTGGCGTGCGATCTCTTCGCGCAGGCGGATGACGTCATCGGTCATGGTGCCGTCGCCGCAGTTGGCGAAGTCTTCCTGCTTGAACTTGATGAGGGCGTCGATGCCGTACAGTGCCACACGGCGGTAGTCGCCGACGATACGGCCACGGCCATAAGTGTCGGGCAGGCCGGTGATGATGTGGGTGTGGCGGGCGGTCTTCATCTCGGGGGTATAGGCATCGAACACAGCCTGATTGTGGGTGCGGGTGTAGTCGGTGAAGATCTTGTGCAGCTCTTCAGAGGGCTGGTAGCCGTAGGTAGTGCAGGCCTGCTCCGCCATCTTGATGCCGCCGTAGGGCATGAATGCACGCTTCAGGGGCTTGTCGGTCTGCAGGCCGACGATCTGCTCAAACTCTTTCAGGCTCTCGTCGATGTAGCCGGGGCCGTACGCGGTCAGACCGCTGACGACCTCGGTCTCCATATCCAGCACGCCGCCCTTGGCACGCTCGGCCTTCTGCAGCTTCTGCAGTGCGCCCCAGAGCTTATCGGTGGCCTCGGTGGGGCCAGCCAGGAAAGACTCGTCGCCGTCATAAGGGGTGTAGTTCTTCTGGATAAAGTCGCGGACGTTGACTTCCTCTTTCCAGATGCGGCCTTCAAAGCCTTCCCACTGTTCAAAATCGATCATTGGAACCTCCTTGCTCCGTTCCTGACGCTCCGACCAATCTGTTTTGCAATAATTAGTTAGAGCAGTCTAACTGTTCCGCCTTAAAAAAGCCGCCGATTGCGGTTTCTGAAAGACAGGGTGGTACAGGGCGCAGAGGTATTTGGATGGCAACCCCTGCGCTGTTTATGAGCCGCTGCAGACAGGCAATCGAGTCCGACTGCAACGGCCTGACAATATAATAACAGTGATTCTCAGAAAAAGCAAGAGGGAACCTGTGGATTTTCTACAAGAGATGGCGGTTTTTGTTATGAAAAATGCTCATGGAGGCCGCCGGAGAAAAATTTTTTGAAAATTTGAAAAACAGGCTTGACAGTCATGACAAACTATGGTATCCTGTTGTCACGGCGAGGTTAGTTAAACCTAACCAAAGCTCCTCCGATTCACTGCAAAGGGATGCCTGCAACTCTCTTTGAGGCGATTCGGTTCCTCCATTCCATTCTCCTATCTATTGAAAAGAGAAAGCGGCTTATGGTTTGCTCCGCTTTCCCTGCGCGCAGCGCGGGGCGCTCTGGTACGGCGGCCTGTGCAAAAAAGAACAAAATGCGGGACACACAGACTTGACCACCTGTGCGCCCCGCTTTTTGTTTTGCAAAGGGAGAGGCAGAACGTCGGCAGAGCTGTCTCTTGACACCCCGGGTGAGTGTACTATAATAATGTGTGTCGGAAAAACGAGAAAAGTTGTTTTTCTTCGGAACGATAAAATGGGAGGAAATGAATGAAAAAATTAGCGAGGGCCATCGTGAAGATGCGCAGGCTCATCCTCATCGTGGCGGTCCTGCTGCTCATCCCGGCGGCAGTGGGAGCCATTGCCACGCCCATCAACTATGACATCCTTTCTTACCTGCCTCAGGAGCTGGACTCCCGCGTGGGTCAGCTGCTGCTGGAAACGGATTACCATCTGGCGTCCACCAACATGATAACCGTGGAGGGGATGCCCACCAACGAGCTGCTGGCCATGAAGGCCGAGATCGACGAGGTGCCGGACGTGCTGAACACCTTCTGGCTCAGCGACGTGCTGGACCCGGCAGTGCCGACGGAGATGCTGCCGGCGGATGTCCAGCAGTTTATGTTCGGCAAGAACGACTCCACCATCCTCATCGTCCAGCTGGGCGGCTCCAGCGTCAGCGAAGAGACGATGCAGGCCGTGGCCCAAATCAAGAAGATACTCCGGAAGGACTGCTTCTTCGGCGGCATCAGCGTCATCCTGAGCGACACCAAAGAGCTGGTCATGGGCGAGATGCCCTGGTATGTGCTTTGCGCCGTGGGCGGCTGTCTGCTGGTGCTGTTCCTCTCGCTGGAAAGCTGGCTCACGCCGTTTTTGTTCATGCTGGGGCTGCTCTTCCCGCTGGTCTATAACTTTGGCACGAATATTTTTCTCGGTCAGGTCTGCTTTATCACCGCGTCGCTGGCGGCTGTTCTGCAGCTGGGCGTGACGATGGACTTCTCCATCTTCCTGCTCCACCGCTACGACGAGGAAAAGAAGCTCTGTGCCTCCAACGAAGAGGCCATGGAGAACGCCATCTGTAAGACCATGAGCTCCATCACGGCGTCCAGCCTGACGACCATTGCGGGCTTTCTGGCCCTCTGCGCCATGCAGCTGACGCTGGGCGCAGACCTCGGCATCGTCATGGCAAAGGGCGTGGTGCTGGGCGTCATCTGCACCATCGTCATCCTGCCCTCGCTCATTCTCTTCTTCGATAAGTGGGTGGAAAAATACCGCCACCGCACCTTTATGCCCAAGCTCACCCACCTGAGCCATTTTGTTTCGAAGCACCCGATGCCCGTCGTGGTGGTGTTCATCCTGCTGATGATCCCCTTCGGGCTGGCCCAGAGCAAGACCGATATTTACTACAACATTTTTGCCGCTCTTCCGCAGGATATGCCCGGCATCGTGGGTACGAACAAGCTGGGCGAAGACTTCGGCATGATGACCAACCACTTCATTCTCGTACGGGAAGAGCTGACCGCTTCCCAGGTGTCCACCCTCTGCGATGAGATAAAGGAGGTGGACGGCATCACCCAGGTGGTGAGCCTCGACTCCATCACCGGCCCGGGCTTTGAGACGGAACTTCTGCCCGACGAGCTGATAAACATCGTCCAGAACGGCGGTTACAAGCTCATCCTCGCCAATGGCCGTTATAAGTCGGGCAGCGACGCGCTGAACGCGCAGGTGGACGAGCTGGTCCGCCTCGTCAAGGAGGCAGACCCCGAGGGCCTCGTCACCGGCGAGGGTGCCATGATGAAAGACCTCGTGGAGATCGCAGACGAGGACTTCAAAAATGTCAACATCTGGTCCATCGCGGCGGTGCTGGTCATCATCGCGCTGTCCTTCCGCAGCCTGTCGGTGCCGATTCTGCTGGTGGCCAGCATCGAAGCGGCCATTGCCATCAACATGGGCATCCCGTACTTTATCGACGACTCGCTGCCCTTCATCGCCAGCATCGTCATCGGCACCATCCAGCTGGGCGCGACGGTGGACTACTCCATCCTCATGACCACCCGCTACCGCGAGGAGCGGCTGGCCCTCCGCTCGCCCAAGGCGGCGGCACAGCAGGCCCTCGAGCACTGCAGCCAGAGCATCCTGACAAGCGGCCTGACCTTCTTCGCGGCCACCTTCGGCGTCGCGGCCATCAGCAAGGTGGAGCTGCTGAAAAGTATCTGTATGCTCATCTCCCGGGGTGCGCTCATCAGTATGGTGGTCATCCTGCTGGTGCTGCCCGCTGGCCTGATGCTGCTGGACGGCCTCATCTGCCGCACCACCTACCACTGGCTCAACGCCCCCAACGCTGCAAAGGAGTGAATGCTATGAGAAAAACTCAGAATTTTCTGCGCCGCGCTGGCTCTGCGGCGCTTGCCCTGACCCTGACGGTCAGCCTCTGTCAGCCCGCTTTTGCGGCGACCAGGGCGCCCTTCTCGAAGGATGAGACGGTGTATGCCGTCATGGCAGCGGACGGCTCTGTCACCAAGACCACCGTCAGCGAGCATCTTTACAATGCCGACGGCCTCGCCGGTGTGGAGGACAGGTCCACCCTGAAAAACATCGTGAACACCGAGAGCTTCGCCGAGTACACCCAGAATGGCGATACGCTGGTCTGGAACACCGACGACACCGATGTTTACTACAAGGGCGACACGGACCGTCAGCTGCCCATCTCTGCCAAAGTGACCTACACGCTGGACGGCAGGACCGCCCCGCTCAGCGAGCTTCTGGGCCAGAGCGGCCACCTCGTGCTCACCATCGACCTGACCAACAATGAGACCGGCAAGGTGACAGTGAACGGCAAAGAGCGCACCATCGTCACCCCGCTGGTCACGGCGGTGGGCGTCGTGCTGGGCGATGACGCCAGCAATGTCAACGCTGTAAACGGCCTGCTGGAAAGTGCGGCCAAGAGCAGCGTGGCGGCCTTCGTCACCCTGCCGGGCGTGAAGGATTCCCTCGAGGGCCTGCTTCCCGAGCAGGTGAACGGCGTGGCTGAGTACTTACAGGACAGCGTGACCGTGGAGGCCGACGTGGAGTCGCTGACGGCACCTCAGATCCTGCTGGCCTGTGCGGCGAGTGCCGAGGCACTGGGGCAGGGGGATGAGGTCTTCGACCTTGACAGCCTCAACGATTTGACCGACGGCATCGCGGCGCTGAATGATGCCATGAACCAGCTGCTGGACGGTGCATCGCAGCTGAAAGCGGGTGCGGCACAGCTTGCCGCCGGTTCGCTGGCTCTGCTGGATGGGGTCAACCAGCTGGACAGCGGTCTCGGACAGCTGACGGAAGGGCTGGACACCCTGACGTCCAACAACGCCGCCCTGACTTCCGGCGCACAGCAGGTGGCCGACGGCGTGCTGGACTCCGCCAACCAGACCCTCATGGAGAACGGCCTCATCGACACCCCCATGACGTGGGATACGTATGAAGCCGTCATTGACGACATCCTCTCGCTGGGCGACAAGACGCTGGCGGCAGGCCGCAAAAAGATGGTGCGCACCATCTGGGAGCAGGCTCCGCAGTTCAAGGCCAGCCAGCTGGACATCGCGCTCTACCTCGCGGCCACCAGGACCGACCACGACCTTGAGGCCGCTCTGCGCCTGATGCAGAGCTTTTCGCCCGATTTCATCATGGGCTGGCTGAAAAAGCTCACCGACAGCGACGCCCAGCAGAAGATCCACGACGAGATGGTCTACCAGACCGCCAACAGCGAGGATATGGCCAGCGTCCGCGCCCTGAAAGAAAATCTGGGCCAGATACAGTTCTTCGTGTCCAGCGTCGGCCAGTACGCCGACGGCGTGGCCGCAGCCGCTGACGGCGCACACACCGCCAAGGCCGGAAGCGCTCAGCTGGCCAGCGGCGCATCCGCCCTGTATGACGGTGTGCTCCAGCTCCAGAACGGCACCGACCAGCTCAGCGGCGGCCTCGTGCAGTTCAATGAGGAGGGCATTTCTCAGCTCACCGGTGCACTGGACGCCGACCAGCTCCACGCCCTGCAGACCGTGGTGGAAGAGATGACCAGCCGTCTCGCCGACTACACCAGCTTTGCCGGTGTACCCGAGGGTGCGTCCAGCCGGGTGAAGTTCCTCTACAAGACCGCCGAGACGCCCGCCGAAACGGCTCCGGTGGAGACGGCGGCAGACAACGCCTCGGAGGGCAATTTCTTCCTCCGCCTGTGGCACCGCCTGCTGGCCCTGTTCGGGCTGTAAGAATAAAAGAATATAAAATGAAAACCGCCCGGACGGTCATCGTCCGGGCGGTTTTCTGCAAAGCAGAGGATGGAGGTTTTGAGAATGAGAAAATAGCTTAGTCGTTATACTCGAGGTAGGCACCCTTCATGGGGCTGGCGGCGTGCTCACTGAACAGCCGCAGGGTGCCGCGCTTGTAACGGCGGGGCTTCGGCTTCCAGGCAGCGCGGCGCTGAGCCAGCACGGCGTCGATCTCTTCGGGGGACTTGCGCTCCCCCTTGATGCCGATAATGTTCAGCTTGCGAGCGGGGATGTCGATCTCGATGAGGTCGCCCTCTTCCACCAGAGCGATGGGACCGCCGGTCTGGGCCTCAGGGCTGCAGTGGCCGATGACGGGGCCGGTGGATGCACCGGAGAAGCGGCCATCCGTGATGAGGGCGATGCTGCGGCCCAGCTCCTTGTCCGAGCTGATGGCCTCGCTGGTGTAGAACATCTCCGGCATGCCGCTGCCCTGAGGGCCTTCGTAGCGGATGAAGACGGCGTCGCCCTTTTCCACCTTGTGGTGGAGCACGGCGTCCAGACATTCCTCTTCGCTGTCGAAGGGGCGAGCGCGGAGCACAGCCTGGAACATCTCCTTAGGGCAGGCGGTGTGTTTGATGACCGCGCCCTCCGGGGCAAGGTTGCCCTTCAGGATGGCGATGCTGCCGTCGGTGCCGATGGGGTCGGAAGCCGGGCGGATGATGTCGGCGCGGGTCAGCTTGATGCCGCAGCGGGCATTCGCCTCGTCCAACAGCTGCTGGCAGTGCTCGTAGAAGCCGTTCGCCTTCAGCTCGTCCAGATTCTCGCCCAGCGTCTTGCCGGTGATGGTCATGGCGTCGAGATGGAGCACATCCCGGATCTCCTCCATGATGGCAGGCACGCCGCCGGCATAGTAGAAGAACTCTGCGGGCCAGCGGCCGGCCGGGCGGATGTCCAGCAGGTACTTTGCGCCGCGGTGGAGACGGTCAAAGGTGTCGCCGTCGATGGAGATGCCAAATTCATGGGCGATGGCAGGCAGATGGAGCAGGGCGTTGGTGGAGCCGGAGATGGCCGCGTGGACCATGATAGCGTTCTCGAAACTGTCCATCGTCACGATGTCGCTGGGGCGCAGGCCCTGTTTTGCGAGGACGACGGCCTGATAGCCGGCCCGGCGGGCGTACTCCACCAGGTCGGGGCTGGTGGCCGGCAGCAGGGCGCTGCCCGGCAGGGCCAGACCCAGAGCCTCAGCCATGATCTGCATGGTGGAGGCGGTGCCGATGAAGCTGCAGGCACCGCAGCTGGGGCAGGCGTTCTGCTTGGCCCAGTTGAGCTTTGCTTCGTCGATCTCGCCGCGCTCATACTTTGCGCTGTACATACCCAGCTGCTCCAGCGTCAGCAGCTCCGGGCCTGCGTGCATGGTGCCGCCGGTGACCACCACCGAGGGGATGTTCACCCGGGCCAGGCCCATGAGGTTCGCGGGCATACCCTTGTCACAACTGGAAATATAGACGCCGCCGTCAAAGGGGGTCGCGTTGGCGTGGATCTCGATCATATTGGCGATCATCTCGCGGCTGGCGAGGCTGAAGTTGATGCCGTCGGTACCCTGACTCTCGCCGTCACAGATGTCGGTGGCAAAGTACCGGGCGCCGTGGCCGCCGGCCTCGGCTGCGCCCTTGCAGGCGGCGTTGACCAGCTTGTCCAGATGGCCGCTGCCGGGGTGGCTGTCGCCAAAGGTGCTTTCTACGATGATCTGAGGCTTGGAAAGTTCATCCGGCGTCCAGCCGGTACCCAGACGGAGCGGGTCCAGCTCGGGAGCCAGCTTGCGCATTTTTTGACTAGTGAGTTCCATAACAAATCCCTGTATCTTCCATGATATTTGGTGTGTGCGAATGATATTTTAGACGAGGCCGACTGCGTGGAGGATGACCAGCACGATGAAAGCCACGATGCCGCCGAGGGCGTTGGTGGTGGTGAAGTACTTCAGGCCCTGCTTGGTGTCAAAGCCGTACAGGGAGGTGAAGATCCAGAAGCCGCTGTTGTTGACGTGCCAGCCGACCATGGAGCCGGCGCCGATGGCCAGAGTGGTCAGGACGGGGTCGAGGCCCAGAACGGTCATCAGGCCGCCCATCAGACCTGCAGCAGTCATGGCGGCGGTGGTCATGGAACCGCAGACGGTCATGAGGATGGCTGCCATGATAAAGGGCACCAGAACGGCGGGGAAGCTGCTCTCGGCGATCATGCCGCCGATGGTGGCGATGGCTTCGTTCTCGCGGAGGATGCCGCCCATGGCACCGCCCATAGCGGTGATGAGCAGAGCGCCGATGGCGATCTGGAGGGCGCGGCCCACCCAGTTGTTCATGACGATCTCGAACCAGGAGCTCTTCTCGGTCAGCTTGCAGCCGGTGCCGTCAGCATTGGCTTTCTTGACGACCTTGTCCTTGCGGCCGAAGATCAGGCAGCCGACAGCGATGATGCCCATGAACAGAGCCAGAACGGTGTTGCCGAAGGTGTTGAAGAAGTTATAGGCAGAGGAGCCTTCCTCAGTGAACAGCTTGCCGATGGAGCCGATGGCGATCATCACGGCAGGCAGAAGCAGGGGCAGGAAGGAAGCGCCGGCGCTGGGGGTGTTGTCCTCCTTGATGAGCAGGGCGTTTACATCGTTGGTGTCTTCCACAGCCTCGATGCCCTCGGTGTACTGGGGCAGCGGAGCGACGTACTCGCCCTTGGCGTAGACAGGACGCAGGCCGAGGTAGCAGACAACGAAGGAGATGACGGAGCAGATGAGGCCGATGATAATGACAGTGCCGATGTCAGCGCCCAGCAGGATGGAGACAGCCAGGATGCCGGGGGTGGGAGGCACCAGACCGTGGGTCAGAGTCAGGCCGAGGTTAACGAAGGGAGCGACCTGCTGCATACCCAGCTTTTTGCGCTTGGCAAGGATGGCGGAGATGGGGGCGTTCAGGATGATGGCGATGTCGCCGAAGACGGGGATGCTCATGATGAAGCCGGTCAGGGACGGTGCCAGCTCAAGGCACTTGCCCTTGAACTTCTTGATGAAGAAGTTGACCATGCTGGTGGCAGCGCCGGTGTCATTGATGCCCGATGCAATGACTGCACCAAAAATAATCATAACACCAATGGAGCCTAAGGTCGAGCCGAAGTATTTGGTAATGGCAGCAAAGGTGTCTACAAGGGTCTTGCCGGAGGCCAGACCGCAGAAGGTGGCGGTAAGGAACAGCACCATGACCGGGTGCATCTTGAATTTCAGGGTCAGAACGGTCAGGATGATGATCGCGACGATCAGCATGATTACAAAATGTAGAGGTGACATAATGTACTCCTTTTAAGCTTACAGGCACTGGTTCTTTTCCAGTGCGGCATAGGTCGTACGATAGGCGTTCTCGATGACCCACTCAGGGGTCTTGGCCCAGTATTCGGGGCGGAAGGTCTCCACCGAGACCATGCCGTCGTAGCCGCAGCATTTCAGGGTCTGCAAAAAGCTGTCGGTGTCCACGACGCCGGTGCCGGCAAAGCAGCGCTTGTCCTGCCCCATCTCGCTTTCGGGGACGTCGTCGGCGCTCATCAGGTGGACGGCAAAGATCTTTTCGGGCTGCACGTTTTTGATGGCGCTGAAATCGTTGCAGTGACCGTTGAGGTGGATGTTGTAGGAATCGAACACGAAGCCTGCATTGTCCTCGTCCACGGCCCGCACGATGTGGTCGGCGGCCTCGATGCTGCGCACACAGCTCTTGCGCAGGCCAACCAGCTCGAAGCAGAGCTTCATGCCGTAGGGCCGGGCCAGCGCCGAGAGCTTTTTCAGGATGCGGATGCACTCCTGCTCTGCGGCGGCTGCATCACCGGTGAACACCCCGCTGGGGTCGAGGGGCGGCACGATGATGACGTAGCCGCTGCCGATGGCGCTGCCCACCTCACAGGCCAGCTTGAAGTCCTGCATGGCGGGGTCATCCCAGTCGGGCGTTTCGTCCGGCAGCATCCCCTGATGCAAGTAGACGGCGTTGATGGCGTGGGGTTTGAGCCGATGCGTTTCGAAAAATTCCTTGAGCTGCTCTACCGTGTGCTCCTTGAGCCAGCCCCGGAGCAGATCGAGTCGTATTTCGATGTAATCGAAGCCGGCTTTCTCGCAGAGGGCGAGATCCTTTTCCAGAGTAGAGCAGTCGCGGGCGCAGGCTTCATTATAAGAGGTCTTCATAAGCAGCAGCACTCCTTTTTGCCCATCTCAGCGGATGGGGAATTTGATGACGGAGTTGGTCTGGGTGCTGCGGTAGATGGCCTCGAACAGCTCCACGGTCTTGCGGCCGTCCCGGGCGTCCACCAGGGGCTTAGTGTGGGTCTCCACGGCGTGGAGAAAGTCCTTGATCTGCTCCTGATGGTAGTAGTACATGGAGTCCACGCTGTTGAAGAAGTCGCAGTCGCCCTTCTTCCAGTCCTCCAGCTTGTCGGCCTCGCCCTCAACGGTCCACAGGTCGTTGTAAGGCGGCTCGGTGATGGTGGACATACCGGCGATGAACATTGCGCCGCCGTCGGTCTGGACGCCCACGCCTGCACCGTTCTCGCCGAAGACGTGTACCTTGCCGTAGAGGGCGGGGTTCTGGCTGTTGCTGACCACGATGTTGCCCACGGCGCCGCTCTTGAATTTGACGACGGCCACGGCGGTATCTTCCACTTCGATGTAGGGGTGGTTCAGATTCTTCCAGACGCCGTATACTTCATCGACGTCGCCCATGTACCACAGCAGCAGGTCGAGCTGATGGGGTGCCTGGTTGACCAGAACGCCGCCGCCTTCGCCCTTCCAGGTGCCGCGCCATGCGTCGCTGTCGTAGTAGGCCTTATCACGCCAGCCCAGCATGGTGACCATGCCCAGCACCGGCTTGCCGATCTTGCCAGCCTCGATGGCTTCGTGGATGCGCATACAAGGGCGGTAGAAGCGGCGCTGCACCATCGTGCCGATGGTGACGTGGTTCTTGTCGCCTGCCTCGATAATGCGGTCGCAGTCAGCGAGGCTGGAAGCCAGAGGCTTCTCGATGAGGACGTTGCAGCCGTTCTCCGCTGCGGTCACAGCGGGGTCGCAGTGGATGGGGTGCGGGGTGCAGACGCTGACGACGTCCAGATGTTCTTTCTGGATCATCTCCGCAATGTCCGAGTAGGCGTGGACATTGTATCGCTCTGCGAAGGCTTTTGCACGCTCCAGATTGGCGTCACACACGGCAGTGAACTCGCTGTTCTCCAGCTGGGCGTATGCCTTTGCATGGAAATCGCCGACCTTTCCGCAGCCGATGATACCGGTTTTCAACTTCATTGTTTTCTCCTTTTCTTGATGCTCTGAACAGGAAAATTGTCGCACGACTTTTTCTGGCTTCATGATACCACTTCTGGATTTTCACAGCAAGTTGTTTCCGAAAGCTTCTACTTTTCCCACATTACGCGATTTTTTGATTGTGCATTTTGCTCAAAAATGAAGGAAAATTTCGTCGCGTGAACGAATTAAATCGAAAATGTAAACTTTTTTGCAAAATCAGTCAGACAACTTTTGCCGCAAAACAGCAGCCTGAAAATCAAAAAAAGAGGTGCCGTAGCACCTCTCTGCAGTGTCATTGTTCCTGATTTTCCAGCTCCCGGTTCCGTGCATCGTAGATCTCTTTGATGGCGGCCCGGTTATAGGAAATGTGCATCGTCATGGCGCTGCGCGCCCCTACGGGGTCGTGCTCGGCGATGGATTTTGTGATGGCGCGGTGGGTGATGATGGTCTCCTGCCGCAGGCGGCGGTGGGTCAGGTTCACGAACATCAGCACCGCAGTCTCGATGATGGAGATGATCTGCTCCACCACCTTGTTTTTGCTGCACCGGGCGATGTAGGTGTGGAAATCGATGTCGTCCTGGATGTAATAGAGGTCATGGTCTATCTTATATTCCACAGTGTCGCACAGGTCTTTCAGATGTTCGATCTCTTCGTCGGTGGCGTTGTAGGCTGCCAGCTCGGCGATGCCCGGCTCCAGGATGAGGCGCAGGTCCACCAGATTCATGGCCAGTGTGACCTTATCTTCTACGTTGCGCAGATTCAGAGGGTCGAGGTCAGTGGGGACGAGGTCTTTTACATAGGTACCGGAGCCGCGCCGCGTCTCGAGGACGTTCCGGGAAACCAGGAGCTTTACGGCTTCCCGCACTGTGCTGCGGCCTACCCCGAACATCTCCGCCAGCTTGAATTCGTTGGGCAGTTTGTCGCCTGCCTTCAGGGGCAGCTTTGTGATGTACTCGTACAGCTGTTCTTCCACCTGCTCAGCCAGCAGGGTGTTCTTGATGCCAGAAAACGATGCCATATCTTTTTCCTCTTTTATTTTATACGAACCAGCGACCCGACCACTTCGCAATGTGCGCTGTGGGGGAACATATCCACCGGCGTGAAGTCTTCGGCGCGGTAGCCTTTCTGGGTCAGGAGAGCGAGGTCGCGGGCCATCGTCTCGGGGTTGCAGCTGACGTAGACGATGCGCTTCGGGGCCATGCGGGCCACGCTCTCGATGAAGGCGGGCGTCGAACCCTCCCGGGGCGGGTCCATGAAGACGACGTCGGCCTTCTGGCCCGCGTCGGCGGCTTCCCGTATCCACGCGGTGGCGTCAGCGGCAAAGAAGCGGGCGTTTTTTACGCCGTTGTGCTTTGCGTTGCCGATGGCGTCCCGGACGGCATCCCGGTTCACTTCCACGCCCACCACCTGCCGGGCCTTGTCAGAGGCCGTCAGGCCGATGGTGCCGATGCCGCAGTAGGCATCGAGGACGACTTCTTTGCCGGTGAGGTGGGCGGCATCGACGGCCAGCCCGTAGAGCACGGCGGTCTGGACGGGGTTCACCTGATAGAAGCTGCGGGGGCTGAGGGCGTAGGTCTTGCCGCAGAGGGTGTCAAGGATGAAGCCCTTGCCGTAGAGGACTTTTTCGTCCTCGCCCAGAACGACGCTGGTGCGGCGGGGATTGTAGTTCTGTACGACGGTGGTGACGGGGACGCCCCGCTTTTCGGCCTCGGACAGCAGGGCTTTCACGAAGTTCTTCGCGCCGGGCAGCACGGGCTGGGCCGTGACCAGCACCACCATCACCTGACCGGTGGCGACGCCCCGGCGGAGCAGGCAGTGGCGGAGCAGGCCGGTGCCTTTGTCCTCGTTGAAGGGCTGGTAGCGGCAGGCGTTGGCGGCCGCGCGGACGGCCAGCATCACCTTGTCCAGTACCTCGTCCTGCAAAAGACAGCTCTCCACCGGAAGCACCTTGTGGGTGCGAGCCGCGTAGATGCCGGAGGTGAGTTTTCCACCGGCAGCGGGGGCAAAGGTGGAAATCACTTTATTGCGGTAGTGGTAGGGCGTTTCCATCCCCCGGATGGGGGAGATGGGGCCGTATTTGCCCAGCAGGGCGCGGACGTCGGCCTCTTTCTTTTTGAGCTGTGCGGCGTATTCGGTGGCCAGCATCGGGCAGCCGCCGCAGTTTTTGGCGCGAAGTTTGCAATCCATTATCATATCCTCCTGAAACCAGACCGCAGGGTCCATTGCCTTACGGATGACAGTGCATTTTCATCCAGTACGAGTTGAGCGGCCTGCCAAGGGCTCCCCTAACAGGGAAGCCGGCGAGCACAGCGAGACTGAGAGATTTAACCGTACGGGTCATACAGGTCATATTCTTCCGATTCTGCGTGCTTTTCGTTCAGTACAGCGATGGCCTGTTCCAGCTCGCTCTGGGAGCAGCCGCTCTCGCTCACCAGCGCCCGCACGGCCTGTGCGAGGTCGCCGCCAAAGACGGTGTCCAGCCGCTGGCGCATGGTGTAGACGCCGTAGGCCCGGCGGGTGACGGTGGGGGCGTAGAGGTTGTGGTTCTGCTCTTTGGTGCAGGTGACCCAGCCCTTCTCTTCCAGCCGGTATAAAAAGTTCAGCACGGTGGCGGCGGCCCAGCCTTTTTCGGCCAGACGCGCACCGATGTCCCGCCGCGACACGGGCGGTTTGCAGTCCCACAGGGCCAGAAGCACCTGTTCCTCCGCCGCCGAAAGGGCTTTCAGCCTGTCCGGAATGCCATACATGGGGGCCATCTCTCCTTTTTGAGTAAAAAACTTAGTTTTACATTTGTCTTAGATACTGACATTGTACCAAAAATCAGGAAAAAGAACAAGAGCAGAAAACCCAGCAGCCATGCGGCTCTCCACTATCTGTTTTACAAATGTCTTTGAAAATGTCCCCTGCACGAGGACATTTGTACGCTTCGTGCGCCCGCCCGGGCTTTGACGGCTCAACTTTGTGCAAAGATGCTCTTGTTTTGCACCCCTCAAAACCATTATACTACGGACAAATCCAGAGCACAACGCCCGAACGGGCCGTCAGATAGAGGAAAAGGAGAGAATCCGTCATGGCACGAGTTTATAATTTCAGCGCAGGTCCCAGCATGTTACCCGAAAAGGTGCTCAAGCAGGCTCAGGCAGAGCTGCTCGAATACGGCGGCAGCGGCCAGAGCGTGATGGAGATGAGCCACCGCAGCAAGTGGTTCGACGCCATCATCACCGACACCGAAGCCACCCTGCGCCGGGTGATGAACATTCCCGATAATTATAAGGTCGGCTTCTTCCAGGGCGGCGCGACCCAGCAGTTCGCCATGGTGCCGCTGAACTTCATGACCACCGGCAAGGCCGACTACATCGTCACCGGCAACTTCTCCAACCTGGCCGCAAAGGAAGCCGCAAAGTTCGGCGAGGCCAAAATCGTCGCGTCCAGCAAGGATAAGAACTTCACCTACATCCCGGACGTGAACGCCATCGACTACGACAAGGATGCAAGCTACATCCACATCTGCCAGAACAACACCATCTTCGGCACCCAGTATGTCGAAGTGCCTCAGGTGGAGGGTGTGCCGCTGGTGGCGGATATGAGCTCCATGATCCTCTCCAAGCCCGTGGACGTCACCAAGTACGGCTGCATCTATTTCGGCGTCCAGAAGAACGTCGCCCCCGCCGGCATGGCCATCGCCATCGTCCGGGACGACCTGCTGGGTCACGCCGCCGACAATGTACCCACCATGATGAACTACACCACCCTGCTGGCCAAGGACAGCATGTACAATACGCCGCCCTGCTGGTGCATCTACATGACCGGTCTGGTGCTCAAGTATCTGGAAAACGACATCGGCGGTCTTGCCAATATGCAGAAGATCAACGAGGCCAAGGCCAAGGTCCTGTACGACTACCTCGATGGTCAGGACTTCTTCAATAATCCTGTGGAGCACCGCTACCGCAGCACCATGAACGTCACCTTCACCAGCCCTGACCCCGACCTCGACAAGAAGTTCTGCGCCGAGGCCGCAGACGCCGGTTTCGTCAACCTGAAGGGCCACCGCCTCGTGGGCGGTATGCGCGCCTCCATCTACAACGCAATGCCAGCCGAGGGCATCGACAAGCTGGTAGACTTCATGGAGAAGTTCCGCAAAGAGAACGCATGAGTTTTTGTGTATAGGAGATAGGAAAGTATGTTCACCATCAAAACCCTGAACGCCATCAGCCCGGTAGGTCTGGCAAAGCTGAACAAAAACCTGTTCGATGTCTCGGTGGACGCCGACGCCCCCGACGGCATCCTTGTCCGCAGCGCCGACCTGCTGAACACCACCTTCAATGACAACCTGCTGGCCATTGCCCGTGCCGGTGCCGGTGTCAACAATATTCCTCTCGACCGGTGCAGTGAGCAGGGCATCGTGGTGTTCAACACTCCCGGTGCCAACGCCAACGCTGTGGCGGAACTGGTCATCGGTATGCTCATCGCGGGCAGCCGCAATGTGGCTGCTGCCGCCCAGTGGACTCAGGGTCTTGCCGGCGACCCCGCCATGGCAAAGAGCGTGGAGAAGGGCAAAAAGCAGTTTGTGGGCAACGAGATCAAGGGCAAGACCCTCGGCGTCATCGGCCTGGGTGCCATTGGTTCCCGCGTCGCCAACTGCGCCATCGAGCTGGGGATGGAGGTGTACGGCTATGACCCCTATATCTCCATTGATGCTGCGTGGAACCTGAGCAGTCAGGTCCGTCACTGCGTCAACCTGAATGATATGCTGCCCCTCTGCGACTACATCACCATCCATGTGCCGTATCTGCCCACCACCAAGGACACCATCAATGCCCAGACGCTGGCCCTCTGCAAGGACGGTGTCAAGCTGCTGAACTACGCTCGCGGTGAGCTGGTGAACACCGACGCCCTGCTGGAAGCCCTTGATACCGGCAAAGTGTCCGGCTACATGACCGACTTCCCCACGGAAGCTCTGCTGGGCCGTCCGGGCGTCATCTGCACGCCTCATCTGGGCGCTTCTACCCCGGAGGCCGAGGACAACTGCGCGGTCATGGCCGCCCAGGAGCTCAACGACTACCTCAAGAACGGCAACATCACCCATTCGGTGAACATGCCCGAGGTGCATCAACCCCGCGCCGGCGGCAAGCGCATCTGCATCATCCACAAGAACGAGCCGGGCATGATCAGCCAGATCACCGCCCTGACCACGGAGGCGGGCCTGAACATCGAGAACATGGTGAACAAGAGCAAGAAGAACATGGCCTACACCATGCTGGACGCCACCGGTGCTGTGAATGATACACTGGCCGCGAAGCTCTCGGCCATCCCCGCCGTCGTCCGGGTGCGCATCCTGTGATGCTGCGATAAAATTTTCTGAGGCCGCTGCCCTGCTGGGGCAGCGGTCTTTTCGTGAGCGGATGCGCTTGAATCCCGTCATTGACCACAGCAGGGATTTGCGGTAAAATCATATCAGCCGGAGTGTCAGCCTGCGCGGCCCGCCCGGCTGAAGATGATGAATACAGGAGGTTTGTCCATATGAAGGCCAAAAGATTGCTTTCGCTGCTTCTCACAGCAGCCCTCATGCTGAGCATGGTGACCCCGGTGCTGGCCGCCTCGGCAGAGACCGAATTGCCCCGCGCCTCTCAGACCCGGCTGGAAGAGACGAATGAAGTCGTCTCCATTCGTCTGCAGGCTGCCGGAAAGCTGGTCTATGGCTCCCCGTTCGAGCTGTCGGTGGTCACCCGCCCGGCGGACGCGCAGTATATCGGCGTGGTGCTGGGCATCAAGGGCGAAGCCAAGGGCTACGTCACCCTCGTGCTCTCCGATAAGCTCCGCACCCTGCTCAAGATGATACCCCTGCCCCGCAAGATGTCCAAGACCCCTGATCAGGTAGAAGAGTTCAATGTCTACGCCTATGTCAAACAGCTCATCGACGGCAACGATGTCAGCGTGCTGCTGGGCGTGGCCGATGAGGTCGTCAAGGTGATGGATACCCTGAAATTCTATATCCCCACCCTGAAAGATATGTCCATGGGCCTGAAGCTCTCTCTCGAGCTCATCCGCCGCCACCTTCCCGAGGGCGCGTTCAGCCGCATCTATCTGGATGAACAGCCCGTGGATTCGGGCAGCTATGTTGCGGGTGCCGTGGCGCTGGAATCCGGCGATTTGAACACCGCCGGTGTGGCCATGTTCAAGATAAAGCCCAAGACCGAGGGCGTCCGCCTCTACTGGGCCGAAGACCTGCCCGCCGGGATGACGCTGGCCGAGGCTGAGGCACACAATGTCGGCGCTCTGCTGGAGTCGGACGGCGTGGTGGTCGATAATGCCAAGGTCACCTGTACTTATAAAAAGAAGGGCCTGTTCAGCAGCAAGTCCACGGAGTTCCCGACGCAGCCGGGTATCTACACCCAGACGGCAACAGTTTCCGGTAACTATTCCTGCGAGAAGATCACACGGACCATCGTCATCAGCTAAAGGGTGCTGTTCTGAAAAAAGTAAAATGAAATGAGAGTGCCGCTGCACGAGGAATCGTGCGGTGGCACTCTTTTTTGCGTGTACACACGAAAACAAATTTTGAAAAAAACATACGCAATCTGTTATGTATACTAGTTTATTTCAAATAAAATTGTGCATGATGTATATATAAGAAAAATATCCACGAAAAGATTATGGCAAAAACTACAAAAAACTCTTGAAATGTGTCGGGAAAATGTTTATTATAGAGTCACGGACGAAAAAAATAAAAAGGGGGAATGAAGATGCTGGGGATGATGATGGATTTCCTTCGTGATTCTATAGATCCGGTGTTTGCAAAAGGAATGCTTACGATCTATAACTCTACAACATCGGTGATCATGGGGATTGCTGCAGTCGTGGCAATCGCTCAGCTCTTTCAGGAGAATAAGGATTCGGAGAATGATAAGGAGGAAGAGAAGCCTCTGAAGCGGTGTGCAGGAGAACTGTTTTTGGTAGTTGCAATTATCTTTTTTTGTTACGGAGAATACTGCAAGCTTCACTATTACGAGGTGCCAAACATCAATTTCTACGATAGTTATGAAAAGGTGGAAAATGAGATCTCCGCGCCCGGCAGTATAGCGGACATCGTATATGACGAGGCGGCGAACCAAAGAGAAAATGAGGACGTAGAGGAGAGTGATGGGGAATTCAAGGTGTACGGCATCAACTATGTGCCGGGAAGCCTTATTTATCATCGGATGGGGGAAAAGGTGGACATCATTCTCTATGTAACGTGGGACAAGGGTCGGAAACCCATACCGAAAGCTGAAAAGCTGGACTTCGAATTTGATAGAGAGAAGATCCAACCGTGTGCTGAGGACAAATTCAAGATAACCGCATCCCCCTTTTTGTTTTGCTCCAAGGCAAAATACTTGGGTGACAGCAGCGATATGGTGCTGTATAACTACTATGACCTTAGCAAGCATCAGGTAATCATATCGCTTCTGGATGCCGAAACGCGGAAAATTGTACAGATGAAACGAGGGCAGTTATCGAAACCGATGGTGTTTGAAAAATTGCAGCCCGGGATATACTACTATGCGGTAGAAGCGGACGGTTACAGTCCCTATGTTTCACCCTACTCCCTTCAAGTTGTAGCCGGAGGAAAAAAGGACGGATGGGAAGGAGCTTATGTTTCCATGCGGGAGACAAAAGAAGAGTCGGAGGACGAGGAATTCCGGGTGCTCGTATGGGCGGGAGACGATTATCCTCTGCCGAATACAAAGCTGAAAGCCTACATAGAGCACCCAAATGAATTGGAGGAAGAAAAGGAAAATTTCTATAAAATGGCCACAGATGAAAATGGATTTTTGTTTTTTGAAGAGGACCTCATGAACGGAGCAAGGCCGATAGAGAGGAGATACCAACTTTATTGGAACAGGTGGATGCTGCTTAGCTATGAAGATGAATCTCGGGATTCTGCTGTTGAGGTCGAAGTGAAGGATGGCCTCGGAATTGCGAGACTGGCCGAACGCTAAAAAACGAAGGAGCACTGCATTAGCAATGCTCCTTCGTTTTTTAGTTACATCCGGAACCGCCAGCCCCAGCCGCCGCCACAGCAGCAGTTGCAGAGCAGATTGAGCAAAATCATGCTCCAGCACCAGCGCATCAGCCCGCCGGGCTGGGCGTAGGTGGTCTGGGTGCGGTAGGTCTGGCCGGGATTCTGCATCCGGCGCAGGTGCATCTGGTACTCGGTGTTATTGGGGTCCAGCTGAACGGCGCGGCGGGCGTCCTGCAGCGCGTCGATGCTGTTGCCGAGGCCCTGATTGGCCAGCGAGGAGAGGTAGTACCACCGCGCTGAGCGGCTGTTCATGCTGTCCAGCACCCGGCGGGCCTCAGCGTAGCGGCCATTGGCCACAAAGTTGCGGGCCGCCTGCATCTCGGGGCTGTCAGAGCCGGAGTAGCTGGCCCCGCTCTGCTGCTGGTAGCCGCCAAAACCAAATCCGAAACCAAACGGGTCGAACCCGAAGCCGAAATCGCCCTGCTGCCAGCCGTTCTGGCTGTAGCCCTGATCGTATCCCTGCTGGTAGCCGCCCTGATAATAACCCTGCTGGCCGTAGCCGTAACCGCCGCCGGGCTGTCCGCCCATCTGGGGGCCGGTGTCGCCCTTGGTGATGGCGTCGTAAGCTGCCTGCACCTCTTTGAAGTGCTCTTCGGCGGTGGGGTCGTTGGGGTTCAGGTCGGGGTGCCAGCGCTTGCACTTGGCACGGTAGGCTTTCTTTATCTCGTCGTCGGTTGCGCCGCGCTGGATGCCCAGCACCTCATAGGGATCTCTCATGGGTCTACTTCCTCACGTCTCTCAGGCCATGCGCGGCCTTTTCGTTCCATACAATATTACAGTCTACAGGACAGTGCCTGCAAAATCAAGACAAAATCCGCCTTTTGGGCGGAATTGGTTACTTTTTCTGGGCCTCTTTGGCCTGTTTGCAGTTGTATTTGAGCCACACGCCGGAATACAGGATGTTCCGCAGAAGGTCCGAGTCCTCCACGCAGGGCAGACGCTCGAAGCTTCTGGCGCACCGGGCTAACAGCAGCTCGAAGATGTCCCGCATCTCTTCCTCGTAGCCGGGCTGACGGCTGAGGGAGCGCAGCGGATTGTATGCGCCCTTTTTCTCGTCCCGTGCCAGGTCATCGTAGGCGTCCAGCAGGTAGATGAATTTGCCCAGATGGAAGCCGATGCTCCGCAGCTCCGGCGACCAGTGGTCCTGCTTGTAGTCGAACAGCTCGGCCATCAGCTCGCCGAAGCAGCCCGACACAGCGTCAAGGTCCTCGCTGCCGTCGGCTTCCAGCTGAGTCAGCTGGTCGAGGCAGGTGCGGATGGCATTGCACTGTCGGGGCCAGCGCTGTGCGACGGTCTGAGCGGGGGAGTCCAGCAGCTTTTCGAAGCCGAGGCCCAGCAGGCTGTGGTCGTCGTTCCATTTATCGGCGGCGTTGTAGTAGTGGAGCGCCACGCTCATATCGGCGCAGTAGTCGGTGGGGCCGCTGTGCCGCCAATTTATCTTCCGGATGGGGTGGATGGGGCAGTGGCCGCTGCCGGTGACGCACTCGCTCTCACCCTCGTAGAGGCTGGAAAGCAGCAGATCCAAGAACGTCAAATCGTAACTCAGCGTCAGACGGCCCCGCAGGCCGTGGAGCGCACCGATGCGGCGGCAGAGGCCGCAGTAGGCCGTGCGGTAACGGGCCTTGGCCTCGTCGTCCAGCGCGGCCTGATTCGGGATGACATATCCAAACATACGTTAGCTCTTCTTGATGAACTGGGTGCCGCAGCGGGGGCAGGAGATCTGGATGCGGCCCCGGCCCCGGGGAACGCGCAGCTTCTGGCGGCACTGGGGGCAGCGGTAATAGTGGTAGAGTCTGCGGTTGTCCCACTGGTCCTTCAGGCCGCTGAACTTATTGCGGATGCGGTCCTTCACGGCGTAGTATTTATAATTTTCTTCGGTGCGCTTGGAGATGTTGCGGCTGAACATCCGGTAGTAGCAGAAGCCCAGCAGCACCACGCCAACGTACAGCAGCAGCGGCAGACGGGTGAGGATATAGACCAGGATCAGCACGAGAGAGGCGATGTTCAAAAACTGGTTCAGACCATCGGTGCCGTAGCGGCCTATCATGAACTGGCGTATCTTTTCTTTCATAAACGTCCTTCCTCATAAAAGAGGGGCGGGTGCGCCGCCCCTTCTGTATTTTTCTGCTCTCAGGATACCATGCAACCATGAGAAAATTTTGAACAGAGTGCAAACCTATCGTAAAGAGACGGCATTTAAGTGCCGCTCACTCCTCCCGGCAGCGGATGGTGAGGGAAACTTCGGTGTCCAAGGCACCCTCCATCCGGCAGTGGAGCTTGGCCGGGCCGGCCTCGCCGGTGGTGGCGAGATAGGTGCCTGCCATGCCGCCCCGCAGAGGGACGACGCTGGGGCCAAGGATGCGCAGCGGCCCTTCTACGCTCAGCTGAACGGCCTCACCACAGTAGGGCAGGAGGTTGCCGTTCTGGTCGATGGCCCGCAGGCTCACGGCGGCACAGTCCCAGGTGGGGCCGTCGGTCAGGATGGGATTGTGGACGGTGCATTCCAGCCGGACGCTCTGCACCGGCTCCTTCACGACGGTGCGGACGGCCCGGCCATGCCACACGGCCTCGAAGCGGTAAACGGCAGCGGGGCTGCCCAGCACACCGATATATTTGTAGTAAAGCTGCACAAGCTCGTTCCAGCTCAGGCGCAGTGAGTACATCCGCGCCCGGGACAGGGGCGAAAGCTCCATAGAGTCCCGGCGCATCTCGTTGAGGATGGCGGCTACCTGCGGCGCGGCAGTGCGGTCGATGCCCTCGTATTTTTCAAGCAGCAGGCCCACGAAATCGTGTATCTCAATGGGCGGGTGGGGCAGAGCCGCAAAACGGCCCCGGCGGTCGGGGGTGAACTCGGCTACGAAGTCGTTGTCCCGGTAGAGCCGCAGGCTCTCGGCGTTGGTGAACGCCCAGCACGCCCCCGCAAAGCCGCCCGGATGGTCGCCCAGCGCCATGCTGGATGAAATTTCGAGCACGATGTCAGAAGGGGAGCGGGGCGTCTTCTGGCTGGCGTAGACGGCGGCAGAAAGCTTCGGGTTGCGGAACATGTCCATCACACCCTGATAGCTGATGCGGTCGCCGCTGCCGAATTCGCGGTGGGTGTTGTAGTCGGTCATGCACCAGCCGAAGCTGCCCGCCACGCCCTGCTGAGCGATGGTGTCGTTGAGGACGGCGGCGTAGCGCAGGGCCTGCGCCAGGCGGTGGGGCTCGTCGTCGAAGGGCTTGGCCGGGAACTGGGCACCCTCGAATTCGCTGATGAGATAGCCTTTCCGGGTGTCGGGGGTGACGGCGGTGCGGGCCTCGCACCCGACGCCGCGCCCGTGGTAGGAGTAGTCGGCATAGGCGTAAACATCTTCCAGAAGCTGGCTGCGGCGGGTGCTGCGGGTACCAGCCGTGGGGCGGGTGGGGTCGAGGCGGCGCACCGTCTCGTTGGTGCGCTTATAAAAGCTCTCGTCGTCGGCGCTGCCGCTGACCCGCACGCCCCACAAAAAGATGCTGGGGTGGCTGCGGCACTGGCAGACCATCTCGCGGCAGTTCTGCAGAGCCTGCGCTTTCCAGATGTCGTCGCCGACGTGCTGCCAGCCGGGCATCTCCACAAAGACCAAAAGGCCCAGCTCGTCGCAGGCATCGAGGAAGGCGGGGCTGGGGGGCGTGGTGAGGCGCACAGCGTTGCAGCCCAGCTGCTTTTTCAAGAGCTGAGCGTCCAGACGCTGGATGCTGTCGGGCATGGCATAGCCCTGATAGGCGTAGCTCTGGCGGCGGTTGAGGCCCCGCAGCTCCACCCGCTGGCCGTTGAGGTAGAGCCCGCCCGCCACGAACTGCAGAGTACGGAAGCCGAACCGGCAGCTTTTCTCGTCCAGGACCCGGTCGGGCAGGCCGCCGGTGCCGGGACGGATGAGCCGGACGGTCAGGGTGTAGAGGGTGGGGTGCTCGATGCTCCACGGATGGACGCTGTTCAGTGCGCCGGTGATGGGCAGCGACAGCTCGCCGGTGTAGAACGCCCGGCTGCCCGAGGGGCTGCGTATCTCGGCCTGTAACGTGCAGCCGACGGTCTCGCCCACGGTGGCCGTGTAGATGCGGAAATCGCCCTCGGCCTTCGTCTCGATGAAGATGTCCCGCAGGTAGGCGGGCTCTTTCACGTCGAGGCAGACGGCGCGGCAGACGCCGCCGTAGGTCAGAAAGTCCATCTGCCCGCCGAAGGGCGGGATGTTCAAATCTTCGCGGCTGTCGCAGCGGACAGCCACCACGTTCTTCTGACCCAGATGGAGAGCACTGGTCAAATCGACGGTAAAAGCGGTGTAGCCGCAGCTGTGGTGGAACACCCGCCGCCCGTTGCAGAACACCGTGGCGTCATGGGCCACGGCTCCGAAGGTGAGCAGAACGGTGCGGCCCTCCCATTCTTTGGGCGCAAAAAACTCCCGCCGGTAGCCCGAAAGCTTCTGGTAGTCGTTCTCGTTGCAGTAATTGTAGGGCAGGGCCTTGACCGTGTGGGGCAGGCGCACCGGCTCAAGGGTCAGCTCCGGGCATTCCGGCCGCACGATGGCGGGGTCAAAGACCGGGGTGAAGAGCCAGCCGTCGTTCCAATCGTAGTGTTCCATGGCAAATGTTCTCCGTGGCAAAATACTTTAGTTCCTATGCTACCACAAAGTTATGAACGAAAAAAGAATCCGCGCCGGATTTTATCGGTTTCTGAATAAAATTTCAGAAAGAAAGGGCCGCGTTCCCGGCGGGAACGCGGCCCCTTGGAGAAAACCTCTCCGTCAGGCTTTGACTGAGAGGTTTAACGAATAAAATTTGTCATCGGCCGACGGGGGTTCTCCGGGTGCTGGATGCCTGCGGCCTTGCCGGCCTCGATGCACCGGAGCAGCCAGGCCATGTTGCGGCCCAGCTCCTGCATGACGGCGCAGCCTTCGGCGTCCTGCAGCACCTGCTCGGGGTTCGAGCCGTGGACCATGGGCCAGTAGGAGCCGCTCACCAGCGGCATATGGAAGAACTCGGGGTATTTCACCAGCTGATCGAGGGTGGATGTGGTGCCGGCGCGGCGGGCCGAGCAGCAGATGGCGGCGGGCTTGTAGGCCAGATACCTGCCGCCCGCGTAGGCGAGACGGTCCATGAAGCTGGTCATGTTGCCGGAGGCGGAAGCGTAATGCACCGGCGTGCCGAAGACGAAGGCGTCGGCAGTCTTGGCTTTCTCGATGGCCTCGTTGACCACGCCGCCGAAGACGCAGCCCTTGCCGGCAGCACAGCCGCCGCAGCCGATGCAGCCGCCCACGGGCTTTGTGCCGACGTTCAGGATCTCCGTCTCGATGCCGGCGGCGTTCAGCTCCCCGGCGATGAGGCTCAGTGCGGTATAGGTGCAGCCCTTCTCGTGGGGGCTGCCGTTGATGAGCAGGACTTTCATGATAAATACTCTCCTTTTGTACGCCCGAAAAAGCGGCGTTCTGGTATGATTTTAGCACATTCATGACCGTAACGCAACGAATCATGACACTGCCCTTGACAAAGACCGGCGGTATGACGATAATATGAAGTTACGATAACAGGAAAGACCCGAAGGAGGCCAAAACCATGCGAGTCATTGCAGGAGAAGCCCGCGGCAGACGGCTGGAAGCGCTGCCCGGCACGGATATTACCCGCCCCACCCTCGATCAGGTGAAGGAGGCGATGTTCAGCATCGTCCAGTTCGACCTGCCCGGAGCCCGTGTGCTGGACCTGTACGCAGGCAGCGGCCAGCTGGGCATTGAGGCTCTGAGCCGGGGCGCTGCCCGGTGCGTGTTCCTGGACGAGAACCGCGAGGCCGTGAACATCGTCATGAAGAACTGCAAGAACTGCGGCGTCTTCGACCGCAGCCGCGTCAACATCGGCGAAGCGGCCCGCTTCCTCTCGGCCTGCCGGGAGCAGTTCGATCTGGTGCTGCTGGACCCGCCCTTCCACAACGGCACGCTGGAAAATATCCTCCCCATCGTGGATAAGTGCGTCGCCCCCGGCGGCATCGTCATCTGCGAGAGCGAGACGAAACTCGTCCTCCCCGCCGAAGTGGGCGGTTTACAGCTGAAGAAGCAGTATAAGTACGGCAAAGTCCTGCTCTGGAAATATGTGAGACCCATGGCAGACGCCGCAGAGGAAGAAGGAGAAGCGTGATGAACGTCAACGAGCTTTTGGATACCATCGAAGACCTGCTGGAAGAGAGCACCGGAATGCCCCTTTCGGGCGGCAAGCGCATCGTGGATGTGGAACAAATTCGGGACTATCTCGATGACATCCGCGCAAACCTCCCCGTGGAGCTGCGTCAGGCCCAGTCCATCGTCGGCGACCGCGCCCAGCTCATCGAGTCGGCCAACGCGCAGGCACAGGCCATCGTCAAGAAGGCAGAAGAGCGCGCCCGCATCCTCGTGAGCGAGGCCGAGATCGTCCGCGCCGCCCAGCAGCGTGCGTCCGAGATCGTCTCCGCTGCCCAGACCGAGGCCCGCACCGTCCGCCAGACGGTCACGGATTACTGCGATAATATGCTGAAAACCACCGAGGAGACGATGTCTGAGAACGCCGCCCAGGTGAAAAACGTCCGCGCGAACCTGCGCCAGACCCCCCGCCGCGGCGTGTGATGAGCCGCTCCTGACCTGAATACAGTCCCCTGCGAGTAAAAATGACGATTCGCAGGGGCTTTTTTTGTAACATTTTGTAGGAAAAAAGCGCAGGAAAAAACTTGCATTCAGCGTTTCGATTTGCTAAAATAAAATAGAGTCGTCAGGTATCATGACAGAGCAAAAAACGGGACAAACTCCCCGGGAGATGTCCGGCGTATCGGACGGCTCGGAACACGAAACGAAAGGAGGCTGGGCGCGATGACTCAGACAGAAGATTTGGCACAGTTCGACCCGGCCTCGTTTGAGCATATCCCCGTGCTTCTGAACGAGTGCCTCGATGGACTGAACATCGACCCGGCAGGCACTTATCTCGACGGCACGGCAGGCGGCGCGGGACACTCCCGCCAGATCGCCCTCCGGCTGGACGGCGCAAAAGGCGGGCGGCTCGTCTCCCTCGACCAGGACCCCGATGCGGTGCAGACCGCCAGGGCACGGCTGGCCGGGCTCCCGGCCACGGTGGTGCAGATAAACTTCCGCTACGCCGGACAAGCCCTCGAGAGCCTCGGCATCGAGAAGATAAACGGTGCGCTGCTGGACCTCGGCGTTTCCAGCCATCAGCTGGACGACGCGGCCCGGGGCTTTTCGTACCGGGCAGACGCCCCGCTGGATATGCGGATGAGCCAGCAGGGCGAGACGGCGGCAGACCTCGTGAACACCGCCAGCCGGGAAGAGATCTCCCGCATCCTGCGGGACTACGGCGAAGAGCCCTATGCGTGGCAGATCGCCGGCCACATCGTGGAGGCCCGCGAGACGGCCCCCATCGAGACGACTTTGCAGCTGGCCGACATCGTGGCCAGCGCCATGCCGCCTGCGGAGCGGCGCAAGAACAAGAATCCTTCGCGGCGCACGTTTCAGGCGCTGCGTATCGCGGTCAACCACGAGCTGGACGCTCTGGAGGAAGGTCTGGATACCATCTTCGACCACCTTGCCCCGGGCGGAAGGCTGTGTGTGATCACCTTCCATTCGCTGGAAGACCGGCTGGTGAAAAACAAGTTCCGCCGCTGGTCCACCGCCTGCACCTGCCCGCCGGAGTTCCCGGTCTGCGTCTGCGGCGGCAAGGCGAAGGCAAAGCTCATTACCCGGAAGCCCATCGAGGCCGACAAGCAGGAACTGGAGGAGAACCGGCGCAGCCGTTCTGCTCATCTGCGCGTTTTGGAGAAACTCTGAGCCGGATAAGACGCCGCTCAGTGTAAGAGGAGGAGATCAACTATGGGTCAGCCAGCTTATGATATGTCGTCTGAGGTGCGTCGCAGAAAAGCGCCTCAGACTCAGCGCAAGGTCGCACTGCGGGTGGAAAAAGGCGGCAAACGCCGTCTCAGCCCGTTCCAGGCGGCCATGCAGCACGCACTTCAACTGATCTCGATGGCGCTGCTGGCAGGCTTTGCGGTAAGCCTGCTGTGGAGCGAGGCCCAGCTGGTGGAGGTCAACGACCAGATCCAGAAGGCCAAAGCGGAACTCGTGAGCGAGCAGAGCCAGTACACCTACTATAACAGTGTCCTCAACAGCAAGACCAACATCACCAGCGTGGAAGAAGTGGCCGGGCGGCTGGGCCTCATGAAGATGGACCAGAGCCAGCTCACCTACATCCGCCTCGACAGCGACAGCGTACTGGTGCGCAGGGAGTCGGCTGTCCACCAGTGGACGGATTTCCTGCACGACGGTGCCATGACCATTCTGGCTTCCGTCCGCAGCGTAAAATAAGCAAACAGACAGAAAAGCGTGCGGCAGCGCACGCTTTTCTGGTTTCTGCAGGAGAATACCATGCAAAACAAGCCCTCCAACGACCAGCATAAGAACATCTACTACCGCCTCCGCCGCAGCGACCCGCACGAGCGCCTCAGTGCGCGGCTGCGGCATTTCAGCTTCGGCGCGGCGGTATTTTTTGTAGTGGCGGCTGCGGGCATCGTCACCCACAGCCTGTATAACATCCAGATAAAACAGGGCGCGACCTTCCGCCAGTATGCGGCCCAGCAGCAGCTGCTGGACAGCACCATCCAGGCCACCCGCGGCGAGATCTACGATGCCTCCGGCATCACGCTGGCGTCCACCAGCGTAGTATGGACCATCTGGGCCGACCCCAGCTACAGCACGGCCCTCTTCACCAGCCAGACCGTCGAGGAGACGGGTGAGGCTGTCAAGACCGTGGACGAGACGACGCTGGCCGATGTGAGCCGCCAGCTCACCCTGCGGCTGCTCTCCGGCGACGGCGAGAGTCTCGACAGCGTAGATACCTCTTCGGCAGAATATCAGACCCAGTACCAGACCGTCCACGACGCGCTGTCCAAGAACGGGTCGTCCTATCAGGTGCTGGCCACCAAGGTGAACAATGCCGTCAAGCTCTCCATCGAGAAATACATCAGCGAATATAATAAAGATCACGCCAAAGCCAAGACTCTGGAAGACGGCACCGTCATCAAGAAGGGCCGTATCTCCGTCTCTTCGTCCAAGAGTTTCCAGCGCGATTACCCCTACGGCGCGTTCGCCGCATCGGTGCTGGGCTTCTGCAACGGCGACGGCGAGGGCTTCTACGGCCTCGAAAAATCCTACAATGACACCCTCGCGGGCGTCAATGGCCGCACCATCACCCTCCGCAATGCCTACGGCAACGCCATCGCCGACGCCAACGCCACCACTTACGCCGCCAAGGACGGCTCCAATCTGGTACTGTCGCTGGACGTCAATGTGCAGGAGGTCGTGGAGCGCTACCTCAACGAGGCCATCTACGCCAACACGGTCGAGAACCGTGGCGCAGCCATCGTCATGAACGTCAAGACCGGTGCCATCCTTGCTATGGCCTCGAAGCCTGACTTCGACCCCAACGCTCCGCTGGATTTTAGCGAGAACCTGGCCTATCTGAATGAGCAGGTGAACGCAGAACCGGAGATTTACACCATCTACAAGAAAGACGCCAACGGCAACTATCTCCGGGACGAGCAAGGCAAGAAGATACCGGAAGAAGACCCTGACTACACCGGAACCTACCGCGACATCCAGTGGAAGAACAAGACCATCACCGAGCTGTACTACCCCGGAAGCGTCTTCAAGGTCATCACGGCCGCGATGGGTGTGGACTCGGGCAAGGCCACCTATTACACCACCTTCAACTGCTCCGGTGCCTACGGCGTGGCAAAAGAGACGTACCACTGCGCCGGTAAGAAGGCCCACGGCGTCCAGAACCTCGCCGAGGCCCTCCGGAACAGCTGCAACATCTACTTCATCCAGCTGGGTCAGCGGCTGGGTTCCAGCGCCTTCTACGACTACTTCGACGCTTTCGGCTTCACCGAGCGCACCGGCGTGGACCTGCCCAACGAGACGGGCATGATGAAGTATTACACCAAGAGCCAGCTGGGCGAGGTCGAGCTTTCGTCTTCCTCCTTCGGTCAGGCAATGGCTGTGACCCCGCTGCAGGTCTGCACCGCCGTCTCGGCAGCCGTCAACGGCGGCTACCTCGTCACCCCTCATGTGGTGGATAAGATAACCGACCAGAACGGCAACGTCGTCGAGGAGATCGGCGCGAACGTCCGCCGTCAGGTCATCAGCAAGAGCGCCAGCGAGACCATCCGGCAGATCATGGAGTATGAGGTGGGCGACGGCACTACCACCGGCGGCGGTTCCAACGCCTACGTCGCGGGCTACCGCATCGGCGGCAAGTCCGGTACGTCCGAGCAGCTGAACATGGAGCGCCGCGCCGACGGCGACTACAAGAAGGTCGCCTCCTTTGCCGCCGTCCTGCCTGCCAACGACCCCGAAATTCTGGTCTACGTCATGCTGGACGACCCCAATAACGCCCACACCGACTATTCGTCCATTCTGGCTGCGCCTGTGGTCGGCAACATCATCAGTGAGATAGCCCCCTATCTGGGCATTGCCACCGACGGCATCGACCGCAGCCAGAACACCGTCAAGGTGCCGAACCTCGTGGGCAAGGAGTGGAGCAATGCGCAGGTCTCCCTGAATACCAAGGGCCTCAAGCATCAGCTCGTGGAGAGCGAGAGCGACCAGACCGCTGCCGTCGTCACCTACCAGTACCCCCACGCAGGCGCAACGGTGGCCAGCGGCACCACCATCTATCTTTACACCGATACCTACTCCGGCAGCCACACGGAAGTGCCGGACGTCAGCGGCAAGAGTGCCGACTTTGCCCGCCAGATGCTGACCGCCGCCGGCCTGAACTGTCAGGTGGCGGGCGACAGCGCCGGTACCGTGCAGAGCCAGAGCGAGGCCGCCGGCTCCAGCGTCCAGAAAGGCACCGTCGTCACCATCACTTGCGGATAAGGAGATTTATTATGGAAAAAATCGCAGCAGACCTGCTTTTGAAAGGCCTTGCCCCCGAGGGCTTCGCCGACAGCCAGCCCATCGGCCTCGTGACCACCGACAGCCGCGAGGTCTGCCCCGGCTGCATCTTTGTGGCTTTCCCCGGTGAGCGCTTCGACGGCCACGATTTCGCGGCCAAGGCGCTGGAAGAGGGCGCGGCCTATGTCGTCCTCAACCACCCGGTGGAGGGCGTCCCGGCTGAAAAGGCTGTTATCAGCCCCGACAGCTACCACGCCATGATGGTCATGGGCGCGAACTACCGCAGCCAGTTCCACCCGAAGGTGGTGGGCGTCACCGGCAGTGTGGGAAAGACCACCACCAAGCAGATGACCTACGCCGCCATCGCGGGCTTTGGCAATACCATCAAGACCGAGGGCAACCAGAACAATGAGCTGGGCCTGCCCCGCACCATGTTCCGCATCGGCAGGGATACGGAGTACGCTGTCGTCGAGATGGGCATGAGCCACGCCGGTGAGATCGAGCGTCTGGCAAAGTGCGCCCGCCCCGATGTGGGCATCATCACCTGCATCGGCGTGTCCCACATCGGCAATCTGGGCAGTCAGGAGAACATCTGCAAGGCGAAGCTGGAAATCTGCGCCGGCCTTGCCGAGGGTTCGCCCCTCGTGCTCAACGGCGACGACCCCTTCCTGCGCAAAGCCGCTCTGCCCACCCATGTCCGGCCCGTGTGGTTCAGCCTCGGCGACGAGAATGCCGACGTTTGCGCCCTCGATGTCCGGCAGGAGGGCGACGGCATGGCCTTCACCCTCTGCGATAAAAATGCAGGCAGCTATGAGGTGACGATTCCTGCGATGGGACGTCACAATGTGGCGAACGCGCTGGCTGCTTACGCCGCTGCCACCCGTCTGGGCCTCGCGCCCGAGGGCGTCATCGCGGGTCTGGCCGATTTCGAGCAGACCGGTATGCGCCAGAAGGTCGTCCACGCAGGCAGCATGGACGTCATCGAGGACTGCTACAACGCCAACCCCGACAGCATGAAGGCTGCGCTGGCGATGTTCAAAGAGTACCCCTGCAAGCGCCGTTTCGCTCTGCTGGGCGATATGCTGGAACTGGGCGAGATGAGCGCGCCCGCTCATGAAGAGCTGGGCCGTCAGGCCGCAGAGGCCGGGCTGACCGCTCTTGTCACCTACGGCCCCGAGGCCGCACGGACGGCAAAGGCTGCAAAGGACGCGGGCCTCGCCGACGTCGTCCACGCCGAGGATTACCAGCAGGCTGCAGACGCTCTGCTGGCCCGGATGGCCCCGGGCGACGCTCTGCTGGTGAAGGCCAGCCGGGGCATGGCACTGGAAAAGGCGCTGGCCCTGTTTTATCCCGTCTGCGCAAAGTAAAATACTTGGAGTATCGTTATTATGATTCGTTTTGCCTTGATCGTCGCCTCAACGCTGGGGTTCGTCCTCACGGCGGCGCTCGGGAATTTGATGACGCCGCTGCTGCGGGCGTTCCGCGTCCAGCAGGAGGAAAATGAGCCGCCCACGATGGGCGGGCTCTGCCTGATGGTGGGGACGCTGGCGGCGGTAGGCGTCGGCTGGACAGCGGCCTGTGTCGCCCAGCCGGAGCTGCTGGGGACTGAGAGCCTGCTGACCACTCGGCTGCTCATCGCCCTGTTCGGGGCGCTCTGCTTCGGGGCCGTGGGCCTCGCGGACGATGTGGTCCGGCTGCGGCATCGGTCACCGCTGGGGCTGCGCCGCCCGGTGCGGCTGGCGCTGGAAGCGGCCTCCGGCACGCTGGTGCTGGCCCTGCTGGGGCTGAACCACTGCCTGCCCGATGGGCTGGCCCTGCCGGGCGTCGGCTACTGCACCCTCGGGCCGCTGGCCCCGGTGGTCTGGCTGGCGATTTTAGTGGCGCTGGCCGAGAGCGCCCGCACCGCCGACGGCATGGACGGCACGGTCTGCGGCTGCGCCTTCATCGCCATGCTGGGTCTCATGACGGCCATGACCCTCTTGGGCTGGTTCCCGCTGGGCGTCCTCCCGGCGGCGCTGGCCGGGGCATTGATGGCCTTCCTGCTCTGGAATTTCTACCCCGCAAAGCTCCGCCCCGGTGCAGTGGGATGCCAGTTTTTAGCCGGTGCGCTGGGCTGTGTGCCGCTGAGCGTCGGCTGGCCCGGGCTGACGCTCCCGCTGGCTCTGCCCTACTGGCTGGAAGGCGGCATGGTGGCTCTGCAGATCATTGTCTGGAAAGCCTCCGGCGGGCGGCGGCAGCTGTTCGGCACCGCGCCGCTCCACCGCTGGCTGGAAAAGCGGGGCTTTGACCCGGTGAATATCTTTTATATTTTTGGAGTCCTGGCAATGCTGGGCCTTGCGCTGACCTTGCAGGTGGCGCGGGCCAGCTGAGCCGGGACCCGATAAGGAGGGAATGCGGATGGCGACCATCCGGAGAAAAAAGTCTGAGTCCTTTGCCATCTTGTCGAGCCCCGGCCCCTGGCCGCAGGTGCTCATCAACTGGCTGGCGACGCTGGCAGTCATCATCGTGTTCGGACTCATCATGCTGTTCAGTGCCAGCTACACCACGGGCTACCTGCGGATGGGCGACAGCTTCTACTACATCAAGTCGCAGGTGTTCTGCCTGGGTCTGGGTTTCGCGGTCATGCTGCTCTTCTCTCGCATCGACCATCGCTTTCTGCGCAGGATGGTCGGGCCGGGCTATGTCGTCTGCATCGTGATGCTCATCGCGGTGCTGTTCAGTGCGCCCCTCAACGGCTGCCGCCGCTGGCTGCGCATCGGCTTTACCATTCAGGTATCGGAGATCGCAAAGTTTGAGATGATACTGCTCACGGCCCATCTGGCCGCGAAAGCGCCCCATCTGGAAAAGCTGGACCCCGCCTCCGGGCGGCGCGTCCCGGCAGGCCAGTGGCTCTATCAGCGCATCGTGCGGGAACTCATCGTCCCGCTGCTGCCCCTCATCCCGGTGGTCATCCTGCTCATGCTTGAGCCGCATATGTCCGGCATCGTCCTGACGACGGCCATCTGCGGCACCATCCTGCTGCTGGGCGGCAGCGGCGGCATCATCACCTGGGCGGGCGGCGCGTCCGCTGTGCTGCTGCTCCGCACCGTGCTGGAGCACATCGACTCCATCCCGTACTTACAGAGCCGTCTGGACGGCTGGACCCACGACCTGAGCAAGATGACCGACCAGACCCTGCAGAGCCTTTACGCCATCGGCTCCGGCGGTGTCACCGGCCTCGGCCTCGGCAACAGCATCGAAAAACAGCTCTGGCTCCCCGAGAGCACCAACGACTTCATCTTCAGCGTCGTGTGCGAGGAGCTGGGCTTCGTGGGTGCCGTCATCGTCATCCTGCTCTTCGTGCTCTTCCTCGTGCAGGGGCTGTGGCTGGCCTTCCACGCCGAGAACCGCTACTGCACACTGGTGGGCATCGGCATCATGGCCCAAATTGCGTGGCAGGTGTTCTGCAACATCGCGGTCGTCACCAACACCCTGCCCAACACCGGCATCTCGCTGCCCTTCTTCTCCTCCGGCGGCACCAGTCTCATCCTGCTGCTGGCCGAGATGGGCGTGATGATAAACATCGGCCGGGGCGGCGAGCGCGCCCGCCTCGAGCGGGAGAATCTCCGCGCCCTGCGGGAACAGCGGGAAAAAGAAAAGTCCAATAACACCATCCGGCTCGACCCCAACATGGGATATTGAGCACATCCAGATAAGGAGGAAATCACCATGCGTGTACTTATCGCAGCCGGCGGAACTGCCGGACATATCAACCCGGCTCTGGCCATCGCGGGAGCCATCAAAAAGGCCGACCCGTCCGCCGAGATACACTTTGCAGGCCGGAAGGAGGGCATGGAATACCGCCTTGTGACCCAGGCGGGCTACCCCTTCCACCACATCGAGATCACCGGTTTCCAGCGTAAGCTCTCCCTGAACAACATCAAGCGGAACATCATCACCCTCTGGAACCTGGCCCTCTCCGGCCCGAAAGCCCGGGCCATGATGAAGGAAGTGCAGCCCGACCTCGTCATCGGCTGCGGCGGCTACGTCTCCGGCCCGGTGGTGCGCTGCGCCGCCAAGAAGGGCATCAAGACCGCCATCCATGAGCAGAACGCTTTCCCCGGCGTGACCAACAAGCTGCTGGCCCCGGACGTGGACATCGTGTTCGCCGCCGTGCCTGCCGCTGTGGAAAAGCTGGGTGCGCCCGAAAAGACGCAGGTCGTGGGCAACCCGGTGCGGCCTGAAGTGTTCGAGAAGGCAGGGGAGCGGGACGCCATCCGCGCCCAGCTGGGTGCCGGTGACCGCACCGTCATCCTCTCCTTCGGGGGAAGCCTCGGCGCTCGCCGCGTCAATGAGGTGGTGGCCGACCTCTGCGCATGGGAGCAGAAAGAGCACAAGCCTGTGCTCCACATCCACGCCACCGGACAGTATGGCGTGGAGCTGTTTCAAAATCTCGAAAAGGAAAAAGGCTTTGCTCCCGGCGAGAGCCTCGTGGTGAAGGAATATATCAACAATATGCCCGAGCTGCTGGCCGCTGCCAACCTCGTCATCAGCCGTGCCGGTGCGCTGACGCTGGCCGAACTGGAAGCCGAGGGCCGCGCCGCCATCCTCATCCCCAGCCCCAATGTGGCGGAGAACCACCAGTATTACAACGCCATGGAGCTGCAGAAGGCCGGTGCCGCTGTGGTCATCGAGGAAAAGGATCTGACCGGCGAGAAGCTGGTCTCGACCGTCTCCGGCCTGCTGGCCGAGCCGGGCAAGCTGGCTGCCATGGGCAGGAACGCCCGCACCCTTTCGGTGGACGACAGCCTCGACCGCATCGCCGACGCCCTGATGAAACTGGTCAAGACGCCGTGATTGATTCGGCAGCACTCTTGTGATAAAATAATCAGACGGAAAGGAGGCGACGCCGCACCATGCAGCAGGATCGGAACAAGAGCCGACGCCCCAGCAGTTCAATCCAGCAGAACAGCGCCCGGCGGCAGGGAAAGTCCCGCAAAGCCTACGACTGGACGCAGGACCGGCGTCCCTCGAATCAGAACCGTCGCCGGACGCAGGGCTATCAGGAGCAGACGCTGGACTTCTCGGGCGGCAATGTGACGTTCGAAAACCACAGCTCGGGATATGCGGACAACAGCATCCAGTTTCCCCAGCAGACGGCGCGACGGCCCAATAACCAGAACCAGAGCCGCCGTCAGGGCCAGCAGAGAAGCCAGCGGCCCCGTCAGAACACGACCGCCTACCCCACAAATGGGAGCCGCCCCCGCAATGGCCAGCGGCCCCAGAATGGCCAGCGGCCCCAGAATGTCCAGAGCGCCCGGAGGCCTCAGAGCGGCGGGCGCTACCGCCCCACGGAGGCGAACCTCCGCAGCCCGGCCCGGCGGGAGGGCAGAAAAAAGCGCCGTCTGACTCGTGCCGCTGTCCGCCGCCGCAGGGCCATCCGCCGTCTGACGGCGCTGGCGCTGCTGCTCTGCGTCATCGGGGTGGGCGTCTACCTCACCGTGACCATGCTCTTCAAGATAAACACCTTAGAAGTGGCGGTCGATGGAGAGGTGGTGCAGGAGGTGGGCGGCTATTCCAGCGCTGAGATCCTGCAGGCGCTGGGCGTCCACGCGGAAGAGAACATCTTCAGCTTCGACCCCGCCGAAAAGGCCGCTGCGCTGGAAAAGCAGTTCCCGCTGCTGGAAAATATCCGGGTGGAGCGGGATTACCCTAACACCGTAGTGGTGCGGACCAACGCGGCCACTGCCGTCTACGCCATGCAGACGTCCAGCGGCTGGCTGAGCCTTTCTGCGGGGCTGAAGATACTGGATAAGGATTCGGCCCAGCCGGACCTTATCATCCTCTGCGGCGGCGAGCCGGTATCCACGACGCCGGGTACACAGCTGGAATTTGAGACAGGACCGTCCGGCGCGTCTTCGGGCAGCGCGGCGTCTGACAGCGCCGCATCCAGCGAGGCCGGACCGCCCACGGATAAGCGGCTCGAGTCCCTGAACACTCTGCTGACCGCACTGGACAGCAGTGAGCTGGGGGCGGATGTCACCCGCATCGAGTTCGAGGACCCGGAGCAGATGGCGTTTTTGTATCAGGGCCGCATCAGCGTGCTTCTGGGTACCCTGAATGAGCTGGACTACAAACTCCGGCTGGCAAAGTATGTCCTGCTCAACGAGGACGGCAAGGGCTGCTCGCCCACCGACACCGGTATGCTGGATCTGAGCCACCTGAGCGCCTCTTCCAGCCGCAAATTCCGCTTTGCACAGGGTGAGCCGACCCTGCCCTCGGGCTGGACGGCCCCGGAAGAGCCTGCCGCCCCGGCGGAGGCAGAAGCCGAGAGCCAGCCGGAGGAAGTCTCCGGCACCGAACCCGATACTGAGGGCGCGGAAGCCGCGCCCGCCGAAGACCCTACTGCCGCAGCGGCAGAACAGCAATAAGGAGCATTTGAACGATGAAACTGGAACAACTGTTGGAGGGCGTGTCCTATACGCTGGTGCAGGGCAGCCTTGAACTTGACATCGAGGACATCATCTACGACAGCCGCAAGGCGGCCCCGGGCCGACTTTTCGTCTGCATCGTGGGTACCCAGCGGGACAGCCACGACTACGCCGCCCAGTGCGTGGCCGACGGCGTGACGGCGCTGGTGGTCCAGCACGACATCGACCTTTCCACCGTCCCCGGTGCTGCCGTGCTGAAGGTGGAGAGCAGCCGCTATGCGATGGCACTCATGAGCGGCAACCTGTTCGGCAACCCCTCCCGCCGGATGACCATGATCGGTGTCACCGGTACCAAGGGCAAGACTACTACCACTCACATGATAAAGAGCGTGCTGGAAGCCGCAGGCCGCAAAGTGGGCATGATCGGCACTAACGGCATCTACTTCCTCGGCCACCATCAGGAGACGGCCAACACCACCCCTGAGAGCTATGAGCTGCAGAAGACTTTCCGGGAGTTTCTGGACGCCGGCTGCGATACGGCGCTGATGGAAGTGTCCAGTCAGGGCCTCATGATGGACCGCGTGGCGGGCATCCATTACGACATCGGCGTCTTCACGAACCTCTCTCCCGACCACATCGGCCCCGGCGAGCACAAGACCTTTGAAGAATACCGCAGCTGGAAGGGTCAGCTTTTCAAGCGCTGCACCACCGGCGTCGTGAACATCGACGACGAGAACACCGAGGCCCTGCTGGAAGGCCACACCTGCAAGCTTGTGACCTACGGCTGCAGCGAGAAGGCCGACTACCGCGCCGGTACTTACCAGCTGCTCCGCACCCACGACTTCCTCGGCGTCCAGTTCCATGTCTCCGGCAAGGACGATATGGACGTCAAGGTGAATATGCCCGGCGAGTTCAGCGTCTACAATGCGCTGGCCGCTCTCACTGTGGGCAAGGTGCTGGGCCTGCCCGATGAGGCCATCCACGAAGGTCTGGGCCGCTGTGTGGTCAAGGGCCGCGTGGAGCTGGTCCCCATCAGCAGGAAGTTCACCATCCTGCTGGACTACGCCCACAACGAAGTCTCCACCGAGAGCCTGCTCACGACTCTGCGGGCCTACGCCCCCCACCGCCTCGTGGTGGTGTTCGGCTGCGGCGGCAACCGCTCCAAGCTGCGCCGCTACGGCATGGGCGAAATTTGTGCCAAGATGGCCGATTTCTCCATCCTCACGGAGGACAACAACCGCTTTGAGAAGGTGGAAGACATCATCGCCGACATCCGCGTGGGCATGAACAAGGGCAACCCGGACGCAAAGTTCGTGGAGATTCCTGACCGCCTCGACGCCCTGCATTATGCTGTTGACCATGCACAGGAGGGCGACCTTATCGCCGTCATCGGCAAGGGCCATGAGACTTACCGTGACCGCGAGGGCGTCAAGACCCCCTTCCTCGAGCGGGAGCTGCTGGAAGAGTACGCCCAGCAGATCGGCCTTGAGTAATATCTGAACATAAAAATACCGGCTGTGTTGGATGCACAGCCGGTATTTTTGTATCTGATGGGATTTAGTTCTTTTCGGCCAGAGCCTTCTGAGCCTTTTCCTCGGGGATGAGATTGGTCATGCTCTTGAGGCTGATGCCGATGGTGGAGAGGTTGTGCAGCATAGCAGAGGACGCAGGCTGCAGGATGCCCATTGCCCCCAGCGCGATGAGGGCAGAGTTGAAGGTCAGCACAAAGTGGTAGTTGGCGCTGACACGGCGCTGCAGGGAGTTGGCGATGGTCTTGAGGATGACCAGCTCCTCGAGGCTGTCGGCCTTGATGGTCACGTCTGCGATCTCGCGGGCGATGGCAGCACCGGAGTTGATGGCGATGCCGACGTCAGCGGCAGAGAGGGCGGGGGAGTCGTTGATGCCGTCGCCGATCATCACGACGGTGTGGCCCTCGCTCTTGGCCTTCTGGACGAAAGCAGCCTTGTCCTCGGGCAGGACTTCGGCGAAGAACTGGTCCACACCCACCTGCTTTGCGATGGCGGCGGCGGTGCGCTCGCTGTCACCGGTCATCATGACAGTGTTGGTGATGCCGAGGCCGCGCAGAGCGCGCAGCACGCGGGAAGCTTCCGGACGTAGCGGGTCGGCGATGCAGATGACGCCGGCCAGACGGCCCGAAGCGGCCAGATAGAGGTGAGAATACTCCGGCTCGAGGTTATCGAACTTCTCGCGCTCGTCCTCGGGGATGGTGCAGTGCTCGTCCTCAAAGACGAAGTGGTGGCTGCCGATGACGACCCGCTCACCGCTGACGCGGCTGGCGATGCCGTGGGCCACGATATACTCCACCTCGGAGTGCATCTCCTCGTGGGAGATGCCACGCTCTTTGGCCTCCCGGACGACGGCGTTGGCCATCGAGTGGGGGAAATGCTCCTCGAGGCAGGCGGCCAGCTGCAAAACCTCGCTCTCGCTGCAGCCGGAGAAGGGGACGACCTTGACCACCTTGGGGGTAGCGCGGGTCAGGGTGCCGGTCTTGTCGAAGACGATGGTGTCGGCCTTGGACAGGGTCTCGAGGTACTTGCCGCCCTTGACGGTGATATGGCTTGCGCCGCACTCGCGCATGGCAGAAAGAACGGCCAGCGGCATGGAGAGCTTGAGGGCGCAAGAGAAATCGACCATCAGGCAGGAGATGGCGCGGGTGGCGTTCCGGGTCAGGGCGTAGGTGACGACGGTAGCACCGAGGCACCAGGGGACCAGACGATCGGCCAGAGCCAGCGCACGGTTCTCGGTGCTGGACTTCAGCTTCTCGGACTCCTCGATCATGGCCACGATCTTGTCGTAGCGGTTCGCGCCGCCCTCGGCTCTGGTGGTCAGGACGCACTCGCCCTCTTCCACCACAGTGCCGGCGTAGACGGTGGCACCGATGGTCTTGCGCACCGGCATGGACTCGCCGGTCAGAGCGGCCTGGTTGACCATGGCTTCGCCCTCGATGACGGTGCCGTCCAGCGGGATCATGTTGCCGGAGCGGACGACGATCTCATCGCCGGGGTGGACCTTGGTGAGCGGCATGAGCACTTCGGTGCCCTGTGCGCGGACCCAGACCTTATCGACATTCAGGGCCATGCTGCGGGCCAGATCGTCGAGGCTCTTCTTGCGGGTCCACTCCTCCAGCAGGGAGCCGACGTTGAGCAGGAACATGACGGAGCCTGCGGTGGCGAAATCGCCCCGCAAGATGGAAACGCCGATGCTCAAAGCATCCAGCACCTCGACTTCCAGTTTGCGGCGCCACAGGCAGCACACACCCTTCCAGAGGAACTTGATGGAGCGGAACACGGTGTAGGCGGCGTTGAGCGGGGCGGGCAGGAACAGCTCGCGCAGCACCCGGCCTGCCAAGAGGTTATACATCTTTTCCTGATATTCCTGATTGATGCGGCGGCTGTCGGCGCTGGTGACCAGTGCGTCCAGATCGGGGTCATCGAAACGGTAGGTGCTCAGGGCGGCGACGGCATCCTTGCGGGCACCGGTGTAATACACCACCACATCGCCCGTCCGCTCGTAGACCTTGGCCTTGCTCACAGCGTCGTGGTGGTTCAGATAGGCTTCCAGCACATCGGCCCGGTGAAGGGTCATCCGCACATTGCAGACGTGTACCCGCAGGCGGCCGCGGCTCTCATGAAGAATAGTACATTTCATATCAGAATATCCTCTGCGTATTGCAAAAAATAACCATAAAAAGAGCCGCCCACAGGCGGCTCAGAGACTGCAAAATTACTCGTTGGTCTCGGTGGTCTCTGCCTCAGCAGCGTCCTCGATGACCTCAGCCTCAGCCTTGGCAGCGCGGGCCTCGTTGATGGCCTTTGCATCCTCGAGGATGTCACCGGCCTGCTCCTGGACCTTGCTGACGGTCTCCATGGTGGAGTCCTTCATGCGCAGGACAGCAGCGGTGGTCTGGGTGTAGACCTTCTTGGCATCGCTGCTGGACAGCAGCTTGAAACCAGCGGAACCGAACAGGGTGCCGGCAGCGAACAGAGCAATCTTCTTAATATCGACCATAGTAGTATACCTTCCTTTTTATTCCCTCATGTACCCCAAAGGGCATGGGATAAGTGTTTCTGCCGTTATTATAACGCGGTTTTTGGAAATTTCAAGGGATTTTGATGATGTTTACATCTGCTAACATTTTACGATAAGTAGTTAGAAATGTCTATTTTTACGTGTTTTTTGGTACAAACTACAGTTTGTATTTTCAAACAAACTCCAAAGTGCCGAAGAAATATAACAAAGAGTCTTGCGCTGAGAGGTGCATTCATTGTACAATAAAAAAGTGTGCGATAAAATCGACAGGGCCGGGACGTTCCGGCCTGTAAAAATAAGTGAGGCTGGATATGGAAAAGAAAGATATTCGTGTGCTGGCGCTCGACCTCGACGGCACCCTGACCAATGACCAGAAGGTCGTCACCCCCGCCACCCGCGCAGCGCTGGACGCAGCTGCCGCCAAAGGCGTGACCATCGTGCTGGCCTCGGGTCGTCCCACGGCAGGTATCATGCCGCTGGCAAAGGAGCTGGGACTGGATAAAAAGGGCGGCTGCATCCTCTCGTATAACGGCGGTGCCATCATCGACTGTGCCACCGGCGAGACGCTCTACCGCAAGCAGCTGGATGCAAAGTATGTGCCGCAGCTCTGTGCCTTCGCCAGGGAGCAGGGCGTGGTCATCATTACCTATAATAAGCAGGGCGTCGTCACCGAAAGTCCCGAGGACGAGTGGGCGCTGAAGGAGTGCTTTACCTGCAAGCTGCCCATGCAGAAGGTGGAGGACCTCGCCGCCTATGTGGATTATCCCATCTGCAAGATGCTCATTACCCTCGACCCCGCCCGCCGCGACGAGGTGTTGGAGGCAGGCCGGAAACAGTTTGCGGGCGAGATCGACCTCTACCCGTCCAGCCCCTTCTTCATCGAGGCTGTGCCGCTGGGGGTCGCCAAGGACGTGAGCCTCGGCAGTCTGCTGGAAAGCAGGGGGCTGACCCGCAACAACCTCATGGCCTGCGGCGACGGCCTCAATGACCGCTCTATGATACGCTTTGCCGGCGTGGGTGTGGCCATGCAGAATGCAGAGCCCCCCGTCAAGGAGGCAGCGGACTATGTGACCGTCGCCGACAACAACCATGACGGCGTGGCTGAGGCCATTGAGAAGTTTATTTTTTGAAAGGATACCAGACACAAATGCCGCGCAACTTAGTTTTATTCGATTTGGAGTGGAACATCGGCTATCAGCCGTTTATCTTTAATTATCACGGCGTCCAGCAGACGTTCCGGGGGGAGATCATTGAGATCGGTGCTGTCAAGATCGACGAGGACGCCAACGTGCTGGATACCTTCTCCATCCACCTGCGTCCCCGCATCTTCCGCTGCCTGCAGCACCACATCGCCAAAGTCACCGGTCTGACGCAGGAGGACCTCGACAAGGGTGAACCCATCATCCAGGGCCTCCGCCGCTTTATGAAGTGGTGCGGCCCGGACGCCGAGTTCGCCGAGTGGGGCATGGATGACGTGCCGGTGCTCAAGCAGAACCTTTTCCTCTGCAATCTCGACGAGAGCCGCCCGACGGTCTGGTACGACCTGCAGCAGCTCTTTCTGCGGGAGTACCCCCGCAAGGAAGGCGAGGGGATGAAGCTGGAAAATGTCGTCACCCGGATGGGCATCCCGCTGGAACGCCCCTTCCACGACGCTTTGTCCGACACCCTCTATACTGCCGACCTCTGCCGTATGCTCGACCTGCGGGCCGGACTGGCCGCTTACCCCAGCGAGGAGGACACCCTGCGCCAGAGCCTTTGCCCCACGCCGGGCGACTACCGGGATTTCAGGGTCTTCCAAGGCTATCTGGACCAGTCTATGTGGAAGCTGGACCCCGTCATCGGCACGATGGCCTGCCCGGTCTGTGGCACGGCCCTGCAGCCGGATGACGTCTGGCTGAAAAAAGGGAGCAGCGGCTGGTACACGCTGTCCCAGTGTCCCGTCTGTAAGGGCCGGGGCGGTGAGGCCGGCCGGGGCGTGTTCCAGAAATACCGGATGTCGCGCCGGGACGGCCTGCACTGGGCCTTCGCCCGCTGCGTCCAGATGCCGGACGATGCAAGCCTGGTCCGCTGGAAAAAGCAGAAGGCCCAGTATCTGGAGCGTCAGCGCCTCAAGGCCGAACGGCAGGCCGCCGAAGCAGAGGCCGCCCGGCACATCTTCTGAGGCAGAAGAATAAAATATCGTGCAGGAAAGAACGACGCTGTTTCGTATTGTAAGGAGAGACAGGAAGAAAAAGGCAAAAATGCTCAGATTTTGTTCATATCCCGGTCATAGATGCTGGATATACTAAGAAGAAACATCAGGCAGAAACGAAAGGGATGGTACGAGCACGATGGAAACGACGCTCATCGACTGGCTCCACCAGCTGGGTACGCTGGAATTCTGGGAGGCATTGTTAGAGGGCTTTGAAGGGCTGGGGCCGTTGGTCCCTATTCTGCTGGCGATGCTGGAATCCATTTTTCCGCCGCTGCCCCTCATCGCCATCGTGGCCCTCAATATCGCGGCCCACGGCGGATTTCTTGGCTTCGTCTACAGCTGGCTCGGTGTGGCCGCAGGCGGCACGGTGGTGTTTTTATTCTGGCGGCGGGTGGTCAAACGCTTTTTCTGGAAGCTGGCCTCTCGCTCCGAACAGCTGAAAAAGGCCCAGCAGTGGGTCAGCCATGTGGACACGGCCAGCCTCTTCATGCTGGCCGTCCTGCCCTTTACGCCCACGTCGTTCCTGCATCTGGCCTTTGGTATCTCGGATTTTGACGAGAAGCGCTATCTGCTCACCCTTCTGGCGGGCAAGGCCGTTATGGTGGCCATGATGGCTCTCTTCGGCCAGTCGCTGGTCAGCTCGCTGAAAAATCCGGTGTATCTCATCCTCGCCATCGCCATCTGGGCCGGGATGTACTGGGTGAGCAGGAAGTTCTGTAAGAAGCACGATTTGGATCGATAAAATTGCGAAGCGCTTGACTTTTTTGCTGAGAGTGCATATAATAAAAGCAATGAAAGAAGATATTGCTTCATAGGTTTTCACCAATGAGCAGCAAAACGCCCCACGGTACTGCGAATACCGCGGGGCGTTTTGCTTACTAGGGGTTAGTGCTTACCGGCCTTGAACTGCTCGTCAAACCACTTGCCAATGCAATGAGCCACAACATTGGCTGCGACGGACAGAATGAAAGAAGATAACATTTCCATAGGTTCTCACCCCCTTCCCCAATTTGAATGGAGTCGGAAGGCCGACACCTAAAGAGTATCATAAAATTCGACAAAACACAAGAAAAAGCCGCTGTACAGCTACAAAACTGCACAGCGGCTTTTCTATATATAAAGTTTAGTTCTCAGCCAGATTACCGGTATAGAGCTGGTAATACTTGCCCTTCTTGGCGATGAGCTCGTCATGGCTGCCGCGCTCGATGATGCGGCCCTGCTCCAGGACCACGATGCAGTCTGCGTTGCGGACAGTGGAGAGGCGGTGGGCGATGACGAAGCTGGTGCGGCCATACATCAGGCCGTCCATGCCGCGCTGCACCAGAGCCTCGGTGCGGGTGTCGATGGAGGAAGTAGCCTCATCGAGGATGAGCACCGGCGGGTCAGCAACGGCTGCGCGGGCGATGGCCAGCAGCTGACGCTGGCCCTGCGACAGGTTCGCACCGTCGCCGGTCAGCATGGTGTTGTAGCCCTCGGGCAGGCGCTTGATGAAGCCGTCGGCGTTGGCCAGACGGGCTGCGGCGATGCACTCCTCGTCGGTGGCCTCCAGACGGCCATAGCGGATGTTCTCCATGACCGTGCCGGTGAACAGGTGGGTATCCTGCAGCACAATGCCCAGAGAGCGGCGGAGGTCGGCTTTCCTGATTTTATGGATGTTGATGCCGTCGTACCGGATCTTGCCGTCCTGGATGTCGTAGAAGCGGTTGATAAGGTTGGTGATGGTGGTCTTGCCGGCGCCGGTGGAGCCGACGAAGGCGATCTTCTGGCCCGGACGGCCATAGAGGTTGATGTCGTGCAGGACGGTCTTGCCCGGCACATAGCCGAAATCGACGTCCGTAAAGGTGATGTCGCCTTCCAGCTTGTGGTAGGTGGTGGTGCCGTCGTGGTGGGGGTGCTTCCAGGCCCAGATGCCGGTGCGCTCGTTGGCCTCCACGAGGTTGTCGTCCTTGTCGTACTTGGCGTTGATGAGGGTGACATAGCCCTCATCGGTCTCGCTGGGCTCATCCATCATCTTGAAGATGCGCTCTGCACCGGCCAGTGCCATGATGATGCTGTTGGCCTGCATGGACACCTGGCTGATGGGCATATTGAAGCTCTTGTTCAGGGACAGAAACGCCATGACAGTACCCAGCGTGACGCCGCCCATGCCGGTGACGGCCATGGCTGCACCCACCAGAGCGCAGATGGCGTAGCTGATATTGCCCAGCTGAGCGTTGACGGGCATCATGATGTTGGCGAAGCTGTTGGCCTGCTTGGCGCTGTCCTTGAGCTTGTCGTTCAGCTCGCGGAAGCCCTCGAGGGCCTTCTGCTCATGGGTGAAGACTTTAACGACCTTCTGGCCTTCCATCATCTCTTCGATGTAGCCGTTCACTTTGCCGAGGTCGCGCTGCTGTGCGATGAAGTACTTGCCGCTCTGCTGGGTGATCTTCTTGGAGCAGAAGAGCATCAGGGCTACCATCAGCATGGTGACGATGGTGAGCTGCCAGCTCAGCATGCACATGCTGGCAAAGACGGAAACGATGGTGATGGCGCTGGATACCAGCTGGGGGATGCTCTGGCTGAGCATCTGGCGGAGGGTATCCACGTCGTTGGTGTAGACGGACATGATGTCGCCGTGCGGATGGGTGTCAAAGTAGCTGATGGGCAGGCTCTCCATGTGGGTGAAGAGCTGGATGCGCAGGTTGCGCAGGGTACCCTGGGTGACGTTGACCATGATGCGGGCGTTGAGCCATGCAGCGAGGATGCCCACCACATAGATGCAGCCGACGCGCACCAGCGCACCGGCCAGCGGTGCAAAGCTGGGGTCCTGCTGCTGGGTCATGGGGATGATATAGTCGTCGATAAGGGTCTGCAGGAACAGGCTTGCCTGCACATTGGCCAGCGCGCTGACCACGATGCAGATGAGCACGAGGATGCAGTGAGGCAGATAATGCTGGAACACCTCTGCCATGATGCGCTTGAGCAGCTTGCCCGGGTTCTCGACCTTCGGACGCGGGCCTCCCATGCCGCGGGGGCCGGGGCCATGGACGACTTTTGCTTTCTGTTCTGCCATTACTGCTCACCTCCCTGCTTGTCGAAGTCGCCGCCGCCCTGAGTCTGGCTGTTGTAGACTTCCTGATAGATCGCGTTGTTCTTCAGCAGTTCCTCGTGGGTGCCGAGGCCGTTGATCTGGCCGTTGTCCAGCACGAGGATGCGGTCGGCATCCTGCACCGAGGAAATGCGCTGTGCAATGATGATCTTGGTGGTGCCGGGGATCTCCTCACGGAACGCCTTCCGGATCTTTGCGTCGGTGGCGGTATCCACGGCACTGGTGGAGTCGTCGAGGATGAGGACCTTCGGCTTGCGCAGCAGGGCGCGGGCGATGGTCAGACGCTGTTTCTGGCCGCCGGACACATTGGAGCCACCCTGCTCAATCCAGGTGTTGTACTTGTCCGGGAAGCGCTCGATGAACTCATCGGCGCAGGCCAGCTTTGCCACACGGATGCACTCTTCCTCGCTGGCGTTCTCATTGCCCCAGCGGAGGTTGTCGAGGATGGTGCCGGAGAACAGGACGTTCTTCTGGAGCACCATGGAGACCTCGTGGCGGAGGACGTCGAGATTGTAATCCCGGACATCCACGCCGCCCACGCTGACAGTGCCGGTCTCGGCGTCGTACAGGCGGGGGATGAGCTGCACCAGACTGGACTTTGCGCTGCCGGTGCCGCCGATGATGCCCAGTGTCTCGCCGGGCTTGATGTCAAAGGTGATGTCGTTCAGGACAGGCTGGCCGGAGCCGTGCTTGTACTTGAAGGTGACATGGTCGAAGCGGATGCTGCCGTCCTTGACTTCCTGCACGGGAGCCTTGGCGGGGGGAAGGTCGGTCGTCTCGTCCAGAACTTCCACGATACGCTTTGCGGAAGCGGCGGACATGGAGATCATGACGAAAGCCATGCTCAGCATCATCAGAGCCATCAGGATGTTCATGATGTAGCCGAACAGAGCGTTCAGCTGGCCGGTGGTCATCGCGCCGTGCAGGATGTACTTTGCGCCGAACCAGCTCAGGGCAATGTTGCAGCCGTAAATAGCCGTCAGCATGGCGGGGTTGTTGAAGCTCAGACGGCTCTCTGCGTTGACGAACTGCTGATACAGACCCTCGCAGGCTTTGGTGTACTTCTCGTTCTCGAAGCCCTCGCGGACGAAGCTCTTGACCACGCGGATAGCGGACACGTTCTCCTGCACGGAGGAGTTCAGGTTGTCGTAATTCTTGAAAACACGGTCAAAAATTTTGAAGGTGGGGACCATGATGCTTGCCAGCACGGCCAGCAGAAAGGCGATGGCCACCACGAAGATGAGGGTCAGAGGGCCGCCGATGCTGAACGCCATGATGAGTGCGAACACCAGATGGACCGGGGCGCGCACACACATACGCTCCATCATCTGGAAAGCGTTCTGCAGGTTGGTCACGTCGGTGGTCATACGGGTGACGAGGCCGGCGGTGGAGAATTTGTCGATGTTGGAGAAGGAGTAATGCTGGATATTCTCATACATCGCATCGCGCAGGTTGCCGGCAAAGCCGGTGGACGCCTCGGCGGCGTACTTGCCGGCCAGAACGCCCAGCAGCAGGGCGATGGCCGCCACTGCGAAGGTGAGCAGGCCGTATTTGACGATGGCGTTCATATCGCCCTTTTCAATGCCAAGGTCGATGATGAACGCCATGATGGTGGGCAGCAGGATGTCCATGACTGCTTCCAGTGCGGAAAACATCGGCGTCAGGATAGCGGCGCGTTTGTATTCGCCCAGATGGGAAGCAAGCTTCTTTATCATACTTTGAGCCTCCTTTGATAAATTGTTTGGTACGGAACAATTTTATACAAAACAATATTAAAGTCAATGCTTTTTCCAAAGTTTCGGAAAAAGTTCATATTTGTTTCACTTTAGTCCCAGATACAGTTTATTCAGCAGCCGCAGCAGCTCGGTGTTTTCTTCTTCGGTGAGCAGGCCGGCCACATATTCATCGGTCTGGTGGAAGGCCCGCATGGTGTCCTCGTGGAACTGGCGGCCTTTTTCGGTGAGGACCAGCTGCTTGAGGCGGGCGTCCTGCTCCACGCTCTGACGGGTGATGTAGCCTTTGCGCTCCATGAGCTGCAGGATGTTGGTGACAGTGGAACGAGTGATGGAGAACTCCCGCTCGATGTCCCGCTGGAACACCGGGGTCTCGGAGTGCCGGTAAAGATACTCCATGATCCAGCCGTGCATGGGGGTCACGGCCTCCACGCCATTGGTGCGGGCAATCTGGCCTATCTTGCGGAAAATAAGGTTGTTCACCCGGCGCAGCTGGGCCGGGATGACCTGCGGCGCCTCCCACGGCGGCGCGATGGGGGTGCAGGCGGGTTCAAAGGCTTGGTTCATAGTATCATCCTTCTGGTTTGACTTTTGATGTGAATGTTCGAACGCCGAACTGTTTCACATAAAACTGTTCGATACAGGACTATTATGCTCCAAAAAAAGAGGGCTGTCAACCCTCTTTGGATGATTCGTCCCACTGGCCCAGCCCGGTGAGGATGGAAACAGCCACCTCGGGCTTATTCGTGACCACAAGCTCCGGGTCCAGCCGGAACAGCTGGCGCAGGTCGTCCCGGCTCTCCACGCCCACCGGCCAGGGCGCGACCTTGAAGCCGCGGGCGTGGGCATTGGGGATAAGGTCTTTGTCCCGGAAAAAGGCGTGGTACTCCGGCCCGACGTAATCCACCGGGAAGCCGAACTGGGCCACATAGTTCACAAAATCCGTCTGATAATAATACTGCTGCAAAATTTCGGCCAGGTTCATGCCGGGGAAGATGGAGTAGAGAAAATCGAGACGGTCTTTCAGGTAGTAGATGAGGACGCTGTTCTCTTCGTCCAGACTGCTGGGGTCTTCCAGCAGAGCGGCCGCTTCGCTGAGGGCCTGGGGGCTGGAAAGCTTCTCCACGAGAGGGTCGGTCTTCTTGAGGCCCAGTTTCTCCCAGAAGGTGGCCGGCTGGCTGAGCTGGGATTCGGGGCTGAGGGTCATGGCGCAGGTGGCCATCTGGGGCATCCGCTCCTTCACCCGGCGGAGGGCGCCGTACTCGAAGGAGGTGAGCACGGCCTTTTCTTCCAGCCCGGCGTCAAGGACGGCGTCGATGATCCGGTCCACGATCTCTTCGTCCCGGTCCAAGTAGGGCTTTAACTCAATATGTATCATCCTGAAGTCCTGTGCGACTTCCAGAACCTCTTCGAGGGTGGGGATCTTTTCGCCCGCGAACTCCGGGCTTTTCCATTTTCCGAAATCCAGCTGGCGCAGGTCGTCGAAGTCCATATCCGGGATGTTGCCGTGGACGCCGGTCTTGAGGTCGGTGAGGTAGTCGTGGGCCACCACGAGATGACGGTCCCTGGTGATTTGAACGTCACACTCGAAGCCGTCCGCACCCAGCGTCTTTGCCAGACGGAACGCGGTCAGCGTGTTTTCGGGGGCCAGATGGGACGCGCCGCGATGGGCGATGATGAGAGGACGCATGGCATGGACCTCCTTAAAAGACAAAAGTTGAAAAATGCGATGCCGTTACCCATGATACACGTTTTCACAAATTTCGTCAATGACGGCGTTTCGGTCAGCAAGGCAGGCAAAAATGGGGCGAAAGTACGACTTTTACCGTCAAAACGACGAAAATTTAAGCTGGATTTTAGCACTTTTCACGAGAAAAAACCAAAAATCGGCTCATTTCTCTCCCATCTGTTTCTTCCCAACGGACAATTCCTGTGATAAGATTATAGTGTAAACGGTGAAACCTCTCCGTCACGCCTACGGCGTGCCACCTCCCCTATCGAGGGGAGGCTTTGGCATTCCGTAAAGCTTTATCTCTTCGCCAGAGGCTCCCCTCGCTAGGGGAGCTGTCGAGCGATAGCGAGACTGAGAGGTTGTTCCTACGCTGAAAGATACCTACGGAATAAGGGAAATGGAGAGTTTTGCTATGACTGAGTTCAAGCCCATCAAGGAAGGCAAGGTCCGCGAGATCTACGACAACGGCGACAGCCTCATCATGGTCGCCACCGACCGCATCTCTGCATTCGATGTTATCTTAAAGAATAAAGTCACCAACAAGGGCAAAGTGCTGACCCAGATGAGCAAGTTCTGGTTCGACTACACTCGCGACCTGCTGCCCAACCATATGCTGAGCGTGGACGTGAAGGAGATGCCCGAGTTCTTCCAGCAGCCCCAGTACGAGGGCCGCAGCATGATGTGCCGCAAGCTGACCATGCTGCCCGTCGAGTGCATCGTCCGCGGCTACATCACCGGAAGCGGCTGGGCCAGCTACCAGAAGACCGGCAAGGTCTGCGGCATCCAGCTGCCCGAGGGCCTGAAGGAGTCCGAGAAGCTGCCCGAGCCCATCTACACCCCCTCCACCAAGGCTGAGATCGGCGACCACGACGAGAACATCTCCTACGAGCAGAGCATCGACGTGCTGGAAAAGCTGTTCCCCGGCAAGGGTGAGGAGTACGCCACCAAGCTGCGTGACTACACCATCGCTCTGTATAAGAAGTGCGCTGAGTATGCCCTCTCCCGCGGCATCATCATCGCCGACACCAAGTTTGAGTTCGGTCTGGATGAGGAGGGCAACGTCATCCTCGGCGACGAGATGCTGACCCCCGATTCTTCCCGCTTCTGGCCGCTGGAGGGCTACGAGGCCGGCCACGGTCAGCCCTCCTTTGATAAGCAGTTCGTCCGCAACTGGCTGCTGGCCAACCCCGACAGTGATTATGACCTGCCGCAGGACGTCATCGACAAGACCATCGCCAAGTATGAGGAAGCCTACGAGATGCTGACCGGCAAGAAGCTGTAAGCACTTCCATAAATTCAACAGCTGCCGCCCGCTTTGTGGAAAACGAAGCGGGCGGTTTTTGTGCGGAAAAGTTTTTCCTCTTGAACGGCGCAGTGGGCAGTGTTACAATAACACAAGTAATGGGCAGAGAAACGGCCCTTTGTGTGAGAAGAGAGTGCCGCGCGGACGGCGAAAGGAAACAGTCAAATGGAGATCAGCACGCGGGAAAAGACCTTGCAGATCGTCAGTCGATACGTTATCATCACCCTGAGTATCAGCATCATGACCATCGGCGTATACTTCTTCAAATTCCCCAACAACTTCGTCTTCGGCGGCGTGACCGGCGGCGCGGCCCTTGTGGCAAAGCTTACGCCTCTGTCGGCCTCAGCTTTTTCATCCTGCGCCAATATCCTCCTGCTCATTCTGGGCTGGATATTCCTCGGCAAGGATTTTGCCATCAGCACCGGATGGGCTACCGTCGTCATGACGGCAGAGCTGGCCCTTTTTGAAAAATATGTTCCCCTCAGCGGCCCCCTGTCCGACCAGCCCATGCTGGACCTGGTCTTCGCCATCGCCCTGCCCGCCATTGCGTCGGCTCTGCTCTTCAACGTGGGCGCGTCTTCCGGCGGCACCGATGTCGTCGCCCTCATCCTGAAAAAATACGCCCATATGAAGAACACCGGCGAGGCGCTTTTTATCACCGACCTCGCCATGGTGCTGGCAGCCTGCTTCGTCTTCGACCTCTACACCGCTCTCTACTCTTTCGTGGGTCTGACGGTCAAGAGCCTCGTCGTCGATGCCGTCCTCGAGCAGATGAAGATGTGCAAGGCCATTCTCATCATCTGCGACGACAAAGACCCCATCTGCGACTTCGTCATGCGCAAGCTGGTGCGCGGTGCGACCTATACGCCCTGCTACGGTGCCTACACCGACCGGCCCCACTACATGATCTATACGACCCTCACCCACCGCGAGGCATTGCAGTTGCAGGCATTTATCCATAAGGAAAACCTCAACGCCTTTATCTCGATGCTCAGCACCACCGAGGTGTTCGGCAAGGGCTTCAATCACGCATAAACAGAATCGAACCTTACAGGGCACCTTCGTTGATCTGATTGGACGGCGAGGGTGTCTTTTTATCTGCGTTTTTGCCACTCAGCTCTTCGCGGAGCAGCTTGGTCAGGGCCAGCGTCGCCTTGGAGCGGTAGTCGGTGGTGGGGGAGAGCAGGGCCAGCCGGAGGTAAAGCCCCTGCGATCCCAGCGAGAGATAGACGACATCCGGCTCTTCGACGATGCAGGAGCGGTAGGTGAAAGCCAGAGCAAGGCCAACCCGTGCCATGGATGCGGCAAATGCGGCGGTGATGTTGTCGTGCTTCGATTTCAGTCGCAGGCCGTAGGCTTCGAACGCACTTCGGATCAGGTGACCCAGCATGGTATCCTTGCCGCTGAGGATGCACTCATGGCGGGTGACTTCCTCCATCGAGACGCGGAGCCGCCCGGTCTCGTCCATGTGGGCCTGCTGTAAGATCGGGTGGTCTTTGGTGGCGACCAGCAGCACCTCGTCCCGGTAGAGGTATTCCATCTGGATGCCCTCGGTGCTGACGATGGGGTAGGCGGAGAGCGCAAGGTCCAGCTCGCCCTCCCGGATCTTCTCCACCAGATTCATGCTGTTGCCCTCGTAGATGTTGATGGTAGCCCGAGGGTTCTGGTCGTAGAATTTTTTCAGGATGGGCGGGATGACATAGCTGCCGCGGAAGGAGCTGACCCCGAAGAACACGGTGCCGCCGACGGTGTTCTCGTTGTCCCAGAACTCCTGCTGGGCCTGCTGGTACTCTTTTAAGATGTGCTTAGCGTGACTCAGAAAAACCTTGCCGGAAGGGGTGGGGCGGATACCCTTGTTGGTGCGCACGAAGATGGGGGAGCCAAGCTGCGCCTCGAACTGGCGCAGGAATTGGCTCAGGCTGGCCTGCGCGATGTACAGCCGCTCGGCGGCTTTCGAGATGCTTTGCTCTTCGGCAAGGGCGTTCAGATAGTATAGTTCGCGGAGATCCATGACAATTCCTCCAAAAACGACAGAAATTTCTTTTTTTCTATCGGTTTTGCCTATAGGGGCTATTATAAAAACAGGACTTTTCCAATCACAGAAATGATTATATACTAAAATCACCAGAACTTCAACTGCAGATGAGGATTCTTTTGTACAGGATCATGATGGAAAAGAGGTAAAACATGAGCGTATATCCAATGAAGGGCGTTATTGATATGCACGTCCACACCAATCCGGATCTTCGACTGAGAGCGTATGACGATCTGGAGCTGACGGATGCCGCGGTCAAGGTGGGCGCAAGAGCCATTGTCATCAAGACCCATCAGGGTACAACGATGGATCGGGCTTATCTGTGCAACCGTTATAACAAGATCGTCCATGGCGACAACGACTTTACCATGTTCGGCAGCATCACCCTGAACCATCCGGTCGGCGGCCTGAATCCGGCGGCGGTCGAGGTCGCGCTGAAGCTGGGAGCCAAAGTGGTCTGGCTGCCGACCCAGCACGCCCAGAACCATCTGGCAAAGTTCGGCAAGAACCCGGACGATGGCGTGAAGGTGACCGAGAATGGAAAAATTGTTCCCGAGATGAAGGACATCTTCCAGCTGGTCAAGGATTATGACGCAGTACTCGGCACGGCGCATATTTCCCCCGAAGAGAGCTTCATCGTCTGCGATGCAGCCCGCGCTGCCGGTGTCAAGAAGCTGGTCGTCACCCATCCGGAATGGTGGGTCGTCGACATGAGCATCGAAGACCAGAAACGGATCGTCAAGGATTACGATGTTCTGCTGGAACGCTGCTATGCACAGAACATGGGCGGCGGCAAGTACAAGAGCAATCTGCCCGAAAACCTCGAGGTCATCCGTGAGGTCGGCTATAAGAACGTGCTCATCAGCACAGACGGCGGTCAGACCGAGAATCCTCACTGGGAGATCGCAATGCAGCAGTATCTCCAATATCTGTCGGATCATGGTGTGCCGGACGACCAGATTTACTACATGTCGCATACCATTGCGGCAGGCTTGCTCGGCATCGAGTAACGCCGAAGAAGTGGAATAAGGAGGATGTTCCATGCAAAGTGCTGTTATTATCGCTGCCATCGCACTGGCAGTCTTTCTTGGCTATAAAACCAAGATCAATACGGGTTTCTTCTGCATTGTATTTGCATATTTTATCGGCTGTTTCTGGCTGGATCTCAAGCCGAAAGCTCTGATTGCATTCTGGCCGACGAACACGATGTTCGTCATCATCTCCGTTTCGTTGTTCTATAATGTTGCAGCAGCCAATGGCACACTGGAAAAGATTTCCCGCTCGCTGCTGTATGCCTGCCGTAAATTCCCGGGAATGCTGCCATATGCACTGTTCGCCGTTGCTGTCATCCTGTCGGTCATGGGTGCAGCGTACTTCACGGTTCTGGCATTCCTCGCTCCCATCACGCTGCTCATCTGCGAAGAGTCCAAGATGGACAAGCTGACCGGTGCAGTCGCCATCAACTGCGGCGCATTGGCGGGCGGTGATTTCCCGACGGCTGCGCTTGGCGTTATCTTCCGTGGTCTGATGGACAGCTCCTATGAGGCAGCTCCCGAACTGGAAGCCATTGATTCTTTCGTGACCTGCCTGAAAATGTTCGGTCTGGCAGTCCTGTTCTCTCTGATCCTCATTACGATTTTCCGTTTTGCACTGCCTGCAAACCGCAACATCGGCAAAGATGTCAAGTTTGAAAAACCGGAAGCATACACCACCGCACAGAAGCAGACGCTCTATCTCATGGTCGCGATGATGGCAGTCGTTCTGGTTTTCCCGCTGCTCAAGCTGCTGATCCCCGGCAATGCGGTCATCAAGCTGGTTGCAGGAAAGATCGACGTCGGCTTGGTCGCATTCGTCTTCGCTGTCATTGCGCTGCTGATGAAGCTTGCTCCGCAGAAGGAGATCATCGCTCGTGTTCCTTGGAATACTATCCTGATGATCGCCGGAGCTGGTATGCTGATCGCCGTTGCAGTTGAGGCTGGAACCATTGACCTGCTGTCCAACTGGATCGGCAGCAACGTTCCGACCTTCCTGGTTCCGATCGCATTCAGTCTGGTCGGCGCAGTCATGAGCTTCTTCAGCTCTACCACCGGTGTTGTCTGCCCGGCTCTGTTCCCGCTGATCCCCGGTCTGTCCGCAACGACGGGTCTGGGCGCGGTCAATCTGTTCACCTGCACGGTTCTCGGCGCGCAGAGCAGTGCAATCAGCCCCTTCTCTTCCGGCGGTTCCCTGATTCTGGGTTCCTGTGGCAATGAGGAAGAGCGCAGCAGCCTGTTCAACCGTCTGCTGTTCGTCGCAACGCCTATCAGCATCGGTGTTGCAGCTATATTCAACCTCATCGTTTCTATGGTTCTGTAAAAGTCTGATTCACTCCGGGGAGGGGAGGCTCCCCTTTTCCGGAGTGCCTTTTTGAGAGAGTATAAGAACGCAAATGTGTGAAAAAAGGAGAGCACCATGCTGAAATTATACGATAACGGGATCTACCTCGTAAACGGCGAGACCATCTGCTCCTGTCCTGAGGAAGTGGCCCAGAAGACCGGCCGCACCGTAGACGCAAAGGAAGCTGAGAAAGGCACTATGGCCTACGGTATCCTGCAGGCCCACAACAAGAGCGGTGACCCCGACCAGCTGCAACTGAAGTTCGACTCGATGACCAGCCACGACATTACCTATGTCGGCATCATCCAGACGGCCCGCGCTTCCGGCATGAAGCAGTTCCCGCTGCCATACGTCCTGACCAACTGCCACAACAGCCTCTGCGCTGTCGGCGGCACCATCAACGAGGACGACCACAAATTCGCCCTGTCCGCCGCTCATAAATACGGCGGCATCTACGTCCCTACCAACATGGCCAACATCCACAGCTACAACCGTGAGACCATGGCCGGCGGCGGAAAGATGATCCTCGGCTCCGACTCCCACACCCGCTACGGTGCACTGGGTACCATGGCGGTCGGCGAGGGCGGCGGCGAGCTGGCCAAGCAGCTTCTGGGCCGCACCTATGACTTCGCTCGTCCGCAGGTCATCGCCATCTACCTGACCGGCAAGCCCCGCCCGGGCATCGGTCCCCACGACGTGGCTCTGAGCATCTGCGGTGCCGTCTATAAGAAGGGCTATGTCAAGAACAAGGTCATGGAGTTCGTCGGCCCCGGCATTGCCGGCCTGCCCATCGAGTATCGCAACGCCATCGACGTCATGACCACCGAGACCACCTGCTGGTCCTCCATCTGGGTCACAGATGAGGAGACCCAGCGTTACTACACTATCCACGGCCGTCCGCAGGACTTCAAGAAGCTACAGCCTGCGGAGGTGGCCTACTACGATGGCTGCGTCTACATCGACCTGAGCACCATTGAGTCCACCATCGCTATGCCGATGCACCCCTCCAACACCTACACCATCCACGAGCTGCAGGCCAACGCTGCCGACATCCTGCACGCTGTACAGGAAGAGGCCAACAAGCAGATCAAGGGTGCCAAGATGAATCTGGACAGCAAGTTTCACGATGGTGCCATCTGGGTCGATCAGGGCGAGATCGCTGGCTGCGCCGGCGGCACCTTCGACAACATCTGCGCCGCTGCCGACATCCTGCGGGGTCAGAGCTGCGGCAACGGTGCCTTCACCCTGAGCATCTATCCGGGTTCTATGCCCGCCCTGAGCGAACTGCTCAAGAATGGCCGCGCAAGCGACCTGGTCAACGCCGGTGCCATCATGCGCGAGTGCTTCTGCGGCCCCTGCTTCGGTGCAGGCGACTGCCCGGCCAACGGCGAGTTCTCCATCCGCCACACCACCCGCAACTTCCCGAACCGCGAGGGTTCCAAGCCGGGCGAGGGTCAGATGTCCAGCGTGGCACTGATGGACGCACGTTCCATCGCCGCCACCGCAGCCAACGGCGGCAAGCTGACCGCTGCCACCGATCTGGACGTGGAGTATACGAACCCTGAGTACCACTACAACGCCTCCCTGTACGAGAAGCGCGTTTACAACGGCTGGGGCCATGCCGAACCGGATGCCGAGCTGCGCTTCGGCCCGAACATCAAGGACTGGCCCGAGATGCCTGCCCTGACCGACGATCTGCTGGTCAAGGTCTGCTCCTACATCACCGACCCCGTCACCACCACCGACGAGCTGATCCCCTCCGGTGAGACTTCTTCCTATCGCTCCAACCCCGAACGTCTGTCGGAGTTCGCTCTGAGCCGCCGCGATCCCCAGTACGTCTCTCGTAGCAAGGTCATGCGCCAGATCGAGCGCGACCGCGAGGCGGGCAAGGCCCTGCCCGAGGAAGTCCTGAACGTCTATGCTGCCCTGACTAAGGCTGGTGTGAAGAACGATCCCGCCCACACCGACATCGGCTCCACCATCTTCGCCAATATGCCCGGCGACGGTTCCGCCCGTGAGCAGGCCGCTTCCTGCCAGCGTGTCATGGGTGCATCCGCGAACTTTGCCAAGCAGTACGCCACCAAGCGTTACCGCTCCAACTGCATCAACTGGGGCATGACGCCCTTCCTCGTAGAGAACCCCGAGGTGTTTGAACTGGGCGATTACATCTTTGTGCCCGGTATCCGTGAGGCCGTTCTCGAGAACAAGGCCAGCTTTACTGCTTACGCCGTCAAACCGGACGGCACCGTGACCGCCTTCCCGGTCTCCACCGGTGCCCTCACCGAGCCGGAGCGTCAGATCATCGCCGACGGCTGCCTCATCAACTACTATCGGAACAACCAGTAAGCAACCATTCTCCCAGAGAATGGTTCAAGATTGGATCTGACGATTTTACAAACGTCTGGTCTTAAGGTATCATAGTTTCAGAGTCGGTCTGCTGCTCTCCGAAACCGGGGAACGGTGGATCGGCATTGTGGTGGCTCGGAAACTATGCCAAAATGGAATATGTCTTGTGTACAAGAGAAATTTTTGGCGATTCTTAACGAATATTAAGACTGACGCTATGCCTTTTGTAAGATTGTCCGATTATGATAGAACCATCAGGAGCGGCGCAGTGAGGCGCTGCCCCGCAAGTACGGTATAACGATTGAAGAAACCACCTGCCAAGGAGGAAAAAAGCATGGAGATCAAGAAAGCAGCCACGGCTGGCACTCTGGAATCCAGCGACTGCATGGTGACCGTCGAGCCGGGTGAGGGTAAGATCGATTTCTCCCTCGAAAGCTCCGTCATCCATCAGTACGGCAACCAGCTGCGCAAGGTCGCACTGGAGACCCTGAAGAATCTGGACATCGACAACGTCCGCATCACCATCGTGGACAAGGGCGCACTGGACTGTACCCTGAAGGCCCGCATCGAGGGCGCGGTGTTCCGCTCTGTTGACCAGTATGAGAATCTGCCTTGGGGAGGTGCCATTCGATGAATAATCCGAACAAGAAGCGCCTGCGCCGCACGATGATGTTCCTGAATGCGCAGAAGCCCGGCCTCATCAAGGACCCTTACATCTATAAGGCTGACTCCCTGATGCTGGACCTGGAGGACGCTGTCGCCGAGAACCAGAAGGATGTCGCCCGTTTCAGCCTGTATCACGCCCTGAAGACCGTGGATTACCGCGGCGCAGAGCGGGTCGTCCGTATCAACGGTCTGGACACTCCCTACTGGCGTGAAGACATCCGTGCCTGCGTGGCCGGCGGCTGCGATTCCATCCGCATCCCCAAGACCGAGCACGCCGAGGATGTCCACCGCGTGGCTGCTGCCATCGCCGAGGACGAGAAGACCTATGGCCGTCCTGAGGGCGAAGTCCTCATCATCGCCGCTCTGGAGTCTGCCCGCGGCGTCATGAACGCTCTGGAGATCTGCGAGAGCGATGAGCGCCTGTTCGGCATCGCACTGTCCGGCGGCGACTACACCAAGGACCTGCAGACCCACATCACCGGCACCGGCATTGAGCTGATGGGTGCCCGCCAGCAGATGATCATTGCAGCCCGCGCAGCAGGCGTGCAGTGCTTCGACACCGTCTTCACCGACCTGAAGGATATGGACGGCTTCCGCAAGGACGTCGAGAACATCCACCTGATGGGCTTTGACGGCAAGTCCATCATCAACCCCCGTCAGATCCCCATCGTCCACGAGATCTTTACTCCCACCCAGAAGGACATCATCTTCGCTGAGAAGGTCGTCAAGGAGATCGACTCCAAGAAGGCACTGGGCATCGGCGTCTTCACCGTTGACGGCAAGATGATCGACATCGCCTTCTACGACGGTGCAAAGCGCACCATCGATCTGGCAAAGGCATCCGGCGTGTATAAGGGGGATTTGTAATTATGTTGAACGCAGTCGGCAGAGAAATTCCCGAAGAGATCCTCGAGCGCACCGGCAAAGAGGTCTTCCAGGGCAACAATTATAAAGACGGCAAGGCTTTCCAGAAGGCCAGCCCGAAGGTCACTCCCGTGATGCGCAATGACCACGACAAGATGGTCAAGGACATCCACGAGGCCCTCGTCAAGTGCAATGCCCACGACGGCATGACCGTCTCCTTCCACCACCACTTCCGCGAGGGCGACCTCGTGGTTTGCATGGTCATGGAAGAGATCCACAAGATGGGCTTCAAGAACATCACCCTGAGCGCAAGCTCTCTGGGCAAGGCTCATGACGCCCTCGTCCCCATGATCGAGGACGGCACCATCGTCAACATCGAGTCCTCCGGCGTCCGCGGCAAGATCGGCGATGCCATCTCCCACGGCAAGCTGAAGGGTCTGGCTACCATGCGCAGCCACGGCGGCCGTGTCCGCGCCATTGAGACCGGCGAGACCCATGTGGACATCGCCTTCATCGGCGCACCCTCCTGCGACGAGTACGGCAACTGCTCCGGTATGGGCGGCAAGACCAACTGCGGTGTCCTGAGCTATGCTTACGTGGACGCTGAGATGGCTGACTATGTCGTCGCTGTCACCGATTGCCTCGTGGACTACCCCAACTACCCCGCAGAGATCAACCAGACCAAGGTGGATTACGTCTGCGTCGTGGACCAGATCGGCATCCCCGAGAAGATCGCTACCGGCGCTGCAAAGCCCACTACCGACCAGCGCAAGATCCTGATGGCAGAGTACTGCACTCAGGTCGTTGCAAACACCCCCTACTTCAAGGACGGCTTCTCTTATCAGACCGGTGTCGGCGGCGCATCCATCGCCTCCACCATCTCCCTGAGCAAGATCATGGAGGAGAAGAACATCCATATGGGTCTGGGCGTCGGTGGTCTGACCAAGCCCATGTGCGAGCTGCTTGACCGCGGTCTGGCCCGCAAGCTGGTCGATACGCAGGACTTCGACCTGGACGCTGTCAACAACGTCACTTCCAACCCCAACCACTTCCCCATCTCTGCTGGCGAGTACGCAAGCCCGATGAACAAGGGCGCTTTCGTCAACAAGCTGGATTACGTCATCCTGGCCTCTCTGGAAGTGGATACCCACTTCAACTGCAACGTCGTCGTCGGCTCCGATGGCATCATCACCGGCGCACAGGGCGGCCATCCCGATACCGCACAGGGTGCAAAGTGCACCATCGTCATCGCTCCTCTGCTGCAGGGCCGCATCCCGGCCATCTGCACCGACGTGACCACCGTCACTACCCCGGGCGAGAGCGTAGACATCGTCGTTACCGACTACGGCGTGGCCGTCAACCCCAAGCGTCCTGACCTGCTGAAGGCCCTGCAGGACGCTGACTGCGTGCCTCTGAAGACCATCGAGGAGCTGCGCGACATCGCCTACTCCATCGTCGGCGAGCCTGAGAAGGTCCAGTTCGGTGACCGCATCGTGGGCATCATCGAGGCCCGCGACGGCACTGTCATGGACGTCGTCCGCGAAGTCAAGCCTTTCTCTTTCCGCGAAGATTGAGTGATATAGCGTAAAAGCGGGAATGTGGCTTGCCAACCACGCTTCGGAATGGATTCACGGAGATTCCTTCGCTCTTCTCACCCCCGCTTTTGCGGCTAAATATGCACACAAACTTCATGCGATTCTCCTTTTTCAAGGTTTTGTGTTTTATACCGGCATAAAACCAAAGGTCCGCTCCCTGCACCGCGCGCAGGAAGCGGACCTTCTTTTGTTGTGGGGAAGCGAAACGCTTATTTACGGCACGAACCGATAGCCGACGCCGCGGATGGTGATGATGTGCTGGGGCGTGCGGGCGTTGTCCTCGATCTTGCTGCGCAGGCGGTTGATGTAGACCATGATGGCGTTGTCGTCCACAGCGATGAGGTTGCCCCATATCTGCTCGTAGATCATGTCCTTGGTGAACACCTGCTGCGGGTGGCGCACGAAGAGCAGCAGCAGGCTGCGCTCTTTCTCGGAGAGGTTCAGCTCTACATTGTTTTTATAAAAGCGCATGGTGGTGGTGTCGCAGAGGAAAGGCCCGCAGCTGATCTGCTGGTTGTTCTCCTGCGAGAAGCTCTTGCTGCGGCGGATGAGGGCCTTGACCTTTGCGCCCAGAATCTGGGGACGGAAGGGCTTGGTGACATAGTCGTCGGCGCCCAGCGAGAGGCCGTACATGAAATCGTAGTCCTCGTTGCGGCCGCTGATGATGATGACCGGTGTAGTGACGCCGTTGCGCCGGATGGTCTGGATGACATCGAATCCCTCCATGTCGCCCAGCGTGATGTCCATCAGGATCATATCCAGCGTGCTGCTCTGCCGCGCGATGAGGTCCAGCGCCGCCGCGCCGCTGTTGACGACGAGAGGGTCCATCTCATTGCTTATCATAACTTTCGATAAAAGTTTGCAAATTGCTGGATCGTCGTCTACAATAAGAACATGATACGACATGATAACTCCCTGCACTTTTCTGACCGGAAAATTTGTTTCAATTATGATAAATAAAATTATAACATTTTTAGACAGGAAGAGCAAGACCGCCCCAAAGGAGGACTCGATATGAAGGAGAACGCCCCGAAAAAGACATGGTTCCAGACGCTGCGCACCCTGTGGGCGCCGCTGGCCATCGGCGTCGTCACGGTAGCCGCACTGGCTGTCGTGGTGGGTATGGTGTGGAAGGACTACCGCACCGCCATGATGGACAGCCAGACCCAGCAGATGGAGCTGGTGGTGCAGAGCACCGCCGACAGCATCCGCGTTCTGCTGGAAGAATACGCCGACCGGCTGGACTCCATCGCCGGAAAAGCGGAGGCCAGCAAAGCGTTCCGCCCCACGGTGGCCCGGAGCGATACCATCCGGGACGTCTGGCTGGAAAACAGCAGCGGCGAGGTCATCTACAGCTGCTACGGCCTCAGCGCCGTCTGCGATGTCCTCATCACCCGGACGGAGGACATCTCCTACTGGCAGTACCACAGCGGCGGCGAGCACTATCTTGTGATGAAGAAGAAGGTCGGGAATGAGACAGCCTGCCTCGTGGTGGACTCCACGGTCATGTATCAGCAGCTCATCTCGGAGATCCATGTCGGCAGGAACGGCTACATCATGATAAAGAATGACGATAACCTTGTGGTCATGCACCCCGAAGCCGTTCAGTGGGGCATCAAAGTCGTGGAGGGCCGCCAGCGCATCTATCAGGGGAAGGAACTGGACATGAGCAGTCTGAGTGAGCTGCTGCGCGCTCAGCAGAAAGAGGAATTCGGCACACTGGACTACTACTCCTACTGGTGGGCCGACCCGGATCTGCCCCGGGTGCATAAGATAAGCGCCTTTCGTCATCTGGACGTGGGGGGTAGCTTCTGGATCGTCAGCGCCGTGGTGGACTACGACGATTTCTACGAGCCGGTACAGCAGAGCTTCGTGAAGGTGGTCCTCATCTTCGGCGGCGTGGCGCTGGTGCTGGTGCTCTTCATGTTCCAGATGTTCCGGCTGCAGGAGCGTGACCGCCGCAGCGCGACCGAGATCAGCAATCTGAAGACCCTGAACCAGACCCTCGAAGAGCTCCACCGCAGCGAAGAGTCGCTGGCCCACGGCCAGCGGCTGCAGATGATGGGGACCCTCACCGGCGGCATCGCCCATGAGTTCAATAACTTCCTGACCCCCATCACCGGCTATGCCGACCTCATTATGGCCGACGCCGACCCGGGCAGCGAGATCTATGACAACGCGATGGAGATCAGCGAGGCAGCGCAGAAGGCACAGGAGGTCGTGAAACAAATTTCCTCCATGAACCGGAAAAACGTGGAGACGGTCTACGACGCCGTGTCGGTGGAGGGACTGCTCCATCGAACCCGGAAGCTGGTGGAGACGAACTGCCCGAAGAACGTGGAGCTGAAGGAAGAAAATGAGCTCAGCGGCGAATGCGTTCTGGGCAATGCGACCCAGCTGCAGCAGGTGCTGCTGAACATCAGCATCAACGCCATCCACGCCATCGGCACCGAGGGCGGAAAGCTGACCATCCGGGGCAGTGTCGTGCCGCGCAGTGAGCTGGCGGCGCTCTTCCCGGAAGAGAAGATTTCCGAGGAATGGTCGAGCTACGTCTGCCTGAGCGTCACCGACACCGGCTGCGGCATGGACAAGGAGACGATGCAGCACATCTTCGAGCCCTTCTTCACCACAAAGAAGACCGGCGAAGGCACCGGCCTCGGCCTTGCCCTGGCTGACCAGATCATCCGCACCCACCGGGGCCGTATCCGGGCGGAGAGCACCATCGGCAGAGGCACGACCTTCTATGTCTATCTGCCAGTGCTGGAACAGCAGCAGGAGCGCGAACAGCTGCAGTGGGGCGTGGACAGCAAGCTGCGCATTCTTGCGGCGGACGACAACAACAAGGTCCTCGACCTGCTGGACAAAGACCTCAGTGCGCTGGGCCTGAGCGTGTCCACCTGCTCCCGCCGGGGCGAGCTGCGCCAGCTGCTGGAGCAGCAGCCCTTCGACGTCCTTGCCATCGACGAGAGCCTGATGAGCAGCAGCGGCGTGGATTTCTGCATGGCAATCCGGGGCCGCTACCCGGGCATGACCCGCATCGTGATGACCAATGCCCCCACAAGGGAGATCGTGGACGCCCGCAGCCACGGCGTCATCGACGGCTATGTGGTAAAACCGGTGTCGGCGTCTACGCTGCTGGCCCAGATACGGAACAGCCGGAAAGAATAAACAACGCAAAAGGCGTCCGAAAGGACGCCTTTTGTGTTGCACTCTATTGTATCCAACCTTCCATACACAATCTTACAGGATATTAAGGAATTTCTTAACAAACCGTAACGAGAAGGGCTTTGGGCTGTAAGTTTGAGTCTGTATACTGGAACCATAACGAACGGGAATGATTCCGGAGGATAAAACGGAATGCATCCCCGGCAAATGAAAAAAGGAAAGGAAGTACAAACCCATGAGTGATACGATCCTCGCTCTGCTCGGCTTTGCAACGGTGATTGCGGTCATCGTCCTGCTGCTGCGCAATGTCACGGTCCCTGCACTGGCATTCGTCAGCGTCTCGACCATCACCGCAGCCATTCTGGTGGCTACCGGTGCTTTCACCCTGGATGAAATGGCTGGCTTTATCAAGGAGGGCGTCAAGGGCGTCCACGGTACGGCTGTCCTGTTCATCTTCTCCGTCCTGTTCTTCGGCGTCATGACCGATGCAGGCATGTTCGACAAGATCATCGGTGCGCTGATGAAGAAGGTCGGCAACAACGTCGTCGGCGTTGCTCTGATGACCTGCCTCATCGCCATCATCGGCCATCTGGACGGCGGCGGCGCTTCCACCTTCCTCATCACCATCCCCGCCATGCTGCCCGTCTACAAGCGCCTGCACATGCGCCGTGAGACCCTGCTGCTCATCTGCGTCACCGCAATGGGCGTCATGAACCTAATGCCCTGGGGCGGCCCCACCATGCGCGCTGCAAGCGTCATCGAGATGGAACCCAACGACCTGTGGTTCCAGCTCATGCCCATGCAGATCGTCGGCCTGGTGCTGGCTGTCGGCACCGCCATCTTCTGGGGCCTGCAGGAGAAGAAGCGCATCGCAAAGCTCGGCGATGCCATCGTTGCTGAGGACGCCGGCAAGTACGACGACTCCGACGACGGCAAGAAGGATGAGGCTCTGGCTCGTCCCCAGAACTTCATCTTCAACGTCATCCTGACTCTGGCCGTCATCATCGTGCTGGTTCTGGACATCTTCCCCTCTTACTACGTCTTCATGGTCGGCTGCGCTCTGGGCATTCTGGTCAACTACCGCGGCAAGAAGCTGCACAGCTCCATCATCAAGAGCCACGCTTCCGCTGGCCTGAGCATGGCTTCCACCATCCTGTGCGCCGGTGTCTTCCTCGGTGTCCTGAGCAAGAGCGGCATCATGGAGAAGATGGCAGTCGTCATGGCAAGCTTCATCCCGACCTCTCTGGGCCGTTTCCTGCCCATCATCATCGGCATCCTGAGTGTGCCTCTGGCTCTGCTGTTCGATACCGACTCCTACTTCTACGGCCTGCTGCCCGTTCTGGTCAGCGTTGGCAACCAGTTCGGCGTCAACCCGGCTCACATCGCCATCGCAATGGTCGTCTGCCGCAACTGCGCTACCTTCATCAGCCCGGTGGCTCCCGCTACCTATCTGGGCATCGGTCTGGCCGGTGTCGAGATCAAGGACCACATCAAGTACTGCTTCGGCTGGCAGTGGGGTGTTTCCATCGTCTGCCTCGTCGCTGGTCTGATCCTCGGCGTCATCCACTTCTGATAAACTGAGCTCCCGCCCGGCTGCCCTTCGTTGGACGGTCGGGCATTTTTGCAGGATACTTTTTACCACTTTTTTCCAAGGAGGCTGCTGCAATGCGTGAGACCCCAGTCTGCACCGCGGCCGATGCCATCTACAAGCTGGCGGCGGGCAATCTGAAATATCTGAACGCGGAAAACGGGAGCGGCGATATTTCCCGCCGTATCCGGATGTCCACCTGGGCGAAGGGCCAGTCGCCCTACGCCATCATCGTCACCTGTTCGGATTCCCGGGTCATCCCGGAGAACATCTTCTCGGCGGGCATCGGTGAGCTGTTCGTCATCCGGCTGGCGGGCAACGTCATCGACGACCACCAGCTGGGCAGCATCGAGTACGCGGCCGGCCATCTGGGCTGTCGGCTGGTGGTGGTGCTGGGCCACACCCACTGCGGTGCAGTGGATGCCGCCATCAACCACGAGTCCTCCGGCTATATCCGCTACATCACAGACGAGATAAAGAAGGCCATCGGGGATGAAACGGACCCCTACAAGGCCAGCTGTCTCAATGTCCGGCACAGTGTGCAGGAGATCGAAAAGAGCCTGTGCATCCATAACATCGAGGAGGAAACGGGCCTGCGGGTCGTCGGTGCGATGTACCACATCGAGGACGGCAGCGTCGAATTCCTGTAAGGAACTCCCAGCATTGCGGCGGAACGGCCCTTTCCCAGACCGGGAAAGGGCCGTTTCCTGTGTTTGACAATCGACGGCTGTCAGTTTATACTAACGCTGAAAAAGCTGATACAACAGGAGGACAGGACAATGGTTCAGGTAGACCTTATCACAGGATTTCTCGGGGCAGGGAAGACCACCTTCCTGCGCAGATACGCGGCATGGTGGGCCGGGCAGGGCGTCAAAGTCTGTGTGCTGGAAAACGACTTCGGCGCGGTGAACGTGGACGCCATGCTCCTGCAGGACCTCGAGGCGCAGGGCGTGGAGCTGGAGACCATCAGCGGCGGCTGCGACTGCGACACCCACCAGCGCCGGATGCGGACAAAGCTCATCTCCATGGCCATGCGGGGCTTTGAGCGGGTCATCGTGGAGCCCAGCGGCATCTTTGACGTGGACGAGTTCTTCGACGTGCTGCGGGACGAGCCTCTGGACCGCTGGTATCAGCTGGGCAATGTCATCGCCATCGTGGATGCTCTTCTGCCGGAAGAACTTTCCCCGCAGGCAGAATATATCCTCGCTTCCGAGAGTGCATGGGCGGGCAGTGTCCTCCTGAGCCGCTGTCAGCTGGCCTCTGACGCGCAGAAGCAGGGGGCAGAAGCCCATCTGGCCTGTGCGCTGGAAGCCTGCAAGTGCTCCCGGAAGTTCGGCCCGGAGGAGATCATTGCAAAGGACTGGGCCGATTTGACCGGCGACGATATGGCCCGCATCGCAAAGTGCGGCTGCCGGCAGGCCAGCTGCGAAAAGCTCCACTTCGACGCGCATGATGCTTTCACCTCGGCCTACTTCCTCGAGCTGGGTCTGCCCCGTGCTCAGCTGGAAAAGAACATCCCGTCCCTCTTCACCGACCCAGCCTGCGGAAATGTCCTCCGTGTGAAAGGCTTCGTGGAGGATGATGGCCAGTGGTATGAGCTGAATGCTGCCGCCGCCGGTCTGACGGCAGCCCCCATCCCGCAGGGACAGCAGGTGCTCATCGTCATCGGCGAGGGGCTGGACAAGGCCCGGCTGGAAGAAGACTTGAGACAATGAGTTTTCCACAATGGAACAGATAATTGTGCAATATTGATTGCGCCGACCCTCCTGCAGCGTTATAATAGAGAAAAATAAATCAGGAGGCCGTTTCATGAGCATTTCGACCACCCAAAAGCCGACCACCCGCCGCATCGTGGGTATGGTGGTGGGTATTGTCATTATTGGTCTGGGCATCGCCCTCTTCAAGCAGTCCCATCTTGGCAACGACTCCATCAGCGCGCTGAATATGCGCCTCGCCGAGCTGCTGGGCATCTCGCTGGGCGTGCAGAACGTCGCCACCAACATCCTCTTCTTTGCGCTGGAATTCTGGTTCGGGCGCAAGTACATCGGCCTTGGCACCTTCGTCAACGGCATCGGCATGGGGTTCATCATAACCTTCTTCTACGACCCCATTGCCGCGGCCTTCGGCCCGGCAGCGTCCCTGCCGGAACAGCTGGTGTGGGTGGTGCTGGCCGTCCTTGTGACGGCGCTGGGCGCGTCCCTCTACCAGACGGCTGACCTCGGCATCGCGCCCTACGATTACCTCTCGCTGGGTCTGCGGGACTACACGCACTTCCAGTACTTCGGATGCCGCGTCTTCACCGACGCCTTCTGCGCCCTGCTCTGCTGGCTCCTGGGCGGTCTCGTGGGTCTGGGCACCCTCATCTGCGCGTTCTGCCTCGGACCCTTCATCCAGTTCTTCAACGGCCTCGTCTCCGAGCGGGTTCTGCAGTATAAGCCCGAAAAAGCATGAGCATAACGAAAAAGACATCTGCCGGCGGCAGATGTCTTTTTTGTATCTTACTCGAATTTGAACAGCGGCGTGCCGGTGGAGACGATGCCGCCCGCGATGATATGGAGCTTTGGCAGGTCGTCGGCGTTGGTCACGATGACGGCGCTCTCGGTGGAGAGCCCGGCGGCGCGGATGGCGTCGAGGTCCACGTTCAGCAGGGGCGTTCCGGCTTTGACGGCCTGTCCTTCCCTGACCAGCGGGGTGAAGCTGCTGCCCCGCAGGGCGATGGTGTCCATCCCGATGTGGATGAGCAGCTCGATGCCCTCGGTGCTTTCCAGCCCCATAGCGTGGAGGGTGGGGACGATGGAAGTGACCTTCCCGTCGAAGGGAGCGTAGACCGTGCCGCCGGTGGGTTCGATGCCGCAGCCCGGGCCGAGGATGGCTGCGGCGAACGTCTCGTCCGGGAGCTGTTCCAGCGGGAGAACGATGCCGTCCATGGGGGCTTTGACGACCATCTTTTCACCGGAGAACCGCGTCTCTTCCGCAGTCTTTGCCCTGCCGCCGAAGAGCCTGTCCAAAAAGCCCATAGAGAAAACCTTCCTTCCACTCATGTTTCTTTCAAAGATAGCATACTGACGCCCCAAAAGCAACCGGCGTTTCGCATAAAATGGAGGGAAAAGTTTTGGCAGTTACATCAGAGCGATGAGCTGCTCGATCTCTTCCATCTTAGTGGCCCAGCTGGTGGCGATGCGGACGACGGTGTGGCTGTCGTCGAACTTCTCCCAGAAGCCGAACTTTGCCTTGCCTTCCAGCGCGGCCAGCTGGGTGTTTTCCAGCACGACGAAGAGCTGGTTGGTGGGGGAGTCCATAAAGAAGCGGTAGCCCTTGGCGGCGAGGCCCTTCTTGAGGGCGTTGGCCGTCTCGATGGCATTGCGGCTGATGCGGGTGTAGAGGTCGTCGGTGAAGAGAACGTCGAACTGGATGCCCATCAGGCGGCCCTTGGCCAGCAGAGCGCCCTGCTGCTTGACCATGGTCATGAAGTGGGCCGGTGCGCCGTGGGGGAAAACCACGGCCTCGCCGCAGAGTGCGCCCACCTTGGTGCCGCCGATGTAAAAGACGTCGGTGAGCCTGGCGAGGTCGGCCAGGGTCACATCGGTGCCTTCGCTCACCAGCGCATAACCCAGACGTGCGCCGTCCACGAAGAGGGGCATATGGTAGGTGTGGCAGACGGCGGACAGGGCCTCGAGCTCAGCCTTGCTGTACAGGGTGCCGTACTCGGTGGGGTGGGAGATATACACCATGCCGGGGAAGACCATGTGGTCGTGGTTCGAGTCGGCGTAGAAGGTCTTGCAGAAATCCTCCACCGTGGCGGCATCCAGCTTGCCGTTCTTCTGGGGCAGGCCGATGACCTTGTGGCCGGTGAACTCGATGGCACCCGCCTCATGACCGGCCACATGGCCGGTGGCGGCGGCGATGACGCCCTCCCAGCGGCGGAGCATGGAGGCGATGACGATGGAGTTGGCCTGGGTGCCGCCGGAGATGAAGAAGACGTCTGCCTCGGGGCAGGCGCAGGCGGCGCGTATCTTCTCTTTTGCGCTGGCGCAGTAGGGGTCGGTGCCGTAGCCGGACACCTTCTCGAAGTTCGTTTCCGTCAGCTTCTGCAGGATGGCGGGATGCGCACCCTCGCAGTAGTCGTTCTCAAAATACAGCATATTCTTTCCCTTTCCTTTATTACGATAAAGAAGATGATTCTATTGTGAGCCAGAAACGCACTTTTGTCAACCCTTTGGAACCACGGAAAAATGTCCACCCTTTGCTGTATCTTTAATTTATTTGTGGTATACTTTTACAGTATAACCGAATATAGATCGGGAGGGACAGCAAATGAAGCAGATGCTCCGGAAAAAGGACGTCTGGGTACTTTTGGCGGCGCTCATCGGGGCGTTCGCCTGTGTGACGCTCATCCAGTTCATCAGCGGCCGCATCGACGGTGTGGCCTCGATGGTGTTCCTGCTGGCGGTGTTTTTTGTTTCCATGTACACCGACGGCTACTGGTGGGGCGTGGCCGGTTCTGTCATCAGCGTGCTGGCGGTCAACTTCGCGTTCCGCACGCCCTACTTTGCCTTCAACTTCACCATCCCGGAGAACATCTTTTCCGGCGTGGTGATGCTGGTGGTCTCCTTTATGACGAGTACCCTGACCACCCGCATCAAAAAGCAGGAGCAGCTGCGGATGGAGAGCGAGACAGAGAAGATGCGGGCCAACCTCCTGCGGGCTGTCTCCCACGACCTGCGCACTCCGCTGACGTCCATCTACGGGGCCTGCTCTACGGTCATCGACAACTACGACTCGCTGGGCCGGGAGCAGAAGATAAAGCTCCTTTCCGAGGCCTGTGCCGACGCCCAGTGGCTCAACCGGATGGTGGAGAATCTGCTCTCCGTCACCCGCATCGACGCCGACGGCGTCGCCATCCAGAAGACGCCCACCGTGCTGGAAGAGCTGGTGGATACGGTGCTGGTGCGGTTCCAGAAGCTCCACCCCGGCGTACCGGTGGAAGTAAAGCTTCCGGATGACTTCATCGTTATCCCGATGGACTCCATGCTCATCCAGCAGGTGCTGACGAACCTTTTGGAAAACGCGGTGCTCCACGCCAAGGGGATGACCTGCCTGACGCTGCGGGTGTTCACGCTGGGGCAGCGGGCAGTGTTTGAAGTCATTGACAACGGCTGCGGCATCCCGAAAGAGCGGCTCAAGACCCTCTTCACCGGCACGACCCTGACGCAGGATACCTCGTCGGGCGGCAAGCACGGCATGGGCATCGGGCTGTCGGTATGCGCGGCCATCATCAAAGCCCACGGCGGCGAGATAAAGGCCGAGAGCACGCCCGGCGAGGGTACGACCATCCGGTTCTGGCTGGAGACCGAAGAAGTGGATACGGAGGAAACAGAGGATGAGCAATAATAAATTCAAGGTACTTATCATCGAGGATGAGGCGAACATCTGCAGCTTCATCCAGACCCTGCTGGAGACCAACGGCTATCAGGCGCTGGTAGCCCAGACCTGCGTGATGGGCATGACCATGTTCATCTCCTATAACCCGGACCTCGTCATCCTGGACCTCGGCCTGCCCGACCGGGACGGTCTGGACGCGATCCGCTCCATTCGGCAGAAGTATCTGACTCCCATCATCGTCCTGTCGGCACGCACCACCGAGCAGGATAAGATCGAGGCCCTCGACCTCGGTGCCAACGACTATATCACCAAGCCCTTCGGCACCGGTGAGCTGCTGGCCCGGGTGCGGGCTGCGCTGCGGGTGAACCGCTATGGCGGCGGGAGTCTGCCCGGCGGGGTGTTCAGCGCACAGGGCCTCACCATCAACTACGAGCGCCGCAAGGTGTTCGTGGACGGGCAGGAGGTGCGCCTGACCCAGACGGAATACAACATCGTGGCTTTCCTGTCCGAGCACGCCGGGCGCGTGATGACCTATGCGGCCATCGTCCGGGCCATCTGGGGCGACACGGACGCCAGCAGCACCAAGAAGCTGCAGGTGAATATGGCCAATATCCGCAAAAAGCTGGGCAGCCGCCCGGGCAGCAATACTTATATCCTCAACGAGCTTGGCGTCGGCTATCGGATGATAGAAGAAGACGCAAAGCCTCTGGAACCTGCGGAGGAGACGAAATGACACTGGCGCTGAGCCTGTTTGTCCTGTTTTATATTTTGATGCTGGCGGTGCAGCAGTACCGCCCCTGGGTCGCGCTGGGCGGGGCCGGGGCGTTCCTGCTGCTGGGAAAGCTGGGCGTGTATGATTTCACGCTGGCGGACGCCGCCCGGGCCGTAGACTTCAATGTCCTGCTGATGATGGCGGGAATGATGGGTACGGTCTTTCTTTTTATCCAGAGCAAGATGCCCGCCCGGCTGGCCGAAGAGCTCATTGCCCATGTGCCGGATGTCCGGTGGGCTGTGTCGGTGCTGGCTTTGCTGGCGGGGTTCATCAGTGCCTTTGTGGACAATGTGGCCACCGTGCTGATGGTGGCTCCGGTAGGGCTTGCCATCGCCCGGCGGCTGAAACTGTCGCCGGTGCCGGTGCTCATCGCCATTGCGGTGTCGTCCAATTTACAGGGCGCGGCAACGCTGGTGGGGGACACCACGAGCATCCTGCTGGGCGGCTTTGCGGGGATGAATTTCTTCGATTTCTTCTGGATGGAGGGTCGGCCCGGCATCTTTTGGAGCGTGGAACTGGGAGCGCTGGCCTCGCTGGGGGTGCTGTTCTGGCTGTTCCGGGACCAGCGCCAGCCCGTCCATGTCACGGTGGAAACGGAGGTGGAGGACGACGTCCCCACGGCGCTTCTCCTGCTGACGGTAGGTTTGCTCATCGCGGCGTCCTTCCTGCCTGAGCCTTCTGGCGGCGTGCTGCATCTGCTCTATACCTTGCGCAGCGGGCTCGTCTGCATGGGGCTGTGCCTCTTCGGTGCCGCCCGCGCCTGCTGGCGCAGCCGCTCCCTGAAGCCGCTGGCCGAGACGTTCCGGGCGCTGGACTATGACACCCTGCTGCTGCTCTTCAGCCTCTTTATTCTGCTGGAAGGAGTGAGCAGGGCGGGAGTCATCGACGCGGCGGCGCAGCTGTTCCACTCCGCAGCCGGAGACGAGCCGCTGCATCTTTATCTGCTGCTGGTGGCTGCGTCGGTGGGGCTGTCGGCCTTCATCGACAACATCCCCTATGTGGCGGCTATGCTGCCGGTGGTGCAGGGCGTCGCCGCCCTCATGAACGGCGGCGCGGGCATTGAGCCGGAGCTGTTCTACTTCGGTCTGCTTACCGGCGCGACGCTGGGCGGCAACCTGACCCCCATCGGCGCGTCAGCCAACATCGCGGCCATCGGTATTCTCCGCAAGAACGGTGAGACTGTTCGTACCCGGGACTTCCTGCGCATCGGTGTGCCGTTCACGTTGGCAGCGGTCCTCGTGGGGGCGGGGAGCCTCTGGCTGTTCTGGGGCATCTGAGAAAATTCAGGAAAAACTGCAAAATAAGAAGCGTGGTCTGGCAGACATCTGCCCCGGCAGTAGGCATCACCGGGGCAGATGCCTGTGTTTTTGCGCGCAGGGACGCAAGATAAAATATGCGGAAAAGAATGCAAAAACTTTTTTGAAAAAACGCTTGACTTTCCCGCTTTCCGTGGTATAATAACTATCGTTCCGAGCCGAATGGCAGCGAACAAAACAGAATATGCGGATATGGCGGAATTGGCAGACGCGTTAGATTCAGGTTCTAATCGGGGCAACTCGGTGGAGGTTCAAGTCCTCTTATCCGCACCATGACGAATGTTCTTACAGCATTTAGCTGTCAAAGAACATTCGTCATTTTTTATTTGCTAAATAGCGACATCACAGGGGGCGTAGTTCACAACTACGCCTTTTCTTGTATTCACCGACACATCAGGTGTCGGCAAAGGAAGTGCGCTTGGAATCTCGATGGTGCCCACGCAGTTGTAGTGAATGCGGAGCCGCTGCTCCCATACACCGTTGACCTTTTCTGCATTGAACACTTCGATTTTTTCCACCAGTTCATTCAGCATCCGGGGTGTCAGCTTTTTTGCTCTGGTGTACTTGCGAACCAGACTGATGAACATATCCGTTGTCATGGTGCGGCTGCTCTGCTTTTCGATTTCGGAGCGGAGCTGTTTGATTTTCTCGGTCAGCTCCTTTTGCTCGTCCTCGTATCTCCGGGACATTCTGGAAAAGCGTTCGTCAGAGATTTTGCCGGAAACATTGTCCTCATAGATGCGCTCAAAGAGGCCGTCCAGTTCTTCATCACGGGCAAGGAGTGCTTTCAACTCTTTCTCTTTCAGCTTGCGGTCGGCTTCGTCCGCCTGCTGGGAGTGCCCGATAACAGCCTTCAAAAAGTCGTCCTCATAGAGGCTGGCAAACTTGGTCAGCCGCCGAATCTCGCCCAGCACCACTTCTTCCAGAAAGTCTACCCTGATGTAGTGGGTGGATTGGCAGGTGCCACGGTTGCCCTTGTAGTTGGAGCAGTTGAAATACTTGATTTCCGGGTTGCCCTGATTGAAGTGGAAGTGCAGATTGCAGCCGCAGTCTGCGCAGACAAGCAGGCCGGAGAACATATTGTGTTCTCCGTTGCTGGTACGACGTTTGCGCATCTTTCCGCGTTTCTGCTGTACCTGTTCAAATACGGCACGTTCAATAATGGGCTCGTGAACATCTTGGAACACTACCCAATTTTCCGGGTCGTTATGAATCCGCTTCTTGTTCTTGTAGGACTTGGAGTAGGTTTTGAAGTTCAGAACATCACCACAATACTCCTGCTGGTACAGAAGATGGGTAATCGTGGAGCCATTCCACTTGGTGGCGGGGCGCGTCTTGGTCTTTCCGGGACGGCCGATGCCTTTCTGAATCCAGTAGGCCTGCGGCGTCAGGATGCCTTCCTTTTCAAACTGGGTGGCAATCTGTTCCGTACCAAAGCCCTCCAACGTCATATCAAAAATGCGCCGGACAACTTGTGCAGCTTCTTCATCAATGACCCAATGCTTGGGATTGTTCGGGTCCTTGATATATCCATAGGGAGGAAGTCCCATCGGTTCGCCGGAGTTGCCTTTGATTTTATTACTGATACGGCGTTTCTTGCTGATGTCACGGGCATACCACTCATTGAACAGGTTTCGGATGGGTGCCAGTTCATTTTCTCCCTCGGCCGTGTCGATGTTGTCCGAAACGGCAACAAGTCGGATGTCATGGTCTGGGAAAAATTCTTCTGTCAGCCGCCCGACCTCGATATAGTTTCGGCCCAGACGGGAAAGGTCTTTGACGAACACAGCGGAGGCTTTCCCTTGTTCAAGCTGCTGCATCATTTCAACGAAACCGGGACGGTTCATGGTCACGCCGGAAATGCCATCATCCAGAAAGTGAACCAGATTGGTATAGCCTTTTTCTTTTGCAACTTTGGTGAGTAGCTTCTTTTGGTTGCCGATGCTGTAACTCTCGCCCTCCAAATTATCATCACGGGAAAGACGCTCATAGAGAAAAGCGGTTGCTTCACGGGATTTCTTGTTACTCGACTGTTTCATACTCGCTCCTTTCTTGGGACAGTCGAATAGCAAATTCACTTGTACACCTATATTATAACACAATCCGCTTTCTCTGTCCGCTGCCTCCCGAAAGGTCATTATAATTTTTCGCTTTCGGATTTCATCAGCCGGAGAAGAACTTCTCCTAAGGTCTGGGAGCTTTCTTCTTTGAACACCGGCTCAACGATAAAGGAACGATTGCCAATACGATAAGTCGAATCCAGAGTAAGCATCTCTGGATTTTTTGTTTTTTCAGGGTTTGTCTTTTTCGCTTGCATCGTAAAAATCCCCTTTCTTAAAAATCAAAAAATGAGCCAACGGACGGCTGCTGGCAGCAACCCACGGGAATCTCACCCCTGCATTCCTCATGCAGCCCTACTCATTGCCTGCGACGCTCTGAACGCTCGGACCTTGACGGTAAGGGAGTATCAGCCTGTCTGTATGTCATGGCCCGCAAGCAGCCGCGCTTGCATTGCGGCGGGGTGGTGATCGCTCCACTTTTCAAAGAAAAGCATCGTGGCGCACCCGCCGTCCGGCTCGATACAGACAGCAACGTATCCGTTTGCCCTATAATGCACCGCCATTGTCCTGCGGGCATATTTTTCAAGGTGCAGTCCCGAAACGTGGAAAGGGTCAGCCCGTTTCGGCTTTGGTTACAATAGAAGAAATCAGTTTGATTTCCAGATGGCGTTTCATGTACTCGTCTATGCACACATGAGGCTGACCGTGCTTGTCATAGAAAATGCCTGTACAGAGCTTGATGATATAGCCTCTGTAATGTCGCAAAACCTGTTCAACTGCATCGGGGTCCCCAGCGCAGGCAGAGCGAATCACCGAGAGCGGTAAAAACTCTCTGCTCGCGTGTTCATAGGAGTTCATTTACGCCTAACCTCCCTCCGGCAAGTGCGCCTTTAGCTTTTTTTGCAGCTCGTTCAGCGTTTTTGTCCGGTGGCGCTGTACAGCACTCCGGGACATTCCCATGAGGTCGCCAATCTCGCCATCGCCCAGTTCCAGAACGCAAAACAGAATCAGAATGCTTTGTTCTTGCTTTGGCAGGGCGGCAAACGCATTGGCAACAAGCTCATTGTCGAGGTGCAGATCACAGCCGTAGGACGAAAATATAAATTCTTCGCTCGGATAATGGTCTACACTCGTGAGCTGCCCCAGTTCTTCCAATGAAAGAACGCTGAATGACTTTTCACGGTCAAGTAAGCGTTTCTTATTTCGGTGATAGTTCCGGGCCTCATTTCGCAGTACCGCTTTGCAGAACGCATCGAATCGGTACTGTTCGCCATCGTTGCGAGGGATAGCTTCCATCTTCTCACCCCCTTTCCGTGGGGATGTCGGGTGGATTTTTCCCTTTCCGCTAATATGACACCTGAAACACCCGATTCTGCCCGCTTTTTTGAAAATTTCCAAAAATATTTTTTGAAGCAGGCAGCTTTTCAGGTGGCAACAGAAAAGCCCAGCAAACCGAAAACGGCCAACCGGGCATAATGGCAGTATTAAACGCGTAGCAGCTACATTGTATAGTACATAGTAAAAGCCCTGCTGACCCTGTGCGGGAGCAAGGCTTTTTTTGATAGGTCAAGATTGAACGGTCGATAGAATATCAGGCGCATGGCGGCATCCTCCTATGGCCGCCATACAGACGATGAAACGCTCTGATACGCAAAAAGAACCGGCGGCCTTGATTTTCTCAAAAGCCGCCGCTTCAAATGGGCGTGTTGATAGGCTGCTGTACGACGGCTTTTTTCTTTTGCCGTCGTGCGGCAGCTTGTTCCTTTTGCGTTTATCTTAACAAGCAATCCTCACAGAAATGTCACCGACACACGCTGTTTCGACAGAATAATGGGCTGAAATCTCACGAACCTGTGAGATTTGAAAAACCGGGAGAATAATCTCCCGGTTTTCATCGCAAATATTTAATTCTGCCGCAGTCTCTCTACAACGCTTTGCTTAACATTTTGCATGAAAGTTATGACGGGAGTTGCCAAGCAGACCAGTAAAACAATAGCTGCGACAACCAACAGAGAAAATACAGGATAGTGAAAAGCTGCATAAGGAACCATTTTTCTAAAGGCTGAGTATATCGGAATATATATCGCTGTTCCCAGTGTGGCAAGCAGTAGGAAAGAAATACTCCAATAATACCCGCCTTCCCAAAGCAATACATTTCTAATTTGCTTTTTCGTCATTCCTATACTTTCAAGTGTGGCAAATTCATGTTTCCGAGTATTTACACTAACAACCATTGTGTTAATGAAATTCATAATTCCTATCAGCAAAAATACAGTGGACAACCCTGCGGCTATAATCCTTGAGGTCAGCAAATATCCGGCCATTTCTTGCTGCTTTTCATATCGTGACAGAATCGTAATGCCCGGTGACGAAGCAGTAATGGATTGAAGCTGCTCCATAATCCCTTTATCATAACTGCTATCAATAGTATCAAAAGCAATCCGAAAGATTTTAGTTTCTCCAGACAACTTCTCTAATGCCTGCTCACTGATATACAAATCAGGGGCAGTACCTCTCTCATTTCCTCGACCACTTTGAAAATCAGCGTCCAGAAAGCCAGTTGCCACTGTAAAGGCCAGTTCTCCGGACTCACCGACAACGGTGATTGCTTGCCCTGGCTGAATCAATGGGTTTCCCTCAGCATCCGTCATAGCGGACAAAACCACCAACTCTCCCTTTTCAAAGGCTGTTAAGTCAATAGGCTTATCAAGCGTTTTATTAAGTTCTTCGATATATCTGGAATCTATTCCGTAAACGCCGCTCCAAAAATTATCTGTATAGTTTTTCCGTGTTTCCGCATTTGAAAAATCAAGACCCGATACGCCATCCAAGGAATCAATATATTTCCCGAATACATTTTCGCTGTAAATGACATCCATAGTGGGCCACGGTGAAGCGGAATAAGTGACGCGCAGATTTTCAATTCCCTGCATTGTTGCAACTTGCTGCAACATTTCATCAGAGAGCAGGTTTCCTTCTTCGAAAATGCTGTAAGTCAATGCGAAATCACTTTCTCCCCATTGATTTACAAAATTGTCTGGACTTAGGCTTGATAGTAAACCAGCAGAAACCAAAAACAATATTAAGCCTAAAAATAAGGACGCAAAAGTAAGGACAGCGCTTTTAGGGTTTCTAAAAATATTATCTCGTGCCATCCGGGATAATTTTGTTCTATGGCTCTTATGATCTCGGTAACTCCTTGTATTTGCCTCCGTATAGCGTAAAGCCGCAACAGGAGAAATACTTGCAGCTATTTTCGCTGGTTTCATGCTGCCGATGATTGCGGTAAAAAATGTGAAGATTGCGGCACCCGCAAAAATAATGGGGGAAAAGGACACTATCTCCCCAAGGTCTGTATCGCCTGAGTACATTATATTCATGGCAAACGGAACAAGTCCAAGCGAAACAATACCACCGACAATCAGGCCGCTGGGAATACCGATCACCGCCGTTCTGAATATTTGAGAACGCACGATTCGCTTGATTTGTCTTTTTGTCGTGCCTATCGTTTTAAGCTGTCCATAGAATTGTGTATCTCTTGAAATTGAGATATACAGAATGTTATAAATCAGCAAATAGCCGCTGATAATGATAAAGACGATAATAGCAGCCAGTGGAAGAACAATGGTGGTGGAATTACTCTGAGCAATAGGTACAATTTCAAAGGACTGGCTTTCTGTAAACGAAATCTTCCGTTTTAGTTTTTCACAGGATCGCAGGGCATTACTGTCATCAGAAAAAGAAATCATGGCGGTAGACACACTATCAAAGGGAAGCCCTGTTTGTGTTGCAAAAAGCTCCGAAACATAAGCAGCACCACGGTTGCCTGCACGCGAAGCCGAATAATCTGTGTAATAGCCTGACAAAACAAATTCATCGGAGCTGTATTGATAATCTGTTCCGAGCTGATAGGAAAGGGAAATATTCATCCCTATCTGTGGATCATCAATCCCCATTGCACGCAAAGCCCATGTAGGGAGCATAATTTCATTTTTTGCTTGCGGATAATCTCCGTGTATATCCGAAATTGTTGGTACACGGTGTTCTTGCCATTCTGTTTCGTCTATCCAAGTAATACTCAGCAGGGCATCGTCCATTCCAGATGTATCAATGCTGCCCAATCTCTGACTGACACCAACTACGGATACCAAGCCGGATTGGCTCAATTCTACATATTGTTCTTCTGAGAGGCTTGTAATTGCCACATCCGCAGTCGTGCCCATCGCACGAATTTGCTGCATTTGATAGGTTTCAAAATAACTGCACCCCAAACTAAACACAGATGTAATCATAAAGGCGGTCAAGAATAATGCGATGGTAACGAAAACATTTCTCTGCTTATTAGCGCGGTAGCTTCTTTTGGCAAGACGATTGATTGTTGCCTGATTATTGTTCCCAAATAAAATATCATCCATCAATGTCACCCCCTGTCACTATGCGATTTTTCCGTCCTCAATACGGATAATTCGGTCGGCAAGCTGGGCAATTTCATTGTTATGGGTAATCATTACAAGCGTTTGATGGAACTTCTGACTTGTAACTTTCAGCAAACCAAGAACATCACTACTTGTCCGGCTATCCAAATTGCCTGTCGGTTCATCTGCAAGTATAATAGCTGGTTTGGAAACAAGGGCGCGGGCAATCGCTACACGCTGCTGCTGGCCGCCGGACAGATTGTTAGGCATACTGTTCAGCTTCCCATCGAGAGCCAACATTTTCACGACTTCATCCATAAACCGCTTGTCCACGGTATCACCATCCAGCTCCACCGGCAGGACAATATTTTCATAGACATTTAGCACAGGAACAAGATTGTAATTCTGAAAGATAAACCCGATGTTACGTCTGCGGAAGATGGTAAGCTGTTCATCCTTGAGTTTCGATAATTCTTTCCCTTTTACTTTAATACTGCCGGAAGTTGGCGTATCTAACCCGCCCATCATGTTCAGCAAAGTAGACTTACCGCTGCCGGAAGTACCAACAATGGCAACAAATTCACCTTCCTCAATGGATAGGGTCACGCCATCCAATGCTTTTGTAATGTTCGGTTCGGTGCCGTAATATTTCTTCAAATCTGTCGTTTGTAATATGTTCATATAGAACACCACCCTTTCTTTTTGATGGCTCTATCATAAAAGGTAAACCTCACAGAAATGTCACGGGAAACAAAATACCTCTGTTTAATTAAATCTCAAATGTCATAGGCCTGTGACATTTTGTTTTTTAGCGTACTTATTTTATTGTCGAGGCAGAAAGACGGAAAAAGTTGAACCCCTCCCAACCTCGGATATTACCCGGATATAACCGCCTTGCAAGGTTACGATCTCACGAGCCAGATATAGACCAATACCAATTCCATCTACATCATGTACGATGTCCTCCCGATAGAACCGCTTGAAAATTGCCCCCTGATGCTGTTCTGAGATGCCAATGCCTGTATCAGTAATGTCAATTTTCACATACATTTCCCAACTTTCAACCGAAACCCGGATTTGACCGCCCTCCGGCGTATATTTCACCGCATTATCCAAAATGTTGAACAGCGCTTCACCTGTCCATTTTCTGTCATGAGAAACGATCAAGCTCTCCGGGCAGTCCACTTGAACATTGATCTGTTTTTTCTCGGCGTTCAGAAGGATACCTCCCAATGCGGCGGCAAGCGTGTCATAAAGCGGCTGGCTTTTCTTTTCCAGAGAAATGACACCTGTTTCCAGACGCGAGGTTTTAATCATAGCCTGCATGAGAAAATCCAGTTTATCAAGTTGGGTGGCCTGTGCTGTAAGAAACTCTTTTTGCTTTTGCACAGGGATTTCATTTTCAAGCAGGGTGCTGTTAATCACTTTCAAGTTCGCAATCGGGGTCTTGACCTGATGAGAAATATCGGAAATAAGTTCTTGCAAGTCAGCCCGCTCTTGTGCAATGCTGTTCTTGTTTTCCTGCATGATTTCATACAAACGGTTCAACCGATATTCAATTTTATAGAAAAGACTTTCTTCTTCCACAGTCTGTTTCGGCTGCATATTCCCGGACAACATATCATCCATCAAACTGCAAAAAGCATCGGAGAACATCGCCAATTTGCGGCGAACCAGCACCATAAAACAAATAGAGCAAAACAGCACAAAGATGCCGAACAATAGTACATACCAAACAGCGGTTATATCTTGGGTCAACGCATATAAAGCCACTGAAACCGTCACCATTGCCGCCAGCAGGAGAACAGCTAAAAAGATACAGGCTTTGTTGACGGAAAGCTTTCGCACATTCATTTCAGCGCCCCTCCGATCCACATATAGCCCATACCATATACCGTTTTGATGTACTGACGGTCGGGTGTTTCGATTTTGTTTCGTACCCGGCTGATAGCCGCAGTCAGAGCGTGTTCATCCACAAAATTTCCGTCTGCGTCCCACAGTTTTTCCAACAAGACTTGCCGCGTCAAAACGATCTGTGGATTTTTCATCAGGATTTTCAAAAGTCGATATTCCAGTGGGGTGAATGTAAGTGGCTTTCCTGACAGGGCAGCACTCATCTCTGAAAAATTGATGGTCAGTGTGCCATCCTCATAAGTATCACCACCATATTGTTTTGTCAGCCGCCCCAGCACCACCGCCAGTTTCTTTTGAAAGACGCTCATAGGGAAAGGCTTTGTCACATAATCCTCTGCGCCCAGTTCATACCCTTTGAGCATATCGCTTTCCATATCATTTGCGGTCAGAAAAATAATAGCGGTATCGGGGCGGCGTTCTTTTACCTCCCGACAGAAGTCAAAACCGTTCCCGTCCGGCAAATTTACATCCAGCACAATCAGGTCATAGTCCTGCTTCGTCAAGAAACTACTGGCCGCTGATTTTGTCAGTGCAGAATCAACCGCATAGCCCGCAGTATTCAAGTTATAGCATAAAGTATTATTCAAAAGTCGATCATCCTCGACTACTAAAATTCGCATGGTATAACACTCCTTCATTTTCAGTGTAGCGCCCAAATGTCACAGAAACCTCACGATGGAGTGATTTTCTCTGATAATTAAAACGGGAAACGTGCCTTTTCTCTTGCAAAGAACGGTCCAGCCTCATTATATATGGCTGCACTAATAATAGCAACGCAGAAGGATGAAATATAAAGTGTAATCAGAATAGCTTTTACAACATTCCATGTGTCGTCCATGAACTATAAAATGTATATGGGTGATGCAGAATGGCAAAAATTGAGGACTGTCCCGGCTTTGAAACGTTCGGAGCGGATGTCAAGGCAGCACGAAAGGCAAAACAGCTTTCCCGCAGTGCGCTGGCCGACATGATACATTGTGACAGCCGGTATCTTGCGAACATCGAAAACGAAGGCACGTTGCCCAGCTTGCCGGTGGTGATTCAGCTGATAAAAATATGTGGTCTGCCGGTGGAACGGTACTTCAACCCGGAACTTATGCGGGAAGAAAGTGCAGAGCGTCAGCGGGTCAGCCACAAGCTGCAGCTTTGCCCGGAAGAATACTTGCCCATCGTAGAAGGTGCCATTGACGGTGCCCTGCGAATCCATGAACAGGAAAAAGAACATGCGTGTGTCTGATTGCCACGCATGGTCATTGAGAGGATGCAAAAAGCGTCCTCTTATTTTTTTGCATTTTGCGAGCAGAACGGGGGTGTTGTGGTGTCATAGTAGTGGGGAAAGGTAACGTAGCAAGCATAGGGAGTGTAGCCACTCCCGGCAGAAATGCTTGCTGGGGAGTACCCCAGACCCCCAAGAAACGAGGTGAAACTATGACGAACCGAACCCGAAAAATTGTTCTGCGTGTTCCCGTGACGCCGGAGGAACGGGAACTTATCCGGCAGAAGATGGCTCTGCTGCATACCCGGAACTTTTCTGCATACGCCCGGAAGATGCTGATAGACGGTTATGTTGTCCACATCGACACCACCGACATCCGGGCGCAAACCGCCGAACTGCAAAAGATTGGTGTCAACGTCAATCAGATCGCGCGGCGGCTGAACAGCATGGGGCCGCTGTACACACAAGACGTTGCGGACATCAAGGGAGCGCTGGCACAGATATGGCAGTTACAAAGATACATCCTATCAAGTCAACGCTGAAAAAGGCACTGGACTACATCGAGAATCCAGCCAAGACGGATGAAAAAATGCTGGTGTCCTCCTTTGCCTGCTCCTATGAAACCGCCGACATCGAATTTGAACTGCTGCTATCACAAGCCATGCAGAAAGGCAACAATCTGGCCCACCACCTGATACAGTCTTTTGCGCCGGGCGAAACCACGCCGGAGCGGGCCCACGAGATTGGCCGGCAGCTTGCAGATGAAGTCCTGCAAGGCAAATACCCGTATGTGCTGACCACGCACATTGACAAAGGGCACGTCCATAATCACATCATCTTCTGTGCTGTGGACATGGTGAATCAGCGAAAGTATGTTTCCAACCGACAAAGCTATGCCTACATCCGGCGCATCAGCGACCGGCTGTGCAAGGAACATGGCCTGTCCGTGGTAATGCCCGGCCAAGACAGGGGCAAGAGCTATGCCGAGTGGGACGCGCACCGCAAGGGCACGAGTTGGAAGGCGAAGCTGAAAGCCGCCATAGATGCAGCCATTCCGCAGGCCAAGGATTTTGACGATTTTCTGCGGCTCCTGCAGGAGCAGGGCTACGAGGTAAAGCGTGGCAAGTATGTTTCGTTCCGTGCGCCCGGACAGGAACGGTTCACCCGCTGCAAAACACTGGGAGAAGCCTATACCGAGGAAGCTATTACCGAGCGCATTAAAGGACGGTCCGTGGAACGGAAGCCCAAAGAAAACCATAAAATTTCGCTGCGGATTGATTTGGAGAACAGCATCAAGGCCCAGCAGTCCGCAGGGTATGAGAAGTGGGCAAAACTCCACAATCTGAAACAGGCTGCCCGGACGCTGAACTTTCTGACGGAGCATGAAATTGATAGTTACCCGGATTTGGAAAGCCGGGTGGCCGAGATCACCGCCGCCAGCACCGAAGCTGCCGCCGCATTGAAAGCAGCAGAGCGCCGGCTTGCTGAAATGGCCGTGCTGATAAAGGATGTCACCACCTGTAAAGAACTGCGCCCACTGTTGCAGGAGTATCAGCGGGCTGCTGACAAAAAGCAGTTCCGACGTAAGCATGAAGGAACCTTGATTCTCTATGAAGCAGCGGCGAAAGCTCTAAAAGAGCAGGGCTTTCAAAAGCTGCCCGACCTCTACGCCCTGAAAAACGAGTATAAGCAACTGGCCGAGCAGAAAGACCAGATGCAGCGGCAGTACAATGATGCCAAACGCCAGATGCAGGAGTATGGCATCATAAAGCAGAATGTGGACGGCATTCTGCGGACAGCACCGGGAAAGGAGCAGATGCAGGAACGGTAAATCTGCACAAAATATTGTTCGGATTTTTGAATCCCAAACGCTTAGACCGGGTGGCGTTTCCGCCCGAAATCATGTAAAATAGACTTAGACAACGAAAGCGAGGAACCCTCTATGGCAGAAGTGAACGATAACGGCTCTATCCAGCTTTTTGAAGATCAGAAAATCCGTACTGCATGGGATGCAGAAAAGGAAGAATGGTATTTTTCGATTATTGATGTTATTTCTGTTTTAACTGGAACAGCCAATCCACGGCGATATTGGAGTGACCTGAAGCGTAAGCTGAAAGCTGAGGGGGCAAATGAGTTGTACGAAAAAATCGTACAACTGAAAATGTTGTCCTCTGATGGAAAACGGTACAAGACAGATGTCGCCAACACCGAACAGCTTTTGCGTATCATCCAGTCCATCCCGTCCCCGAAAGCTGAACCGTTCAAGGCATGGCTGGCAATGGTGGGCAAGGAACGCATCGAAGAAACCATCGACCCGGAGCAAGCTATTGACCGTGCGCTTGATACCTATTTGAAGAAAAGCTACTCCGAAGAATGGATTCACCAGCGGCTTTTGGCAATCCGCATCCGCAACGAACTAACGGACGAATGGAAGAAGCGCGGAGTGCAAAAGGGCAAGGAGTACGCCATCCTGACCGATGAAATCTCCCGCGCATGGTCCGGCATGACCACGGGGCAGTACAAGCGGCTGAAAGGTCTGACAAAAGAAAATCTCCGGGACAACATGACCGATTTGGAACTTGTGCTGACCATGCTGGCGGAAGCATCTACCACGGATATTTCCAAGACTGCAAAGCCGCAGACCTTTGAAGAAAACAAGCAGGTTGCTAAACGCGGCGGCAAAGTGGCCGGCATTGCGCGGCAGGCTCTTGAAGCGGAAACCGGCAAGCCCGTTATCACAGAAAAGAATGCGTTTGACTTCCAGCAGCTTGTGACCGACATTGTAGAAGATGCCGCCGAACTGCCAGAAAATCCCACCGAGAAAAAAGATAAAGACTGATACATGAAAATAGCCGGACACAGCAGCCACAAGGCCACCGTGTCCGGCTATTTCTGTGTTGACAATGGCACATTACTTTCACTGAAAATAATGTGCCATTGTTAAGCTGGCGGTATTATTCACCCGTAAAATCAAACCTCTGTCCGTCAAAGTCAGCATCGGTCATGTGCTCCAACTTTGCAATGGTGCCGTTTGCCAGCCGCCGCATTTCCGTGTCCATGTCCGGCAGGGCGGTCAGCATCCGCGCCATCGTTCGGCGGCGGTCAGAGGTGTGGTACATACAGATCAAATTTTCTTCTTCCACGCTGAAATTCATGGTCAGACCTCCATTTCATGTTGTTTGCTGCGGGCCGCTGCCTTTTTCGGGCTGGCGGCCTGTTTTGTTTCGGAAAGCTGCTTGCGGACGGAAGCACGGGGCTTGCGGATGCCCCTGTCCCGGTTCTCCTTTTTGTCAACCAGCGCATAGATGCCGAAACGGTCTTTCACGCTGGAAAGGTGCATGGATTTGTACGGCAGCATGGCAAGCAGCTGGTCCGTGTCCCGGCTGGATGCCAGTTTGGTAAAATAGGGCGATACCTCCACCATAAAATGATTCTTGTCCGGGCTGTTGGGAGCAGCCAGCCGTTTCATGTCTGCCGCAATGCGCTGGGCCTCGGCCTCAATCAGCCCGGTGTGCAGTGCCGCAAGATGTTCTTTGAAATCACCGGGCCGTGCCGGTTCCCGGCTGCGCTGCTCCTGCCGGATGGCCGCTTGCAGAAGTTCCGGGTCACGGGGCTGCATTTCATACCGCACGAACTCCCCGAAATATTTGTCCGGGCGGCTGTCGAAATGCTTTTTCGGGCCAATCTCCCGCATCCCGCTTTCGTAGATCAGACGATTGGCACCCACGGGCAGGGCGACTTCCCGGATGTGCTGGAAGTGCTGCTGATAGTCCAGTTCATACAGATTGCCTTGCACGGTTCCGTTGGCCGCGCCGGTCAGCTCCACCGCATAGGCAAGAATCCTGTCATGGGTCTGTTCGCCGCAGAATTTCCATGTGTTGTAGGCTTGCGTGTCTTTGAGCAGCACGTCCCGTTCCCGGAAGCAGAATGTTCCAGAAGGCCGGGACAGCCACAACAGCAGCTTATCTTCCGGCTGGTCGCTGCGGGCGGCCTCCCGCAGCATCTTGATGTCATAGGCAAAATCGCCCTGATAGTATGCGGTGTTCTGGTGCATAATGGCTTCCAGCGCAGCGATCACATCCATATTTTCAAATTTTTGCACGGCTTATACCTCCAATTCCTTTGTCTTTTCCCGTGGCGGTGTTTGCTTGCTCTGCTCCTTTTTTGCGGCATCCAGCTGTGCCCGGATGGATGGCTTTTTCGGCTTGGCCGTGTGGGACTTCTTGGCTTTTGGTGCCTTTTCTTCGGCCTTGACTGCGGCGGCAAGGTCCGTCAGAGAGATTTGTTCTCCGGCTTTTGCTTTGGCCTCCAATTCGCCCAGAGAGGGCGTATTGTTCAGCACGCCATCAATCATATTTTCGTTTTGTTCGGTGGAAAGTTCTGCGGTACGCAGCGGATTTTCCCGCAAGAACTCCGGCACCTGCTGGAAGCCCACACTGTCGCAGTAGTGGGCGGTGTCCTGCCCATTCTGGTGCAGTACCACCACATCCGAAACAGACAGTGAGTGTCCCTTGAAATCTGCCGGATGGTCCACGTTGAACGTGCGGTAGAGGTCCTCCAACGTGGTGCCAGCAGCCAGCGGCGCGGCGTAAACCTCCGTATAGTTGGCCTTGTCCACGGACAAACCAGCGGCCTGCAGGCGGTCGTAGGGCTCAAAACGGTAATCGCGGGTGGAATCTTCATTGCGCAGCTGGTAGATGGAAAAGCTGTCCTGCTGCGGTGCTTCAAAGCCTGCCGCTGCGTATTCCTCTACGGTCATTCCAGCATCGGCAGCTTCCTGCGCGATCTCGGCCTGTACCTGTGCCTTATAGTCCTGCAAGGTCTGGTCAAAGTCGGCCAGCTTGGGCGGTTCCGGCAAGTCATACTGGCCTTGGTTGAGCAGCGGGCGGCAGTCCTGCACATAGGCCACAACAGCGTTGTAATAGGCCGCCTGTTCCGGCGAAATGTTCTGCCCCTCCTGCAAAGCGGTGGCGGCGGTCTGCTCCATAGCGGAAAGATTGCAATGTTGTTTGAGGTACGGGATAAACTCGGTCAGCACCATTTCCCGCTCTGCCTTGTCTTGTTCCCACGCTTCCGGGCCTTTGTTGTGCAGAACAAAATTTTTCCAGTTCTCGTCCTTGGCGTAGTATTCGTGGTAGTTCTGGATATGCTGAACCAAAGAACCCTCTCCGTCACCAAAATCTTGCCGTCCCTCGTAGTTGTCGGGCTGGCCGTTCAGGGTAAAATCAATACGGAATGCGGTCTTGTCGTACCAGCCGCCCGTGTAGCCGTCCTTTTCCCGGTCCGTGTGCTGGGCGGTGTCCAGTTTTTCAAAAACTCGGTTTGCCACGGACAGCGGCATGATTTCGCCGTCCTGCAGCTTGTCGCTTTCACTCCACAGAACCGTGACCGTAGGCTCTGCGGCGGGGTCTGGAATTTTAATGGGCGTGGGAATTTCGTTTGCCTTTTCCGCCGCCTCTTGGAACGCCGCCAGCTTGTCGCCCAACAGGACTTCCGACACTGCGGCTGTCTGCCCCAGCAGATTAAGTGCTTCCTGCCCGGCATCTGGCAGGGTCAGACCGGGCGCGTCCAGCTGCCCACCGTCCAGAGCCGTGTGGTCCGGGCCATACAGAGTGTAGTCATAGCCGGAATCGCAGGTCTGGATGAACAGGGTGTTGCCACTGTCCAGCACAAATGCAGTCTCCTGTGCAGCAGAAAGGTCTGCTTCCCGCTGCTGGCGCAGCTCTGCCAGATGTTCGTCCAGTGCAGAGATCAGCTCATGGGCTGTGCTGCGGATAACTTCCAGAGAGGCTTTCAGTTCCGCCAGTTCCCGGCCCGAACTCCACCCAGCCACATAGCCAAACGAATACTCAGACGTGTCCAGCCCATAGTGCTGGCAGACAGTATAGGCCACGCTTTCGGCCTGCACCTCGCGGGTGCGGCTGTCCGGGCGGTTGGTCTGTTCCGGGTCGTTGGGGTCGATGGCGTGGAGCTTGGCATGGGCAATCTCGTGGATGGCCGTCTTGATGGTCTGTAACTGGCTCATGCCCTCTTGGATGGCAATGCGGTTGTCGAGAAGATGAAAGTAACCATGCGCCCCGCCCTCGATGTCCTCAAACCCGATGGGTACCGGGGATGCCTGCTCCAATGCCTTGAAAAAATCTTGGTAGTCCTGCACGCTGCCGGACAGTTCATTCACCGCGATAGAGGGCAGAGGTGCGCCCTCGGTCTGGCTGACATCGAACACGGACACCACCTTGAACGCCGGAATCTGTACCGTTTTTTCCTCGGTCAGCGGCTTGCCGTCCTTGTCCAGAATCGGCTTGCCCTGTTCGTCCAGCTTTTCCATCTTCTGCTTGACCTTGTACGGCGCAGGAGCCAGAATCTTGATGCCTTTTTCGCCTTTCTTTACGGTGCGGTGGAACGTGTCTTTCCACTTGTTGAAGCCCGCCACCAGCTGCCCGCCCTGCATGGCGATCAGCAAGGTGTTGTTGAAGCTGTAATTGTGGAATTTCGCCATCGTGGTGAGGTAGGCCTTGTAGCGGTCACTGTCGAATAATTCTTGAATGCCTGTTTCCAGCCGGTCCGTGATTTCTTTCATGCGTTCCGCGCTGTCCTTGCCGTTTAGGATAATGGGAATAACTTTCTGCGGTTCCGTTTCAGGCTGAACAGGTGGCGGGATGTTGGCCGAATCTCGCAAAACTTCCGGCGCAGGAAAGGACAGTACCCGGTATTCCTCCGGCACAGGCTGGCCCTCGTGGACTTTCTGCCACTCGTCCCCGCTTTTGACAAGGTAGCCGTACTGGGTGAACGCACCCTGTTCCTGCTGAGCCACATACCGGCCAAACTGTGCCGTGTCGATGCCGCCTTTCCATTCTTCCGGCATATTCACCATGCCGGAGCGATTCAGGTAGTAATCTCCTAGCTGGGCAGGCCCGTGCACATCCGGCAGATGCACATAGTAGTCCACGTTTTCGGGAAAGTCGGTGATTCTCCCGATGCTGAAAAGCTCACTCTGCGGGGCTTGCAGGGCGGCGTTCAGCTCTGCGCGTTCCCCGGTAGAGAGGGTTTCCAGTCGTGATGCCAGAAAGTTCAGTTCGTCCACATTGGATGCCAGCACCATGTTATAAGAAATTGCAAAGCGTTTTTCTTCCTCGGCAAAGTAGCCAGAAATGAAAAGGCCCTGCGGATTATCGGACGAAATGCCGATTTGCCGCAGGGCCACTTGTACCTGTTCGGTTGTGGTGGGCAGGTCCAGCCAGACGCCATCTCCGCCTTGTTGCTGTCGATTTTGCAGCTGGATGGAAAATAGTTCGCTCATTTGGTCACACTCCTTTTTTGCTATCCTACGGATAGAGAGAGTCGGTTATGGCAAAATGAATGCTTCACCTTACCATAACCGGCCCTCGTTTTCTTTATCCCTTACGCTCTACCCGGTAATTGACGTACTTGCCTCCCGTATCTGCTAGAAGTACTGTTGCATCATAGGTTTTGCCTGTTTTCTCGGAGTAGAGGCCCTTGACCTTTGCCTTACCGTTTTTGAGCAGAGCGGCGGCGATCTTTGGGGTGAACGCCTTTTTGCGCTGCTCAAAGAAGCGGTCATTCTTCCACATCACGAACTGACAGCTACGATTCCCGCAGTAGAAATTCTTTTTGCCCTCATAGACGTTTTCACCACACCGGGGACACTTGCCGATGATAACCCGTTCCGACTGGAACAGGTTTTGTTTGTCCGCGCTGATGCAGGAATAGGTCTTGACCAGCTGACGCACCTGCGCTTCAATTTCGGCCATAAACTCGTCCGGGTCTGCGCTGCCTTTGGCAATCTCGGTCAGACGGTTTTCCCATTCAGCAGTCAGAGCGGGAGAGGTCAGGCTTTCCGGCAGAACCACCGCCAGATTGATGCCGTCCTTGGTGGGGACAAGCTGCTTACCCTTGCGCTGCACAAAGCCCATTTGCACCAGTTTTTCCAGAATCGCGGCACGGGTGGCCGGAGTGCCCAGCCCCTTACGTTCCGCTTGGCCCAGGCCACCCTCTCTTGCTCCTGCGGAGCAATTCACCTTGTCCTCCGGCATATCTTCGGCCCCGGCCCGCTCCATTGCCGACAGGAGCGTATCTTCGGTGTAGGCTTTCGGCGGGGACGTGAAGTGTTCCGAAACGTTAGCCATCACGGAAAAACTCTGTCCCTCGGCCAGTTCCGGCAGGGTGTTCAGCACTTCTTCCTCGGTATCCGCTTTCAGGTTGGAGCGGAACCGCTGGTCGATTTCTTTCCAACCGGGAACAAGCACCGTCTTTCCCTTGGCGGTGAACTCGTTCCCGGCGCAGGAGAACACAGCAGTCACCGTTTCGTACTCATGGGGCGCAGCCACGGCGCAGAGCAGCTTGGAGCAGACAAGGTTCATCAGCTTGCTCTCACTTTCCGCAAGACCAGTGAACCCCTGCTTTACAAATTCGGACGTGGGGATGATGGCGTGGTGGTCCGATACCTTTTTGCTGTTCAGAATCCGGCCCACTTCCGGGGTCAAGCCAAGCCCTTGGGCAAAGGGCAGCAGCCCCAGCAGGTCAGACACAAGATGTTGTGCTGTCTGGCCCATATCCTCGGTCAGATATTGGCTGTCGGTGCGGGGATAGGTCAGCAGTTTCTTTTCGTAAAGTTGCTGGGCATAATCAAGGGTCTGCTTTGCCGTGAAACCGAACAGGCGGTTTGCCTCCCGCTGCAAGGTGGTCAGGTCATAGAGCTTGGGCGGCTGTTCTGTCTTTTTCTCCCGTTTGACAGAAGTACAGACGGCAACTGCACTCGTGCATTTTTCTTTGAGAGAATTTGCGGTTTCTGCATCCGCAATGCACCCACTGTCTGCTTTCAGGCTGCCGGAATGGATGCCGACCGTGTAATACTTTTCTTTCTGGAAGCGCAGGATTTTTGCGTCCCGATCCACCAACATTTTCAGTGTCGGGGTCTGCACCCGGCCTACCGTCAGGGTTTTGTGATACAGCACCGAAAACAGTCGCGTTGCATTGATGCCCACCAGCCAATCTGCTTTTGCACGGCAGAGGGCCGATTGGTACAGCGCATCGTAATCCGAATCCGGGCGCAGGTTTGCAAAGCCCTCCCGGATGGCGGCATCCTCCATGCTGGAAACCCAGAGCCGCTTCACAGGTTTCGTGCAGCCGGCCATTTGGTAGACAAAGCGGAAGATAAGTTCTCCCTCCCGGCCTGCGTCGGTTGCGGCGGTCACACTGTCCACATCCGGGCGGTTGAGCAGGGCACGCAGAACTTCAAACTGCTGTTTCTTTTCGTCCGGGACAATGAACTGCCACGGCTGGGGCAGGATGGGCAAATCTTCATACTTCCACTTGCAGTATTTTTCATCGTACTGGCCCGCCTCGGCAAAGGACACCAGATGCCCGATGCACCAGCTGACCAAATAACCACCGCCCTGCCAATAGCCGGTTTGCTTTTCAGTGGCCCCGATCACGGCGGCAATGCTGCGGGCCACACTGGGTTTTTCGGCGATCACCAGCTGAAAGCTCATGTTTCGTCCTCCTGTCCGTCCTCCGAATGAATCTCGATTTCAGCCGGTTCCTCGTCTGCATCCTCGTCCTCGCCAAAATCGTATTCGTCCAGATCATCGTGCCCGGTGGTATCGGCCTTGGGCTTGCGGAACTTGAAATAATAGAGGGCCGCGCCGCCGCCCGCCAGAGCCAGCACCAGCAGGATCATCAGACTGCCCATGTTGGACTTGGGCTTTTCCTGCGGCGTTTCGGTGTCGGTTTTCACCGCTTCCGGGGCCGTGCAGTTGCGCAGGCTCTTTTCACACAAGGGGCAGTTTTCGTTGACGTTTCCGGCCTCACATTTCACGGTGCAGGTGCAGACCTCGGCGGTCTGCGGTTCTTCATCCAGCAGAGCCAGCAAGTCGGCATCGTCCACTTGGTTCAGAAAGTGGACAGAAGTTTCCTTGTCCTCGTTGGCGCGGTCAATCAGGATGTAAAAATAATTCCCGGCCTTGGTGGTCACGGTGATAAGCTGCTTGTCGCCGTAAAAATCATCCACCAGTGTTGCGTTGCCTTTGGGCGTGATGGACACGCCCTCCGGCTCCATGCCGCCCGTAGTCGGTTCTTCCTCGGCAATTTCTGGCAGAGGTTCCGGGGCAGGGTCAGTGCCGCTTGCAAAAACAGGCATGGAGAACGAACAGAGGCAGAGCAGGATAGCCAGCAGTCCGGCAGCGAAGCGGTTCCAGTTGTCAGGTTTCATCGGCGGCATCCTCCTGTTTGTGGTACGGGGTGGCGGTGGGTGCAGCATTCAACGCACCGCTGCGCAGGAAGGCCGCGAACTCGTCCGGCTTCATGTTCATGCTGCGCACCAGCTGAATGATCTGCAGGTTTTCCTGTTCAGTCTTTGCAGATTCCAGTTCTTTCAACTGCTGCTGGTATTCGCTGATTTTTTCTTTGAGCCGTTCGATGTCGCGCTCAATGCGGGAAAGTCTTTTTGCCATACAAAATCCTTTCTGGCGTCACGGTAAACGCCCATAGCTGTAAAAATGTTCCTGCCAATATTTTGAGTTGAGGTTTGTGTAAGAGATAGGGTCGCCGCAGTGCAGCATGATGGAATTGCCTACATAGATACCGCAATGGCTCACGCCGGGGGTATCGTAGGTTCCCTTGAAAAACACAAGGTCGCCCGGTTTGACCTGCGCCGTCGAAACAGGAGTACAGAGGTTGTAAAGGCCCTGTGCGGTCTGGCGGCCCACGTTCCAGCCGGAGTGATTCAGCACCCACGAAATGTAGCCGCTGCAATCAAAGCTGGTGCTGGGCGAACTGCCGCCCCACACATACGGGTAGCCGATGTACTTCGTGGCTTCCTCCATCATGGCGGCAAACCTATCATCCTTTAGTGCTTCCGGGGGAATATCGTAGTAGGTGGGCTGCTTGATGGTAGACGCATTGGGGTATTGCGCTTTGCCGAACAAATCCGGCCGGTTGCCCAGTGTGCGCATATAGAGCGAATAGGCACTGAGCTGTTCTTCGGTCAGCACTTCCACGGGTAGGTGGGACAAATCTTTGTTCTTCAGCTTGACCGTGCAGATGTAGTATTCATACGGTTCTTGATAGGTGATAACCTGCGGCACACCATACGGGCCAATAATGACCATCATTTTTGTACGGTAACGTATCTGCATGGTCACGGTCTCGGTCAGGATGTACTGCTTTTCAAAGAGCATTTCAAGTTCGCCCTGCACCTCGGCCAATGTAAAAACGCCGTCATGGAGCGCGGACAAAATCGAGATCAGCACATAGGGGTCATGCTCGATTTCGTCCAGATAAAAATGGTATTCATCGTAGTTGTGGGTGGCCTCGTAGGTGTCGAGATACCGTTGCAGTTTTTGTTCCAGCTTGGCGTAGGCTTTCTCTGCACCCAGCATATCCTTGTCCTTGGAAAAGTAAGAGGATGCCGTCACGCCGGTTCCAGCGGTGCCCGCCATCACGGTGCAGGACTGCAACCCTGTTATCAGGAGCAGAGCCAGCAGACTGAACACCGCCACGATCAGAATGGTTTTCCAATTCCGGGCCGCAAATTCGGCTACCCGTTCGCCGCCCTCGGCCGCCAGCTTTGTTACCCGGAAACCGTTCTCCACGGTGGCGGCTGCACCCTGCGCGGCGGCTTGGCCGGCCTGCCGTGCAGCTTTGGCATACTGCTGTTTGATACGCCGTTTCTGCCACATCCGGGAAATGGGGTTGCTGGCCGCCTGTGCAATTTGCGGATTGTCCCGCAAAGACTTCTGATAGAAATACTCGGCGTTAGCCGAACGCAATTCCCGCTCTGCCTTTTCCACGGCCTTGTAGGACTTCATCTTGTGGTGCCGGATGCCGCTGCGGATGACCTTGGCGGTCTGATGCTCCACAAGTTCTTCACCCTTGTGGCCACCCTCCACACCCACATTTTCGTGTTCGACTTCATGGATTTTTCCGTGAGCGAACAGCAACGCTTCCGATAGCGGGCGGCTGGCCGGGTTTGGTTTCAGGCTGGGCGGGCCTTTGTCCTGCTGCTCAAAGCGCAGGGTGGATTTTGCCTTGCCGCTGGCGGCATCGTAGATTTTTTCCTTGACCGGGACACGTTTTTTCGGCAAAGCAGCGCGGGCCGCATCCAGCTTGTCGGCTTTTGCCCCCGCTTTGTGGATATACGGCTGTAATTCCGGGTCTGCCCGTTCTTCCTCGGTCAGTTCCAGACGGGAAGCAGAGCGGTGCAGGCCATCTTCGCTTTCGGCAGTTTCCGCAGCTTGCTTGGCCTTTTTCTTTGCCTTGTGCTTGTCCTTGATGTCCTCGACCCGTTCTAAGATTTTTTCAGCCTTGCCCTCGGCATCCGTGGAGTAGTCCTGTTCCGCCTCCCGGCTGGAAATGTTCTCCACAGTACCGTCCGCCTGATTTTCCACCACCAGACCGTCACGGGTCATGGTCTGGGTGACTTTGGCTTTTGCCTGCAATTCTTTCAAAGTTCTTCACCTCCCATCGGACAGCGGCCCGTTTCAATGTCCGCAATGTATTTGAGAATCGGGAACACCTGCGGCGGCGAAACTGCATTGCCCAGTGTTTTCATCCGCTTGCTGCGGTTCGGCACATCCTCGGTCAGACGCGGGATGTCGGCGGGTTCTTCGGCCCAAAGGGAATGTCCGTCCATTTGCGCGGGAAACCCATCAGCCACTCTACCCAGTCCGGGTTGAGGTAGGGCTTTTCCAGCGTGGTGGGGGTCATCCGGTAGACCACATGGGAAAGCCGCGCCGTCCACGCCTTGCCATCCTTGTTCATCTTGCGGTAACTGCCATTCGCAGAGATTTGGATGTCCAGCCCCTTGCCCACATCCCCGGTGTCGCTGGCAAGGGGTGTGGGAAGCAGCGGAGCCGATGATGAATACCCGTTTCCGTTCGTGCCACGCGCCAACGGCAGCAGCAGGTAATACGAAAACCCGAACATCGTAACCTGCCAGCTCCAAGTCAATGAGCGTTTTGTCGAGCCCCATACGGAGGAAGCCAGCAACATTTTCTCCAAGCACCCAACGGGGCTGCAATTCCCGGATGACCCGCAGCATTTCGGGCCACAGGTAGCGTTCATCGTGGAAGCCGCGCTGCCGCCCTGCGGTGGAGAACGGCTGGCACGGGAAGCCACCTGAAATGAGGGTGACGGTGCGAAGTCCTGTTTTTTCAAAGAAAGCCTCCTTTGTTACAGTGGTGATGTCCTGAAAACGGGGCACTTCCGGCCAGTGGCTTGCCAGCACAGCGGCGGGAAATGCCGCCCACTCGCATTGACAGACAGAGGTAAACCCCGCTGCTTCCGCGGCAAGGTCGATGCCGCCGATGCCGGAAAACAAGCTGAAATGTGTTAAGCTCATAGCTCCACCACCTCGCTGAGCCGAGTGGTCATGATCTTATAGAGCTGTGTGTTTTTCGGGATGGGGTTGGAAAACGGAAGCACCACGTTTTCAAAAATCAGCAGTCCTTCGCCCGGTTCCGAATTGTCGATGTACTTCTGCTGGTCTGCGGAGAGGTTCAGCCGTTCCGAAAGGATTTTGCGGTCGCCGGATGCCTGATTCAGCAGCGTGATGAAGTCGCTGTTTTCCAGAATGTTCTCAATCTCCGGGGAAGAAAGAAGGTCCTTCACATTTTGGGTGGCACCTGTGGGCACGCCGCCCCATTTGCGGAAGCGCTTCCAAATCTCACAGGAAAAGGCCGCCGTCTGTTCCTCACGCAAAAGCAGGTGGAACTCATCACAGAAATACCATGTCGCCTTGCCCTTGCTGCGGTTTTGGGTGACGCGCCCCCAAATCTGGTCTTGGACAATGAGCATACCGATTTTCTTTAGCTGCTTGCCCAGCTCCTTGATGTCAAAGGCCACAATGCGGTTTTGAATGTCAATGTTGGTTCTGTGGTTGAACACATTTAGGCTGCCGGACACATACAGGTCAAGGGCCTGCGCCACCCGGTCGGCCTCCGGGATATGCTGGTCTAACAGGGCTTTGTGCAGGTCTGCAAGGATGGGCATATTTTCCGGCTTGGGGTCTGCCAGATAAGGCCGGTAGATCACCTGTACCGCCCGGTCTATCACGGTGCGCTCAATCGCTTCCAGACCTGTTTTACCGCCCATGACCAGCTCACAGAACGACAGCACAAAATCCGATTTCAGGGCAAGCGGACTATCATCCTCGGAGTAGTTGAGGTTGATGTCCAGCGGGTTTACATAGTCCTTGCTGGTGGGCGAAAGTTTGATGACCTGCCCATGCAGCCGCTTCACAAGGGGGTAATACTCGGCCTCTGGGTCACAGATATATACATCGTCCGGGGTGCAGAGGAACACGCTCACAATCTCCGATTTACAGCTCATACTTTTGCCGCTTCCCGGTGTCCCCAGCTTTAGCCCGTTGGGACACCTCGCCCGTTTGCGGTCGAGCATAATCATGTTGCCGGTCTTGGCGTTGATCCCGTAATACATGGCGTCGCCGCCCTGAAAAAGCTCCTGCGTGACAAAGGGCACAAACACCGCCACGTTGGAGGTGGTAAGGCTGCGCTGAATCTTTATCTGGTTGATGCCCAGCGGCAGGCTGGACACAAGGCCCTGTTCCTGCTGGTAGTCCAGCCGGACAAGCGAGCAGTTATACTTCTGTGCCACACCTGCGGCTTGGAACACATCGTTGCCCAGCTTTTGCTTGGTGTCGGCCACATTCAGCACAAGAAAGGTCAGCATGAAAAGCCGTTCGTTCCGGGTCTGCAATTTGTTCAGCAGCTTTTTGGCGTCCTCGCCGTAAGTGGCGAGGTCGCTGGGCAGGATGTCCATGTCGTACCCGGAACGGACAGCCTTTTTCTGCTCCTGAATCTTCATGGCGTCAAGGTCTGTGATCTTCCGCTTGATGGTTTTGATGGCCTCGGTCTGGTCGATGGCCTGCACATGGAGATTGACGAGAATGCCGCTTTCCGTTTTGAGAAAATCGGCCAGCATTTCATCCGAAAGTTCCGGCGCAAGGATTTGTAAAAAGCTCACAGCTCCATATTTGCCGCCCAGACCAAAAGTCTTGGCCGTACCGAAGCAGAGGGAGGACGGGGCCACAAAGTCCTTGGTGGACAGGCCGGAGGGCGCCAGCCAGTCCCAGTCAAAGCGGAACGGTTCCCCGTCCGGGTGGAAGATGCCGTGCAGCACCTCCAAACGCGCCTGTCCGTCCATGACGTGCGCCACGCAGCCCATGGTCTTGAAATAGCCCAGCAGGTCAAGACCAATGCGGGTCAGCCGCGCCCGTGCGGTTTTTAGATTGTCTGCCTCGATGGTGAAGGTCAGGTACTTGGTTTTGACAATGCCGTTGTTTCCGCTGGCAAGCTGCTTTTGCAGGATGGCGGTGTACTCGGCGCGGATGTCGTCAAAATCATCCCCCTGCGGTGCGATCTCAAAACTTTTTGCGTACTGCACCGGGTCAACCTTGCGATTGAGAAACGAAAGCTGCACATGGATGGAGGCATCCACATAGTTGTACAGGTCGCACAGGTGTTCAAAGATGGCGGTCCTCGTTTCCGGCTGGGCCAGCTGATAGCTGATGTCCGTAAACTCAATGCACTTGGAAAAGGTGCGGGGCGTCACCCGGCACACGCCGTCCTGATACATGGCCTCATAGGGAATACTGGCCTGCGCCGAATGGGGCTTGCCGTCGCCCTTATACTTTCGGATGACGGCCTGAATCTCTTTCTTTTCGGCGCGGGTGAGCTTGACCGGCGCTTTTGCGCTCGTTTCGTTCTTTTGCTTTTTGGACAATGGCCTTTACCTCCTGTTCCATTTGGTATTGCCGCACAAGGGCGGCGTAAGCATTGTTGGTCTGATAGGGCCTTTCCTTGGGACGAATAAAGCAGCACTGAATCATTTGCTGAATCACCACTTCAAGGGGCTGGCCGTGCCGCTCAAACAGAGCGAACAGCAGCCCCGGCAGCATGGCAAAAATCATCAGCAGGGCCGCCGCGCTGTTGGAAAGATAGTCCCGGGTCAAAAAATAAAGCGGCCCGCCCGTGAGGAGCGCGCCGCCGAAGCAGACCAGCTGCCGCTTGGTCAGCCCGAATAAGACTTTGGATTTTACATGGGTCAAATCTTTGGGAACGGTCACATACGCCATACGTTTTTCCTTTCTCGGCCTTAGTGGGCACCAAACACCGACTTGCTGATGCTGCCGGTCTTGAACAGACAGAAACAGAGTAGCACGGTGTAGCCCATGCAGCCCCAGATGGCCCCGGCAATGTCCGCTGCACCTGAAATGTTGCGTATCAGCACCGCATAGATGCCCACGACAATCATAATCAGGAACGCTTGGAAGCCTAACGCCAAAAGCGATTTCAAATAGTTCTGCCCGGTGCTGCGCCACTCGCTGCTGCCCATGGTCGCCAGCGGGATAGGCCCCAGTGCGGTCACAACGTAAATCTCAATCATGCGGCCGTAGGTCACAAGGAAGATGCAGATGGACAGGATGTTCATGGTCAGGCCCACCACAAGGGTCTGGAACCACAGGCTGAGCAGACTGCCGATGGTCATGCTTTCCAGTTGAAATTCCAGTCCGGGTATCAGGCGGTCAAAGTGGATGGATGTTTCGCCAATGATAACGCCGGAACTTTGGTTGACAACGCTCTGGGTGGCATCGAACACACCCATAACGATATTCCATGTGTTGCTGACTATGAGGATGGCAAAGGCAGACTTGAAAATCCAGCGGAAGAACATGGAAGTATCGAAGTCGTGCATATTGTTCTTTTCGGTAATCATCTGGATAAGCTCATGGCACATCACAAGGGCAAGGATGGCCGCTGCAATGGGCAGCACCACCGTTTCGGAAAGACTGCGCAGCATATTGAAAATGCCGCTGTTCCATGCCTGCGGGGTAGAACCAACGTCCGAAGCGATTTCGCCCACCTTGGCGTTCACGTTGTCGAACAGGCCGGAGAGGTTGCCCGTGATGCCATCTATCAAAATGCCTTTTATCCATTTCTCGATGATCTCACTAATCAAGCAAAGATACCTCCTTTCCCGCGCCCTCCCATGTGAGCGGGAGAGCGCGGTGGGGTCTCAAAGGTGGATGTACGGATAAGTTGAGGTTAGCCCAGCAGCCCGGACAGCAGCGGGACAAGGGTCATGCCAATGAGGGCAACGCCACCTCCGGCGACAAGCTGCTTGATTCCTTGGCTCTTGCTTGCCGGGTTGTCCGCCCCATATCCCTCCAAAAGATTGACGCCGCCCCATACGCAAAGCGCTCCGCCGAGGCCCACAACGATGGTCTGCAAAGTATCAACTGCACTATTGAAAAATTCCATAAATTTACCTCCATAAATTCAGATTGTGATGGTGTTTGGGTGCAAAAAAAGCCGCCGTACACAGCGGCAGCCTCACAATCCGCAGACGGCCCGGAGTTACTGGCCGTCCCGCCATTTCAGCACAGCCAGCGAAAAAATCTCGCCCCATGCTTCACACAGTCTGCGGTCTATTTCCCTTGCCAGTTCTTCGGCTTCCCCATCCGTGGGCGGGGTATCATGTTCCGCGATCCACTGGCACAGCACCGCAGCGGAAATGATCGCCCGGTAGATTTCTTTCTCATACCTGAAATAATCCGCAAATGTCCATTCGTCCGAGTGTCCCATCGGTCACGCTCCTTTCTCTATGGCCGCCTCATTCGGCGGCTGCATCTTCATCCGACAGGTCGATTTCGTACAGGTCAAAACTTTCGTCCTGTGCGACTACCTGCTGCCGTTTCCGGCGCAGGGTGGATAAGAACCTGTCCACCTCAAAGGTATTCTTTTTGTCCGCGTCCGCAAGGTACTTGTAGTGCGGGTGCTTTGTAATGTCGAACTTCTCCGAGAAGAACGGCCTCACGCCCCGCAGCTGCAAAATGCACCTGCCGCCGTCCATGATTGCGATTTCGTCCTCTGACATCAACGCCTTTCCTAATTTTTGATAGTTCAGTCCGTGGGAGGTTTGAGAACCCCGGTTCTCGCTGGTGTTGAAACTGTCGATGGTCTCTTTCCCCAGCGCATCGGAGATCTCTTTGGCATTCTTACCCCGCCCACTCAAAAAGAGAACAGAATCGCAGTTGTCCGAAATGATTTCGGCCGCATCCTTGTAGATGGCTTTTAGCTGCGACTGGCTCTGCAAAATGATGGATGCCGAGATTTCCCGGCTGCGGATGGTGGCGATCAGCTTGTCGAAGTTGGGAATCTTCCCAATGTTGGCGAACTCGTCCAGAATCAGCCGTACATGGACAGGCAGTCGGCCACCGTATTTATCATCCGCACGGTCACACAGCAGGTTGATAAGCTGGCTTTGAAGCATGGCAAGAATGAAGTTGAAGGTGGTGTCCGTGTCGCTCATAATCAGGAACAATACCGTCTTTTCATCCCCGATGGTGTCCAGTTCCATTTCATCGTCCTCCATCAGCTCCCGCACCTCCCGGATGTCAAATGGGGCTAAACGGGCACCACAGCTTATCAGGATGGAGGAACGGGTCTTGCCGGCCGACAGCAAAAACTTTTTGTACTGCCGGACGGCGAAGTGGTCCGGGTCTTTCTGTTCCAGCCGTTCAAACATGAGGTCCACCGGGCTTTGAAAGTCCGGGTCATCCTCGCGGGCTTCACTGGCGTTTATCATTTCCAGCAGGGTGGTGAAGTTCATTTCCTCTGCCGGGGCCTCGTACCAGATGTAGCCAATGAGTGCGGTGTAGAACAGCCGTTCCGACTTCACCCAAAAATCTTCTGCTGATTTTTCACCCTCGCCTTTGGTGTTAGCGATAAGGGTATTCACTAGCTTCAGCACGTCTTTTTCCGAGTGGATGTAGACAAAGGGGTTGTACTTCATGGACTTGGAAAAGTTTATCGTGTTCAGGATTTTCACCCGGTAGCCTGCCCGCTGGAACATTTGGCCCGTTTCCAGAACCAGTGTGCCTTTTGGGTCTGTGACCACGAATGAGGTGGGATAGTCGGAAGTGGGGAAACATTGCATGAGGTTGGGCTTCACATAGAAGCGGGTCTTGCCGCTGCCGGAGCCGCCGATCACCAGCACATTCTTGTTCCGGGCCGTCTTAGGGTCTTTGGGCCGCCCGGTCATGGTCAGGCGTTCGGTCTGGGTCAGCAGGATGTTGTTTTCAAACTTGAGGTCGATGTACGGGGCAATGTCTTTAGCGGTGCCCCACCGGGCAGAACCGTATTCCTCGCCCTTGCGGTACTTCTTGGCGTTCTTGCCCTTGCTGTACACGATGAGCCGGACAGCCACCGCCCCGGCAACGCCCACGCACAGGTCAAACAGATGCAGGCTGGGCAGCGGGCTTGCAAAGGCGACAGAGATGCCGTTCGTCAGGTGGAGCAGCTTTGCCGAAGCATCCACGCCCGCCGCCAGACGGTACGCCTGCCCGCATTTGGCGAACAGGTACACGAACAGCAGATACGGTAGATTCAGCACCAGCAGCTTTTTCCATTCAGGCTTCATCGTTCCAGCCCCCTTTGCTTGATTTTTTCTTTGGCGCGTTTCGGCTGCTGGGCCGCTTTCTGCTTGGCTGCGGTCAGCACCTTGCGGATGGAGGGCCGCTGCTCCTTAGTGAGCGTTTTGGCCGTGAACTCCCGGAACGCCTGTTCCAGATTATCCGCATCCTTGGCCTTGAAGATCACGATGTAGTGGGGCGGCTGGGTGGTCTTGTCCTTGCGCAAGGTAAAGTCCACGCCGTACTTCTTGGCGCAGGGCTTGAACGCCCCGATGTTCGCCTCCGTGACTTCAATGTTGGTCAGGGCCGCACCATGGGCTTTCAGCTGTTTCAGGCTTTGCTTGCCGTGGTGCAGCTTTGGCCCCTTGGCCCGGTGCTGCAAATATTTTTTCAGGGCAGCTTGCAACGCTTGGGCGGTGAGCTTGCCCGTTTTCATGGACAGGGCAATAGTTTTCTGGGTGACTTCTTCCTGCATTCAGCATCCCTCCTTGGCAGGTAGTCGGAAAAACAGCAGCTAGGGTGGAACCACCAGCCGCCGCAGGTAAAGGGTTCTCATGGGTGGACGCTCCTTTCGGTCAGTTGTTGGGCGGGCGGCCCCAATCGGGCTGTGCCATGTCGTGCGCCACAAGGGACGCATAGTAGCTGTTGATGGTGCTGGGGGCGTTAAACAGCATGGCCCGCAGGTATTGCTTGATGTTTCGGACTTTGGTGGTGTTGTCCCGCAGGCAGTCCATGACGAACTCAATGTGATGGCTGTCCAGCTTCAAGAATTTCGCCTTGACCAGTTCTGCCGGGTAATCGTCCCCGGCCACCCGGATGGACTTGCGGGAAGTGCAGACCGTTTCCAGCAGGATGTCCACGATCTCGTCCAGCTGTTCCCGGTCTATCCGGGGATTCTGGGTGAGGGTGTCATACTCGATGTTCTCCAAAATCAGGCCCCGGTAGATTTGATAGGCCGTTTCCTTTCGGCTTCCCGTCCGTTCCGGCGGCGGTGCCTCTGCCTCGTCCTCGTCCAAAGGCAAGGGGTTTGGGGAATGGATAGGAATGGAATCGGTATTTAATCCCTCTTTCTTTTGTTTTTCTGTAATTAGTTTATCTTTATTTAATTGCATTGGATTTTCCAACGTAGGGTTTTCCTGCGTGGGATTCTCCAACGTTGGATTTTCCAATGTAGGTGAAACCGATGCAGGGACAGGCTGCGGCAGCTCGAAAATCACATAGTCTGCACCGCGCAGCCGCCCTTTCTCGTCCCGTTCTCTGGAACGCTGGATGTAGCCCGCCTGTTCCAGTTCCCGGATGGCCTGCCGTATCGCGTCAATGCTTTCCCGGTTGATACGGGCCAGCCCTTGCAGGGTGTAGTCCCAATCTTCCGGCAGGGAGAGCATTTGGGATAAAAGACCTTTGGCTTTCAGGGACAAGGCCCGGTTCCGCAGGTGGTGGTTTGACATGACCGTGTAGCCGCTGTTCTTTTCTACCCGAAATACTGCCATTTCACGGATGCCTCCTTTCGTTGTAAACAAAAAAAGCAGCGTTCATTTGCTCCCGGTGATGGGAGAAGTGAACGCTGCGCGTACTTGATAATTTTTAGGTTGTGTGGTATATAAAAGGCAACTATATTTCAAACACGGCTGCCCATCGGGGTGCAATACAAGCAAGTTGCTATCCGATGACCTTAAAAACGAATTGTACTACGATGGTTTTTGAAAAGTTCTGTATCACTACTCGCACCAAACAATGGAAATCCGAACCTTTTCTCGATAGGAGAAGGGTTCGGATTTTTCGTTTTCTTTGGAAATGAGAATGCCGCGGTTGCGCAGCAATGAAAGCCCCAGTGGGGCTTTTAAGCGGCAGAGCGGTCTTGCGCCAGCAAGATGGAGGGGGCTCCCCCCGACAAGCTCCGGCTCGTTCCAAACGGCTGTGTGTCCGAAACCTTATCAAAAAAGACGTATCACAAAGGTCACAACTGTAAAGGTGCCGTAAGGCAGAAGGAACACAAACATGAAGTACGAGGAAAGAGCCTGCAAATTCAACATGGACACCGGCTGCGTGGAGCTGCAGCTCCGGGGTCGAGGATGTACTGGATGTGACTATGGCGCAGCAGACGGAACTGGACTACCTTATCTATAACGACCCGCTGGGCTACGTGGATTTGATTTTGAACGGTGATGCGGAGAAATATTTGGGGAATGTGACCGGTAGCCATGGATTAGAAGATTAAGCAAAGAAAGCGCAGGAGCATTTTGAGAATGTTCCTGCGCTTTCTTATACCTGTTCCATCAACTTGATGAATCCATCACACTATGGGCGGTCTGAAGATCAACGCAGACGCAGAGGTTCTTGATACGCAGGGAAATGTCATTCCCGGTCTGTATGCCGCTGGCGAAACTACCGGCGGTGTGCATGGCGGCAACCGCATTGGCGGTAATGCCGTGTGCGACTTTGTTGTGTTTGGCCAGATCGCGGGTAACAACGCTTCGGTTTACACAGCAGATTAAGCGCAAACAAGAGCCACAGTAATAAAAATTAAGAGACAGGGCTGTTGTAAAATACAACGCCCTATTTTCAAACGGTACAACGAAAGAATTTTGACTGTATTTTTCTAAAATTAAAGCAAGTGCAACACTTTTTCTCAAAAATCAAAAATTTTTGATGGAGATGTGATGCACTTGCTTTTTTGTGTTATTCGATTTTACGATTATTTTTGAATCCTACTAGGGCTGTCTACGCCATTTTGCAACAGCCCCTTTTTACCCGGCAGGCCGCAGCTGTTCGAATCCACCCTAGAAAGTGAAACTTTAGTTTTTTATAAAACAAAAAGCCCAGCGTATTTTCGTACGCTGAGCTTTTTTGGTGGGCGCGGGTGGATTACGCAAGCCGCGCTGCTAAAAACAGCCTAGCAGGCTGTTTTTGCGCTGTCTTCGGCGACAGCGCCGCAGCTGTTCGAACCCACCCTAGAAGTTTCTTTGCAAAGTTCCAGATAAAACAGAAACTCCAGCATCTTTAAAGACACTGGAGTTCTTGGTGGAGCGAAGCAACCTAAATCCGAACCATTGCCCTCTGGGGCATTCTTGGCGGCAATTTCATCGAAAGTGATGGTTTTTGTGCCGTCTTTGTAGTTGAACGTAATCAAAACTTTTTCATCATAGAGATAAACAGCGTTCACGAACGTATTGATAAGCGTCTCCCGGTGGCTTTTCACGTTCGGGTCGAGCTTGCGGAACCGGGTCAGCCAGAAACGAACCTGATTTTCGCTTAACCGAGGCCGAGCGATTTTTTCTTCGGCGATCCGAACCTCAAGTTCTTTCTGCTGGGCTTCCAGCTTTTCCAAACGCGACTTGGTGGAATTGGTCAGCACACCCGCTTGGATGGCGTTCAGCATATTTTCAATGCCGTTCTCTACCTCGCGCATCTGCTTTTCCAGGAAAGGGAGAGTGGTGTTTTCCTGATCCTGCAACTCCATCACTTCCGCAACGATGGCATCAATCACGGCATCGTCCTGAATCAGCTTCATGGTTTCAGCTATGACCAAATCTTCCAGCCACTCTTTACGGACGGTCTTTTTCTTGCAGGTCTTGAAACGCTTCGCGGTGGCGCACTTATAATAATGATGAACGACCTTGTTTCTACCCGTACCGCACTCGCCGAACATCATCGCGCCGCACATTCCGCAGAACAGCTTGGTGGTGAGCAAGTAATCGTCCTCGGCCTTGTGGCGGGCAGGAGCGCGGCTGTTCTTTTTGATTTTCAGCTGCACTTCCTCAAACAAATCCTTGTCCACGATGGCCGGGATACTGTCGGGCATCACAATGTCCTTGAAGTGGTTTTCTCCGATGTACCGCTTATTTGTCAGCAGCTTCTGAACACTGTTGTAGGTGAACTTCTGGTTGCGGTTAGTGGTCACGCCGCTGTCGTTCAGCCAGTTCATCAGTTCTTTCATAGTTGCGCCATCGTTGTACCGCTGAAAGGCTTCTACCACAAAGGGAGCTTTCAGCGGGTCGACTTGAAAGAACTTCTCCTCATCCACCTTAAAACCAATGGGAATCGTGCCGCCGTTGTACTTCCCCTTCAGAACATTCTCGGTCATGCCGCGCACAACTTTTTCAGAAAGTTCTGCCGAGTAGTATTCAGCCATGCCGGTGAGCATACTCTTGACCATGATACCCGCAGGGCTGTCAGAGATAGGCTCCGTGGCAGATACCAGCTTGACATGATTTCGTTCCAACTGGTACTCATAGTGGGCTGAATCATAGCGGTTCCGGGCAAAACGGTCGAGTTTCCAGACCAGCACGATGTCAAACAGCCGTTTTTCGCTGTCCTTGATCATCTGCTGGAAGTCCGGGCGGTTATCGGTTTTGGCGGAAAGGGCACGGTCAATGTAGTGTTTGACCACGGTAATGCCGTTCTTTTCGGCGTAGGCCGTACATTCACGAATCTGCCCTTCGATGGATTCTTCGCGCTGGTTATCGCTGGAATAGCGGGCGTAAATCACGGCGGTCATGCAAACACCCCTTTCACTTCATTCTCCGCAGGCGGCGCACAAGGTCGGATGCGCTGTACAGCACACGAGCCACCGAAACAGCATCCCCGCCCACAATGTAGAACACCGAGTAGTTGTCCACCAGCATCTGCCGCAGCCCTTGAGTGCGCTCCGGCTCACTTTCCACTAGCGCACAGCGCTCTGGCAGGATGTTCAGGGATTGGATGGCTTCTGCAATGCGGTTATACTGCCCCATGGCCGTATCAGGCTCCAACAGACGGTCAGCAATATAGCTGTAAATCTGCTCCATATCGCTGAGGGCTGCACGAGAAATTTTCACGTCATACTGCTTCATCTGTGCTGTTCCCTGAACTGTGCGAATGCGCTTGCCGCATCCACGGTATCACCGTTCTGAATTTCCTTAATGCCTACCTGCAAGGCTGCATGAAGCTGATCATCGGTCATGGTGTCAGCATTCAGAGCCGCAGGAGCTTTCGGCAGGGACAGAGAAAAGGGGATGCCGCCAGTCAGGGTGATCTGGCGCAGGTACATATCAATGGCGGTTGCCATCGGGATGCCGAGCTGCTTCAGCACATCCTCGGCCTGCTGCTTGACGGTAGGGTTCACACGGAGATTGAGCGTCATTGTTTTTTCCATGGTTATCACCTCGGATTTATTGTAACGTATTTTGCGTTGCAAGTCAATTCGAGGTGAACGCGCAAATGAAATTCTCCATATCGCACAATATATTCATCGTTAAATTGTTCAAAGCGCGGGATATTCACCCTCTATAATAAATTCTTGGAGTGTGCCTAGCTTTTGCTGAGTAGTAAGTTTGAATATTATCTCTCTTGGCTGCGACCATGGCAGACTGGAAGTTTAACCTTCAATAAACTATTTACTGTACAATTCTTTTAGAATACACCAAAGATTCATTATCACACCAACGCCACCAACAAGTGCAATGAGAATCCCTGCAACTACTGTAAGGCGAACATTTTGATTAAAGGCATACCATAAAAAATTAGTGTCCGCACAAAGTATAAGCAAAATTCCAACAATAAATATGCTTACCGATACGATTGCTGTAAGAATTTTTTTCATGTTACACTCTCCTTTGTGTATCACTGTTATTCTCCGAGAAAGTTCGACTCACATCCCTATGATAGTGAACACATCATTCGTTTCAAAACACTTTGCTGCCCAAGGAACTGCTTCTGCAATAATCTCTTTGCAAGTACATCCATCCGATTGACTTTTTGTTAAAATATTATCCCATTGTACTTTTGTAACGATTGTTATTCCATAAAAGTCAAACTCTGGAATCACTTCAAGAATCAGATCTGAAACATGGCGGCTATTCCATACTTCATCACTGATGCTAATAGATGTGTCAAGCCAGCACTTGTCATGATACTGCCCTTGTTGAAATTCCAAGTAGCAGCTGCTGTGTGAGGCTTTTCTTTGATCTTCGTCAATAAAATACTTCAAATTAGTTCACCCGTATTAGCAGATAGCTGTGGTCATCGCTATGTACTACAAGCGGAAAAGTTATATCAAATCCCATTGATCGTTAGCAATTCAACCCATCACAGTAACCATCTGGAAGTATTGATACTGATATTCGTCTTCTAATACAGCCTGCATCTCTTCCATGTATAACGGGTCTTTCAACAGTTTGAGATGAAATGCTCGCTCTCTCCAAAGTCGGACTCCAATTTCAGGGAAAAGATATTCCGTTCCCAGTTGCAAGTCCTTTTCGTTGCAAACAACGTTGTCCTTTTTCATTAAGCTATCAATAATACACTCGGCGGTTGTATTAAACATATCCAGCCCGAACAATTTTATTGATGCCACTTTAGACAACTCTCTCTGGATGCCGATTTCAGTAGCTTTTCCGTTCCGATACTGCACCAGAAAGAACGAATCATTATCCATATATCGTCCTGTTATCAAATTAGGATCACCAGTTTCAGCACAACGCTCCATTTGCATTGCTTCATCAGAAGAATTCGACCACTGTTTCTTCATTTGTAGAAGAGCATTTTCTAGCTCATCTGGTGCCATACCTAATTTTAATTGTCCAATTCCAATATGTGGTATAATAATTATCTCTTTCATAACAAAACCTTATACCAAAAAGGTAAACCACACAAATGCAGCAGTTGCACATATCATCAGAACCAGTAGTATCGTACTTGCAAGTTTCTTCTCAATGGAAACTTTCTGATTTTCGCATAGGACAATCTGCTGAAGATTGTGAAATTCGGCTTCGCTGACATTTCCATTTAATACTTTCCATGCAGTGCAGCGATCTGTAACCAGCAAAAAATCGGACAGCATTTCCATAAAGATGACAGCGAAAAATGCCAGAGAAAAGAACCACATCCCATTCCATTGAAGTTCTGTCAACACCCTCTGAAGGCTTGAAGGCTTTAATGACACTAACGAAATAATGTAAATCAACGTGTTGCAGAATTCTCTTGCTAATGGCCCTTTTTGTTTAAGAAAATCCATTTTCAACCCTTTCCTTACAAACGGAGTGACTTAACCACCAATAGCCTGATAGTAATCCGTTTTAGAACGAATCAAAGAACCGTTTGACTTGTATTCTTTGACAGTTTGATGGTAGCAATATTTTCGAAATATGTGTTCTATTTTTTCTGCATTGGAATCACCTCATATCAAGTTTGAATTCATATTCTATGCGTCAAATTGTGACTGATTTCAATGTTTTTTTTGGTGATGACTAAGATGTTTTATTTAGCTCATTTCGTCCGATGCGGTAAATCTTCTTGTCTTGTTCTCCTACTTCAACAATAAGTTCATTTTTATTGTGATGAACTATTACTGGAATATAGCTATCGGAATTTTCCACCATCAAACATGTGACTCCATTCGTCCATTCACTGTTCAATTCCTTTGATAGCATGGAAATGATTTCTTCTTTCGTCATTTTGATTAATGAATAACCTCCATTTTGTACACTCCCCCAGGAGCTTTTGCTTAGTCAACGTTGCTCACACTGCGTTTGTGACAGCTTTTTTGAAAAAAGTTCAAAATCTTGTCAGCTTTGGACGCTTCAACGAAAAAGTGTCCACACATTTGTAAATAATTACAAGCGTGTGGGCAAAAATTCAGCCAGTTAGGAAATGCTCTCTGCAATTTTTAGAATCTCTTCACGCGGTATCTTTCCAATGATCGTATGTGATATGCCATCTTTCTCCCATACTAGCACATATCTTGTACGGCCTCCGCTATTGTTTGTTCCGAGTGTGGCATCGGCTGTTCCAACTTAACCTCGTTCTAAATAAACCGTCTGGCGGTATCTAACTGATTAACATTTCAACAAAGAAGCTGTGGTTGGAGCCTCCAATATTGAGCAATCCATTTTCTTTCCACTGCATCATAGGGATAACCGGGATTCCCCAGCATCTCTTTTATTCAGGATTTTTCTACTGAAATCCGGATTCCAAATCCTCCCTCTGAGTATGCAATGCTTATCCATGTTTCATCTTTTCTTAGCAAAACGCCTGTCGAAACGCTTTCTGAAGCCGATGCCTCTTCAGCGTATCCTAAGGTTTTCAATTGGTCAATATATTTTTGTATTTCTTCTTCAGAGATATTATTATAAAAGATTGCATAATACCCAGCATTAGAACCATCCAATATATATTCTATCGTTCCACTTTCCGGCTCACAAATAAGCCTAGTGTATTCATTATCCGGCCAAACTGAAGTATAAATACATTTTACATCAGACGGATTGGTTCCTCCATGTGTAGCAAATTTTCCCTGACCTGAAAAACGAATGCAAAGAAAGACCAATATCAAAACTATAAAGGCAACCGCCATACTGCTAAAAAATTCCAATTTCTTATTCATTTGGCTTGCTCCATAATTCAAACGTACAAAGCCACGATTCTTTTCTTTCGACTCTAAAGAATCGTGGCTTTTATACCCATTATCTAATGCTTTTATTACGGAATCGTGATGTCGTAGGAAATGGAGAACTGGCCACCGTTTGCCAAAGCATTCAATTTGTTTTCAAGGAAATTATCTGCATTGGAATCACCTCCATCACGGTTTCCATTTTAGATGTTGATAATAGCAAAGCACAAATAGAAAAAATCCACAATATTGTAGCAAGACGGAGAAAAAATGTCACCAAAACGGTGTAAGCGCAAAGCAGGGATTGGTTCTTGATCTCTGTTGTGAGAGTTCACAAACGTCCGGGGTGCTGTTGCCGGAAGGATGCTTTCTTCAATTTTCTTCCAGAATTCTCTGCAAATAGCGGGCTGTTTATGCTTCTTGAGAATCCATCTAGTGAATACCGACACCCTCCATGATCTTTTCTATCCAATTTGTGGAAGAATCATTTTTCTCACTAAATGACCCCAAATAATGTGACGAACTCTCAACCTCTATTATTACACCATCCG
>NZ_JAJEQG010000049.1 GCF_020687245.1 Faecalibacterium longum CLA-AA-H243 | reverse complement strand
TGCTGCGCTGACTGCAAATCTCGATGATCTGAAGACGCAGCTGAAAGCCAAGAAAGCAGAATTGAAAGCCGCCACCAAGGAACTTGCCAAAGCCGAAAACAAAAAAGCTGCCGCCGAAGCAAAAGCAGCAGAAGAAGCAAAGAAGGGCGAAGCAGAAGATGTGCTGAAGAAGCTGCTTGCCAGCGGTATGACGGCTGAAGAAATCCTTGCAAAGCTCCAGTAATGCAATATGATGAACTGGACAAGCTGCTGAAGTAAAGGAAGGGGCTGTTGCACAAGGATAAAACCGGTGTAACAGCCTCTTTTTCATTCATGCTGCAATTTTTTCAGCTTTTCAAACGTATCTAAATTAAAGTGGCATATCATCTTCCTATTTCACAAATCCTTGCCGTTTTCAGACAGGAGGTTGCTTTTATGAAAGTATCTGCCGACTATCGTATGCTCGCTCTCGATGCCCTGCGCGGAAAATGGAAAACTGCTGTTTTGACAGGTATTGCCGCCAGTGCGCTCGGTGCTACCATTGTGAGCAGTTCCAACAGTGCCGTATCCAATTCCAATCAGGCAAAGGACATCCATTTTGAACTGTTCTCCCAGCCCAACGGCGGTCGGCTGCTTGCTGTTCTGCTTGCCGGCATTGTTCTGTGGGCAGTCCTCCAACTGATCGTGGGCGGTGCAGTTCAACTGGGATATGCTCATTTTAATCTGAACCTTGTAGATGGAAATGATGCTGCCATCTCGGACTTGTTCTCTCAGAAAGACCGTCTGTGGGATGGCTTCTGCATGAAATTCCTGCAGGGTCTGTACATCGCCCTCTGGTCGCTGCTGTTGGTGATTCCGGGAATCGTGAAAACATACAGCTATGCGATGACACCTTACATCATGTCCGAGCATCCTTCGCTGACCGCAAATGAAGCGATCACAGAATCCCGGCGGATCATGAATGGCAACAAATGGCGGCTGTTCTGTCTGGATTTCAGCTTCATTGGCTGGGAGCTGCTCTGTTCGGTGCCACTGTATGCCGAGGGTTTTCTGGTTCTCAAATATTTCACCGGTTCAGAGGCTCTGGCGATTTCTCTTGTTCTTCTGCTGACAATTCCATTGAGCATTGGCTTCTTTTTTGTACACCCCTATGAGGAAGCTGCATGGGCTACTTTCTACCGCGATATTACCGCAGCACCTACCGAACCGGATGAAGCATATTGACTTTTATATTAAAATTATCGTTGTAGTTCCCTTCATCGGCTATGACTCTAAATGGCCGGATCAGAGTAAACATAGATTGAAAAAGCTGATCCAAAACGCAAACGATTCTATTGTTATTTCACACTCTGCGGATGTTTCCAGTTATAAAAAAAGAAATTATTATATGGTCGATCATGCAGAGTACCTTATCGGTGTGTTTGATAATCAGAAAAAGCTGCGCTCAGGTACAGCACAGACCGTCAACTATGCCTTGCATCAGGGAAAAGTAATCACTCTGATCCATCCAGACACTATGGAGATAACAGCCCCTGCGCCTTAACAAATTCACAAAAATTTTTCATTAGCATTTCCAACAAAATATTTTCATTGAAGGGGTGCTGTGATATAATAAGATATAAAACTACGCTCAGAACAAATGGTGCCGCTATGAACAAATATATTGGACAGCAATTTGCTGCTTTAAGATACGAAAAAAATATTTTGGTTGTTGAAGAAACTACATCTGCTGGTGGATGCGGCTCCTTCAACGCGGCTTCTTCATGTCCTGCGTCAGCCTGTCTTTATGACAGTGCGGCGTGGGGCTTTTTTATTGCCTGAAAGGAGTATGAGAACATGAGTCTGAAATATACCTGCCCCAGCTGTGGAACCCCATTGGGTTATGAGGGATTGTGTTGGAAATGTAAGTGCGAGCAAGAACGGCAAGCTGCTCTGGCCTGGACGCCGGAACAAATTGTCGAAAAACAAAGAAACTTGATACAGAACATCCAGAGGCTGGCTGATATGGAGGACCCAGAGTTCGCCGACTTTTGGCAGCTGCTTGGCTACCATGATGTCATCACCCCAGAGATTCAGCGGATGGCACTGGCCGCAGAGGTGTTTTGGCCCTGTGAGATCTATTATCACGCTCCCGCCGATGTGCGAGATGGTCTGATTCATGCGCTGTTGTCCGCGGAGTATTCCAGCGCGGCCTCCAACCTGATGAGTTGCCTTGCTATGCAGGGAGATGACAAGGCAATGGAGACGCTGCTGGAGCTGGAGCGAAATCCCCGGCCCTGGCGCAAGGGCCTCTATGTAGACCCATCCAGCTATGCGCAGATCGGAGGCTGGACCTTCGACAAGGAGGGCCAGAAAATCCAACTCAACTTCGACACCTGCTATCCTATGGTCAAGGGAACCACTGGCGAGAAATCTCCCGTCCGCATTGGCCGAGAACGGGAAGATACCTGTCCCCACTGCGGCGGACGCGTGGTGGATATATTGGTGCTGGACGGCCGGGATGAGCGTCTCCGGTTCCTGGGGCTGGATGGTATCCTGACTGCCACCTGCTGCCCCAGCTGCGTGGGATTCCTCAAAGGCCCCGCCCTCAACCGGTTCGCTCTGGATGGCGGCGTGGAGGTCTTTCCCTCCGAACTCTTTGACGGCACGGAGAAGACGGATTGCTATGTCAGTCCCGAGGAGTACAAGGCCCTCACGGAAAATCCCTTTGTGCTGGGCGAAGCGCCTGTGCCCCTGTTTTACGGTGCGGCCTGCCAGGATGTGAATACCATCGGCGGCTTTGCCAATTGGGTGCAGGACGCGGAATATACTACCTGTCCTCACTGCGGCAAGCCCATGAAGTATCTGGCCCAAATCCAGTGGGATACGGTGTTTGACTGTGCGGAGGGCACGCTCTATGTGGAGTTCTGCTCGGACTGCCAGATCGTATCCATGCAGCACCAGCAGACCTGAAAAAGTCGCACAGTATGAAAAGAGAAATACCAGCAGGTATTTGCGTAAGGAGGCGTCCACTATGTGCGAGCACTGCCGAAACATTCAAACATGGAGAAAATTTGACGCCCCAAAGGACTATCTGGCCTGTATTGCTTACATTCAGCAGTTGGTGTCGGAGGGGGAATTTGAACTGATGCAAGAGGAATCCACCTGCCCACTGGAGAAGGTAAAGGCAGAGGATGGCTGGGCGGATGAAATCATGGCCCACATGATCCGGTGCAAGCACTGCGGCCAGATCTTCACCTGTGTGGTCAACACCTGGCGAGGCAGCGAACACTTCAGAAAAGGCAAGGGATAACACAGAAAAGGCGGTGAAATGATGAATCAGACAGAAGAAACAAAACTGCTGGAGCAGACTGAGGAGTGGAATGATGCGGACGAGTTCTCACGATGTATTGAGGCCATCGAGGCTATCCCGGAGCAGGAGCGAGATTATTTGCTAACCGTCAAGTTGAGTCGGGCTTACAGCAATCTGGCGGTCCTGGGAGATCATGGAGCGCATGGGACGGATGGTGAAGTGGACGGGGACCTTCTCCGGCACGCCATCGATCTTCTGAGATCCGTCCGCACCCAGGGGGAGAACGACCCTTACTGGAACTCCCGGATGGGCTATTCCTGCCTGATGGCATACCGTTCCGCCGCCATCGCCTATGAATACGCAAAACGCTGGCTGGCCCTGGTCCCGGATGACCCAGCCGCCCAAAAGCTGGTTCGGGACTGCGAGGAATATCTGGAGGAGGAAAAAGCTCTGGAGCTGGATTTAAAAGAGCGGGAGGAAATCATCCGAAAGGAAACTCCCGATGATGTAAAGGGGGGTATCTGTAAATGAACAGCGAACAGGTCACAGCATTTTTGCAAGAGCATTGGTATATTGCCTCGGTGGTCATCGGGGCCGTGATTTTAATTGGGGCGATCCGCAACTGGAACTGGCTCTGCGACCCCACTGGTACGCGGGATGCCCACCGCCACAGCAGAGGATACCGGCGTGTGGTTTTCTTTCTGCTGGGTGTCCTCTTGATTGTGGTGAGTATCTGGGGATTTGTGCTGAAATTGAAATAAGAGGTATATCTATGAAACTGAATTGTAAACGCATTGATTTTACATATACACCCGGTGAGGAAATCTTCAACTTTCCCGAGGAATCGGGACTACCCTTTATCTTCGATGTAGAGGAAGAACTGACCGGCGATCCTGCTGTCATGGATGCGGTGGGAGAAATGCTGGATGAGGCGGAGAAATTGGCGGAGAAGGCCAAAGCCGCCATCAAAGCGGCGCTGGCAGACGAGGACAGCCGCTACCATAGCGTTGTGACATTTTTCATGGAGTTCCATCGGGACGATGTAGGCCCGGATATTGTGGCGGAACTTTTTCCGGGAACCGACCCAGCCAAACTGTCCTTTGCTGAGATGGTTGACTTTTTGAAGCTCAAGCGGTTCGGCAGTCTGGTGGATAGCGAGATGAACCAGCAAGTTTTCATTCTGGATCTGTCCTTTAACCCGGAGATTACCGACGAACTGATGGTAATCTACTTTGATTTGAACAAGGAGATTTTCTGTATCACACATGAGAGCTGAGCGTGACTGACATACACGAGGAAAGGAGCAATCCCTATGAAAGCATTTGACCCCAATTACAAGCTGCTGGACGAGATGTATCAGGACGATTACTATCCTGCTTTTCTGGTGGACAAGGTAAAGGACGAGCTTCAGAAGGTCATCGCCCTGCTGGAGAGTGGCGAAACCGACACCGAAGTGGTGCAGGAAACGCTGGACGAGGCGGTCTGCGGCATCAATGATCTCCAGGAGGAGTTTGACGAGAACGACAGCGAGATCGAAACGGTGGCGCGGGAATGTATTGCGGCAACCGTGGCCTACATTCTGGAGTGGTTTGGCATCCCCATTGACACCGAGGAGGCCATCCGGGAACGGGACTGGTGAACCCTATGGCAGAAAAAGAACTGGCCCTTTGTGATGAGTGCGGAAGCCTGTTTTTCAAAGGCTCCTCACAGATGATGGGGCTGTGCCAGAATGTGCCCATGTTCTCTATGGCTACCCGAATTGTGACCATCATTTTCAGGATGGCCGGTGTGTGAACTGCTATTGGGACGGCTCAAAGAGTGTGTACATCAAGAAGCAGAATCAACAGGAGGAAACTGATATGCCTACAACTGAATGGCTGAACAAATACGAAGCAATCAAGGATAAATTGACCTGTAAAGATGACTTGGAGGCCCATTTCACAGAGAAAGTGATTGGGAACATGGCGGTGGATGTGCTGGACATCGGCACCGTCCATTTCCCCACCGGGCAGATTTTCGCCTGTGATCCGCTGGTGGAACTGGAGGACACTCTGCCGTTCCTTCAAACGATCCCCGCCGGAACTTATCCCGTAAAAATCTGCGTGGTGCCCAGCGAACAATACGGCGACCGCTACGCCTGCGTCAAGGTAGAGGTCAACCAGGAAAAACCTGTCCGCTATGAGCTGGGCATGGTGGGCAACGAGGATCTGGACGAGGAACTGGGCGAGGACGAGTATTTTGGCTTTGGCGTAGACGCCGGGATGGGCTGCGTTGCGGACATCCAGACCCAGGCGGCCTTCAAGGCATACTGGGCCAAGCGGCTGGAGGAGGACCCTGACATTGACCCCTATAACAACCTGTTCTGCGACTTGCTGGAGGAAAACGCCAAAGCTCACCCCAAATATCAGGGGGACTGCGGCGACTGGCTCAACTGGACAGTGCCGGACACGGACTGCAACCTGCCCATCTTTGCCTCCGGCTGGGGGGATGGTTACTATCCTGTCTACTTCGGGTATGACGCCAAGGGCAAAATCTGCGCCGTGTATGTGCGGTTCATTGACATTGAAGCCAGTTATCGAGAGCAGGATTAAAAATGTGACAGAACAAAGGAGAACACTATGAAAGACCTTTGCCAATACGGAAACCGGCCGGAGGACGAATGGGAAATCTTGCCCTGGATACCTGACCCGCGTCCGCCCTTCAAAATCTGGGTGAAGCCGGAGCAGATCGCGCCATTCTTTCTCATTCCCCACCACCCCTATGCGCTCTCCCTTCTGCTGAAAATCAACAATGGATTCCGGACGGAAGTATTCCGTCGGCTGGGACTGACTGGAAGCAGCGGAGACTGGGAGCGGCTGGTCCGGGGCGTGATCCAGGAGTTCGAGGAAAATAACAGCGGAGTGGATCTGTTTCACTTCGACTCTGACGAGGATGTGTTCTGCGTGTACTCCCAATACATCGACGATTTGATGCTGCTGTCCAAAATGATCCGGGCGGCCTGTGACAATGAAAAAACGATGGGGATGTATCTGAACATGAGCGAGGTTGCGAAAGCATGAAAGATTTGACCACTCAAACAGGGATTATAGTAAAATGCAGTAAAACGGCCATTGAATTTTTCCAAAATGCTCAATCAGTGGATTTCTTCTCTGCACTGGAAATTCCGAAGGAATTCCAAGACATAGCGGTTGAGTTTTATGATTTGATTATGGAAAACGATCATCTCGCGGCCTTGCTGGGCTGTCGCGGCAATTATGATATTGCAATACAGATAGATGAGGTAACCGGCACCATGACGGGGTGGCATTGGTTCAAATGAGGGAAATGGAATGATGGAGTACATCAAGCTTTTTTGGGAGGACGCACCGGAGGGAGAACCGTCGGTCATCCTCTATGAAGTGGATACCGAAAATGAGCGGCTGGCCCTCCGCTCCATTGACATCTTTGCGGATGGCCGCACCCGCAACATCCCTGACCTTTACGACGGTGTCATCGAGATCACGCCGATCCCCACCGTGGAGGAATTGAACGCCCATGTCTGGGGCGAGGAATTCCACGCCTGCATCATAGAGCAGGCGGAATTTGAGGCCATCTGGGAAACTCACACCTATGATGGAGCGTTAAAGTAGCCAGGAGGAGACACTATGAACAAACCTATAAAAGCCAAAAATCTGCCGTTGTTCTCCATCATTGACCTGGACCAGCTGCGCCGGGAAAACCATCTGGAGGGCACAGAAGTGACAGACTTTTTCACGGAAAGGGATGGAAAAGTCTATCTTCTCATGGAACAGCCGTCCGAAACACAGGGTAAGGACTGGCTCAGCACTCCTTCCACCTATACCGCAGTGGAAATCCAGCTGGATTGGGCGGAACAGCGGGTGCTGGAAACGACGCTGTTTCCTCTTGGCCTCTTGAAGTTCCAGTTCCATTATTTGCGGCCCGCAGGTGACCACTTCCTCCTGCTGGGGGCAAGATGCGCCTATCGGGAAAACGGCCCCGACCAGAACGCCTGGATCGTCAGCCGGGACGGAGCTGTGCTGTCCCGTTTCTGCCTGGGGGATGGCATTCAAGACTGTGTGGTAAAAAAAGATGGCACCATCATTACCAGCTACTTTGACGAAGGTGTATTTGGTAATTACGGTTGGGATGAACCTCTGGGTGCTTGCGGTCTGATTGCATGGACATCGGAGGGAACTCCTCTCTGGAAGAATGAGAACTATTCCATCTATGACTGCTACGCCATCAGCCTGGACGAAGAAGAAAACCTGTGGTTTTATTATTACGATGAATTCCGGCTGGTGCGGACGAACTTCAAAGAGAACTTTGTATTTGAACTGCCAATCGAAGGAAGCGGAGCTTTTTCTGTTGCCCCGTCCGGCAATACCTTCCTGTTTCAAGGCGGATACCAGCAACGGGATAAATTCTACTTCCTTACCGCTCATGGTGATCACCTTGGGAAAAAACAGGAGGCTATTCCCACCTGTGACGGAAACAAGGTCGCTGTGGAGCAGTGCAGCCTGCTTCGCAGCCGGATGTTGTTCCTTGGAAAAGATGGTGTGCTCTATGGAGGTATTTGGGGGAGCGATGGCCAATGAAACAGTCTGATATTTATACCGAGGCTCTGACCTGTCTGCGCTCCATCCTTCTGGCAGACCATCCAGAGTTCCAAAACTGGATCGACTGGTTGGAGCGGGACATTCAGGACTGGAACCAGCGGCGGGAGGTTGCCCACCATCTTCGGGCATACGGAGGTATGGGCTCGTTCAACGACCTGCCCAGTATGCGTGGAAATCACGACTATATTTTCGACTTTCTCAAGTCCGTGCGCTATGCCTTCGGCCATCTTTATGGCAAACGGGAAGGCATTTCTCCGGAGGCATTGATGGAGGAGTGCCTGCACGATGTAGAGCAGGCAGCCTATCACCCCCATAAGGCACTGAACCAAGCCATTGCCCAGCACTTGATGCAGGGCGATTTACAGGAAAACCTGGATAGGCTGTAGGAGGACTTGTTATGAACAAAAGACTATTCCGCACCCAATTCAATCAAATGGAAAACATCGAGAAGCAGGTGCTGATGGAGAGCCTGGCTGCCCGTTATGATATGACCTTTCTCGGTCTACATACCTTTGACCACTGGGGCCAGAGCTGCACCACCGGCATCTTCGAGAAAGATGGTCGGGAGTTCGTCTTTGTCCCCGGCGATACCGTCACCCTGGGCTGGGAGCAGTTTGCCGTGGGATTGAATCAGGAGAGCCGGGAGGAATTGGAGTATCTGTTCCGAGAATGGGAAATGGAGCGGGACCCGGAGGAGATGATTCGGGAAAGCATGGCTCCTGTTCGGCAGGCGGCCATTGGACCCATGCTGGTGGGCCGGGAGCTGGAGGAAATTAACTGGGAGCCAGTCAAAATGGATGATCCCAGACTGACTGTCCACCCTGACTGGCTGAAGGAATTCCGTGATTTTGCCTGGAGTGACAGCAGCAGTCTTACCTTGCATCAGTCGGCCCGCATAGAACGGACAGAAGATGGATTTCATACCTGGATCTATCACTGCACAGACTACGATGCGCTTCTTGCCGGGCTGGAAAAGCAGGGGCTTTCGCTGCCCACAGCGGACGAGTGGGCCTACCTGTGCGGCGGCGGATGTCGGACCCTGTTCCCATGGGGAGATGGGTTAGACTACTCCATGCGTCTGCGCTGGTTTGAGGATATGGATGAGGATGAGAACCGGCCTTATGACATGGAGGAACCCAACTTCTTCGGCCTGTCTATCGCCTACGATCCCTATATGCGGGAAGTGGTGCAGGCTGATAGACTTACCACCTGCGGCGGTGACGGCGGGTGCAATATCTGCGGCGGGCTGGGCCCATTTCTCGGTTTCCTACCCTGTTCGCCCCACTGTAAGCCGGAAGTGCAGGAGGACAAGGAACTAAACGGAGATTATGACTTCTACCGGCCCATTATCCGGGTGGAGAACCATGATTGACAATAGAAGCTTGATACGAAATAAAGAAAGAGAGGTGCCGACATGGGAGTATGGGGCATAAAAGCATTAGAGCGTGACGAAGGGCTGGATGTACTGGACATCCTCAAAAATGAATATGTACCGGAGCATCCGGTAATGGATCTGGGCGAGATGATTGAACTGATGAAAGAGGAAGTCATGCTGGGATCTGACTTTTCACAAATCGACTTCCTCTTTGACAATACTGCGATGGCTCTGGCGGAGCTGTATTTCCAATGGAAGGATAACGGCAAGCTGGACTACGATCATGAAGAAGCTATATGGGATAAAGTCACCGGTTTCACAGCATCCAAAGAAGCCCTTGCTTTCCTGCTGCGGCAGCTCACCGACATCAAAAACGAGGTGCCGGACGAGGACGGCATCCGTGAGATTATGGATCTTTGGAAGAACGAGGATAGCGGTGAGATCGCTCCTGCGTGGTTGGAACACTTGAATCAGCTCATTGATCGACTGGATTCAGAACAGGAGGCACGACAAATGTATATCAAAAAATACTGGGGCAACTTTATTGGCGGTTCCGATGACAGTCTGAACCTTGTGGCATTTTTAGAGGATCAGAAAAAGGAGGAGATCCCCCTCAGCGAGATTTTCTCCAAGATCGGTCTGGACAAGCAGAACTGGGACTTTCGCCAAACCGTGGAGTACCTGGAGTTTACACATTCCGATGGTGTGGAGATGGACTTTCACTTCGCCATTGATGTGGTCACCGACCTGGCCGCCATCCTGCTGGAGTGCAGCGTCAGTTGCAGTGTAAACCTTCAGGATCTGGACGAGTACAACACCCCCGCCCGCCGTATCCGCATCACTGCTACGCCAGAGGAGCACGAGGCCATGGACAAGGCCCTGGCGGATTTCGCCCAGAACCCGCTGGAATACGACCTCAGCGAGATGATGGACGACGAGGAGATCCAGGAGATGGCTCGGGATGTGGAGGCGCTGCGGAAGGATCTGTACGAGGCCGCTGGCCGCAACCGGGACTATCATGTGAAAGCGGAGGATGTGAAATCTCTACTCTCTGACTGGAAGGGTGCCGATGGCTGCATTGCCACCAACCGCATCACGGTAGAGGGCTGCAAGGTTGGCTACTGCTACCGGGAGAAGCCGGACGGCGACTGGGACAGCGGCTGGCGCTTCACCGCCGGTGATGAGAGCGAGGAGTACATGGACGACCCCAACAATGCCGGGATTTACAAGCTGAACACAATCTGCAACGACGATCCCGACATCATCCCTCTGCTGAACACCCCTGCTCCCTGCGCCTTTGAGCGGGATGAGAACGGCGTGTTCCAGCAAATCAAAGACTGGAAACCGGATGAGGACGAGGAGGACCCGGATATGGATATTTTGAAGCAGTGCCAGAAGTGGCATGAGGAGGACAAACACCAGAAAATCGTAGACGCGCTGGAGGCCATCCCCGCCGAGGAGCGTACCCCTGAGATGGACAGCGAGTTGGCCCGCGCCTATAACAATCTGGCAGACCCACATAAGCCAACTTGCAAAGAAATGCTCAAAAAGGCCCTCGCTCTGCTAAAGCCCCATGAGGAATACTTCGAGGACGACTATTACTGGAACTTCCGCATGGGTTACTCTTACTTTTATCTGGATCAGGAGGGCCGGGCTCTGCGATATTTTGAAAAGGCATTGGAAGTCCGCCCTGGTGACGATGACACCAAAGAGTTTATCGAACGGTGCAAGAAGGGTATTTCTCTGCCGCAGTTCTGGGAGTGCTTCCGGGAGCGGACAGAGGACTGGTGGGAAACCTTTGCTGAGATGGAAGCAGAATTGCGCCAGATGATGGATGAGGACAAGGAGCACACCCGCGGCGCGGAGAGCGTGGCCCAAATGCAAGGAGCTTTGAACCTGGTCTTTGATGAGATCTCTTTCGAGATGGGCTTCAACGGCGAAAAGCATGAGTTGATCCTCACCCCGGAGGGGGACAAGGTCAAACTGTTTGAGCTGGTCTATTTCCAGAAACACGCCCCAAAAGAGGTGCTGGAACACTGGAACATCCTGGTGGGCCGTCAGCCCGCCCAGAACATCGGCCTGCGCACCGAGGACGGCTGGGACATCTCCGGGGAGGATGTGCAGATCTGGCTGGAGGAACAGGGTGAAAACAGCTTCGCCATCTCCGCCTACTGTGAAAAGCTGCTGCCTATGCTCCGGGAGGAGGAAAGTCGGGCCTGGTGGATGCTCACCACCCTCACCGACCAGGTGCTGGGCGAGATCCCCCACATGAGATACATAGATAGCTTTGATGTGCTGGAGGAACCCAAGACAGAGCCGTCCTTCCTCCTGTCTCAGCTTCCCGACGCTCTGAAGGAGCGGGGGCTGGAACTCTCCACCGACCCGGAAGCCTATCTGGAGAGCTACCTTGGCTACAAAATGGAACCCAATGAAGATCCCGACGCCGATTGGCGGTTGGATACCATGGTGGGCTCCACTTGCTGTGTGCCGCTCATCAACGGCTATCTGAATGCCGACAATGATTTTATGGACGATCTCCATGCCGATGGCGCGGTAGCGGGCTTCTTCTGCTATCCCCTGGACACCTTGCGGGAGGAGGAAGGCAGTCAGAAAATTTTCGACTTCCGGGACAAACTGGAGGAAGTGCTCACCACCGGCGACGGACCGGAGGTTCTTACCCTCACCGGCGGAGCCACCGGCCTCTACTGTGGCTATGTGGACTTCATCGCCTGGGACATCCAAGAGGCGCTGAACATGGCGAAAGAGTTCTTTGAAGGCACGGACATCCCATGGACCATCTTCCACACCTTCCGCCGCGAAGCAGGTTCTGTACCTCTAAAGCAACAAGATGATGGACCAGAAACTGAGAATCAGGATGACGAGTTGAACGAAACGCTTACGGGCATGAACTATATCCCCTACACCCCGCAGAATGAGGAAGCCTTCTTCCAGCAGTTGGAGCAGTGGAACGATGCGGACGAGTACACCCGCTGCATCCAGGCACTGAATGCCATCCCGGAGGACTGGAGGAACTACCGCACCGCCTATGCCCTGGCCCGCGCACTGGAGAACTACGCCATCATCGGGGACCATGACGAAGGTACTTTGAAATCCAAGGGAGACAAAGCCCTTCTGAGGGCGATTGAGGTGCTGGAGTCCGTCCGGGAGGAAGGCCAGGACAAGGCGGAGTGGAATATGCGGATGGCCTATGGCTATCAGTATCTCTACGGCCAGGAGGAAAAGGCCATTCCCTACGCCCAGCGTTGGGCAGAACTGGACCCAGAAGACGAAAATGCCCCGGCGGTGATTCAGGAGTGTAAGGCGGAGATCCGGAAACGCCAGCGCAGCCGGAACAAGAGGGTCAAATTCGTGCCCGGTGATACCCCATTTGAGGGCTTCGACCTTACCAACTTCTGGGATGATAATTGGTATGCACTGAAAGAATATGTCAGTGATCCGCCTTCCGATGAGCTGATCGCCAGTGTGGAAGAGGCGCTGGGCTACAAGCTGCCTGCCGCCTACATCTGGCTGATGAAGCAGCACAACGGCGGCATTCCGGTGAACACCTGCTATCCCTGCGATGAGCCGACCAGCTGGGCAGATGACCATGTGGCCATCACCGGAATTTTCGGCATCGGGCGAGAAAAGAGCTGCTCCCTCTGCGGGGAATTAGGCAGCCAGTTTATGATCGATGAGTGGGAGTATCCTGCCATCGGCGTGGCCATCTGCGACTGTCCAAGCGCCGGACACGATATGATTTTCCTGGACTACCGGGCTTGCGGTCCCCAGGGAGAGCCTGCGGTAGTCCATGTGGATCAGGAAAATGACTATAAAATCACCCATCTGGCAGATAGCTTTGAGGAATTTATCCGTGGACTGGAGCATGAATCCCTCTATGATCCGGATGAAGATGTAGAGGAGCTTGAGGATGACGCTGACGAGGAGGAAACTGACCGTAAGGGTTCCTTTGCTGGATCTGTGCTCCTCTCCAAAGCAGAGTGGGACAAGGAGCAGTTGATTCGAGATCTGCGGGAAGAATGGAGTATCGTAGATGAGGAGCCGGATGAGGGCGACGAAGATGTTGAGAACAGCGATGACGCTGTGGTAATGCGGGTCGGCAATATGATGCTGATTGTGACACTATTCCACGGTCACATCCCGGACAATGAAGCAGAGATCAACGCCGAAAACAACTATATGTGGCCAGAGGCCGTAGAAGTGGCCAAAGCGCACAAGGCCCATATCATGGTGGCTGTGTTGGGCGAGGAGGAAAAACTGCTGGAACGAGGTAAGCTGTTCACCAAGGCGATGGCAGTGTGTTGCAAGCAGAAATACGCCACCGGTGTCTATACCAGCGGTGTGGTATTTGAGCCTCGTTTCTATGAGGGCCTTGCAGATATGATAAAAGAGGACGAACTGCCCATCTTCAACTGGATCTGGTTCGGCCTGTACCGGAGCGAGGGTGGCCTGAACGGCTACACCTACGGCATGGATGTGTTTGGCAAGGAGGAAATGGAAGTGCTGAACACCGACGCCGAGCCGGAGGAACTGCGGGACTTTTTGGCAAGCCTTGCCTCCTATGTGCTGGCGTGTGATGTGACGCTGCAAGACGGCGAGACTATCGGCTTTTCTGCGGACGATAAGCACACGATCACCCGCAGCCCCGGCGTCTCTCTGCCAGAAGAACAGATGACCCTGAAGATCGGTTACGAGCCTATAAAGGGAGATCCGGAGGATGACAGCTGCGACCACTCAGACAATGATGACACGCAGGATGAGGAAGAATTCAGTAATCCCGAAGTCTACACCGAGGAGGAGATGGAAGCCGTCGAGGAGCACATTGAGCAGTATTTCGGCAAGTTCGAGAATGTGTTCCATGAGCTGGTTTCTCCCGACATCCATGTGGACATCTGCGTGGTGCCGCCCTCTGAGGAGCGGGACTACTGCACCCTGGTCACCATGGGCATGGGCGCTCACCGGATGAATGTGCCGGAGGAACTGGCGGAATATAAGCTGGAGCGGGCGGAGCTGGCCATTGCCCTGCCTGCGGACTGGAAGCTGGATCAGGAGTCCATGAAAGACGAAAAGTGGTACTGGCCCATCCGCCTGCTGAAATCCTTGGCCCGCCTTCCCATTGCCAGCGATACCTGGCTGGGCTTTGGACATACCATGGATAACAAGGAGAACTTTGCGGAAAATACGAAGCTGTGTGCCGCCATTCTCACCGGCCCCCAAAGTACAGAGGAGGGCGGCGAGGTCTGCACCCTGCCGGGCGGCGAGGAGGTCAACTTCTATCAGGTCATTCCGCTTTATGAGGACGAGTTGGACTATAAACTGGAACATGATGTAGACGCTCTGCTGAACAAGATGAGGGGGATCAGTTTTGTTGTAAACCCCACTCGCCAGAATGCGATCACCCGTGGCACCCTTTCCAATGATAATTTTGACGGTGAGATGGACGACGCTTCCTATCACCTTGAGAGCATTGAGGAGAAGGAACTGCCTATTGACCCCATCAATGCTTATAACCACATGGCCATCTACTTGCGCTGGTGCATGGAGCACGACCTGATGGGCGAGGACTTCCTGAAAGAATACAGCGAAGTGGCCAAACAGGTCAAAGCCGACCCTGCCAGCGTGGATCTGCGGGAGTTTATCCGGGATGAGCTGGACGGCTGTCTGTTCTTTGTGCTGTTCAATCAGCAAGGCCGTGCCTTTGCAGGCTATTACTACGGAGAGGGCGACAGCCCCTACTATCCTGCCGACATTGATGACTATGCCCTGAAATATTTTGGTCCGTCCCGATACCACTCCAATGAATTTCAACAGGAGGCATACTTATTCATCCCATTTGATGAGAAATACTATCAGACCATGGCTCAAGTGATTGAGGAACGCTTTGAAAACTGGCAGGGACAGGACTTCGACGAGGATACGCTGGAGCCTTCCGAGGTTGCTCAGGCCATCATGGAGTATCTGGACTGCGAGTGTACCTATTTCCCATCCATGGCAGATGATGACCCCATCATGTCGGCATACAGCTACGCCCAGCGGCTGGGGGTACGGGAGGGCTTTGTTCCCGTGCTCATCAAGGCGGATGATGAAACGCTGTTGGAGTGTCTGGTGATGAACGCCGACCCGGAGAACGATGCGGACTTTTATGAATTTGACCTCAAAACGGTAATGGAGTATCGAAAGAAGATGCTCTCCGCTCCCGTCAAGGACGGAAAGGCGGTTCTGGAGGAATTGACCGGCCAGCGCAAGGAAGAAGCCGAGGACGATGACATGGACTGGGAGGAGGAAGTCCTGGGCGAGATGGAGGGCGGCTATGACAATGACCGCTTCTCCTGCTATTGGGATTCGGATAGCCACATGACCTATCCGCTCATTCTGGCCAAAATTCCGGTCAAGAACCCCTGGGAGATCTTCGCCTACCTGCCCTTTGGAAACTGGAACGAGTGTCCCGACATGCCGGAGCTGATGGCGGTGGCGAAATACTGGTTTGAACAGCATGGAGCGGTCCCTGCCGCTATGACCCATGACGAGCTGGAGTTCCTGCTCCCGGTCCCCGTTTCCAAGGAGAAGGCCATGGAATTGGCCGCGGAGCAGTATGGGTTCTGCCCAGACATTGTGGATCAGGAGCAAGATGACCCGACGGTGGGCAATTTAGCAGATGTTCTGTGGCAGTCCACTGTCTGGTACTTCTGGTGGGATTGATGGGAGGTTGTGACCATGAACAAATACCTAAAGCAATATATTGAACTACAAAAGCAGTTTCGGGAGACAGAAGGAAATCCAGACAGTGTCCGTGCCCTCTATGCCTTTAAGGAGGAACTGGAGCAGAGCGAGGACCGGCAGGCCAAGGAAGTGCTGGTGGATGTGTATGACCTCCTGGACTTCAAAAAGGACGCCTACGAGCTGCTTTGCCAAATCGGAGATCGCTCCAATAAAAAGACTCTCAAGCGGCTGGGCACATTGAAGGACTACGCGGAGAACTGGGGCAATCAATACGCCATCCCCAAGCCCAAAACACCAGATGAAAAGCAGAAAGAGAGGGAGCGGCAGGCCCAGCTGGGAAAAGCACTGGAACACGAGATGCTGATCACCGCCAGCATCAATGCCATCTACGCCGCCGCATACGAGGTCAGGGAC
>NZ_JAJEQG010000048.1 GCF_020687245.1 Faecalibacterium longum CLA-AA-H243 | reverse complement strand
CAAATCTTCCCCATTTCGGGAGCTTTTGCAAATACTGTTTTATGGGAACTCTGCTACGGGGAACGCCCTGTTGTACATATCGCTATCGTCTGTGGATCTTGGCAGGGTGCGTCCGGGTGGCGCATCCTGTTTTTGTTTTGCCTTATTTTCCCTTGTTCCGCAGTTCTTTTTTCGTTGCCCACAGACTGTAAGCGCAGGCGATCACCTCGGACACCCAGAACGCAAACCACGCCCTGTCGATGCCCATGGTGCGGATGAGCAGCCACAGGCAGGGCACCAGCACCACCAGCTGCCGCAGGGCACCGCCGATCATGTTGACCATGCCGTTGCCCAGGCCGGAGGCAAAGTAGCCGCACAAGATCGTGATGACCGCGAACAGGAAGGTCATCGAGATGATGCGCAGGGCGGGCACACCAAAGGCCAGCATCTCGTCACTGGCAGAGAACAGCCCCAGCAGCTGCGCCGGGAACAGCAGGAATACCGCCGTGCCGCACAGGGCAAACACCACGCCGGTGGGCAGCAGCACCTTCCATGCCTGCTTTACCCGGTCCGACTGACCACTGCCATAGTTGAAGCCCACCACCGGGATGGCTGCCTGTCCCAGACCATTCACCGGCATCATCAGGAAGTTTTGCAGCTTATAGTAGATGCCGAAGAACGCCACTGCCGTGGAGGACACCCCCAGTAGAATGCCATTGACCGCAAAGGTCATCACACTGCCGATGGCCTGCATCACGATGGTAGGCAGACCCACCCGGTAGATGTCGGCCACATCCTGCCACAAAAAGCGGTAGCCCTTCAGTCGGACATGGATGACCGGGTTTTTGACACGATTGAACCACAGCGCCGCCGCTACGCCGATGAGCTGCCCGATGACGGTGGCAATGGCTGCGCCCCGGATTCCCATGGCCGGGCAGCCCAGCAGACCGAAAATCATAATGGGGTCGAGAATAATGTTGACCACTGCGCCGATGATGAGGGAAATCATGGACAGCACCGTGTCACCCACGGCCTGCAAAAGCCGCTGCCCGTAGGTCTGCAAAAAGATGCCCCAGCAGAACACAAGGTTCACCGAGAAATATTCCCGGCACAGCTGCTGCAATTCGGGATCGTTGGTCAGGGCGGCAGCGATCTGGTTCGAGAACAGCAGCCCCACCAGCGTAAACACCAGCGAAGTGCCCAGCATCAGAAACAGCCCAGTGGTGGCGGCACGGCAGGCTTCCTCCGGCTTTTTCTGCCCCAGCTTCCGGGAGAGCAGGGCGTTCAGACCAACGGCGGTGCCCACGCCGATGGCGATCATCAAAAACTGGATGGCATATACAAGAGAGGCGGCAGTCAAGGCCGTTTCCGACAGCCGTGCCACAAAAATGCTATCCACGATGTTGTACAGCGATTGGATGAGCAGCGACAGCATCAGCGGTACCGCCATGGTGTACAGCAGGGGGCGGATGGGCATTTCTGCCAGTTTGTTTTTTGGGTTCATAGGTTCTCCTTTTTCGGGCAAACAAAAAAGCGTGAAATCGTTGAGGGGTAGCTTTCCCTCAGGATTTCACGCTTTGTAAGCCGGCTTTTTGTATTCTTAACGGAAGGTATTATACCGGAGTTTTTTCAAAATTGCAAGAAGAATTTTGAAAAAATCACAGCAGTGCGCTTTCCAGATCGCTCAGCATTTCGTTCAGTGCCTGAATGCCGCCCTCTGCGGTGTACCAGACATTCGGGTGTGCCAGATAAACGATGTGGCCATTCTTGTAAGCATCTGTGCTCTTGACCAGCTCGTTTTCCAGGATCTCCTGTGCCAGCTGTGCGCCATCGGTGCCAATGGCTGCATCGCGGTCCATTGCGAAAATGTAGTCGGGGTTCTTGTCCACAATGAACTCGAAGGAAGCCTCGTTGCCGTGGGTCGAAGTGTCGATATTGGCATCTACGCCGATATTCTCAAAGCCGATCTCCTTGCCGATGATGGAGCAGCGGCCATCGTTGCCCAGAACATTGAAGCTGCCGCTGGTGGTCATGCCGACGATGGCAGTCTTGCCCTCCGCAAAGGCTTTCAGGGCGTCGATGCGGCTGTCAAAGTCCGCCATCAGGCTTTCCACCTGATCTTCCAGACCAAAGATAGAAGCGATGGTCATGGCGTTTTCACGGGTGCTTTCCACAACGCCCTTTTCGGCATCGGTCGCAAGGAAAACGACGGGTGCGATCTCGCACAGAGCATCATAGGATTTGGACAGGCGTCCGCCGATAAAGATGATGTCCGGCTCACAGGCCATGACCGCTTCCATATCGGCCTCCTTGATGTTGCCAAGGTTCGCAATGCTTTCATTGGTGACATAGCTCTGAAGATAGTCCAGAGAGGTGGATGCCGTGCCGACCACACGGTCGCCAACGCCCAGTTCATCCAGAATGTCCAAAGAAGCAAGGTCGAGGATCGCAATGCGCTGCGGGTCAAAGGGCACTTCCACATCTACCAGTTCCTTTGCACCGTTGAACGCCTTGATGGTCACAGATTCCGGTGCAGCTTCCGAGGAAGTGGCAGCTTCGCTGGATGCAGCCACAGAGGATGCCACGGAGCTTGCCGTGGAGGAGGAAGCGCCGCAGGCGGCGAGAACACCCGCTGCACTCACAGCGGCCATAGCGGTCAAAAACGAACGACGAGAAATTTTCTTCATAAGAATGCTCCTTTTAGAAAGTACTGAAATCAATAATATATCGACAAAGGCTTGCCTTCGATCTGCATGATCTCAAAGTCCACCTTGTAGATATCGGACAGGTTTTCTTTGGTGATCACTTCCTGCACCGTGCCAAACTTTGCGATTTTTCCATCCACAAAGGCACAGATGTAGTCGGAATAAAACGCAGCATAGTTGATCTCGTGCAGAACAAGGATCACCGTTTTGCCCAGCTCATCGCACAGGCGGCGGACGATGCGCATAAGGTTGGTTGCGTGGTAAATATCCAGATTGTTGGTCGGTTCATCCAGCAGGATATACTCGGTATCCTGCGCAATGACCATGGCTATATAGGCACGCTGCCGCTGACCGCCGGACAGTTCATCGATGAACTGCTCCTCAAAATCGCCCAGCTCCATGTAGGCGATAGCGCGGTCAATGATCTCGTTGTCCTCTTGGGTCAGCCGCCCGCCGGAGTACGGAAAGCGGCCAAATGCAACCAGTTCCCGGACAGTCAGCTTCATCTGGACATTGTTGGCTTGGGTCAGGATGGCGAGCCGCTTGCTCAGCTCCCGGCTTTTCCAGCGCGTGATCTCTGTTCCCTCAAAATCCACAAGACCGCTGTCCCGTGCGATCAGCCGAGACAGCATTCCCATCACGGTGGATTTTCCTGCGCCGTTCGGACCGATGAGGGAAAGGACTTTGCCTTTCGGAATCTCAAAACTCACGCCATCGACAACGGCTTTGCCATCGTAGCGTTTGGTGATCTCTTTTACAAACATGGTGTTATGCCTTTCTCTGGGTGAGCAGCAGATACAGGAAATACACGCCGCCGCCCACGGTGATGAACACGCTGACCGGAACCGAGTAAACGAACACCCGCTCCACCAGAAGCTGTCCGCCGATCAGAACGACCATACCGAACAAAACAGAGCCGGTGATGAGCTGGCTGTGCCGGTAGGTACGCAGGAACTGCCGGGAAAGGTTGGCAATGATAAGCCCCAGAAATGCCAGCGGCCCGACCATAGCGGTGGCTGTTGCAATGTACAGCGTGACCCCCAGCAGCAGGCGGCGAATGCAGCGGTCGTAATCTACGCCCAGATTGATGGCCTGATCTTTGCCCAGTGTCAGAACGTCCAGCAGCGCAAGCTCTTTCCGGAAGGCAAAGGCGACCAGCGCCAGAACCGCAACGGACAGTGCCAGAATCGCCGAATTGACATTGGAAAAGCTGGCGACCAGATCCGTCAGCAGCGTGTCGTACTCGTTGGGGTCCATCACACGGGTCAAAGTCGTCTGGATGCTGGAAAAGAACGAGGTCAACACCGTGCCGATGAGCAGGACGTACAGAACATTGTGGTTCGTTTTCTGGAACAGATAGCTGTAAATTACGGTGGCAACAGCGCCCATAATGGCGAGGTCTACCGCAAAGGCTGCGTTGGCATTGACCGCCAGAAAGCTGCCCGAACCCGCCACAAAGAACACCGCTGTGTGGATCAGCGAGTAAAGCTGATCCATACCCAGCAGGCAGGGCGTGACGATGGTGTTGTTGATGATGGACTGAAACACGATGGAGGCACTTCCAATGGCAAATGCCGTGATGAGCATGGCGATCAGCTTGGGCGTGCGGATGCGCATGGCGTAGGCAAATAATTTTTGGTTTTCAAAGTGGACTCCGACCGTCATATAGCCCGCACAGGCCAGCAGAACAAGAAGCAGAAGGATCAGCAGGCGCAGATGATTTTTGTGCGTTTTCATGCTGCACCTCCGGTTTTCTCGGTAGCTTTGCCCAGCCGGACTGCCTTTCGGCCATGCCGAAGCCGATACAGCAGCAGACCAACAAACAGGATACTGCCAATGACCCCAACGATCAGCTCGATGGGCAGCTCGTAGGGATAGATCACAACCCGTCCGATCATATCGCAGACCAGCACGAACACTGCACCAAACAGAGCGGTATCCACCAGCGTTCCGCGGATCTGGTCACCCTTGAACATTGCTACGATATTGGGCACGATGAGGCCGATGTAGGAGATCGAGCCGACCACCACAACAACGGATGCCGTGATCATGGCAGCAATGGTCAGACCCATAAACAGCACCAGATCATACGGAACGCCGAGGTTCTGAGAAAAATCTTTTCCCATGCCCACGATATTGAAGTGGTTGGCAAATACAAATGCCAGAATCACCAGCGGTACCGTCAGCCAGACAAGCTCATACCGCCCACGAATGACGGTGGAAAAATGACCAACCAGCCAGCTGGAAAGAGCCTGCGTCATTTCATATTTGTAGGCAAGATAATTGGTAACGCCCATTACGATGTTTGAGAACATGATGCCGACCAGCGGGACCATGACAATGTCCTTGAACTGGATACGCTGGATGAACCAGACAAAGACCCATGTACCGAGAACGGCACAAACGAAGGAAAAGGCAGCACGTCCCCACAGGGTAGAACCCGGTGCAAACAGCAAAGCCAGCAGAATGCCAAACTGTGCAGAAGAGATCGTTGCGCCTGTGGTGGGCGAAACAAACTTGTTCATGCAGAGCTGCTGCATGATAAGCCCCGCCACGCTCATGCCGATGCCTGTGCAGAGGATGGCAAGCAGACGCGGCAGGCGGGAGATCAGAAATATCTCCCATGTTTCCACGCTGCCTGTAAACAGGTCAGAAGGCCGGATGTCCAGCACCCCGACAAACAAAGAACAAACCGAAAGAATCATCAGCAGAACGCCGAGAAAAACGGTGGAACGATGATTACGAATGAAAAGCCCTCCTCAAGATTAGTGCAGACTAACTTTTTGAAAATAAAAAGAGAACGCCTGTGTGTGAAGAAACTGGTCTTACGTGTTCACACACAGCGCGTTCTGCTGGAGGGATTATATCATAAGGTATCGATGTGTTTCAAGTGGCAAACTCTCACGAAGGTTTTACATAGCAAACCATCCTTCTTTGTTGATTCCTACAAAGTTGCTCCGAACAAAAAGAGCCTTTGCATTTGTTGGTAAAAATCACCATGCGGCTTCAGCGCAAAACCTCCAGCAGACGCCTGCCGGCTTCCTGCTGCGATTCCCCAAACGCCACCGCCAGCTCCTCCCGCAGGACACGCTCTACCATCTGGTAAAAGTAGGTATCCATAGCGTTGATCTTTCGGCCGCGGCTTTGCTGCTGGGCCTGCTTTTGCCCCAGCTCCTTGAACAGGGTCAGGTACTGGTAAAAATCATTGGTGTGCAGCAGCGCCTGATAATGTTCTGCCAGCGCTGCCTGTACCCCCGCCGGGATGGGCAGCTTCTCCTCTTTGATGCGTGCAAGGTCGGCTGCTGCCTGCTGTGGCGGGGTCACCGGGCGCAGGGCATCTTCTTTTGCCGTGGGGATATAGCTGCGGTCATGGGAATCCGAAAAATAAGGCCGGAGGGTGTAGTACTCTCTGGCGGGCTCCTCGCAAAACCGCCGCAGCCCGACCCCTTCCACCTCGTGCACTCCCAGATTTCCGTAGACTACCAGCGCTCCCGCCTGAAACCGTGACATGGTATTTTCCTCGTTTCCTTGTATGGAAGGAGTGCAAAAACAGACTTTCCAGCGTAATTTTACTCTTTACTTTATTGTACCACGGTAGGTTGGCGGGCTTCAAAGGGCATCTTCCACAAAGTTTTCCTCGTGCAATCTGCGCAGAATGCCCAGTACAATTCTTGTGCAAAACTGCCTTTGCAAATTCCAGACAGGCGGGCTATAATAATTTCGTACAACGAGTAGCTCTCATGCGTAAAACCGGTTGCATGAGGGCTGCCCGTTGTTTTTATTTGCCCCAAAATGGAAAGGTAAGGTGAATCCCATGGAAAGTTCCAATCAATTTCTCGGCACGGAACGCATCGGCAAGCTGATGCAAAAATATGCGATCCCGTGCATTATTTCGCTGCTGGTCGGCGCACTGTATAACATCGTGGACCAGATCTTTATTGCAAACGCCAGCTATCTTGGCTCTTATGGCAACGCCGCCAATACGGTCGTTTTCCCCCTGACGGTGGTAGCACTGGCAATCGCAGTCATGATCGGTGACGGCTGCTGCGCCTTCGTCAGCATCAGCCTTGGGCAGAACGAGGTCCCCAAGGCAAAGCGGAGCGTCGGCAATGCGGTGGTGATGTGTCTGGTCAGCAGCATTGTGCTGGCCGCGCTCTATCTGATTTTTGCGGACACCATTCTTGCCATGTTCGGCGGAACAGTCAACGCCGAGACCTACCACCACTCGCAGGAATATTTCTTCTATATCACGCTGGGCGTGCCCTTTTATATGTTTGGGCAGGCCATGAACCCCATCATCCGCGCGGATGGCAATCCTCGGTTTGCCATGGTGTCCACCCTTGCGGGTGCGGTGCTGAACATCATTCTGGACCCCATCTTCATTTTCGGTTTCCGCTGGGGCATGATGGGCGCAGCGGTGGCTACCGTCATCGGTCAGCTGGTCACGGCGGTGCTGGCAGTGTGGTATCTGCTCCACATGAAGATCATTCGCCCGGCGTGGGCAGACCTTCGGCTGAAAGGCTCCATCTGCAGCCGCACCCTGACCCTTGGCATCACCAGCTTTCTGTCCCAGATCAGCCTTGTGGCGGCAATGGCAGCCATCAACAACATGATCCGCAAATACGGCGCACTGGATGCCGTGTTCGGGCAGGAGCAGTACGCCCAGATCCCCATGGCGGTGGTGGGCATCGTGATGAAGTTCTTCCAGATCGTCATCTCCATCGTGGTGGGCATGGCGGCTGGCTGCATCCCCGTGGTGGGCTTCAACATGGGCGCCAAAAAGCCCACCCGCGTAAAGGAGCTGTTCACGAAACTGCTGCTGGCAGAAGCCACCGTGGGTGCCGTTGCACTGGTGCTGGTGGAGGGCTTCCCGCGTCAGCTGATTGCCCTGTTCGGTGCCGCCAACGAGAGCGTCTACTACACGGATTTTGCAGTGCGCTCCTTCCGCATCTACCTGTGCATGATCATTCTGGCCTGTGTCAACAAGGCGTGCTTCATCTTTTTGCAGGCCATGGGCAAGGCAGCCGAATCCACCGCCCTGTCCATGGTGCGTGAGGTGGTGTTCGGCGTGGGCTTTGCCCTGCTGCTGCCCCGGTTCTTCGGGCTGGACGGCGTGCTGTACTCCATGCCCCTGTCGGATATCCTGACCTTCCTCATCGCAGGCTGTTTGATCTGCAAAACCTACCGTGAACTGAACGGGAAAGGAGAACTTGAATGAAAAAACGCATCATTACCATCAGCCGCGAGTTTGGCAGCGGCGGCAGGACCATCGGCAAGCTGGTGGCAGAGCATCTGGGCATCCGGTGCTACGACGCCGAACTTATCCAGAAATTGGCTGCCGAAAGCGGCTTTGACGAGAGCTACATCAAGGAGGCCGGAGAGTACACTCCCGGCGGCTTCCTCGCCTCTGCCTTCGCTGACCGCAGCTTCGGCCCCACCAACGAGGACCTGCTTTGGAAGCTGCAATACCGGATCATCCGGGAACTGGCAGAAAAAGAGCCCTGCGTCATTGTGGGACGCTGCGCCGATTTTATCCTGCAGGACCGCACCGACTGCTTGAAGGTCTTTGTCCATGCCGACATGAAGTTCCGGGCAGACCGCATCGTGCGGGTCTACGGGGAGCGAGAGGAATCTCCCGAAGCCCGGCTGAAGGAGAAGGACAAGCGCCGTGCTGCCTACTACCGCTTTTATACCGATATGAAATGGGGCGATGCCGCCAACTATCATATTGCACTGGACAGCGGGGTCATCGGCATTGAAAAGAGTGCGGAGATCATTGAAAGTCTTTCATAAGCTGTAACTTCCGGCAGTCTCTGAGCCGATAGCGCAAAACGCCGCCCACCTGCGTTCCGTTACGCAGGTGAGCGGCAGTTTTTGTCAATGGCGGTTTTATGGAAAAATCAATCTTCTAATCCGTGGCTCCCAGTCACATTCCTCAAATATTCCTCCGGGTCTCCGTTCAGGATCAAATCCGCATAGCCCAGCGGGTCATTGTAAATAAGATAGTCCAGCTCCGATCTCTGCGCCATGGTCACATCCAATTCATCCTCGACCCCAGTGCAGTCAATGGAGATCATTCTCCCATCCCGGAGCAGCAGCTCCACGCAGCCGGTGTCCATGTTGAATTTGCAGGCTCTTTCATCGTACTTCATGTTTGTGTCCTTTCTGCCTTACGGCACTCTTACAGTGGTCTGTCGTGCTTTTTTGTGATAAGGTCTAGGACGTTTTTCGATGGAAGCAAGGGATTCGCTCTGTTTTCCGAAGAATACAAAAATCCGAACCTTTCTCCTATTGGAAAAAAGTTCGGATTTTGTTGTTGTGGTGCACCTCCAGGGACTCGAACCCTGGGCCCACTGATTAAGAGAGCAAGCCGCCGGTTCGTCTCAATTCATGAAAGTTTCGAGTCATCGTTGCTTTTGAACAAGACGACGTGATTTTTCACCCGGCAATTTCTGCGCCCTTTGTCGAATTTTGCAGCGAAAAGCACCCTTTGCACGTTTTGAAACCGTGCAAAATCCGTGCAGAAACCGTGCACTTACTCTCTGACAAACAAAAATCACACTATCCACCACCGACTTGACGGCAATGGTTTGAGTGACCGACCCAGATATCCTAAATTATCTCTCTATGTTTACAAAACATCTGTGATTCTCTCTTTCTATTACGTAAGGACGCAAATGAAGGGCCCCATAAACGTCCTACTAAAAAAAGGAGATTATTACTATGTTACTCAAAAATGGAAGTACTGGCAACTATGTTATGTACCTGCAGTATGGACTGCATATCATGTGCTGCCCTCCGGGTAGTTTTGACAGCAAATTTGGCTCTGGTACTGAAAATGCTGTTAAGAAGTATCAGGGCAAAAAAGGTCTTACCCAAGATGGCATTGTTGGCGATGGTACATGGAACGCACTGGTAAGCGACATTAAAACCATCCAGCAGCTCCTGAAGAACAAAGGTTATTACGCCAGTACAGTGGATGGCCTTGCAGGTTCAGGCACTTATAACGCTGTTATCAGTTTTCAGAAAGCATCCGGCTTGACTGCCGATGGTATGGTCGGCAGTGCCACCCTAAACGCATTGAACGCTTCTTCGGGCGGTACAAGTGGTCAATCTCATTCAATCACTCTGCCTACTGATAGAAACTATCTTTGGGCACAGAAGAATCCGGACATTGTTAAGCTTGTTGGAAATAGTGGTTGCTCTCTTGTTGCCGTGTTGAATACCGCTAATATCTATGGGCCTCGTGAATTCACCCCTAACGAAGTCCTGACTGCCTGTGGAAATTGGGGTGCAAACGGTCTGAATACTTGGGCTCTTCCCAGCAAGTGCAATGGTAAAATCGACACGAGCAACTACACTCATGGCGGTAAGGAGCAGGCGACTGTATTCAGTGCAGTCAAAGCAAGTATTGACAATAACCTTCCCATCATTATTCGGCTCAACAGTAGCGATGGCAAAAAGACGCATTTTGTCACAGCGATTGCTTATACTGGCAGTTGCTCCTCTGCAAGCAGCATTTCCGTCATTGATCCTGCTGGTGGTGTCATTCGAACTCTTGAGGAAGCGGGAACTGCACGCAATGAAACCGTATACGGTGATTATATCGCAACCGCTCGTCGCTCCTAAATATCTCTACTCTCTTCATCAACAATAAGTTGTAAAGCATCATTTTTAACATATATCCCCCCCAAAGTCTTTTCTCAACTCTCGAAAAGGCTTCGGGGGGGATTTTTCAATGCCTATTATATGCAACACTTTTCACTATCTGCTTATCCAAGCTCAGGCGAGTGATATTTATTTACTCTCCACACATCCCCAACTTTTACCAACTGCATTTCATATTCGACTTTATTCATGTCATCATATGAATACTCATCATGTTCCTCATACGTTTCATTGGGATTATAGTATGCAATCATTACAAAATTTACTTGTGCTTCCGTTTTATTTTTCAAATAGTATCGCACTGAGCAGAAATCATCCGGATAATATTCTCCCACATATCCAGTAAAATATGGAATTTGTGCCAAATCATAGTCATCACAAACGGCAAGTTTTCCATTATAATTCACAAACTTTTTCTCAATTGAATCTTGTGACAAGAAATCATTTGTAAAAATAGATTTCATATATTCTTCAAACTCTTTATAAGAATTTTGATAGACCTCATAATCATGTCCGTTCAGTTTTACATATGTCGGCGCATTTTGCGTCATAGGCACAAAAGTCGGAGCATCTTCAATTTTAAAATTCAGTCCTTTTAAGTTACTTGATTGTCCCCAAAGTGCATAGTCTATTTTCTGCGCTTTTTCAAAAACAGTATATTGATCTTGATCTAAAAATACCGAGGTCGAATCAACTAACGTCTGGGAAAAATCTTGCAAATCATTTTTTTCTTCAGAATTGCATGAACTTGACGATGTATCCTGTGACGAAACTACTGTGGACATTGATGATGCTGTTGTATCATTCATTCCACATCCCACCAAATTCACCACAATACAACCTAGAATCACTATCATTTTTACACTTTTTGCACAATTCATATATGTTCTCCTTTTTTATAAGTTTATCAACATATTGGCCTGTTTCAAATCGTCCGTGTCAAGGTTCAAGCCAGACTGTGCCAGATTCATGCTGCGGAAAAGGTCATTTGCCACCTTGCCAATAAAGGACTTGTTGTTGTCGATCAGGCTGTCCAGCGCGGCAGCATCGCCTTTCTGTGCCAGCGCACAAAGCCGTTCATTCGTCTGCTTCATGGGCGTTTTCCTGCTCTGCGGCAGACTGCAAGATTCCCAGCAGACCGTTCCGCAGCTGTTCCAGTGCTTCCGGCGTGGCTCCTTCCATGCCCGAAACACTGTCCAACATTGCATCTGTCAACTGCTCTGCCGTAATCGTTGGGTGCTGCACATCCTGCCCTTTGGTCAATTCGGTGACCATTTTCTCTGCCACTTTTTTGCTCATGGCTTCCTGTTCGGCGTAATGGCTCCCGATGCCCTTTTTGATTTCCTTGACCGCTGCCATGAAGTACATCTCAATGTCATCAAGGTCGCCTTGGTACACCGGCTTTCTCCGAAGGCCGATGTCCTTTGCGGCTTTGGCTGCTTCTGGAGTCTTGACCCTTGTACGCAGCAGGGTGCTCAATGTCGTGAGCATGGCATTCTGTGCTGCGATGCCGGATGCAAAAGTATCGTCAAAATACTGCGCTATGCGGTAAGTAAGCTCTGCAAAGCGGGCGTTTTCCAGCAGCAGATTGACCACCTCTGTATTGACACGCCCTGTGTAGAGGCTCTTTGCGGCTTCTACGGACAGGCCAAGTTCGGCAATGTCGTAGTTCTTGCGGTCGGGGATGTTGGTTTCTCCCAGCAGAAAATCCGTAGACACGTTGAACAGCCTTGCAATCTTCAGCACCTGCTCATGGGTCAGGGTTCCTTTTGCGCCACTGATAAAACGGTTGATGGTGCTCTTGGAGCAGCCGATCTCCTTGGCGAGTTCTGGTTGGCTGATGTTGTGCTCTTTCATCAAGTCCGCAAGACGGATGTTGGATGGTGCGGGCAGATATTCCTGTGCCATGTGGTCGGCCCTCCTTTTTGAGCTTTTTCCTCATTATAATACGCTCTTCCGTTTTGTTCAATATACGGTTTTCTCTCCGCCCTTGCTGTTGCAGCCCTGCAACCGGTAAGGGCTTTTTTCTTTTCCGTTGCAGTTTTGCCGCTTTTTTGCTCTTTCTGCAAAATTTTCCGTATATTCAGGCAGGAAACAAAAAAACACCAGAGTTCCCACGCTAGGGACTCTGGTGCAGTACATAACATCGCCCTGCCCGGTGGCCGCAGGGTGCGGGGCTTTGTGGGCATCGAGCCGCTTGTCCACCCCTGTCCATAAAAAGTGCATTTTTTCACGGAAGAAGTTCGTACAACCTGTACGGTCTGTACTTGTACGCACCCGTACGGCAAATCGAGATAAATTAAGGCGTGTTATCGTTTATATTTCGGGTTTCCGTACACCGTACGAACCGTACAGGTTATTTGAACTCCGTACGCGATTTTTTCGGATGCGTACGGAGCAATCAAGTTCGCATTGTGCGAACTTGATTGTAACTCTCCCGCAGGAGACGTTCCCCCTCGGAGAGCCCACTACACTTTGCAGACCATAGGGATGAAAGTGTCATAGTGGGTTATTACACTTCCGCAGAAGTGCATCTCCGTTCCCCGTCACCTCTCGATGAACCTTGAAAGGAGGGATGCCCTTTGGCAAGAAATGATGGCATTGACCGCACCAGTGTTCGAAATCTCGCCGTTTCGGACAAGGCCGTTGGCAACACTCAGCAGCACAACGAGCGCGAAAAGGACAGCTACCGGAACCCCGACATCATCCCCCAGCGCACTGCATGGAACATCCACTTCAAAAAGCCAACCGCCAGCTACACCGACCTGTTCTCCCAACTGGAATCCGATGGAACCATCTCCACGCGCGGCCTGAAACCGGATGCCACCCACTACTGTGAGCTTGTCTTTGATGTCAACTCGGCCTATTTTGACAATCACGGTGGCTACGAGTTCGCCAAGCAGTTCTATGCAGATGCCTACAAAGCTGCTATCCAAATCGTAGGCGGTGAACAGTATATCCTCTCGGCTGTCATGCATGCCGATGAGATCAACCGTGCCATGACCGAAGCATTAGGCCGTGAAGTCTACCACTATCATCTCCATGTGGTCTATGTGCCTGTGGTGGAAAAGCAGATCCTCTGGTCGAAACGCTGCAAGGACAAGGCACTGGTCGGCACAGTCAAGGAGACTGTCATGCAGGTCAGCCGGAGCAAGAAGTGGGCATCCAAGCCCCTGCTGGACGATGCCGGAAAGCCTGTCCTGCAAAAGAACGGCAAGCCAGTCTTGAAGAAGTCGTACAGTGTCCTGCAAGACGATTTCTTCAACTATATGCGCAATGCCGGGTACACGGATGTAGAGCGCGGTGAGCGTGGCAGCACCGAAGAACACCTGACCGTCACCCAGTTCAAAGTCCAGCGAGAGCAGGAACGGCTGGACGCCCTGACCGCCCAAGCCGACCAAAAGGCGCAGTCGCTTGCCAAAACCAGTCAGACCCTCTCCAAAAAGGAGAAGGAACTTGCCGCTGTGCAGAAAAAGACCACGCTCACGAAAGAAGCCCTCATTCATGCGCGTGATCTGGATTATATCGGCAAGCGCACCTTCCTCGGCAACTACTCGCTGACCGAAGAAGAATTTTCCAAGCTGAAAAAGCAAGCCGACCACGGCTATATGATGGACGTGGAGAACCGCCGCTTGAAAGAAGAACTTTCCACCGCCAAGAAGGAGGCCGTTCGTTGGAGCAACAAGTACCACGACCTGTGGTACGACGTGAAACCCTATCTGGATGCTCTCCACCGTGCGCCCGAACTGGTGCGTGGCTTTCTGGAAAAGATTCTTGCCCCCAAGCAGGAGCACACCATGAATGTGCCGCAGCAAAACCGTAAGCGTGGGCAAGATGTAGAACTTTAAGCTGAATTTTTAGATGATATGACAATATAAGGAGCAACGCTTATGGATTTTGACCGTAATTCTATGACCGTCCCTGTGCAATCTTCCGATTATACGAAAAAGTTCTTGCAAAAGGGCTCGAATCCCACTACAATGGAAGTGGTCACTCAAACCAATGCCGTCAAGTCTCCGACTGACGGCCCGGCAACCACGAAACTGGTGTACACGGTGGAAGAGATCGCACGAATGCTGGCCATCAGCCTGCGCTCTGCTTACAATCTGTGCAACAGCACTACCGAATTCCGTGTCCTGCGAGTAGGCGGAAGCATCCGTGTGCCGAAGGACAGCTTCGATGCGTGGCTCTACCGGGCAGCTTGATAAGGAGGCAAACAGTATGGCATATATTACGAAGCGCGGCAACTCTTACAGCGTCCGCTACACCTACGAAGATGAGCACGGCAAGAGCTGCGACAAATGGGAGAGCTTTCCCACAAAAGAGGAGGCAACGAACCGAAAAAAGCAAATCGAGCATGAACTGGCCGCTGGCACTTTCCTGATTCCGTCCTCGGTAACGGTGGCAGAGTTCCTGATGGACTGGCTGCCGAAACAGTGCAGCAAGCACAAGTGGGCACCCAAAACCTACGAATCCAACCTTTCCACCATTCAGAATCTCATTATCCCCTATATCGGTAGCATGGAGATGCAGAAGCTCAAGCCCTACCACATGGAGAACCTCTACACGACCCTGAGCAAAACGCCCTGTGGTTCGTATATCGAGGGCAAGAAGCAGGAACTGACCGAAAAGCAGAAGCAGCGTTTCCTTTCCGGCACAACGATCCATGAGGTGCACCGGCTGCTGGGCACTGCCTTCCAGTATGCCGTAGAGTGGGGCATCCTTGTCAAAAGCCCTGTTCCCGTGGACAGCCCCAAGAAGTCTACGCAGGAGCGCACCATCTGGACGGTAGAGGAAATGAGGGCGGCTCTGGACAGCATGGAGGACCCCATCCTGCATCTGGCAGTCCACCTCACACTGGTGGGCGCACTGCGAGAGGGCGAGATCGTAGGTCTGACCCCGGAAGATCTCGATTTTGACGCAGCAGATGGCATCGGAACCTTCCGTATCAACAAGTCCATGCAGCGGGTGCGGAAAGAAGCCCTAAATCAAGTGGACGATGGCTGCATCATCAAGATATTCCCGGACAAGCTGGAGCGCAGCACCACTTCCCTCATCCTGAAAAGCACCAAAACCGCATCCTCCTGCCGTACCATCTTCATGACCTCTGCACTGAAAGAGGAATTGAAGAAGTGGCTGAATCAGTTGGCGGCAGACGAGATGAAAGACCCGGCACGCTACCATGATAGCGGAATGCTGTTCCGTCTACCCAATGGTCTGGCAGTGGAGCCGGTGCTGATCCGCAAGAAGTTCCTCAAATGGCAGGATGCCCACCCGGAATTCCCCCGCATTGTGTTCCACGGTCTGCGTCACTCCAGTGCCACCTATCAACTGATGATCTCCGGCGGCGATGTGAAGGCCGTTCAGGGCACCACAGGGCACGCCACGGCGGATATGCTGGTGAACACCTACGCTCATATCCAGCAGTCCTCTCGTGTAGAACTGGGCAGGAAATTTGAGGAAGGGTTCTATGCTAAACAGGAAAGCCCCAGCCCGCAGGCTGTACCCGCCGCAGGCGAACCGACCATCTCCATGACCGCTCTGCTGGAACTTCTGAAGGACGCAGACCCCGAAGTAAAGGCGCAGCTCCGTCTGGCTCTGCTGACCTGATGCAAAATTTACCACGCATTTCAAAGCAATTCCAGCCCATGCAGAGGATTCCCACGAAAACGCCGACCGTGCAAAAACCGTGCATTGACCGTGCAAGCCCCGATTTTTCGGGGTTACATAACAAAAAAGAACGTCAAATCTTACGATTTGACGTTCAATATCTGGTGCACCTCCAGGGACTCGAACCCTGGGCCCACTGATTAAGAGTCAGTTGCTCTACCAACTGAGCTAGAGGTGCATATGGTGACCCGTACCGGAATCGAACCGATGTTAAAGGCGTGAGAGGCCTCTGTCTTAACCGCTTGACCAACGGGCCATATAAAAGTCGGCGGCTACCTATTTTCACAAGCCGTTTCCAGCTAACTATCTTGGGCACGAGTGAGCTTAACTGCTGTGTTCGGAATGGGAACAGGTGGAACCTCACCGTCATCGTCACCGACCATATGACTAGCTAAGTATACCATTTCTGATTTACTTTGTCTAGTGTTTCAGAAGGACGTGCCTTCAAAACTGAATAATCACTGCTACTTCTCGTTGA
>NZ_JAJEQG010000047.1 GCF_020687245.1 Faecalibacterium longum CLA-AA-H243 | reverse complement strand
GGGAGCGGCAGGCCCAGCTGGGCCTGCCCACCTTCCGGTATCACCCGAACCCGCTGGAAACCGGCGCCTTTGAGGAGTCCAAAGAGGGTGTTGTCTGCGACTGCTGCGGCAAGATGACCCATATTTTCTATACAAATCCGTTCTTTTCCGTGGAGGATATTGCATATCTGTGCCCAGAGTGCATCGCCAGCGGCGAGGCGGCCCGGAAATATGACGGCAGCTTTCAGGACGATTTCTCTGTGGACGATGGCGTAGACGATCCTGAAAAGCTGGACGAGCTCATCCACCGCACTCCTGGCTACTGTGGCTGGCAGCAGGAATACTGGCGTGCCCACTGCGGCGACTACTGCGCCTATTTGGGCTATGTGGGGGCCAGAGAGCTGCGGGCACTGGGTGTGCTGGAGGAAGTGCTGGACGATCCCATGTGGGACGAGGAACAGAAGGAAATGATCCGGGAATCTGTCAATGGCGGGCATCTGCAATGCTATCTGTTCCGGTGCCTCCACTGCGGAAAGCACCTGGTCTGGATGGATTTTGATTGAAAAGGAGGCAATACTATGGGACTTGACATCTACGCCGGAACATTGACCCGGTACTATTCTCACAACTGGAAAACTGTTGTTCAGCAGTGGGCGGAGGAAAACGGATACACCTTTAACCGGATCACCCCGGATGGAGAACCCGCCGACAACGAGGAGGAGCTGTCCCCGGCTGAGATCCAGGCGGCAGTGGAGGACTGGCGGGATCAGATCTTAGCCGCCATTTCCCAGCCGAACCAGCCGCACTACACTCCATGGCCGGAGGACAACGAGCGGCCCTATTACACCGATAAGCCGGATTGGGATGCCTTTGGCGCTATGCTGCTGGTGGCTGCCTGTCATACATACGAGGAACCGGTGCCTCTCACCGTGGAGAAGGACTGGGACTTCGGGGAGCATCCCCTGATTGCCCGCCTTGCATCGGACGAGGAGCGGGTGTGGTCCCTGCTTCGGGGCGCGACTTGGTGGCTTCCCCTCACCGACAGCTTTCTATTCCAAGGCCCTCTGCCCACCGATGATCAGACGATGATCGCCACCTTGGGCGGACTGCGGAAGGAGCTGGAAAAGCTGAACCAGCTGGCATGGCAGGCCGATGAGGACACCATCCTTGGCTGGGCAGACACGGAGGGATACCCGGTAGACGGAACCGTAGACTCAGATGGACAGTACAGCAAGGCAGACATCCCGGAACACACCCAGTATGACACCCAATCCCTGGCCAAGTTCGCCTTCTCCATGTTCTGGCGGGCCATGCGGTTTGCCGAGGAACAGCAGGTGCCTATCCTGCTTGATTATTAAGGAGGAAACCAAATGAGCAATAAAGCTTTCCAGCAAAATCTGGACGACAAAAAAGGCCCCCAGCCCGGTGGCCCCTATCTCATTCAGATGCTGTTCAAAGAGCCGGTAGAAATGCCGGATAAAGAAAAAATGACTGCCGTAATGGAGAAGCACATCGGATCAACAGAGTGCTTCTGTTATGATAAGAAAATGGCTGGCTTTGCCGCACAGGAGCATATTGCAGAGTTCAAGGACGGAAAATGCCCGGTGCAGCTGATGGTGATGAAATGCGACAAGTTCAAGGGCAAAGGCTTTGATGCCTTCCTGATGAGCCAGATGTGGGACTGCCAGGAGGACCGGGAGCGGATCTTCCGGGAGTGTAAATATCAGGTGGTAGCCACCGATATGCTGGCTGCGGCACTTCCGGCGCTGGAACGGGCCAACCTGGACGCCGACTTTCTGGAGGCTCTGGCGGAGCTGTACCCCACCTGTGAGGCATTCTATTTCCAGAGCTGCGGCAAACTGTTTCTGGCGGAGGCTGTGCGTTCTCACCAGATTGAAGGCTCGGATCGTTTCATCCGCTTTGGCGTCAATGTTCGCTTCTTTAATATTGAGGGCACTGAGGATATGCTCATCGACACGGTGGGCATGAGCACCCTGTTCCTGCCCGACCTCCAGTACCACTTCCACGACATGAACCCAAATTGGGTGGTAAACCATGCCTACAATGTGGCGTCCTATATTCTGGAGCATGATAACCCCATTCAGGATGGGGAAACCATAGACGGCGTGGCGGATAGCCAGATGTGCCGGGAGGTCCAGTGGAAGTGCCAGTATGAGGACTCCCTGATCCAGCCGCCCAGAGGGGTGCTGGACATCAACATGGGAAACTATGCTTCGGGAGGACGCTGAATGAATGGCGTTGTGCTCCTGGCAGGCGGACTTCTGCTTGTGGCGGTGATCAAGCTGATTATAGATCGAAATTGGATCGGCCTGCTTCTCTGTGCTGTCGCCCTGCTTCTGGTCTTTGGGGCTGGACACCATACAAAATAGGCCATTTTAAGAATCGAGGAGGTGAAGTATGCAGAATTCAACAAATATGCGGATACTGGAATTACTCCGGTTTCTCTATGAGAGGACCGATGAAAACCATCCCGCCACAGTATCTGACATCATTGCCCATCTGAATGGAAAAGGAATTCAGGCAGTGCGGCAGACTGTTTACGCAGATACCAATGCGCTGATCGATGCAGGGATTGATATTGTGGTGGTCAAGAGTACCCAAAACCAATATTTTATGGGAAGCCGACCGTTTGAGTATCCTGAACTGAAAATGCTGACAGACGCAGTAGCATCCTCGAAGATCATTTCTGCCAAGAAATCCGAGGAACTGGTACAGAAATTATGCCGTCTGACCAGCACACATCAGGCAGAACAGCTTCAAAAATTTGCTGCTTTATCCAGCCGTGTCAAACCGCATAATGAAAAGGTTTACTATATCATTGATAATATCCAAACAGCGATTGGAAACCATCAGCAAATTCGGTTCCAATACTATGAATATACTCAGGAAAAAAAGAAAATCTTAAAGCACGATGGATATTATTATGTCGTAAATCCCTATGCGCTTGAATGGAAAAATGACCATTACTATTTGATTGGATTTTCTCTGAAGCATCAGAAGATTGCTCACTTCCGTGTAGATCGGCTAACAAGTGTAGAAAATCTTGAAACTTGCTTTATGCCGATAGAGGGATTTGATGTAGCCTCCTATACAAATAAAATGGTTGATATGTTTACATCGGAGTCATCGAAGGAAGTAACCCTTCTATGTGAAAACGAATTGATGAGAGTAATCATAGATCATTATGGAGAAGATGCCCCTGTTGAGAGATATGATGACGCGCACTTCACAGCAAAAATTGAAGTGAACCCCAGTGGAACTTTTTATGGCTGGATATTCAAATTTAAGGGAAAAATAAAAATTCTATCCCCAAAAGAGTGCATTATAGAAATGCAGCAAATCGCTCAGGAATTTATATAGCGCAAAAGAGGTGTTATTGATTTTTAACACCTCTTTTCAAATGAAATTTTTATCCTTGAAGTGAACAGATGTTCGATATACAATATAAGCAAGATGTTCGCAGTTCGTCGAACAAATGAGAGGTGAATGCTGTGGGCAATATAACTTTTGGATCATTTATAGCCGAGAAACGCAAGGCGCACAAATTCAATTTACGCGATACAGCCAAGCATTTGAATATTGCTTACGGCTATCTGTGTGATATTGAACAAAGCCGCCGTCCTGCACCCAATGGAGATTTTGTGGAACGCATCTCCGCCTTTCTGAATTTGGATAAATCAGAATATGAGTTGCTTTTGGATCTGGCTGCAAAATCACGCAATACAGTATCTGCTGATTTGCCAGACTATATCATGGAAAAAGATATTGTTCGGGCAGCCTTGCGTGTGGCAAAAGAAGTAGACGCTACCGATGAAGAATGGCAGACATTTATGAAAATGCTAAAGGAGCGTAAACGATAGGGGGGATAGCTTTGTCAATTCCACAAATCCGTACAGAAGCAATCGAGGCGGTAGGGCGAAAAATCCTGATGGAATATGATCCCTCTCTGCTATCCGGGCAACCATGTTCTGTGCCAATCGAAACCATTATCGAGACAAAGTTTGATCTAATCCTGGAGTTTCATACACTAAGAAAAAACCCCAAGATATTAGGGGAAACAATTTTCGATGATGGTGCCGTTGTTTTATATGACCAGATACAGAGACAGTATCGAATGATTGCAGTAAGAGCTGGTACAATCTTAATTGATGAACGGCTTTGTGATCCATCAAAATTAGGGCGGCTCCGTTTTACCTGTGCCCATGAGCTGGCTCATTGGGTACTACATAAGAAGTTGTACTCTGGTACTGGAGATGTTGCTGCTTATAACGGAAATGTTTCTTCCGACGAAAGTCATGGCATAATTGAGCGTCAGGCGGATACTCTGGCCTCTGCTCTGCTAATGCCTTTACCGCAGATCAAAAAATGTTTTTACCGGCTTAGAATAGGCCGGACAGATGAACAGCTCATTGCTGAAATGGCAAATATTTTTGAGGTTTCCAAGCAAGCAATGCAGATTCGTCTAAAATCCAGAAACCTGATATAACCAAATGGGGGAATAGAGAGAGGCACTGCCCTCTCTCACGCTCCTCTGCTATGCTATTTTGTACCTAATATGTTCGCAATATTGCGAACAAGGAGGGATGTTCTATGAGAAAAGAAAGCACAACAATCCAAAAATGTAACAGCAGGCTAACAGCTTTGGGGCTTAACAGCGACGCTGCGTTTCATAGAAGTAAGCTGATTCTAAAGATTTACCGTGATGTAGTCTGGGTTCTGAGTGAACGGGCAGAAGAATTACAAGAAACTGCTTGGATTATGGGAGAACAAGATATAGAGTCTGGCCTCTGCTATCTTGAAAATTTTGCACCAGATATTGAACTGCAAGCCTTTGAAGAAAAAGTTTGCTGCCTTGTTCAAAATCAAATGTTGGTCAATATTATTGACCGTGCACTCCTTCGTCTGAAACGGTATCCGGATCGAGGAGAACTTTACTATGAAATTTTGACTAAGCAATTTATCTATCGGTTCAACAGTACAGAGAAAGAATTGCTGGAAGAACTAAATATAGAGCGCAGTGTCTTTTATGACCGAAAACGAGAAGCCATCTATTTATTTTCTGTTTGCTTGTTTGGATATTCTATTCCAGAAGTCCTGGAGGAGCTGCCCCGACTAAATCCCGACTAAATCCCGACTAAATCCCGACAAATCCCCGACCTAATCCCTACTCCCTTCCGACTTCCGACCTGCTATACTTGTTATAGTGGCAGGAATGCGCTAAATTGAATACTTTTCTACATAAGGCCCGGCATTAACCGGGCTTTTTTCATTCCTGCTGCAATATGGCGGCAGGAACATGGCTGGAGGTGAAAACACTTCCGGCCTTTTTCTTTGCCCGGTATTAGGAGGCCGGTATGCGCTGGGAGGCGTACATAGCAAAATATCCATGACACCGTTCAAATTCGCTGACTACCAAGAATTTGAACGGAGGAAAGGATATGACGAGAGTATTCATTTGGAAAAATAACAGCCCACAGGAATGGGAGGAAATCAGTTTTTCAGCGTTCAGTAAGGCACGCCGCAATGGTTGCTTTACTGGGCGCTTTTTTGTTGAAACAGTCAAAATGTTCCGTGATGAAGATGACCGCATTATCATGGAATGTTCTCGCAAAGATTTTGAAAAATACCAACAGGAGGACCGCCACAGCCGCTATCTCCAGGAACATGAGAAAAGTCGCTCTATATTCCCGGCTTCTCATGTGGGAGATCGTGACGGCACAGAGGAAGGTTATCAGGATACAGATTTGTTTGTGGATGAATCTGTTGATACTGCGGAACAAGCTATTCAGAATTTACTTCTTGAGGATTTACACCAAGCTCTATTGAAACTGAGTCCAGCAGAACGAGATTTTATATTGTCCTATTATGAAATGAAAATACCAAATGCAACTTGTTTAGCCCAACGATATGGTATTACTCGGCAAGCCGCAGATAAGCGATTGAAAAAAATTGAAGAAAAAATAAAAAAGTTGGTTGCGATTTTCTAAAAAAGTGGCAGTAGCAAGTGAGAGGGAAATCCTTTCACTTGCACCTTGACAACCTCATATACGAATCATTAAGTTTGATCCTCTTTGGGCGTAATAGCCGCTACATCAGCGGTATATTTTCTGAGAGCTGCCACTCGCATAACAGGCCAACCCATTTTTGCTGTATAGATGAGTTTTCGATTTATCAGAAATATATCAGGCTGGAATACATCGGATGGCATCCGGTCATGGCATAACAAGGAGGAAAGCTCTCTTACAGCCATAGTCCGAGCGTGATAATAACCGTCGCAGGCCATGGGTAAGACCAAACGAAGTGGAGGTGAAACTCCTGAGAAGCAGGCCAGCCACCTGCGGCTTAATGATTACCCAAGTCCCTGGGGTGTCGTGGACAAGTAAGGGATAAAACAGGCGCTAAATTGAAGGAGACTCTGTAATTTGCAGAGCCTCCTTCTTACATAATCAAATCTCAAAACATAGGAGGATGAACATGAAAGAAGATTGGATTTATAAGCGTGGGGATTTATATTATGCCAATTTGAATCCTTATTTTGGATCAGAGCAAGGCGGCACCCGTCCTGTCCTGGTTCTTCAAAACAATGTGGGGAATTTTTTCTGCCCCACTTTGATCGTAGCTCCGCTCACCAGTAAATGGATTAAGAAAAAGGAGCTGCCCACACACTATGCACTGGAGAGCGTTCCAGAGCTTGGACTGAAATCTGTTGTTCTGCTGGAGCAAATTAAAACGATTGATAAAAGGCGTGTTTTATCGTACATTGGGCGCGTATCTCGCGAAGAAATGAGAGCGATTGATGATGCTCTGCAAGTTAGTTTAGATATTCATATTCCGGAGGAAATGGAGGCTCCGTAAGGCCACTTACCGGATAAAGGAGGCGTTTTTATGTTTGAAGCAAGAATTGCGGAATTGAACCGCTTTAATGAACAAAATCCTGTCAGCTATGACAAAAGAACCTATACGGTCGATGAGATTCAGGACATTCTAGGTATCAGTCGTCCCACAGCATATAATCTGGTAAAACAAGGTGTATTCCACAGCGTCAGAGTCGGCGGTCATATCCGCATTTCCAAAAAGAGCTTTGATGACTGGCTGGATCACACAGATGAATGATTTGTCAAGGATGCCGATCTCCAAATCGACATCCTTAACTTTTTTTCTGCTTTCTCTTACAATGAGGCCATAGCAAGAAAAACTTTATAGAGGAGGCAAAAGCCATGCAGAAACAAAGAGTAAAGACCAGTATGTCTGTACCAGAGATGGGCAAAATGCTTGGGCTTGGTAAAGTAGAATCCTACTGGTTGGTTAAAAAGAACTATTTCAAAACAATTCAAGTGGCCGGACGAATGAGAGTTATGCTGGATAGCTTTGAAGATTGGTATGCCTGCCAGTTCCACTATAAAAAAGTGGATGGTACACCGCCCGGAGAGAAATGGAGGCATACTACGATGTCAGTTCCGGAAATGGCGGATCTTTTGGGGCTGAAATCTGGCACAGCTTATGACCTTGTTAAAAGGGGCTATTTTGAGACGACCTTGATTGATCGAAGAATTCGTATCATTACCAGCAGTTTTGAAGCCTGGTATCAAAAGCAAACTCATTATGTGAAAATCTCAGAAAGGAGCAATGAAAATGGCATCTATCGTGAAGCGTAAAAGCAAATATTCTGTGGTGTATGATTACACAGATGAAAACGGAAAACGCAGACAGCGTTGGGAAACCTTCAGCACAAATGCAGAAGCAAAAAAACGAAAAAAGCAAATTGAGTATGAGCAGGACTCTGGAACCTTCTTTATTCCTACGGCAAAGACCCTGAACGATCTGCTCGATGAATATATGTCCATCTATGGTGTAAATACCTGGGCAATGTCAACATATGAAAGCCGCCGTGGTCTGGCGAGAAACTACATAACTCCTATTATCGGAGATATGTTACTATCCGACATCACTCCAAGGATGATGGATAAGTATTACCGCGATCTGCTCTCTGTGAAAACGGTAAGCGTCAACAACCGCAAACCCACAAGCGAATATCTGACCCCGCATACAGTAAGAGAAATTCACAAGCTACTTCGCAGTGCCTTTAATCAGGCGGTGCGTTGGGAACTAATCAGCCGTAACCCTGTCCTGAATGCGACACTTCCCAAAGAAGAACATAAAGAACGGGATATATGGACTGCCGAAACGCTGAGCAAGGCTATGGAAGTCTGTGATGATCCTATCCTCTCCCTTGCCTTAAATCTGGCGTTCTCCTGCTCTTTACGCATTGGTGAAATGCTGGGCCTTACCTGGGACTGCATTGATATTGCACCACAGAGCATAGAAAATGGTTCAGCTTATATATTCGTCAACAAAGAGCTGCAACGGGTTACACGAGGTGCATTGGACGATTTGAGCGACAAAGGTGTTATTAAGAAGTTTCCACCTTGCATAGCCAGTACCCATACTGCTCTGGTCCTGAAAGAGCCTAAAACCAAAACCAGTATTCGCCGCGTGTACCTGCCGAAAACAGTTGCCTATATGCTGGTAGAGAGAAAAAAAGAAATTGATGAGCTGATGGATCTGTTTGGAGATGAATACATCGACAATAACCTGGTCTTTTGCTCCAGCAATGGCCGTCCGATGGAAAGTCAGGTGATTAACCGTGCTTTCAATAAACTTATCAAAGAAAACGGACTGCCTCATGTTGTGTTCCATTCTCTCCGCCACTCCAGCATCACCTACAAGCTGAAACTCAATGGCGGCGATATGAAATCAGTCCAGGGTGACTCCGGTCATGCTCAGGTTAAAATGGTTGCGGATGTCTATTCTCACATCATCGACGAGGATCGGTGCATAAACGCTCAGCGATTGGAGAAAGCTTTTTATTCCTCTAAGACTCCTGATCCCGTTGAAGATACAGAGCCAGAAACTGCGGATACTGCCGTCACTGAAAGTGATGAAAGTGATGCAGTGAAGATACTGGAGCTGCTTAAAAATCCCGAAACTGCCGCACTGCTCAAGCAGCTGGCAAAGGCTTTATAAAGTCCCCACCTCAGAAGAACGCCTCTCGCTTTGTGAGAGGTTTTCTTCGTTTGAACCACTTTGCACAGTGACCAAACACTTTTTTTGTTAGCAAGGTTCTGAAGGCATTTTTGAGCGATGTTAGCAAATTCGCGATTTTGTTTGCAACTTCCTCTAATTTCTGCTAACAAATGTTTGCAAGTTCCTTTGGTAAAAATCGAACCTCTGACTTACCGCCTTTCTTAGCAAAAGGCCAAATCTCGTTAGCAAATGTTAGCAAACCAAGGTTTTTTGCAAAAAAGCCACCAAAGCCGCAAAAATAAGAAAAGCCGAAAACCCTGATAAATCAAAGGTTTTCGGCGTGTTTGCTGGCGTCCCTGGCGGGATTCGAACCCACGGCCTTTCGCTTAGGAGTAGACCCGATACGACATCGGGAAGTGGCATCTAATGCTTAAAAATGCTTGGAAATACAAGGTTTTTCAGCATTTCAAATCCCATCTGATACTACGCTGTGATAGCTAATTCAGAGGGATTTTACACCGTCCGATTGGCTCGAAATTAGCAAGTCTTTCGATTTTTGGTGGACGTTGCAAGTGCAAGTAAATGTCACTATGTAACTTCTCGTGATGCGAAATGATAGGAAATCCTATTCATTCTCGTGTGAGGGTGCGGGTGTCCTTAGACACAGATTTCAGTCTGTTTTATATATCATTTCAAAATGAATTTTTCAACCAGAATTATTAAGAATTTCAAAGGTTTTTTCAGACTCAATGATTCTATGTAATTTAGACCCGCCGAAGCAGGTCTTTTTTTATTTCAGCATAATCTCTCTATCCTCAGCACCGAGCATATAAGCACCCTTGGCAAAAGCATCCCTTGCCAGAAGCTCTGCTACATCAACCCTATCGAACAGCATCCATATTTCTTTCTCTTTCGGAGTCAGTTCATGGCTATGGTCAAACAAATGCTCAAGTCCCAATCCTTCAAGCAATGCCGACTTTGCTGCTTTGTATTCTTCGGCTCTGCCAACATATTCGTCGTTCCTTTCCTTGGAAAATGCCTCGATATTGTCAGCTCTCAGATGCTCGTAATACTCGTCCATAAAGATTCTATCCATACTCGTTGACCTCCATAACAAAAAAATAAGGGCAGACCCTTTTACAGCTATTGTAGCTATGTAAAAGGATCTGCCCTTGCAGTTACTATAATGTTTTTGCCAGCGACTTCAGGAGTGCTGCCATTTCCGGATTTTGCAGAAGCTTCAGAAGAAGTTCTTTATCATCAGCGGAGCTTTCCGTTGCGGCTGGTTGAACCGGCTCAGGCGTTGCCCGTCTGCCTGAGTAGAACGCAGCTTCCATTCTTTCAGCGTTCAGTCTGCGGTCATCGTCGATGATATGGGAGTAAACATCCGCTACCATCTTGACCTGTGCATGACCGGAATCGCCTTGAACGGATTTCATATCGCCGCCGTTCAGCTTCAGCTTGTAAGTGATACTGGAATGTCGGAGACTATGGAAAACCACTTTCGGCAGTCCCTTCTCCTCAATCAGCTTATTGAAAGCACGGTTGATAACCTGCCCCTCAATCGGCTTGCCATTGGAAGAACAGAAAACCAGATTGAAGTCTACGAACTCGTCACCGAAAAGGTCTTTCAGTTCTTCGATGTCAGCCTTTCGCTGTACCAACATTTCCGCTACGGTTTTCGGTAAGAACACCTTGCGGACACTTGTTTTGGTCTTAGGAGTTTTGAGAACCAATGCGGTATGCGTACTGGCGAAGGTCGGCGGGAACTTGAACATGATGTCCTTACCGTCCAGATCTGCCATCGCTTCACGATTTACTCTCTGCAACTCCTTTTCAACGAAGATGCTTGCCTGACCAAGTTCAATACTGGTAGAGGAAATGTCAATACAGTCCCAGGTAAGCCCCAGAAGCTCACCCATTCGCAGGGAACAGGAGAAGGCAAGGTTAATAGCCAGACGAAGAATATCATCGTCACAGGCTTCCAGAGCCTTCTGGAGTACTTCTGCTGTCCAGATGTCCCTGGTCTTGTGTTCTTCTTTCGGCAGCGTAGCGTGCTCCACAGGGTTTCTGGTCATCAATTCCCACTTGACCGCCTGATTGAAAGCGTTTCGCAATGTCTTGTGAACCTCTCGGACAGTATGCGGAGTCAGATATTCTGTACGGGCTTTTACATACTTAGAAGAAACCGCTTTGACAGAAAGCAAATCTCGGTAATACTTGTCCATGATTCTCGGCGTGACATCCTCCAGCTTCATATCACCGATGAGGGGACGAATATAGTTTGCAATCAGGCTCTTTCTGCTTTCATAGGTAGACATCGCCCAGGTGTTCACACCATAGATTGACATATACTCATCCAAAAGATCATTGATGGTTTTAGCAGAAGGGGGAATAAAGGTTCCGGACTCCTGCTCATATTCAACCTGCAACTTCCTTTTCTTTGCTTCGGCATTCGTTTCAAAGGTTTCCCACTTCTGACGCTTGTTGCCGTTCTCATCGGTGTATGTATAAACCACAGAATACTTCTTTTTTCTCTTAACGATAGATGCCATGTAATCAGCTCCTTTCCTGTCTATCTTCCGCTAACTGGTAGCGGGTCTGATTGTGATACCATTTTTCAAAGCTCTCTTTGGTAGCTCGCTTATACCTGCCAACCTTGATAAGCTCAAAATCTTCATTGGCAACGATATAGTAAATGGTCTGACGATGTACCCCAAGCATTCTTGCCATTTCCGGCAGACCGTAGGTGGATGCCATAATATCTGCATCCAGTTCCTGATCCTCTACCGTGCGGTAATCGGTTTGAGAAGCATACCATCTTTCAAAGCTCTCCTTTGTCACTCTGCGCTTGCCCAGGACATCGACCACATCAAAATGCCCTTTGGCAACCAGTTCGTAAGCAGTCGCTTCTTTCAGCCCAAGGCGCTGTCCAAGCTCCTCCATTGAATATGTAGTTTTCTTCAGTTCCTCGCCGGGAGGGGTTCCATCGACCTTCTGGTATTTGAACTGATTGGCATACCATTCTTCAAAGCTGTCGATCATCACCCTCATGGTGTTGCCGACAAGAATGGTTTTGAAGTAATTCTTCTTAATGAGCCAGTATGACTCCGTTTTACCAAGACCGAGCATCCTGCCCATTTCCGGAACAGACATACTCGTGCGTTTTCTCATTTCCGCCATCGTACAACCTCCTATGTAAAAAATGTAGCCATGTGTTTCTTGTCATGGCTACATTTTATCGAACTCTCAATATGTTTTGAAGTTTGTCGCCGGGTTGTACGACACCCTTGACAAATCTTACATTTGATGATCCAACCACTCATCAAAACTCTTTTTGGAGATTCTGATGCTGCCGCCAATGCGGACACTGTGAAAAACTTTCTTTTTCACAAGGTTGTATGCACTGGTTCTGCTGATGCCCAGAATATCCTGAATCTCATCAACCGTATAGGTTCTCTTATCAAACTGAACTGCGTTAGTAGCCATCGCTTCTTCGGTGCGCTGATTCATGGCAGCGATTCTTTCTTCAAACATTTATGTTCACTCCTTCGTTCTCTTTGCTTTATGTTTTGTGGGACGCTTTTTCAGCTGCTCCATTGCCAGACTGACGGATAAGGCTTTCTCAATCGCTACCATTTCACGGGGCGTTACCTTACCTAAGTAATTATCAATCCTGCTCTTATCAATGGTGCGAATCTGTTCCAGCTGAACAACGGACGCTTCTTTGAATGCAGGATTGTCGTAAATAACAAAGTGCGTCGGCATATTCGCTTTCTTATGGATTCTGGTGGTGACCGTTGCCACAATCAATGTGGGAGAGTGTTTATTACCGGTGTCGTTCTGAATGACGATAACCGGACGGATACCGCCTTGTTCTGACCCAACTACCGGGTCCAGATTGGCGCAATAAATATCACCACGGCAATATACCCAATTTTCTTTCATCATGTGCCATGACCTCCTTTCGTTGGGTATGTAATAACTGACTGCCCGAAAGGAATCAGGCAGTCAGTCCAAAAGTCTATGTGTCCCATATTTGCCACGCACCCCTGGGAAAGAGGGCTTACGCCCTCAGGGAATCACCGAACGACTGATTGCGAATCAGTTCCATAGGAATCTAACCTCTGCCGGGTTCTCCGCCAGCTCCGTAGAGAAGTATCTTTAATCCTGTTGCTTTCATGGCCGTATTGGGAGCAACCCAATATTTACAAGCCAGTATTGATCGCTGGCATCGGGAGAGAGACAACTGCTTTAATTTATAGAAGAAAGTCGTTCTGTTTCTCTGTCCGATACGTCACGGCGTACCGCTGATGTGGCTGATGCTCTCGCACCGGCAACAGGAACGTATTCGATGACTGTGTATTCAGTTTTCAAGGATCAAGCAGCCGATTTTCTTTGGCTGTATCTAAATTGTACCTGTTCCTCATGCGAGTTTTTATTGCCTCGTAGGTATAGTTTTGAGGTTATTCACGTCCTAAAAATATGTAATCAAGGGTTGTTTCAAAGCGCACAACCAGTTCGATTGCCAAATCAATAGAGATACCTCTGTTGCCGGTTTCAATTCGTGCAATGGTGTTTGCGGCAACACCTAACTGCTCCGCAAGCTGTTCCTGTGTAAGCCCATGTTCCTTTCTCAAGGCTTTAATTCTTTTTCCGCTTTCAACCAAGTCGTAATACATTTTCGTTCCTCCGTGTTCTTGAATTTGTGAAGTTGCAAAATCAAAAACAGAGGGAGGAGATCGTGCCCGATTCGCAATGCCCTTTGCCATCTGCCTGTCCTCCTTGCAGGCATAAAAAAAGAGCCGGAGTAAATTACTCCAAGCTCTCGTTCATGCCTTTGTGTTAAAATGAAGGAAGATAGGCAGGTATAAAAAAAGCCCCGTACCCATTACAGGTACGAGGCGTAACTCTCTCTATTCAATTTTATGCTACTATCTCCCAGCATAGCCATTTTAACACTGGACAAGTCGGACTTTCAGTAGGGAAACCGTCGTATTTTCATCGGATTTTAGTCGGACTAAAATCCTGTCTTAGCATTCACAATAACACAATGCTTCTTCCTCCCTGGCACTTTCCAGGAAATCCTTCAATTTAGGAATGGCTGTTCCCCAAAGTGACAGACCAAATAACAGTATCGCTTCTTTCTTTCGATCATAGTAGGTGCTGCGTTCCATATTCAGAACCTCCAGCATTTCTGATTCCCTGTACTTGAAGCGGTTGAGATATGCCTTTGAGATAATCTCACAGTACAGAGCGCCTTTATCCGGATATTCTCTGATTTTCAACATAGCCATATCTACCAGCTCAATGATCCACTTTGTCTCAAATAAGCTACGGATGCGTTCTTCAAATCGTTCTCTCGCTTCATCCGGAGCAAAGTTCTCCAGATAAATCAATGCACCATCTAAGCTGTCACCGTAAGTACAAATAAGGGTATCACATACATCATTCGCACGATCAATGGTAGACCAGCACACCTCTCGATATATGGATAAAATCAGCTTTGCTCTTTCATACAGAACCTTCTCGTCAACGTTCTGCATCCGGCAAAGCATTCGAATACTGCTTAATACCTGTGTATTATATCTGCTCATTCAGAATCTCCTTTCAGCCTAATCCATAAAATAAGAATTCCTTTCTAACTCCTGTCACTTGGCTAAAGGGAAACAAATACCATGGGACAAGAATGACTATAACTTCCGATATTTGATTAAAATAACAGAAGTGAAATCGGAAGTTCTTGACTTTACAAAAGTTCCGATATATAATTAAGTGGAACTAAAACTTCTGTCTTGATTCTCATTATAGCATTTTCCAGAAGTTTGTCAACAAATAATCGGAAGTTACGAATAAATATTTTTTGAAAGGAAGGATACTACCATGACATTTGGAGAAAAAATTAAAGAAGCTCGTTTGGCTATGAACCTATCTCAAACGGAGCTTGCCCAGATGACCGGCATTTCCGAAAGATCCCTTTACACCTATGAGCAGCTCGGAACACTCCCCAGAAAAAGCAACATCAGAAAACTTGCTGAAGCGCTGCATATCTCTGTGTCCTATCTTTTGGACGAATCTGAAACGGATAGCCAGAGCCATATAGATCAGGATATGTTTATTTTAGAGGCAAAGGAAAACTTCGGTTCAAAAGGAGCAAAAGAAGCTCAGGAAGTGTTGGGTCGTGTAAATTCTCTGTTTGCCGGTGGAGAATTGGACGAGGACGCAAAAGATGTATTCTTCCAGGCGATTATGTCAGTTTATATGGACTCTAAGAAAACAGCACGGGAAAAGTACACTCCGAAGAAATACAGAAAGCATAAAGATAAAGAGTAAAATCCTCAAGCACAGAATATGTTTTCTGTGTGCGATTCGGAGGTGAAGCAAATGAAAACGGCAGAGCATATCATTGAAACTGTCGATAAGCTTGTGCGAAAATATCACACCAGAGACCCTTACGAGCTATGTCAGCTGTTAGGTATCAAAATCCACTATTACGATTTACAGAAGAAATTGAAGGGCTTCTTCTATTACCAGTCCAGACAAAAGAATATCGTGATAGATCACAATGTGAACGGTATCCTGGAGCGTATATTAGTCGCACATGAATTAGGACACGCTGTCCTGCATACAAAAATCGCTATGATGCACGGCTTTCAAGAAATGGAAGTTTTTGATGATAGATCAATCGAAGAAAATGAAGCAAACTTCTTTGCGGCGGAGCTTCTGTTAGAAGATGGGAAAGTCCTGGAATGCCTTTCGGAACACACATTTTTTGAAACGGCTAAAATGCTCTATGTACCGGCAGCATTATTAGACTACAAATTCAGCCTGCTCCACGAAAAAGGAGAGCTGGTAAATTCGATGTATATTCGTAAAGCAGATTTCCTGAAAGAAGATCTTCATGCCTACGATAACGACATTGGTTATGGCGATATATGAATATCTATTTTTATATCTTTACAGAAAAAGTCCACCAGTACGATGCGTAGTGCATCATGACTGGTGGACTTTTTGCTTCTTAAAGAATCAGTATATTGTGCTGCAAAAAAGAACCCCATAGCAGTTCACTCTGTACCGTCAATGGGCTTCTTTTTCATTATATCAATCAAGCTCCGCTTTTTTTATCATCTCTTGCTGGTCAATCAAGACATCAATCAACTTTCCTACGGTTATCAATGTTGTTACATTACACTTTTTCAGTTTTGCAGCAATCTCATTATCAATGATGCTGTCGCATTTTGCATATGGGGTATCCAGTAAAAAATAGTCAAAGTTCTTTTCCAAGACGAATGCCAGTTTTAGAAGCATTGCCAAAGAAACTTTCGTCTGTCCAACTTCAACATGGCTCATATGATTGTTCGAGCAACCAACCAACGCACCCAAATCAGCCTGACTATAACCCTTTTCCAGTCGGGCAGCTCTAATGCGCTGACCAATCTTAACGTAATCAATTTCCGGTTGCGTTTCAATCACCTCCATGCTGTGTATGATTCTGCTATACATTATAAAATGTACCAAAAATCTCAACAACCAACATCGGGTGCAAGTTGCATTTATAAATGCAATATGATAAAATTTTATAGGCAGATTGCATTAAATGATAGAATGAAAAGAACCCCAAGACGACAATATGAGCTATCTTGAGGTTCTTTAAAATAAAAAATTCGTAGAGTACATTACTCCACGAATCGCATTCTTCTCTGTTTTTTTTAGTTTATATCTTTATTTTACAAATTGTCG
>NZ_JAJEQG010000046.1 GCF_020687245.1 Faecalibacterium longum CLA-AA-H243 | reverse complement strand
ATCCTGACAGGCAGTTGCCGTGTCATTTTTCGAAAACTGTTTTACGGATACCCAGCAAGTGGGAACTTCCTGTTTTTTGTTGTTTGCATGATGAACCTGTTCCGCCTGCCATAGGCAAGCTCGCGTTTGCGAAGCGCAGCGCAGCAATGAAAGCCCCAGTGGGGCTTTTGAGCGACCGAACGGTCTTGCGCAGCAAGATGGAGGGGCCTCGCCCCGACAAGTGACCGCTGGCCTTCCTCGCTGTTCCAGCAGGCAGGGATGGCTGGGTAGAATGCCCGTGCCAGACGGTCGATGACTTCATCGGGATAATGGGAAGTGTTTGTGGACTTTTTCTTTTTGTTCAAACGCACGCTCCTTTGGACATCGGTAAACAGCATATCTATGAAAAGGTCTTCTACGCTGATGTCCAGACCCTTGCAGATACGTTCCAGCGTGTTCAAGGTTGGATTCTGAACGCCGCGCTCAATATGCCCAACGTATGCGGCATTCATGTCACAACGTAAAGCAAAAAGCTCTAGGCTTAACCCCTCTTCTTTGCGTATTTTTCGGATCCGTTCTCCAACAAGGGATGCTAGTTCGGCTGGTTCAGATTCAGGCTGATCTTTCGCTTTTTTCACAGAGAACACCTCATTTGCGGGCAATCATCAGATGCCACGGAACGTAAAGGTGAACTCCACAGGCTTGGTTACATCAGGAATATACTCCGGGTGGACATTGGCGCCCCAGCTGTCATCACCGCCGACGCCCATCTGCTCGCCGATGGCACGAATCACCGTGTAATGGACCGGGGGCAGCTCGTAGGGATGCTTGGCACTCTCCATTTCATGGGGAGTGTAGGGCAGCGCAGAGAAGAACATGGGCTTTGCGGCATCTGCGGTAAACAGCAGCCCGCGACCCTTGCGGTCCATTACCTTTGCCCAGCGCACAGCGGTCTTTGCACCGCACTCCTGCGGCACAAGGTACTGTGCCATGTTGTCTGCGACCTTGTTCTGGTAAATGCCCAGCTTTGCACCATGCTGACGATCCCAGTAGGTCTCCGCAGGGCCGTTTCCGTACCACTCCACCGTGTCGTAGTCAGCGTCGATCTTGAACAGTACGCCGAACTCCGGCATTGCTGCAAGTCCTTCCACCGGGTCATAGTGCAGGGTGGTCTGGATGCGGCCATCACCGAACACACGGTACTGCAGGCTGCACTCTGCTGCGGGGCTGGTCTGGAGGTTATAGAGATAGGTCACGACCACGCTGTCGGCTTCCACCTCGCAGGTGGGGTTCTGGAGGATGGTGCCGCCATGAACAGACGGAATTTCCTTGCCGATGCCCTTGGCGGTAGCGTACAGGCTTGCCAGCTTCCACTGACCGCGAACGCCGCCCATGTTGTTGCCGCAGTCGTTGTCGGTGGGAGCGCGCCAGAAGTTGGGCCGGGGAATCTCCTGAATCATCTCCTTGCCGGCATAGCGGTAGGAAGTCAGACCGCCGTTCAGATCGGAGAACAAAACATCGAAATTCTCGCCCCGGACACCGATATTGTGTGTACCGTGCGTAACGGTAAACGGCGTGACCTTCTTGCTGGGAATGGAACGGACCACAGCAATCACACCCTGTCCAAAGGCGACTTCATGGCCTTTCTTTGCCCAGCTGGTGTCCTCCTTCAAACGGAAGCTGATGGTCACTGCATATTCACCGGGGAGCGCAGGAACTATAAACGGCAGCGGGAAGCTGGAACGCTCTTCGGGAGCAACATCAATATTGGGCAGTTCCTGTTGCTGATACAACTTTCCATCACGGTGCAGCAGTGCAACGCAGTCGAAAGCGTCCGTAGAGGTGAACAGGTTCTTATTCCAGACTTCGAAGCCAGAGTTGTCGATGGAAACGGCGATGTTCTGATAGCAGAACTTGACCTCCTGCATCTTGGGAGAAGGAGCACGGTCACCACCGTAGGCAATGCCGTTTCCGCTGAAATTATAGTCGGTAGGACGCTCGCCGAAGTCGCCGCCGTAGGCTTGGAACCACTTGCCGTAGCGGTCTTTTTTCCAGATGGACTGGTCGATGTAATCCCAGATGAAGCCGCCCTGATAGCCGCAGTCCTTCTGGTCGGCAAGTTCCGTGTACTTGTGCAAAGCACCGTTGGAGTTGCCCATAGCATGAGAATATTCGCACTCGATATAAGGCCGCTTATCGCCCTGTGCCAGATACTCTTTAATGTCCTTCACAGTGCTGTACATATGGCTCTCGATATCGGTGGTTTCGAGGAAGCGGGGATCATTGACCACACCTTCGTAATGCACCAGACGGGTGTCATCAAAGCGGCGGACCATCTCTGCCATCTGGAGCAGGGTCTCACCGCCAAACGATTCGTTGCCCAGAGACCAGATCAGAACAGCAGGATGATTTTTGTCACGCTGGTAAGTGGAATTCATGCGGTCAAACAAGACAGCTTTCCACTCCGGCTTATCATTGGGCAAAACGCCCTCGATGCCGCGAATGCCAGCCTGATGAATATCCCATGTGCCATGGGATTCCAGATTGTTCTCTGCGATCAGATACAGACCATACTCGTCGCACAGGTCGTACAGTGCATCCTGATTCTGGTAATGGCTGGTACGGATGGCATTGATGTTGTTCTGCTTCATGGTGATGATATCCCGAAGCAGTTCCTCATGGGTGTGTACGCCCACAGCACGACCCGTAATGGAGCTGAACTCATGACGGTTGGCACCCTTGAACACGATGCGCTTGCCGTTGAGCAGCATCCGATTGTTCTTCAACTCGAACTTGCGGAAACCGACTTTCTGCCCGGTCACCTCTACCAGATGGCCTGCATCGTCCAGCAGCTCGATTTCCAGTTCATACAGAGCCGGGTCCTCTGCACTCCACAGGTAGGGGTTCTCCACCGCATGGCTGAACAGAGCAGAGCCGCCCTTCAGTGCGATTTTTTCGGAGAACACTTCCAGTTCACTGCGGCGCAGGGTCAGACGGGCTGCGCCCTTACCCTCCACCTGCAATGCAACTTCCAGCGTGGAATGAGTAAAATCATCCCCGGCAAACAGCGTTTTGACGGATACATCTTCCAGATGCACGGTGGGGATGGCGTACAGCCACACGCTGCGGAAGATGCCGGAGAAGCGGAAGAAGTCCTGATCTTCGCACCAGCTGGAGGAAGTCCACTTGAACACCTGCACAGCAAGTTTGTTCACGCCCGGCTGGAGATAGGGAGTCAGATCGAATGCGTGTGCGGAGAAGCTGTCCTCGGTGTAACCCACATAAGACCCGTTCAGCCAAAGAGCCATGCCGCTTTCCACACCCTCGAACTCGATGTGGACGGGCTTGCCCTGCATGGATTCCGGCAGCTCGAAGTATTTTACATAGCTTGCCACCGGATTGAACCGCTGCGGGATCTCACCCGGCTGTACTTCTTCACGGCCATCCCACGGATACTGAACATTCGCGTACTGGGGAATGTCGTAGCCCTCCATCTGGATGTGTGCCGGAACATGAATGTCATCCCAGCCGCTGCAATCGTAATCTGTCTTTTCAAAGCCGGGGATGGCACTGGTGTAGTTCTTTGCGTAGGCGAATTTCCAGATACCGTCCAGCTTCAGCGCCAAAGAAGAGGAGCCTGTCCGATATTCTTCGCGGGAAGCGTAAGTACGGAAACTTGCATGAGCATTCAGCACGTTTTCCTTGAAAAAGGTGGGGTCTTTTACTTTTGCAAAATCAAATGCAGCCATAGTATTTCCTCATTTACCTTTTATAATTTTATAATATTTCTCCAGCCTCCCCGGAGAAATCGCTGGATTCCTCCGGGGAACAGCAGATGAAGGAGAAATGATAATGGCTTGTTATCAGACTGCTGCACGCAGTTTTTCATTTGCTTCTTCGACCTTCATACGAGAGAGAATGAAGGTGATGATGGCATCCAGAGCAAACGGAATCACCAGATACATGATCTTCAGCATATTGATGCAGGAATCCGGCTGAACGGTCAGAGCGCTGTCAAAATGGCTTGCTGCCAGCAGCCAGCCGGTGATGGCAGTACCCAGACCGCCGCCCAGCTTCACACCGAGAGAAGTGCAGGAGTACATCGTGCCATCCACGCGCTTATGCTTCGTCAGCCAAGTATATTCAGAGCAAGCAGCAATCGCAGCGTTCATATCGCCCTGCCAAGGACCCTGACCAAGAGCTGCGATTGCAGTAAAGAGCAGCATCAAGGTCACATTGCCGCTGCCCATGTAACCAGCTACAGCAACCAGTGCACGAGAAATCGTTGCCAGAGTATAGCTCATTACATTCAGCTTATACATTCCATTCCACTTTGCAACCAAGGTCGGGGTGAACACCAGTGCGATGATCAGAGGAATGTTGATTGCCCAAGAGAATACACCGAACAGATTCTGGTTGCCAAGGATGTAGGTTGCATAGTAGGTGCCCATGCTGATCATGGCACCGTAGATCTGCTGCAAAATGTAGGTGACGCAAATCATCATATAATATTTGTTACCAGCAAGCAGCTTTGCAGCCTGAACTAGATTGTACTTTTCGTCCTGCTCGATTTCCTTTTTGTCGGTGGTATCCACCAATTCGCCTTCCGGCAGTTCCTTCACGGAGAAAACGGAGAGGGTGTTGACAAGCAGACCGATGATGGCGTAGATGATTGCAACAGTGCGCCAACCGGCAGCACCACCGCCCAATGCCGTAACAGCACCCAGCGTGATGGACTGGATGAGCAGGCTGGTGGCAAAGGCGAACATGAAACGCCAAGAACCCATCTCGACCTGTTCGGCACTGTTCTTCGTGACGAGAGCAGTCAGTGCAGAGTAAGCAATGTTGTTGGCAGTGTAGAATACAGCGTTCAGCAGAGTATATGCGATCAGGAACCATGCGTACTGTGCAAACTGTCCCAGATTGGTCGGAATGGCGAAAATTGCCACCAGCGTAATGGCACAGCCAATGTAGCCGTACAGCATCCAAGGACGGGCTTTGCCCATCTTAGAATGCGTTTTGTCAATCAAAGAACCAAAGAAAATGTCCGTCACACCGTCCAGCAGTTTGGAAACTGCAATCAGAGTGCCGACAATACCGGGGTTCAGGCCAACGGTGTTGGTCAGATAGATCATGACGAAGGAGGACAGGAATGCATACACCACGTTGCCTGCAATATCGCCTGAACCATAGCCGACTTTATTATACCACTTTAGATAACGTTTCTCAGTCATTGTGCTTTCTCCCATCTTGCTTGTTTTGTGTGGGCGCGACCAATCTGCTGCGCACTTCAGACTGGAATCCTCATTACGCAAGTTGCCCAAATCTCTTGCGTTTCGTCTGAAAATATTATAGAATCTAATGGAACGAAAAGATATAGACAAGATGGAACAAAATATGCACAAAATCAAAGAGTTTGTAATTTTTTGATAGAACATTTTCCAAATCACTGTAAAGTCTCTGAAGATGAGGAGGACGCAGGGATGTATTTCAACTCAGGATATTTGAACAACTCCCGTTTGGATTTCAAAGACAACTCAAAGCCGCTGGTCGTAGGCAGTTGCGGCACTTATCGCTTGAAAAAACGCCCTAAGCTACCTACTTTTTGGGCAAAGGGTCGCAGAGACTATCAAATCCTCTATGTGGCATCTGGTAAAGCACACTTCTGGTTCGATGGTGTTGAGGAAGTGGTGACTTCTGGACACATGGTGCTTTATCAGCCGAAAGAAATCCAGAAGTATGTCTATTATGTAGAAGATCATCCAGAGGTGTTCTGGATTCACTTTACAGGATATGATGTCAAAAACATCCTGAACTACCACGGAATACCCTTGGACAAGCACGTTTTTTACAGCGGCACACTGCCGGATTACAAAATGCTGTTCCGAAAGATCATCCGGGAACTGCAACAATGTGAATATGGCTATGAAGACTATATTGCTTCTCTCTTCAACATCATTCTGCTTTTAGTAAGCAGGCAACAGCAGGAAAGCGAGAAAACAACTACAAGCATCCCCGAAGAAATCGAAGCCGCCGTTGCCTACTTTAACGAGAATTATAATACAAAGGTCAGTGTGGACGATTACGCAGAATCGCTGCATATCAGTACGAACTGGTTTATCCGTAATTTTAAGCTGTACATGAAAATAAGCCCTGCACAATACATCCTGTCCCTTCGGATGGTAAATGCACAAAGCTTATTGGAGAACACCGAATACAATATTGGAGAAATTGCAGAGATCGTAGGGTATGATAACCCACTCTATTTTAGCCGGGTATTCAAGAAAGAGTATGGTGTCAGTCCGGCACAGTACCGAAAGAATCTGGAAGAATCTACTGAAAAATGAGAAAGATACCTTATAAATAAGGAGAGTAGAACCATGCCGATAAAAAATGCGATCCACAGCCAACAAGTCTACGACCCCACGGATGATTCCATCATGGCAGAGCAGGAACTTTGCATGGAGCGGCTGTAATCGTGATGTGCGTGAGGCTTTCCTCTGTATAGGATTTGAAGAGTCAGGAAGACCGATATGGCATCTTTTCCAGACCGATTTCACAGAGATAATGCTGCTCTTCTGAGATGTGTTTCTTCTTTTTCATACATTCCCTCGCTTGTATAATGCCGGGCAGATGTTCTTCGGCGGGGCTTCTTCCAAGAAAAATCACTCGTGAAGATTGAAACGGGAGTTTTACGGTACGCAGTGCCAGCAAGCAATGTTTTCGTCTATACAAAAACACTTTTTGCGTTGCAAAATGCTTGTTGGGAAAGTGCCCCAAACCCCTTTGTTCTGCATTTTTCAATGCAGGCTGCGCGTCCCGGCGGGACACTTTTTATCCGATGATACGTTCAGGGTCATTGAGAACTTGCATAAGGTGCGATGCAGCTTCTGCCAGAGAAGCATACTTCATCTGTTTATTACAAGTGACCTCTACGAGTATACCTTCCAGATTCTTCAAAGAATCGATTACCGGTCTATGAGTCGAGGCTCAACTCAGCCGCTGATCACTCAAGGCGATATGAGTAAAGTATCAATTTTATTACCGGATAAAAAGACTCTTTTAAATTTTGAGTCTATTGTCGGGCAACTCATGGAACAGTATCAGGCAAATTTACTTGAAAACGATAAACTTTCTGAATTGAGGGATACCCTTTTAGCGCAAACTATAAGATGATTCTGAAAAAGAACGGTGTCCATCTGATTTCCGTCATGGAACCCATTGCCGAGGGTTCACAGGGCATTCTGGTGGAAACGCTGCTGGAAGGTATGGCAGAATACTATTCGGCAGAGCTGTCCGAAAAGGTGATTCGTGGCCAGACGGAGAATGCTTTGAAGGGAAAGTGCACTGGCGGTACGGGAACCATCGGCTATAAAATCGACGGTGACAAGTTCTATCATCTTGACCCGTTGACCGCTCCGCTGGTGCTGGAAGCCTTTCAGCGGTATGACAACGGCGATAAAATGGTGGAGATCGTAAACTTCCTCAACGACAAGGGTGTCCGCAATATGCTGGGCGGAAAAATGACCCACAGCAGCGTGAACACCATGTTGAAGAACCGCCGGTACATTGGAGAATTGTCTTTCCGGGACATCGTTGTGCCGGATGCGATTCCGGTTATTGTTCCGAAAGACCTGTTTGACCGGGTGCAGAAGCGTTTGGATAAGAACAAGCGTGCCCCTGCCTGTAGCAAGGCAGACGAGGAATATCTGCTGACCACCAAGCTGTTCTGCGGCAAGTGCGGTGCGCTGATGTTTGGCGAAAGCGGAACCAGTGCCACCGGACGCACCTACTATTATTATAAATGCGCCAACGTCAAGCGGCGCAAGGGCTGCAACAAAAAGACCGTGCAGAAGGAATGGCTGGAAGATCTGGTCGTCCGGGAGACCATGAAGCTGATTCAGGACGATGCGGTGATCGACAAAATCGTTCAACTGGTTATGGATGTCCAGAATCAGGAAAACACCACGATTCCGCTGCTGGAAAAGCAACTGCGAGAGGTTAACAAAAAGCTGGACAACCTGATGAAGGCTATCGAGGACGGCTTGTACACCCGGACAACGAAAGAGCGTCTGGAAGAGCTGGAAATCCAGAAAGATGAACTGACTGCAAAAATCGCAGATGAAAAATTGAAGAATCCCAGCTTCAATGAGGGTTTCATCCGATTCTGGCTGATGAAATTTAGAAAGTTCGATATTTCGCAGAAAAAACAGAGAAAAGCGCTGATCGAAATTTTTGTAAATGCCATTTTTCTGTACGATGACCGGATGCTGATTACGTTCAACTACAAGGATGGCACCCAAACTGTCCGGTTTGAGGACACTTTGACCGCTAACTCAGCGGAGGAAAAAAGTTTGGATTTGTTCAGCTCTGCTGGACCAGAGCTCTTCAGTCGAGAGACTGAAGAGCTTTTTGTTATATCTGGAACTTTTGCAAACAACAGAGCCGCAGTCTTTTGGGAGACTGCGGCTCTGTTTTATACTGCTTTATTTGCCCTCTGCGCGGAGTTTCGCGTCCTTTTCCAGCAAGGGCTTGAGGTATTGGCCGGTAAAGCTGCCCGGCATCTCGGCCACCTGCTCCGGCGTACCCTCGGCGACGATGAGGCCGCCGGCACTGCCGCCCTCGGGGCCGAGGTCGATGATATGGTCGGCGCACTTGATGAGGTCGAGGTTGTGTTCGATGACGATGACGGTGTTGCCTGCATCCACCAGCTTCTGCAGCACCTCGATGAGGCGGTGGACATCAGCCATGTGGAGGCCGGTAGTCGGCTCGTCGAGGATATACACGGTCTTACCCGTGCTGCGGCGGGCCAGCTCGTTGGCCAGCTTGACACGCTGCGCCTCGCCGCCCGAAAGGGTCGTGGCGCTCTGCCCCAGCGTGACATACCCCAGGCCCACGTCCAACAGCGTCTGCAGCTTGCGGGCGATTTTCGGCTGGTTGGCGAAGAAGACGACCGCCTCTTCCACGGTCATGTTCAGCACGTCAGAGATGGTCTTTTCCTTATACTTGACTTCCAGCGTTTCGCGGTTGTAGCGTGCGCCCTTGCAGACCTCGCAGGGCACGTAGACGTCCGGCAGGAAGTGCATCTCGATTTGGAGGATGCCGTTGCCCTCGCAGGCCTCGCAGCGGCCGCCCCGGACGTTGAAGCTGAACCGTCCCGGGCCGTAGCCCCGCATTTTGGCGTCCTGCGTCTGGGAAAAGACCGTGCGGATGTCGTTGAACACGCCGGTATAGGTGGCGGGGTTGGAGCGGGGCGTGCGGCCGATGGGCTGCTGGTCGATACCGATGACCTTATCCACGAACTCGAGGCCCTCTACCCCATCGCACTTGCCAGCACGGGAGCGGGCGCCGTTCAGCTCACAGGCGAGGGTCTTATACAAAATCTCGTTGATGAGGCTCGACTTTCCCGAGCCGGAGATGCCCGTCACGCAGACGAACTCGCCCAGCGGAAATTTTACATCGATGTTGCGCAGATTGTTTTCGCGTGCACCCTTCACCGTGAGGAAATTGCCGTTGCCAGGGCGGCGGGTCTGCGGCACCTCGATGCGCTTACGGCCCGACAGATAGTCGCCGGTGATGCTGCGCTTGGCCTTGCAGATGTCCTTGACGGAGCCTGCGGCCACGATCTCGCCGCCGTGGACGCCCGCGCCCGGGCCGACATCCACGATATAATCGGCGCTGCGCATGGTATCCTCGTCGTGCTCGACCACGATGACCGTATTGCCGAGGTCGCGGAGATTTTTCAGCGTTGCGATGAGTTTATCGTTGTCGCGCTGGTGCAGACCGATAGACGGCTCATCCAGCACGTACAACACACCCGACAGCGCGCTTCCGATTTGGGTGGTCAGGCGGATGCGCTGGCTCTCGCCGCCGGACAGGGTGCCTGCCGACCGGGCCAGTGTGAGGTAATCGAGGCCCACGCTCTGCAAAAACTGCAGGCGGTTCTTGATCTCCTTCATGATCTGGCCGCCGATCTGCTTCTGCTTTTCGGTCAGGTTCGGCTCATTGTCGGCGATGAATTTCAACTCGTCCCGAATCGACATTTCGCAGAAATCGCTGATGTTTTTGCCGCCGATGGTCACAGCCAGCACCACCGGTTTCAGACGTTTACCATGGCAGTCGGGACACTCGACGCCCGACATGAAGCTGCCGATCTCCTCCTTCATCCACTCGCTGTTCGTCTCGCGGAAGCGGCGCTCAAGGTTCTCGACGATGCCCTCAAAGGTATTATAATAGACGCCGCTGCCGAACTCATTCGTGCGGTGCATCTCGATTTTTTCTTCGTTGGTGCCGTAGAGCAAGGCGTTGACGGCCTCGGTGCTCATTTCTTTGATGGGCGTATCCAGCGTAAAACCGTACTTTTTGCCCAGACCCAGATAATACATCTCGGCTACAGAGCCTTCGGCGTAGTACCAGCCGCTGGCTTTGATGGCGCCCTCCCGAATCGAGAGGTCCCGGTTGGGCAGGATGCGCTCTTCGTCCACCCGCATGAAGGTGCCGAGGCCGGTACACTTCTCGCAGGCACCCAGAGGGTTATTGAAGGAGAAGAGCCGGGGTGACAAATCGCTGATGGAAATGCCGTGCTCAGGGCAGGCGAAATTCTGGCTGAATGTCATACATTCGCCACCGATGACATCCACCTCAGCCACGCCGCCGGTGAGGGCAAGGGCCGTTTCCAGCGAGTCAGCCAGACGACCGCGGATGCCCTTGCGCATGGCAAGACGGTCAACGACGATCTCCACGGTGTGCTTAATGTTCTTTTCCAGCGCGATTTCCTCGTCGAGGTCGTACATGTTACCGTCGATTTTTACGCGGGCGTAACCGGCGCGGCGAGCGGCGTCCAGCTCTTTCTGCTGGGTGCCTTTGCGCTGACGGACGACAGGCGCGAGGACCTGGAACTTCGTCCCCTCTTCCAGCTTGAGCACAGCGTCCACCATCTCATCCACGCTCTGCTGGCTGATGACCCGCCCACACACCGGGCAGTGCGGCACGCCCACGCGGGCGTACAAAAGGCGCAGATAATCGTAAATTTCCGTCACGGTACCCACGGTGGAGCGGGGGTTGTGGCTGGTGGTCTTCTGGTCGATGGAAATGGCCGGAGACAGGCCGGTGATCTCGTCCACATCGGGCTTATCCATCCGGCCAAGGAACATCCGGGCGTAGCTGGACAGGCTCTCGACATAGCGGCGCTGGCCGTCGGCGTAGATGGTGTCGAAGGCAAGGCTCGACTTGCCCGAGCCGGACAGGCCGGTCATAACGATGAATTTTTCACGCGGGAGGGTCAGATTCACGTTTTTCAGGTTGTGCTCCCGCGCACCCTTGATAACTATTTTATCGTTTGCCAAGGTACTTTCTCCCTCTTCTCTGTGTCTGTGCATGGTTCTGCTTCCGCTCCGTCTCTGCCGAGGAATCCACGGTGGGGTTCTCGCCCCGGCGCAGGCGGTCGATCTGGTCGCGCAGGAAGGCCGCATGCTCAAATTCCAGCAGCTTGGCGGCTTCCTTCATCTCCCGGGTCAGGCGGTCAATGGCGGCTTCGCGCTCGAGCTTGCCCATCCGCCGGGTGTTCATCCTGGCATTCTCAGCCTTGTCGCTGATCTCAATCGAATCCGGGATGGCCTTGACGATGGTCTTCGGGACGATGCCGTGTTCAGTGTTGTAGGCCATCTGGATGGCGCGGCGGCGTTCTGTCTCGGTGATGGCGCGGTCCATGCTGTCCGTCACCTCGTCAGCGTACATGATGACCAGACCTTCGGCGTTGCGGGCGGCGCGGCCGATGGTCTGAATCAGGCTCGTCTCGCTGCGGAGGAAGCCCTCTTTGTCGGCGTCGAGGATGGCCACAAGGCTGACCTCGGGCAAGTCGAGGCCCTCACGCAGCAGGTTGATGCCCACCACCACGTCGATGGTGCCGAGGCGGAGGTCTTTGATGATCTCCATCCGCTCGAAGGTGTCCACCTCGTGGTGCATATACTTGACCTTTATCCCCTGTTCGGTAAAGTAATCCGTCAGATCTTCGGCCATTTTCTTGGTCAGCGTCGTGACCAGGACGCGCTCATGCCGCTCGATGCGAGCGTTTATCTCGCCCAGAAGGTCAGTCACCTGCCCCTCTACGGGGCGCACCGAGATGAGCGGATCCAGCAGACCAGTGGGCCGGATGACCTGCTGGGCCACCTGGGTGCTGTTCTTCCGCTCGTACTCGCCGGGGGTGGCCGAGACAAATATCATCTGGTTGAGCTTGGATTCCACTTCCTCGAACTTGAGGGGGCGGTTGTCAAAGGCCGACGGCAGGCGGAAACCGTACTCCACCAGCGTCTTTTTGCGGGCGTAGTCGCCACCGTACATGGCCCGCACCTGCGGCAGGGTGACATGGCTCTCGTCTACGAAGAGCAGGAAGTCGTCCGGGAAATAGTCAAGCAGAGTCGTGGGCATACTGCCCGGCGCACGACCCGACAGAACGGCAGAATAGTTCTCGATGCCCTTGCAGATACCAACTTCCGTCAGCATCTCAATGTCGTAGTTCGTCCGTTGCTGGATGCGCTGGGCCTCGATGAGCTTACCTTCCGAGGTGAACTGCTTCACCTGCGCGTCGCACTCGGCGCGAATCTCTTCAATGGCGGCAGCCTTTTTGTCGGCGCTGACGATATAGTGGCTGGCCGGGAAGATGGCAACATGCTTGACCACGTTCTGCTTGGCGCCCGTGAGGGGGTTGAACTCGGTGATGCGGTCGATCTCGTCGCCGAAGAACTCCACCCGGATGGCCAGCTCGCTCATATAGGCCAGATAGATGTCCACGATGTCGCCGTGGACGCGGAACTTATTGCGGATGAAATTAACGTCATTGCGCTCATATTGCAGCGTCACCAGCTTTTCGCACAGCTCGTCCCGCTCCATCTGCATCCCGGGCCGCAGGCTGATGACCATGCTGCGATAGTCGATGGGGTCGCCCAGCGAGTAGATGCAGGACACCGACGCGACGATGATGACGTCCCGCCGCTCCGAGAGCGCCGCCGTGGCCGAGTGGCGCAGGCGGTCTATCTCGTCGTTGATAGCGCTGTCCTTTTCGATATAGGTATCGGTGCTGGGGATATAGGCCTCCGGCTGGTAGTAGTCGTAGTAGGAGACGAAATATTCCACGGCGTTGTCCGGGAAAAACGAGCGGAACTCGGTGCAGAGCTGGGCGGCCAGCGTCTTGTTGTGGGCCAGCACCAGCGTCGGGCGGTTGCACTGGGCGATGACGTTCGCCATCGTGAAGGTCTTGCCGCTGCCGGTGACGCCCAACAGGGTCTGGCAGCGGTCGCCCCGCTCTACCCCCTCTACCAGCTGTGCGATGGCCTGCGGCTGGTCACCCGTGGGGGCGTAGGACGACACCAGATGGAATTTTTCCTCTGCCACAAAAAGCCCTCCTTTTCAAAACTACGATTAGTTGTATCTCTTGCAGCCATTATACCACAATTATTTTATAATGTAAATCATTCTCTTCCATATGGGCGTAACATTGCGCCGGTCTCGAAGTCGTAGAAAGGCAGGCGGTTGGATTCCCGCATGGAGAAGTAGTCGTTTTCGGCGAGGATGATGTGGTCCCGCAGGCGTATCTTGACCAGCCCCAGCGCACGGACGATGTTCTCGGTGGCGGCGAGGTCTTCGCGGGAGGGCAGCGGCACACCGTTGGGGTGGTTGTGGCAGAGCACGACGCTTTCTGTCCCGCCCCGGAGCGCCGCCGAGATGACGTCCTTCACCTCGAGGCTCACCATCCGGCTGTTCCCCTCCTTGAGCCAGTACACGCTCTTTACCCGGCTGCGGCTGTCCAGCGAAAGGAGCAGGGCTTTCTCCTGTTTTGCCCCGGCGAAGCGGGGTTTCAGGTAAGCCGCCAGCTGCTCAGTAGTCGTCAATGCACCTTCGGTGCTGGTGCGGCTGTGCTCGTAGTACCGGCTCACCTCGGGCAGGAGATGCAGCATCCGGGCGCTGGCCGGGCCGACGCCCGGCACACGGCAGAGTTCTTCTTCACTGGCTTCCAGCACACCGGCAAAGCTGCCGAACCGCTCCAGCAGCGCGTGGGCGATGCCATTGGTATCCCGGCGGGCGTTGGTGATGTAGAGCAGATATTCCAGTGCCTCGTGGGGTGCGAGGCTTTCCAGCCCGTACTGCTCCACCCGGGCGCGCATCCGCTGCCGGTGACCCTCGTGGCTTATGTTCTGTCCTGCCATAGCTGCGCTCCTTTGTTTGTAGTCGTTTCTTTTATAGTACCCCATTTTCGGCAAAAGACAAGAGCCGACAGAAAATATTCTGCGTTGACTTCATGGGGAGAGTAGATTATTATAGGTGTATCAGATACTTTTTATATAAGGAAAACGAACATGAAACAATACACTGCCACCGCCAACGACGAGGGTGTCCGCCTCTCCCGCTTTGTCCAGAGCGTGACCCGTGACTTCCCTACCAGCCTTTTATACAAGAGCTTCCGCAACAAGCGCATCAAAGTCAACGGCAAAAAGGGTGTACCCGAAGACCGCATCAAGGCCGGCGACCTCATCGAGCTCTACATCAACGACGAATTCTTCCCGCCCGAGGGCGCAAAGCCGGCCCACAAGCCCGCCCCCAAAAAGCAGCAGAACCAGCCCAAGGTGACGGTCATCTACGAGGATGAGAACATTGCCGTCCTCTACAAGCCCACCCATCTGCTCTGCCACAGCGACCGCACCGGCGACGCAAACCTTGTGGACGCCTTCACCCAGTATCTGGCCCAGAAGGGCGAGTACGACCCCCAGGGCGAGAACCGCTTCAAGCCCGGCATCTGCAACCGCCTCGACCGCGGCACTGAGGGCCTCGTCATCGCGGCCAAGAGCTACGCCGCCCTCCGGGACATGAACGAGATCATCCGCACCGACCTGCTCAAGAAGGAATACTACACCATCACGGTGGGCATCCCCCAGAGCGGGCGCTTCACTGCATGGTGGGAGCACGACGAGAAAAACAATAAGGTGAGCATCCACGCCCACCAGTCCCAGGACGAGCGCCGCAAGCAGATCATCACCGATGTGGACGTACTGCGGACAGCTGGCCCCTTCGCCCTCTGCCGCATCGGCCTCATCACCGGCCGCACTCACCAGATACGCGCCCATCTGGCCTATCTGGGCAAGCCGGTGCTGGGCGACATCAAGTACGGCAACCGCAAGATGAATGAGCGCACCGGCACCCGGACGCAAGCCCTCTGCGCCGTCCGCATCAGCTTCCTCGACATTCCCGAGGAAAATACCCTCCACTACCTCTCCGGCAAGGTCATCAAGCTGAAAGACCCGCAGATCGTAAAGCAGTTCGATGGGCTGGACAAGAACAAGCAGGCCCCCGCCGAGGAGAAGTAAGATGGAAAAAGTCGATAGGACCCACTGGGAGCGGGCTGAATTGTTCGAGTTTTTCTCCGCTGTTTCCCACCCTTTTTACAGCGTCACCTTCCGGGTGGATGTAACAAACCTTTACCGCTATGTCAAGGAGCGGCATTTGTCGTTTTATTACGCGATGGGGTATCTCGTGACGGACGCTGTGAACAGCGTGAAGAATTTCCGCTACGCCATCCGGGACGGCGAGGTGTGGCTGCTGGATGAGCGCATTCCCAGTCTGACCGACCTGAAACCCGGCAGTGAGCAGTTTCACATCGTCACCCTGCCAAAAGTCGGTGGCATTGCGGAGTTCTGTGCCTCCGCACAGACGAGAAGCGCTGCCCAGAAGACCCTTCTTGACCAGGACGAAGAGAACGACAACCTCATCTATATCTCCTGCACACCGTGGTTTGATTTGACCGGCTGCACCAACGAGCGGGATTTTGACCGGGACGACAACATCCCCCGCATCACATGGGGCAGATATGGCGAGGAAAATGGCCGCAAGAAATTGGGGATGTCGGTGGAGGTCAATCACCGCTTCATCGACGGTCTCCATCTGGGGAAATTCTACGAGAAACTACAGGCCGACATCGACGCACTATAAGGAGGCATTCTGATGTATCCTGACCGCAAAACCCGCAGGTAAGTCTCTCCCCTCTTTTTGCATTGGAGGTACAGCACCATGCACAAGCCCCGCATCATCTTTTTCGACATCGACGGCACCCTTATCGACATGGAGAAAAAGCGTATTACTGAGCGGACACTGGACGCTCTGCGCCGCTTACAGCAAAACGGCATCCTGCTGGCCATCGCCACCGGGCGTTCCCCTCTCATTGTGCCGAAATTCGACGGCGTAGAGTTCGACGTCTTTCTTACCTACAACGGCTCATTCTGCTACAACATGACCGGCGATATTTTCGTCAGCCCCATCCCGCCGCAGGATGTGCAGACGCTGATCCAAAACGCCGCAGCGCTTGGTCGTCCGGTGTCGGTTGCAGGACGGACGCAGCTGCTCTCCAACGGAACGGATGACGATTTGACGGCATATTACGCCATCGGCGGACGAGCGCCGGTCATTTCCGATAAGTTTGATGAAGTCTCCCGAGGTGAAGTTTTCCAGTTGCTGATGGGCTGCCGCGAAAGCGACTGGCCCGCCATTCTCAAGGGCACGAGCGGTGCAAAAATCGCCGCCTGGTGGGACAGGGCGGTGGACATCATCCCCATTTCTGGCGGAAAAGGCGCCGGTATCCAGAAAGTTCTGGCCTATTACGGCCTGACGCCCGAGGATGCAATGGCTTTCGGCGACGGCAACAACGATATAGAAATGTTTCAGGCTGTCGGTCATAGCGTTGCCATGGGCAACGCTTCTGCCGATTTGAAAGCCATCGCCAGCGAGGTCTGCGGCACCTGTGCAGAGGATGGTATTTACCACTACTGCAAAGAAAATGGTTTGATTTAAGAAAACAAAAAGAGGCCGCTGTGTTCAACCTCTCCGTCACGGCTTCGCCGTGCCGCCACCCCGA
>NZ_JAJEQG010000045.1 GCF_020687245.1 Faecalibacterium longum CLA-AA-H243 | reverse complement strand
GGAGAGTGGAGTCCAGAGGTAGGGAGGGGGGATTCGAAACACCCCTCCCTATCTCTGGCCCGCGCGGAGCGCAAGCCACTTGACCAAAAGAAAAAACCAGCCCCGCGCCACCAGCGCGAGAACCAGCTTAAAGAAAAAACCGGCTCTGCCTCTGGCCCGCGCGGAGCGCAAAGCCATTTGACCGAAAGAATAAAACCCGCCCCGCGCCACTGGCGCGCAGAAGCAGAAAGGACAGAAGATGTTTACCGCCAAACAGTTCGCCGGCACCCACTGCGGCTGCCGCTACCAGCAGGACTACCGCCCCACGCTGGGCAAAGACGGCAAAAAGGAGTCCGGCACGCTGGAAGTCATCAAGTTCTACTACGACGGTGCCATCCGGATGGAGCAGCACTGCTACGGCGAGGCGGCGACCTTTGTATTCGGCGTCTGGGCCGAGGGGATGGACGCCGACGGCACCCTCCACTGGGCGCTGCCCGACCGCCGCAAGAGCTACTACGACGAGGACTATCTGCCCCGAAAGCTGGACCGCGTGGACGAAGCGGGAAATCTCTACTTCGACGGCAGCCCTTTCCCATGGAAGCTGGCCGACGATTTCGACGAAGACAAGCGCTGGGGCTACCCGAAATGGAAGGTGTTGCTGGGAAAACTCACCGGAAAAGGCCGGAAATGTGACTGAATCACGAAATTCGAGTATTCCCATTGACATACTAGGGAATGATATGATATAACTATTCCGTCAAATGGAATATATGCGGGCAGCGCCCCGGCCCCCTGGAAGGCGCGGTGCTCCCGCATTTTAGCAGAAAGGAACCATTCCTATGGAAAACACAGAAAAAGTGGTTTATCTGGATAACGCTGCTACCACTGCCTGCGCTCCCGAAGCACTGGCTGTGATGGTCGAGGCACTGAACGGCGTCTGCGGCAACCCCAGCAGCCATTATAGTGTGGGCTATGAGGCCAAGGAGTTCGTGGACAAGGGCCGCGCACAGGTGGCAAAGGCCATCAACGCCTCCACGTCCGAGATCTTCTTCACCGGCTGCGGCTCTGAGGCCGACAACTGGGCTGTGAAGGGTACTGCCTTCACCAAGGCCCGCCAGAACAAGAAGCACCTCATCACCAGCGCTTTCGAGCACCACGCCATCATGCACAGCATGGCCGCTCTCGAGCGTCTGGGCTTCGAGGTCACTTATATCAAGCCCACCACGGAGGGCTACATCCGTCCGGAGGATGTCGAGGCTGCTATCCGCCCCGACACCGCCCTCATCAGCATCATGATGGCCAACAACGAGATCGGCACCATCCAGCCCATCAAGGAGATCGCTGAGATCGCCCACAAGCACGGCGTCTGGATGCACACCGATGCGGTTCAGGCTGTGGGTGCCATCCCCGTGGACGTCAAGGAGCTGGGCGTGGATATGCTGTCCATGAGCGCTCACAAGTTCAACGGCCCCAAGGGCATGGGCGCTCTGTACTGCCGCAAGGGCATCTGGCCCCAGAACCTCATCGACGGCGGCAGCCAGGAAGCACGTCACCGCGCCGGTACTGAGAATGTCGCCGGCATCGCCGGCATGGGCAAGGCCCTCGAGATGGCGACCGAGCATCTGGAAGAGCGCATGGCCCACGAGAAGGAGCTGCGTGACTACGTCATTGACCGCATCCTGAAGAACATCCCCGAGGCCCGTCTGAACGGCGGCCTTGAGCATCGTCTGCCCGGCAACGCCAACATCAGCTTCCCGGGTCTGGAGGGCGAGACCATCCTGCTCGACCTCGATATGCACGGCATCTGCGCCTCTACCGGCTCTGCCTGCAACTCCGACAGCCTTGACCCCAGCCACGTGCTGCTGAGCATCGGTGTGCCGGAAGAGATCGGCCACGGTTCCATGCGGTTCACCTTTGGCCCGCAGAACACGATGGAAGAAGCGAAATATCTGTGCGATGTGCTGGAGGAAGTCATTCCCCGCCGTCGTGCTATGAGTTGTATGTGGCTGCAGGGCCAGAACACGGCCCGTCACTTCAGCCTGAAGGGAGAAAACTAAAATGGCAGGTATGTATAGCGCAAAGGTCATGGAGCATTTTGCACATCCGCACAACGTGGGTGAGATCCCCGACGCAAACGGCGTGGGTGAAGTCGGCAACCCCAAGTGCGGCGACATCATGCGGATGTACCTCAAGATCGAGAACAACGTCATCGTTGACGTCAAGTTCCTCACCTTCGGCTGCGGCGCTGCGATCGCAACCAGCAGCATGGCCACCGACCTCATCAAGGGCAAGACCATTGACGAGGCTCTGAAGCTGACCAACAAGGCCGTTGTCGAGGCTCTGGAAGGTCTGCCCCCCATCAAGGTCCACTGCTCTGTTCTGGCTGAGCAGGCCGTCAAGGCCGCTCTGTCCGACTACTACCGTCGTCAGGGCATCGACCCGGAACCCATCGTGGGCAAGCTGGAAGAGGACTGCGACCACTGCAGCGGCGAGAGCTGCGGCCGCTAAGGCGCACTCCTGAACCTTAAATAAAAAAAAATAAGGCCCGGCGGATGCTGTAAAGCGTCTGCCGGGCCTTTTTGCACCCTCGGCACAGCCTCTGCATAGGATAGCGCACTGAGGATAGGGGGAGGGGGCCTTACAGTGGAAGGACAGAAATGCTTTGCGGTGGTGGGCGGCGACGCCCGGCAGGCCGCAGCGGCCCGGGCGCTGGCCCGGGCCGGGTACAGTGTGGGCGGGCCGGAGATGATAGCGGTGGCAGATTATATCCTGCTGCCCCTGCCGCTGGACGCGGCACGGACGCCGCTGGCCGAATTGCTGCGGGCCGCAAGGCCCGGTACGCTGGCGCTGGGCGGGATGCTGTCGGTGGAGGCGAAAGCCATCGCCGCCGAGGCCGGGGTAGAGCTGGTAGACTACTTCGCCCGGGAAGAGCTGACCATCCGCAACGCCATCCCCACGGCGGAAGGGTGCATCGGCATCCTGATGAAAGAGCGCAGCCGCACCCTCTGGGGCAGCAGCATTCTGCTGACTGGCTTCGGGCCGGTGGGGCAGGCGCTGGGTGTCCGGCTGGCGGCGCTGGGAGCGCAGGTGACGGCGGCGGCCCGCCGCCCGGCCCAGAGGGCGCTGGCCGAGAGCTTCGGGCTGCGGAGCGTCCCCATCGACCGGCTCGGGCAGATAGCGCCGGCTTTTGATACAGTGGTGAACACGGTGCCTGCGCCGGTGCTCAGCGAGGCAGTGCTGGCCCGGCTGCGGCCGCAGAGCTTTATCGTAGATCTGGCGTCCCGCCCCGGCGGCACCGACTTCGACGCGGCCCGGCGGCTGGGCCACAGAGCCATCCATGCGCTGAGCCTGCCCGCCGCCTGTGCGCCCGAGACGGCAGGCGAGGCAGTGGCCCAGACAGTGTGCGATATGATCGGGCAGAGGGAGGAAGCATCATGATAGAGAAGAAACGACGCTGCGCGGCCTTTGCGGTCTGCGGCAGCTTCTGCACGCTGGAAGCGGCGCTGGATGCGGCCCGTGCGCTGCGGGGGCAGGGGTGGGAGCTTCTGCCGGTGATGAGCTTTGCGGCAGGGCAGGACACCCGCTTTGGCCGGGCCTCCGGCTGGCGGCATCAGCTGGAAGGGCTGACGGGCCGTCCGGTTCTGGATACCCTGCAGGCGGTGGAGCCTCTCGGCCCACGGCATCTGGCCGACGCCCTCGTGATCGCGCCCTGCACGGGGGCCACGCTGGCCCGGCTGGCCGAGGGCCTTTCCGACACGCCGGTGACGCTGGCGGCGAAGAGTCTGCTCCGGGTGGGCTGTCCCGTCGTCATCGCTGTCTCGACGAACGACGGGCTGGGCGCTTCCGGGGAGAACATCGCCCGGCTCTACCAGCGCAAGCACTATTATTTTGTGCCTTACGGGCAGGATGACCCTAACACCAAGCCCCAGAGCCTCAAGGCACGGTTCGAGCTGCTGCCCCAGACGCTGGAAGCGGCGCTGGAAGGGCGGCAATTACAGCCGGTGCTGCAATGTCCGTGTGGATGAAAGGTGTCTTTTCAGGCAGGGGAAAGTGTGGTATACTAAGTTTATCTATGAAGATTTGTGGAGAATTGATAGAATGAAAAAATACATCGCTGCACTTCTTACAGCGTTGCTCCTGCTCTGCACGGCGCTGTCTGCCGGGGCGGTGGGTCCGGCTCTGACCACGACGGAGGCTTACTGCATCATTGATGCAGACACCGGCCTCGTGCTGGCACAGCAGAATATGAACGAAGAACTGCACCCGGCGTCCATCACCAAGGTGATGACGCTGGGCCTTGCCTGCCAGAAGGCGCAGGGAAACTGGGACGGCGTGAAGCTCACAGTCTCCCACGAGGACGTCTACTCCCTCGCAGGCACTGATTCCAGCCACATCGCCCTGCGGGAGGGGGAGGAAGTCCCCCTGCAGGATGCTCTTTACGGAACCATGATCGCCAGTGCCAACGACGGCGCGAATCTGCTGGCCGAATACTTCGGCGGCGGCACCATCGAGGGCGGCGTGTCCGCGATGAATGCCCAAGTGCAGGCGCTGGGCCTCGAGCACACCCACTTCGCCAACCCCCACGGCATCAGCGGCAATGACCACTACACCAGCTGCTACGACATGGCTCAAATTCTGCGATGGGCGCTGACCCAGCCGGGCTTTGAGACCATTTTCACCCGGCTTGAGATGTACACCATGGCGCCCACGAATGTCCAGCCGGTGACCCGCTATTTCTCCCAGCAGGATAAAATGCGGCTGAGCTACAGCCGGTATTACATCCCGGCCATCCGCGGCTCCAAGATAGGCTACACCAACATCGCCCGCTACAGCTACGTCTGCCTCGCGGAACAGAACGGCGTCCGCCTCATCTGCGTGACCATGCAGAGCGAGATGAAGACCGATAAGTACAACGACGTCCGCACCCTGCTGGACTACGCTTTCGCACGCTATACCGGCTACACCGACCTGCCCTCCCAGGGCCTGACCGGAGAGGTGGAAGTCGTGGGCGGCGGCGGAACGCTGGGCAAGGTGACCGTCACCGACCCCGGCGTCCGGTTGCTGCTGGCCGACGGCGTGACGGCGGGGGACGTCTCGGTGTCGCTGGAGCTGCCCGAACGATACGTTCTGGGTACTTCGCCGGAAGTGTACGCAGTGTATACCGTCAATGGCGGCGATAAGCAGGAATCGACGAGTGTCCGGGTCCCGGCGGTACTCACCGGGCTGGATGCGCTGCTGGAAGCGAACGCGGGCAGAGAGCTGGACACGGCCTCTGACGTTAAGCCTGCCAGGACGGCGGGAATGCTCATCGCCATCTCGCTGGCCTGCACTGTAGCTGCTGCCGGTGCCACGCTGTGCGTGATGCGGGTGATGCGCCTCCGGAAAACCAAAAAGCAAAAGCCCTCGCAACATTAAAAATCGCGAAAAAGCTGCAAAAGGCTTTTCCATATACAACAAAATAACAAAAAACGATAAAACAAAACAGAGAGGAAAATAATTATGGGCAAATTTACCTTTACGCAGACTGAGATCCCCGGTGTCGTCGTCATTGAGCCGCAGGTGTTCGGCGATGATCGCGGCTATTTCATGGAGACTTACCAGAAAGACCAGTTTGCCGAGGCTGGAATCGACAAAGAATTCGTGCAGGACAACCAGAGCCGCTCCACCCGCGGCGTGCTGCGCGGCCTCCACTTCCAGAAGAACCACACCCAGGGCAAGCTGGTGCGTGTGACCAGGGGCGAAGTCTTTGACGTCGCTGTGGACTGCCGCCCCAACAGCGCCACCTTCGGCAAGTGGGTGGGCGTGACCCTCTCCGAGGAGAACAAGAAGATGTTCTATATCCCGGAGGGCTTTGCCCACGGCTTCCTCGTGCTGAGCGATGTGGCCGAGTTCTGCTACAAGTGTACCGATGTCTACGACCCCACCAGCGAGGGCGGCATCCCCTACGACGACCCCACCGTCAACGTCCAGTGGCCCGACTGCGGCTGCGAGCACAAGACCAGCGCCAAGGACAAGCTCCATGAGCCCTTTGCCGCCCAGAAGTTCGAGTATTTTGAAAAGTGGTGATCGCCTGTGAAAAAACTCAAGGCAATGTTCAACGGCCTGTGGTGCTACCGCTATCTGCTGTGGAACCTCGTCAGCCGTGACTTTAAGCTCAAATACCGCCGCAGCGTGCTGGGCGTGGTGTGGAGCGTGCTCAACCCCCTGCTCATGTGTCTGGTGTACTGGGCGGTGTTCAGCAGCCTGATGGATATGCGGGGCAGCGGTATCGACAACTTCCCGGTCTTCCTGATGTGCGGCCAGCTGCTCTTCAACTTCTTCAACGAGGCCACCTCCACCAGCATGAGCAGCGTCCTCGGCGCGGCCTCCCTGCTGAAAAAAGTCTATATCCCGAAATATGTCTTCCCGCTGGAAAAGTGCTGTTTCGCCATGGTCAACTGCGTCTTCAGCTTCGTGGCGCTGGCGCTGGTCATGGTGTTCACCGGCAGCCCCATCCATGTCACGGTGTTTGAGGCCCTCTACCCGCTGGTGACCCTCTTCTTCTTCAGCCTCGGCGTGGGCCTCTTCCTCGCGGCGGCGACGGTGTTCTTCCGGGACATCATGCACATCTGGAGCGTCTTTATCACGGCGCTGCTCTATTTCTCCGCCATCTTCTACGACCCCACCCAGATGACCTTTTCCATCGGCGGCTTCAACATGCAGCAGATCATCAAGCTGAACCCGATGTACTGGTATATCACGGGCTTCCGCCGCACCCTGATGTGGGGCATCCCGCTGGACATCAACATGTTCCTCGTCTGCGGCCTCTGCGCCCTCATCTCGATGCTGGTGGGCGTCCAGATGTTCCGCAAGACACAGGACCGCTTCGTGCTGCATATATAAGAAGGAGGAGAGAACGATGGAACCTATCATCAAAGTGGACAATGTGTCCATGTGCTTCAACCTCTCCACCGAAAAGCACGAGAGCCTGAAGGAATACCTCCTTGCCATGGTGCAGGGACGCTTGCAGTACGACGAGTTCTACGCCCTCAGGGACGTGAGCCTCGACATCATGCCCGGCGATTTTTACGGCCTTGTGGGCCTGAACGGCTCGGGCAAATCCACCCTGCTCAAGACCATTGCGGGCGTGTACAAGCCCAGCAAGGGCAAAGTGACCGTCAACGGCACCATCGCCCCCCTCATCGAGCTGGGTGCGGGCTTCGACATGGACTTGACCGCCCGGGAGAACATCTACCTCAACGGTACGGTCCTGGGCTTCTCGCCCAAGTATCTGGACGAGAAGTTCGACGAGATCGTGGAGTTCAGCGAGCTGCAGAACTTCCTCGATGTGCCGCTGAAAAACTACTCCTCCGGCATGGTGGCCCGTATCGGCTTTGCCATTGCCACCATCACCAAGCCTGACATCCTCATCGCCGACGAGGTGCTGGCGGTGGGCGACTTCCTCTTCCAGCAGAAGTGCGAAAAGCGGATGAAAGAGCTGATGGCCGGCGGAACCACGGTGATCCTAGTGTCCCACTCCATCGAGCAGATCGAGCGTATGTGCAGCAAGGTGGCATGGCTGAGCCACGGCCACCTCAAGATGAACGGCGACACCGAGACTGTCTGCAACGCCTACAAGGCTGTGCAGCGGGGCGAGGCATAAGGACTGGATATGAATGTACGACTCAAACGCGCCAAAGAGCTGATGGGCTATGCCGTCCAGCTCACGAAAGACGAGGGCCTGCCCACGATGGTAAAGCGGGGCGCGGGCTTTGTCCGCCGCCGTTTCTTCGGCAAGCGGGCGCGCTATCTGCCCGGCAAAAAGGTGCTGGAAGTTCAGGCCGCCGAAATGGTCGGCAAGACGGCTGAGAACTGCGGCCTGCCCACTATCTCCATTCTGACCCCGCTGTATAATACGCCCGAAAATTACCTGCGGGAATTTCTGGGCTCCTTTGTGAACCAGACCGCCCCCAATGGTCAGCTCTGCCTCGCGGACGCTTCCGACGACGCCCACCCCGAGGTGGAGCGTGTCGTAAGGGAATATCAGCAGAAAAATCAACGAATCGTATACAAAAAGGTCGAAAATAAGGGCATCGCTGCCAACACCAACGCCGCCGAGACGCTGGCGACGGGCGAATATCTCGCCCTCGCCGACCACGACGATGTGCTGGCCCCCCACGCCATGTACGCGATGGGTAAGGCTGTCTTGCAGCTCCGCGAAAAGGGTGAGCCGGATGGTTTCCTCTATAGTGACGAGGCGCTCTTCACCAAGGACATCAAAAAGCCGATGGTGGGACACTTCAAGCCCGATTATGCCCCGGATTATCTGCTCTGCTGCAACTACATCTGTCATCTGGCAGTCTTCAAGCGGGCGCTGTATGAGCAGCTGGGCGGCGAACGCCCCGAGTGCGACGGCAGTCAGGACCACGACCTCTTCCTCCGGCTCATCGAACAGACCGGCGGTGCGGCTCATCTGCCACAGGTGCTCTACTACTGGCGGGTCCATGCCGGTTCGACCTCGGGCGGCACCGATGCCAAGCCCTATGTCGCGGCAGCTGCCAAAAAGGCGCTGACGGACCATCTGAGCCGCACCGGGCGCACCGGCACGGTGGAGGATGGGCTTTTCCCCAGCACCTACCGGGTCAAGTGGGACATCGAGGGCGACCCAAAGGTGAGCATCCTCATCCCCAACAAAGACCACACCGATGACCTCGAGAAGTGCCTGTACAGCATCTGGTCAAAGACCGAGTGGGATAACTTCGAGGTCATCGTCATCGAGAACAACTCCACCGACCCGGCCACCTTTGCCTATTATAAGGATGCTGAGAAGCGGTACGAGGGCCTGAAAGTGGTCACCTGGCCGGAAAAGGGCTTCAACTTCTCAGCCATCAACAACTTCGGACGGAAGGCGGCGCAGGGCGAGTACCTGCTGCTGCTGAACAACGACGTGGAGGTGCGGAACGGCGACTGGCTCACCGAGCTGCTGCGGCAGTGCGCCCACCCCGGCGGTGCGGCCATCTGCGGCGCGATGCTCTACTATCCCGACGAGACGCTTCAGCATGCGGGCGTCGTCACGGGTCTGGGCGGCTACGCGGGCCACAGCCATAAGTACAAGAAGGCGGGCGGCAGCGGCTATCTGTTCCGCGCCGCTACCGTGCAGGACTTCTCCGCCGTCACGGGTGCCTGCCTGCTGGTCAGGACCAGCGTGTGGGACGAGGTGAAGGGGCTGGACGAGAAGTTTGCCGTGGCCTTCAACGATGTGGACTTCTGCCTCCGGGTGCGGGACAAGGGCTATCGCATCGTGTGGACGCCCTACGCCCAGCTGACCCATTACGAGAGCAAGAGCCGCGGCGGCGACGAGAAAGACCCCGTCAAAGCAGCGCGCTTTGCCGCCGAGCAGCAGCGGCTGTATGACATCCACGGCAAGGCGGATATTCTGGACGACCCCTATTATAACCCCAGCCTGACCCGCGACCGGGAGGATTTCTCGGAGAGCGGCGATTTGCGGAACCTCAAAGAGGGAAAAGTGACAGTGAGGTGGCGAAACGCATGAACATCAAAGGCCATTTTGAGACCATCACCCGGCACAAGCTGCTGGTGATGAAATACTGCTTTGCCTGCGGGCTCTACGAGCAGGGCCTTGCCCATGACCTGAGCAAGTACAGCCCCACCGAGTTCATCCCGGGCTGCATCTACTATCAGGGCGACCACAGCCCCAATGAGGCGGAGCGGGAAGCCAGGGGCTACACCTCGGCATGGCTCCACCACAAGGGCCGCAATAAGCATCACCTCGAATACTGGATAGACTACAGCACCACGAAAGCCGGCCTCACCGGTATGAAGATCCCCCTGCGGTACGTCTGCGAGATGGTCTGCGACCGTGTGGCCGCCAGCCAGATCTATCTGGGCGACAAGTACACCGACGCCTCCCCTTGGGAGTACTATGAGCACAGCAAAGACCACTATCTGCTCCACCCCGAGACGAGAGCGCTGCTGGAAAAGCTGCTCAAGATGGTGCGGGACATCGGGCAGGAGAGGACCTTCGCGTACATGAAGTTCCTGCTGGGCTGCGAAAAGGATTACTAAAAAGACAGAATGCCCCCGGATGCTCTGTATCCGGGGGCATTCTCAGCAGGCGGCACAAGCCGTAAAAGCCAAACATCCCCCAGCCCGGGCGGCACACCGTTCAGGCTGGGGGATGACTGCGTTTCAAAAATGCGAGGCTCAGTCTTCGCTGTTGTCGATCTGGATATAGCGGGGGCCGTGCTTGTCCACAAAGAGCAGCACGCCGGTCAGCGTGACAGCCAGACAGGTCAAAACAGCGAGCATTACTTTCAGAAATTTCATGGTAGACCCTCCTTGACGGCTCAGACCGCACGGCGCGGGATGCGCCTGCGTGTTCGTTTGGTTGTAGTATAACATATTCTTCCCGGAAAGGCAAACGACCGGACTTTGGGAAAAGTTGTGCGATACGAACGAAAAAATGGACGGTTAGCCACAGCTAATCGTTAAAAACAGCTAAGAAATTCAAAGAATTTGCATCATTTTGGCCTTGTTGTCGTTGACTTCCCACCGCAAAATGATACAATAAACATGTTAAGCAGCAACTGTCCCTGTACCAGTGCGCCTGCATGGGCGTGGGGACAGCAATTCAAGCAGAATGGGGGATTTAATTCCATGTTGAACAAGCTGAAACGTGCGGCGCTTGGCGCGCATACGCCGCATGACAAGGCAACTGCTGCAAGCAAACCGGTCCCGATGCCTCTGCCCGCGCAGGTACGCATCCTGATGAGTCAGCATATCGGCGCTCCCGCCAAGGCTTTGGTGAAGAAGGGCGACGAGGTGTTCGTCGGTACCAAGATCGGTGAAGCTGGCGGCTTTGTATCTGCAAATATCCACTCCAGCGTCTCGGGCACCGTGGCGGCTGTGGAGCCGTTCCGTCTGTCCAATGGCCGGATGTGCGACTCTGTGGTCATCAAGACCGATGGCAAGCAGACCGTAGACCCTGCCGTGAAGGCACCCGAAGTGACCGATAAGGCCAGCTTCCTCGCCGCCGTGCGTGAGAGCGGTCTGGTGGGTCTGGGCGGCGCAGGCTTCCCGACTGACGTCAAGCTGCAGCCCAAGGACCCCGTGGATACCCTGCTCATCAACGCCTCCGAGTGTGAAGTCTGGCTGACCAGCGACACGCAGGAGATGCTGAACTGCGCAGACGACATCGTCCGCGGCATCGAGGCTGTGCTGAAGTACACCGGCATCCCGAAGTGCGTCATCGGCATCGAGAACAACAAGCCCGAGTGCATCGACCTGCTGTGCCAGAAGACGAAGGACAAGCCCGCCATTGAGGTGAAGCCCCTGCCCAGCGTCTACGGCACCGGCGCAGAGCTCATCCTCATTGAGAAGTGCCTGGGCCGCGAGGTCCCGCACGGCGGCCTGCCCGCCGCTGCCGGCGCCATCGTCATGAACGTGACCAGCGTGTCCAGCCTCGGCAAGTATCTGGCTACCGGTATGCCGGTGGTCAGCCGCGTCATCACCGTGGACGGCGATGCCTGCGAGAAGCCCCAGAACCTCATCGTCCCCGTGGGTACTTCCTACGAGGATGTCCTGAACACTGCCGGCCTCAAGGGCGGCGTCACTCTGGGCAAGGTCGTGGCCGGCGGCGCTATGATGGGTCCCGCTGTGCGTGACCTGAGCTACCCCACCACCAAGACCACTTCCGGTCTTATCATGCTGAGCGAAGCGACCGCACAGCCCCCGCAGGTCAACCCCTGCATCCGCTGCGGCCGCTGCGTCGAGTACTGCCCCATGGGTCTGGAGCCCGTGGAGGTCAACCAGGCTTACGCTGCCCGCGACGTCCAGGAGCTGGGCAAGCTGCACGTTGACTACTGCTTCAACTGCGGCTCCTGCACCTTCGTCTGCCCGGCCAAGCGTCCCTGCACCCAGATGATGGGTCTGGCCAAGGCATTCTATCTCGGTGAAATCAAAAAAGGAGGCAATAAGTAATGGATACGAAGCTTATTGTTTCGGCCTCCCCGCACCTGCGCTCTGAGGAGACGACCGCCGGCCTGATGGCCAACGTGATCGTAGCCCTGACCCCGTGCGTCGTGGCCTCTGCCATTATCTTTGGTCTGCGTGCTCTGCTGGTCACCGCAGTGTCCGTCGTGGCCTGCGTGGCTTTCGAGTGGCTGTACTGCAAGCTGATGAAGAAGGCAAACCCCATCAGCGATCTGTCCGCCGTCGTCACCGGCATCATCCTCGCCATGAACGTGCCTGTGGGTATGCCCATCGGTGAGCTGCTCATCGGCGACTTCGTGGCCATCATCGTGGTCAAGCAGCTGTTCGGCGGCATCGGCATGAACTTCGCGAACCCCGCTCTGGTGGGCCGTATCGTGCTGTTCGTCAGCTTTGCCGGCGCTATGAACAACTGGGTGTTCCCGGATGCAGCGGTCGATCAGCTGTCCTCCGCTACTCCTCTGGCTGTGGCTGACCCCAACAAACTGAGCCTGCTGGACCTCTTCATGGGCGTCCACGGCGGCGTTCTGGGCGAGACCTGCGCTCTGGCCATCGTGCTGGGCCTGATCTACCTCGTGGTCACCAAGACCATCAGCATCGCCATCCCTGCCGCTTACGTTGGCAGCATGTTCGTGTTCTACCTCATCGCCACCCACAGCGTCCACGCTGCACTGGTGGCTGTGCTGAGCGGCGGCCTGCTGTTCGGCGCTGTGTTCATGGCCACCGACTACGTCACCAGCCCCTTCACCCTGAAGGGCAAGCTGGTCTACGGAGTGGCTCTGGGCGTCGTCACCTTCGCTATCCGTTACTGGGGCAGCTACACCGAGGGCGTGTCCTTCGCACTGCTGTTCATGAACCTGTGGGTCCCGTACATCAATGACTTGACCCGCCAGACGCCGTATGGCTATGTCAAACCTGCTAAGAAGGAGGCTGCTGGCAAATGAATAAGTCTACTTGGGAAAGCACGGTAAAGCCGGTAGTCGTGCTGAGCGTCATCGCACTGGTGGTCAGCTTCCTGCTGGCCCTGGTCAACTCCTTTACTGCGCCTATCATCGAAGAAAACCAGAAGGCCGCCACTCTGGCAGCTTATGTGGACGTCATGCCCACTGTTTCTGACGCCAAGACGCTGGAAGAAGTGACCGACTACACCACCGAGAACGTCACCGGCGTCGTCAAGGCCGAGGATGGCAGCATCGCCATCAAGGCCGAGGAGAAGGGCTTCGATGGCGGCATCCTCACCGTCATCATGGGCTACGACACCAACGGCACCGTCACCGGCATCTGGGTGGACGCTTCCACTCAGACCAAGGGCATCGGCTCCAATGTCGCAAACGACACCTTCCTTGCCCAGTTCAACGGCATGGACGGCACCCAGAATATCGCCATCGGTCAGGGCGGTTTTGACGCATACAGCGGCGCGACCATTTCCTCTAAGGCACTGTTCGCCGCCATCAACGACTGCGTCAACTGCTACAACGAGCTGGCATAAAGGAGGTTGGTAAGAAATGGCATCTGAAAACAAGTCCAAGGTAAGCATCCTTACCAACGGCATCATCAAAGAGAACCCCGTTCTGCGTCTGGTCCTGGGCACCTGCTCCTGCCTGGCAGTTACCACGGCAGTCTCCAGCGCACTGGGCATGGGCGCAGCCTTCACCTTCGTGCTGGTCTGCTCCAACATCCTGATCTCGCTGCTGCGCAACGTGATCCCCGCAAAGGTCCATCTGCCCTGCTACATCGTCATCATCGCAGGCTTCGTCACCATCGTCCAGATGGTCATGCACGCCTACATGGACAGCCTGTACACCGCACTGGGCGTCTTCCTGCCCCTGATCGTCGTCAACTGCATCATCCTTGGCCGTGCCGAGATGTTCGCCTGCAAGAACAACGTGGTCGATTCTGCACTGGACGGCGTCGGCATGGGTATCGGCTACACCCTTACCGTCGTGCTGATGGCTACCATCCGCGAGGTGCTGGGCAGCGGCACTTGGCTGGGCTTCCAGGTCCTGCCCGACAGCATCGCCCGCATCAGCATCATGACTCAGGCTCCCGGCGCATTCTTCTGCTACGGCGTCCTGATGGCCGGCTGTGTCTGGCTGGAAGGCAAGCTGGATGCGCGCATCGAGCGCAAGAGCTGCTGCGACATCGACAATCTGAAGAAGGAGGGCTAATAAGATGCTCATCAAACTCGCTGCTATCTTCTTCAGCATGATCCTTGTCAACAACTACGTGCTGGTGAAGTTCTATGGCATCTGCCCGTTCCTGGGCGTTTCCAAGAAGTTTGACTCCGCTGTGGGTATGTCCGGCGCTGTCATCTTCGTCATGTTCATGGCTACGGCCGTGACCTTCCCGCTGCAGATCTTTGTTCTGAACCCCGCCGGTCTGAGCTATCTGCAGACCATCGTGTTCATTCTGGTCATTGCAGTTCTGGTGCAGTTCATCGAGATCTTCCTGAAGAAGTATGTCGTTGCGCTGTACAACTCTCTGGGCGTCTACCTGCCCCTGATCACCACCAACTGCTGCGTTCTGGCTGTCACCATTCTGGTCGTCGATGACTACGGCGCAGACGTCGAGGCTCTGGGCTTCGGCGCTGCCTACATCGAGGCTCTGGTCTGTGCCATCGGCGCAGGCGTCGGCTTCATGCTGGCTATGGTCATGTTCAGCGGCGTGCGCAAGCGCGTGGAGGCCTGTGATCCCCCGGCTCCCTTCAAGGGCCTGCCCATCACTCTGCTGGCCGCAGCGATCACCAGCCTGTCCTTCATGGGCTTTGGCGGCATCGTTGAGAATCTGTTTAACGTGACGCTGTAAAGGAGGAACAGGATTATGAATATCGCATCTGCTGTTATCCTCTGCACCATCGTCGGTGCTGTCGGCGCAATCATTCTGGTCGCCGCTGCCAAGTTCATGGCAGTTGAGGAAGACCCCCGTATCGAAGAAGTTGCCAGCTGTCTGGCCGGCGCAAACTGCGGCGGCTGCGGCTACGCAGGCTGTGCCGACTACGCAAAGGCTGTCGTCATGGACGGCGTGCCTTGCGATAAGTGCGCTCCCGGCGGCCCCAAGGCTGCTGCTGCCATTGCCAAGATCATGGGCGGTGAGGCAAGCGCTGTGGAGAAGAAGGCCGTGGTCCAGTGCCAGGGCAGCTCCGAGCACTGCAAGCCCGCTTACGACTACAAGGGCATCCAGACCTGCGCCGCTGCTGCTACCCTGTACGGCGGCCCCAAGACCTGCTCCTTTGCCTGCATCGGTCTGGGCGACTGCACCAAGGTCTGTAAGTTCGACGCCATCCACATCGTGGACGGTGTTGCCAAGGTGGACAAGGACAAGTGTACCGGCTGTGGTGCCTGCGCCAACATCTGCCCCAAGAAGGTCATCATGATCGACGCCGGCGGCCCCCGCAAGCCTGTCGTTATGTGCTCCAACCAGGATAAGGGCGCTGTCGCCAACAAGCTCTGCACCACCAGCTGCATCGCCTGCGGTATGTGTGAGCGCACCTGTAAGTTCGACGCGATCCATGTCGTTGACGGCGTGGCCCGCGTGGACTACGACAAGTGCAAGGGCTGCGGTATGTGCGCCCAGAAGTGTCCGAAGAAGATCATTCTCTTCCCCCTGAAGGACGATCCGTATCCCCCGAAGCCCGTGGTGAAGCCTGCTGCTCCCGCAGCAAAGCCTGCTGCTGCCGCAGCTCCCGCTGCAAAGCCGGAGGCTAAGGCCGAAGAGGCAAAGCCCGAGACCAAGGCTGAATAAGCGCTGACCTCAAAGAGGGCCGGACAGCTGTCCGGCCCTCTTTTTGCGTAGAAAACCTCTCCGTCATCGCTGCGCGATGCCACCTCCCCTATCGAGGGGAGGCTTTGGCATATCGGAAAAGTCAGCCTCTTCGCCAGAGGCTCCCCTACTAGGGGCAACGGCGACGACCGCCGCCAGCGGCGGAAACAGGGAGGAGCTGTTGGGGCAGCGGCCAGCAAGATGCAAGCGACAGCGAAGCAGACGCTGGGTGCCGCAACCCGGCCTTGTCTGCGAAGCAGACTGAGAGGTTGGACGAAGGAGAATCTGCCCCACGGCAAAGCCGCGATTGAGAGGTTGAAACTCCGGCAGCAGAAAGCTATAATGGGATAGGATACAACGCGCTTATGGCAAGGTGCGGACGGAAAAGGAAAAACGGAAAGAGGAATCATATGGAACAAAAGAACACCCGCCTGCGGAACGTGGGCTTCATCACCTTCTTTTTCAGCGGCATCTGCGCCATTTCCAGCGGCGTGGTGGTCAGCCTATTGCAGGAGCAGTATGGCTTCGCCTACGGCATGACCGGAACCCTGCTGTCTCTCATGAGCATCGGCAACCTGCTGGCAGGCTTTCTCATCGCCATGCTGCCCGGCAAGCTGGGCATGAAGCCCAGCATCCTGCTGCTGACCATCGGCTATGCGCTGGGCTACGCCATGATGGGCCTCAGCGGCGCGGTGGCTGTGCTGGCGCTGGGCTTCTTCCTCGTGGGCATCGCCAAGGGCAGTGTCATCAACACCTGCACCATCCTCGTCAGCGACAACTCCGCTGACCGCACCCGGGGCATGAACCTGATGCACAGCTGCTATGCCTGCGGCGCACTGCTCTGCCCCTTTTTCATCGCGGCGGCAGGCAGGGTGAGCGGCTCCTTCGCCGTGCTGGTGCTGGCTGTGCTGGGTCTGCTGCTCTGGCTGGTGTATATGGGGACTCCCTTTGCGGGCAAGAGCGCGGGCAAGAAGGAAGTCACCGATTGGAGCTTCCTCAAATCCACCCGCTTCTGGCTGTTGACCGGCCTGCTCTTCTGCCAGAACGCCGCTGAGCAGAGCGTCACCGGCTGGATGGTCACTTACTTCAAGGGCAGCGGCATCATCGCAGGCGCACTGGCGGCCTATACCGTCACCGTCATGTGGGGCGCGACCCTCGTGGCACGTCTGCTCATCGCCTTCGTGTTCCCCTTCAAGCAGCCCCGCAAGGCTATGGTGGTCATGGGCGTGAGCTGCACCATCTTCTACATCCTGCTGGTGCAGGCCCGCAGTCAGGGCGCGGCCATCGCGCTGCTGTTCGCCTTTGCCTTTGCGATGGCGGGCATGAACCCCACCGCTGTGGCCAGCGCAGGCCGTATGACCAGCGTGACCAGCATGGGCATCATGCTGCCGGTGGCGGCCAGCGGCGCGATCCTGATGCCCTGGGTCATCGGCGTCGTGGCCGAAAGCGCCGGTCTTGCCGCCGGTATGATGACCAACATCGTTCCCTGCGTGGGTCTGGTCATCTTTGCGGTGCTTGTGGCAAAGCTTCCGGAGGAATAAAGAGTAAACAAAAGGCCGCTGCATTCGCA
>NZ_JAJEQG010000044.1 GCF_020687245.1 Faecalibacterium longum CLA-AA-H243 | reverse complement strand
CCAGCGGCGGAAACAGGGAGTCGCTGTTGGGGCCGCGGCCAGCAGGATGCGAGGCCCGCACCAAGGGCCGAAGCAGATGCTGGGAGCCGCAACCCGGGCAGTGGCACGCCGTAGGCGTGACGGAGAGGTTTTCTTTCACCCTAAAATATACGGCATGTAATAAACCGCCTGCTTATACCACCAATCCCAGTCGTGCTTGACGTCGTGGCCCCACAGGTCCACCCAGACAGGGATGTTCTTTGCCTCAAAGATGCGCTTGAGCATCCAGGTGGTGTCGGGCTGCTCCCATGCGCCCTGACCGCAGCAGATGACAGCCTTCTGGTTCCGGTACAGCTCCATATAGGGGTGATCCTCCGGGAAGTTGCGCATATAGTCCACGGGAGAGTTCATATACACCAGCTCATCCATGTAGTCGCCGAAGCCGTAGTGGGCGGTGTAGATGCCGCTGAGGGCCAGACAGCCGCAGAAGATGTCGGGCCAGCGGAGGTAAAGGTTGACCGCATGGGTCGCGCCGAGGCTGCAGCCGAAGGCGATGACGCCGGGCAGGTCATCCCAGCCGTTGCGCTCCTTGGACAGATAGCGCAGCTTGGGGACAGCCTCATCCACGATATAATGCAGCCACTGCTCATACCGGCGGATGCGCCAGTAAGGGTCGCCATTGGTGTCCGACCAGGTCTCCTTGTCCAGCGTGTCGATGGACATGACCATGAGCTGGCCCGACTCGATCCAGGGTGCAAGGGTGTCGGCCATGTGGAAGTCCTCGAAGTCGAAGAAGCGGCCGTCCTGACAGGGGATGTACAGCATGGGCCGTCCCCCGTGTCCGTAGACTTTGCACTCCATCTCCCGGCCCAGCGCCGGGCTGTATTCCTTGAAATACTGCATCTCCATATGCTTTCCTCCTCAGTTTGGTTCAATCAAGCTCGTACATCAGGGTGTGGAACACAAAGGGCAGCTGCTTTTCCCAGCTGGCTTCGCTGTGGTTGCCGCCCGGCACGACGCGGGCCGTCAGGTTGATGCCCCGGGCAAAGATCTTGCTGCACATCTCGCCGAAGCCCTTCCGCATCCCGTCGTGGTTGCCCATCTCTCTGGAGCCGTAATCCATGTAGAGCACGATACCCGGGGCCAGCTTGCAGCGGCCCACCAGCGCCGTCAGCGCCTCCGGAGCCACCCACAGCGAGGGCGAGAGCGCCGCCGCACGGCCAAACACATCGCTGTACTGCAAAAGAGCGTACAGGCTCATGAGGCCGCCCATGGAGCTGCCGCCGATGAAGGTATGAGCCCGGTCGGGCTCTGTGCGGTAGTTGGCGTCGATGTAGGGCTTGAACTCGTGGACGAACCAGTTCAGAGTGTCCTTGCCTTTGCCGTCGAAGTGGCCGTACTGCTTATCGTCGAAGCGGTAGGGCGAATACTCCACCAGACGCTCATTATTGGCACCGGCGTTGCACTCCACCGCCGCCACGATGAGGGGCGTATCGGTGTAGTCCAGATAGTCGGCCACGCCCCAGCTCTTGCCGTAGGTGGCGTCCTCGTCGAAAAACACGTTCTGCCCGTCGAACATATACAGCACCGGATACCGCCGGTCAGGGTCAGCCTCGTACATGGTGGGCAGATAGACATAGGCCCGACGCTCTTCTTCGCCGCCCACAGCGGGGTAGCGGATGCTCCACTTCTTTATCATCTTCTCATTCCCTCTCGTTTTTCAGGTGTACTTTAAGTGTATCACCCGCGGCAGAGAATTGCAATCCGCACCGGATACAGCAAACGCCGCCGGGCGTACAGCCGGGCGGCGTTTATAAGCCTTTCAGCTCTTAGTACTTCTTCTCCACAGGGACGATCCAGCCCTTGGTATCGGGGATCTTGCCCCACTGCATACCGGTCATGGTGTCATAGAGCTTCTGGGTGACAGGGCCGATGCTGCCGTCGCCGATGTAGGCGTGCTCACCCTTCCAGACCAGCTCCTTGACGGGGGAGACGACAGCGGCGGTGCCGGTGCCGAAGACCTCTTCCAGCTTGCCGTCGCGGGCAGCCTGCATGATGTCGGCGATGGCCAGCTTGCCCTCGACGACCTCATAGCCCCAGTCCTTCAGCAGCTCGATGCAGCTGCGGCGGGTGACGCCGGGCAGGACGGTGCCGACGGTGGCGGCGGTGTAGACCTTGCCGTCGATCTTGAACATGATGTTCATGCTGCCGACTTCCTCGACGTACTTCTTCTCGACGCCGTCCAGCCACAGCACCTGAGCGTAGCCCTGCTCCTCAGCCAGCTCGCCGGCCTTGATGGAAGCAGCGTAGTTGCCGCCGCACTTGGTGAAGCCGGTCAGACCGGGAGCGGCACGGATGTACTCGTCTTCGACGTAGATGCGCACGGGGTTGATGCCCTCGGCGTAGTAAGCGCCCGACGGAGCGCAGATGATGCAGAAGATGTAGTGCTTGGAAGCGTGAACGCCCAGACCCACATCGTTTGCGAACACGAAGGGACGGATATACAGGGAAGCGCCGTCAGAGTGAGGCACCCAGTCACGTTCCACATCCACCAGAGCCTCGACGGCCTGGATGTAATCCTCAACAGGGATCTTGGGGATGCACAGACGGTCAGCAGAGTCCTGCATACGCTTTGCGTTGCACTCGGGGCGGAACAGCTGGATGGTGTCATCCGCAGTGCGGTAAGCCTTCATGCCCTCGAAGATCTCCTGTGCATAGTGGAACACAACCGTAGCAGGGTCCAGCTGGAAGGGTGCGTAGGGGACGATGCGGGCGTCATGCCAGCCCTCGCCCTCGGTGTAGTCCATAACGAACATATGATCGGTGAACTTCTTGCCAAAACCCAGCTTAGACTCGTCCTGCGGTTTTTCCTTCGGGCAGGTAGTACGAGTGATCTTGATGTCCAACATGATAAATTTCCCTCTTTTCTGATCTCACACAGCGCCGCGCGGGCTGCACGCCCTGCGCCAAATATGCCGAATGTTGTTTTCTATTATAATGCCGTGAAACGGATTTGCAAGCAACCGAAAAATGTTTCATCTTTGGGGCAGTCAAGTTGCCACAAATTATGACCTTATCGGTGTTCAAAAGCGGAAAAACATGGTACAATAGAGTATATATGTAGATTTTTCGCCAAAAGGAGCTTGCGTTATGATACAGGGTGTTATTTTTGATATGGACGGGCTGATGTTCGACACCGAGCGCATCTGGAACATCTGCTGGGAGCCGGCACTGGCAAAATTCGGCCTGCCCTGCAAGGATGGCCTCTCGCAGGCTGCCCGCGGCACCACCAAGGCCGGCAGCTGCGATGTGCTGCGGCGCTTCTACGGCGAGGACTGCCCCGCCATGGGCATCGTGGAGGAGCTGTACCGGCTGGCCTATGAAGCCTTCAACAAGCCTGTCCCCAAAATGCCCGGCCACGACGAGCTTCTGGCCTGGCTGGACGAACATCACATCCCCATGGCGGTGGCGTCTTCCAGCCCCATGACCGTCATCGAGGGACATCTGGAACACTGGGGCCTCGGCCATTACTTCAAGGCCGTCATCTCGGGCGAGCATCTGACCCGCTCCAAGCCCGCGCCGGACATCTTCCTGCTGGCAGCGCAGAAACTCGGCACCGAGCCTGCAAAGACGATGGTGCTCGAGGACAGCTACAACGGCGTCCGGGCCGGCGCGGCAGGGGGCTTTGTCACCGTGATGGTCCCCGACCTCTCGCCCGCCACCGACGAGATGCGCAGGATCTATACCTGCGAGTGTGCTTCGCTCCACGAGGTGCGCAGAAAGCTCGAAGGCGGAGAACTATGAGCCGCGGCAGACCCGCACCACTTGTGAAATTTCAACATATCATCTGACAAATATCAACAAATCCCGTCATAACTCGGCTTGCTCCCACAGCCATTTCCAAACTTGAAGCGCTCTCTGAAATACATTATAATAGTGGGGAAACGACTGATTTCCTGCGCTATGAATGGAGTTTGCATCATGAAGAATGATTCTTCCCGGTTCGGGCATATCATCCAGCTTTTCACCGTCCTTCTCACAGCCATCCTTATCAGCCTGTTTTTCGGTGTCCTCGTGCTGGTAGGCAAGATACAGGGTACGGCCCGCGTCGTCAACTATGCCGGCCTCGTGCGCGGCAAGACCCAGCGCATCGTCAAGCTCGAAATTTCCGGCACGCCGGAAGATGATCTCCTCGGCGATGTGGCCTCCTACATCGAAGGCCTCCGCTTCGGCAGCAGCGAGCTGGACCTGGTGCAGCTGGACGACGCGGATTTTCAGGCCAAGATGACCGCTCTTTCCAGCGAATTCGACGACCTGAGAAACGAACTCATCCTTGTCCGTCAGCGCGGCTACACCGAGACAGCCATCATCGCCAAGAGCGAGCATTTCTTCCAGACCTGCGACGAGGCCACCAACCTGGCCGAGGTCTACTCCCAGAAGCGGGCCACGGCCCTCGACTTTCTGGAAAAAGTCGTCCTCGCGGACATCGTGGGGCTGCTGCTTTTGTTCGGTTATCAGATCTTCAAGGCCCTGCGGTACGCGGCCATGAACCGCATTCTGCAGCGCAAAGTCTACCTCGATGAGGCTACCGGTCTGCCCAACAAGAACAAGTGCGAAGAGCTCCTGGACGCGCCCGACCCGCCGGACGGGAACACGGCGCTCTGCGTCTTTGACCTCAACAACCTGCGCACCGTCAACAATAACCTCGGCCACGACAAGGGCGACGAGTACATCCGCTCCTTTGCCGAACAGCTGCGTCTGGCCGTGCCATCCCAGCACTTCGTGGGCCGCGACGGCGGCGACGAGTTCATCGCTATCCTCTACGGCGTGGACTGGGACGGCGCACAGGATGTGCTGCGCAGCATCCGGGCGCAGACGGCAGAGTATTCCCGCCAGCACCCCGAGATGCCCCTGAGCTATGCGGCAGGCTGCGCCATCGCCAGCGACTTCGAGGGCAGCACCCTGCGGGAGCTGTTCCGCCACGCCGACAAGAATATGTATGTGGACAAAAACCGTGCAAATCGTGAGGAGGCCGAGGCCCAGAAACTGCAGAACCAGCAGCTTCTGCATTGGGTCAACGCCCATGGGTATCAGTTCTCGAACTGCCTCTACTGCGACGCCCTGCTGGACCAGTACCGCGTCCTGCGCACCTCATCGGGCTTCTTCCTTGCTGACAACGGCAGCTATTCGGGTGCAGTGGAGCAGATCGTGGACGAGTACGCCGCCTCCGCCACCCGCAAGACAATGCGGGAAGCGTTGCAGCTGAGCACGCTGTCTGCTGCCCTCAGTGCTGAGCACCCCAAGCAGGAGCTTGAGCTGGATTTTGAGACCGACGGCGTGACCCAGCGCGGGCGGCTGACCCTCCTGTTCTGCGACGCCGACCTCCATGGGCGGCTGCACCACTTCCTCGTGGGCTTCGAGTATTTCCGGGACAAGAGCACCGCCTTCGACGAGCGCCAGCCCCTGACCCAGTATTACGAGCAGATGAAGCACTCCCTGCTGGAAAACGACAACTATGTGGATGCCCTCATCGACGCAAACGACGCCCTGTTCACTGTGGACCTGACCCACGGCCAGCTCGAGCAGATCTTCTACCGGACTACCGCGCTGCGGCAGTTCGATCTGCAGATGACGCTGCCCTGCTCCTACGACGACTACTGCGCCCAGCGCCGTCACTTCGTCACTCCTGAGACGCTGGAAAACTACCGCATCATGGACACGGCGTCAAAACTGCTGGAGCGCTTCCACTCGGGCTTCAAGTACGTGACAGTGGAGTACCGGGAACAGACCTCCTGCGGCGAGCCGGTCTGGCTCCAGAAGACCGTCCTCATGGCGCAGGATACCGTCTTTGATGCGGCCTCCGGGCGGGAGATGCCGGTCATCCACGGTATCATCCTCTTCCGGGATACCTCCATCTTCCATGCACAGGAGCAGGCCGAGAATCAGCGCCTGCAAGAAGCTTTTGAAGAAGCCGACTCGGCCAGCAAAACCAAGACCGCCTTCATGAACCGGATGAGCCACGACATCCGCACCCCCATCAACGGCATTCTCGGTATGCTGGACATCCTCCGCTCCAACCGGGACGATGCCCGGAAGGTGGACAGCTGCCTTGATAAAATAGACCTCTCCGCTCACCATCTTCTGGCACTGGTCAACGACGTGCTGGACATGAGCAAACTGGAAGCCGGGCAGATGGTGATAGAACAGGAGCCCTTTGACATCGAGGTGCTGCTGCACGACGTCTCGTCGCTGGTGGAGGCACAGATAGAAAAGGACGGCCTGACCCACCGCCGCCACCGGGAGAACGTCCAGCACACCGCCCTCGTGGGCAGCTCCCTCAAGCTGCGGCAGATCATGGTGAACCTGTTCAGCAACGCCATCAAGTACAATAAGCCCGGCGGGTCCATCGACACCTACGCCAGGGAGCTCTCCTGCGACGGCACCACCGTGTGGTACGAGTTCCGCATCACGGACACCGGCATCGGCATGAGCCGGGATTTCCTGGAGAACCAGCTGTTCAAGCCCTTTACCCAGGAGTCCGCCGACGCCCGCACCCAGTACAGGGGTACCGGCCTCGGAATGTCCATCGTCAAGGAGCTGGTCAGCCAGATGGGCGGCAGCATCTCTGCCGAGAGCCAGCTGGGGGAGGGGACTGCCTTCACCTTCCAGCTGCCCTTCCTGCTGGACAAGAATGCCGCCGCAAAGCCCCAGCTCAAGCCCACCGACAACGGGCGGCTGGACGGGATGCACATCCTGCTGGTGGAGGACAACGACATCAACATGGAAGTGGCCGAGTTCCAGCTCACCAGTCAGGGCGCAGCGGTGGACAAGGCATGGAACGGCAGGGAAGCCGTGGAGCGCTTTGCCGCCAGTGCGCCGGGCGGGTATCAGGCCATCCTCATGGATGTGATGATGCCGGTGATGGACGGCTTCGAGGCGTCCCGGGCCATCCGCGCCCTCGACCGGCCCGACGCCGCCACCGTTCCCATCCTCGCCATGACGGCACAGGCCTCCGACGAGTGCGCCCAGTCCTGCCATCAGGTCGGTATGAATGGCCGTCTCGTCAAGCCTCTGGACGCCAAAAAGCTGGCAAAGAGCATCCGGGAGGCTGTACAAAACAAGCAGTAAAGGAGACGTTCTCATGAAAATCGCAGTCCCGTTCGAAGACGGTCAGGTGTTCCAGCACTTTGGCCGCTCCGCACAGTTCAAGTTCTATGAGGCCGAAAACGGCCAGCTCCTGCGCACCGAGGTCATCCCGACGAATGGTCAGGGCCACGGCGCACTGGCGGGCTTCCTCGTACAGCATGGCGCAGATGTTGTGCTCTGCGGCGGCATCGGCACCGGTGCGCAGGCAGCACTGATGCAGGCAGGCATCCAGCTGTTCGGCGGCCTTTCCGGCGCCGCAGACGCTGCTGTGGCCGACTATCTGGCCGGAAAGCTGGTCTTCGACCCGGACATCCACTGCACCCACCACGACCACGACGAGGGCCACAGCTGCGGCTCCCACTGCGGGGGCGGGTGCCACTGATAGAATAAGCAAAGCCGCCTGTACACTTACTCCCAGACAAACCAAAAAACTTCTTCATCCGACAACGACTTGACGGCATTGGTTCGAGTGACCGCACACCAAAAATTAAGTCTTGGAGGATACGACTATGACGAAATTGCTTTCCTGCCGCTACAACATGGACACCAACCGGGTAGAAGCCCGGTTCGAGGATGGCACCACTCTTGCCATTGACTGCATCGCCGTGGAGGACGAGTACGGCAACACCCCGGCACAGCGGGCGGAGCTGGACTGGCTGCTGTATAATAAGCCACTGGAGTATGCACAGATGGTGCTGAGAGGGGAGATAGAGCGTTATCTTTCTCTCGGCTGCGACCACGGCAGGCCGGAGAATTGAGCCGCAGAAAACGCGCGGCAAAAATGCTAATCGCGCGGCGCGCGTTTCAGCGCGCGATTAACGATTTCTGTTTTTATCGAATTGCAGTCATTTTCCGTCCTTTCCCAAGAAAATCGCGGATTTCTTTGCGCGCAATAATCGCGCAGCGCGCATTTTTATCGCTGATTTTCTTTTAAGCAATAGCTTCTTCCGCGCCCTGCCCCTTTTATTTCAATCTTCCCTTCTTCTAAAAGCTTTCGGAGGATACGGTATGCCTGATCTTTTGTGTATCCGCACAGCTCCTGTACCTTTTGGTTTGTAATCGACGGCTTATGCTTCAGATATTCGAGAATCCGATCCTTTGCCTGAATCTGGCTGACCGTCTTATCCTGCACATAGGCCACATCGGTTTTCACCGTTTCGTAGACCTTGAGGGACAGCATATAGGTCTTGCCGTTGAGTTCCAGAAGCCCTTCGTCCCGGAGAGCGTTCAGAACCTTGTGGGCATTGTCATCGGTTTCCTGAATCGTCTTTGCCGCCTGTTTCAGGGTGATTTTCTGGTGCTCCCGCAGATAGTGCAGAATCATCAGCTCCGACAGCGTGAACATCTTGGACCGCTTATCCTGCGTCTCTGCGATGAAACGCACGAAGCTCTGATTCTCCATCGTGCTGCGAAGGGTCAGCCGGACGGAGTTGGGCGTGCTGGCGTACTCCGGGTAGGGCTTGCCCTCGGTGAGCATACTCTGGAACATGATGTCCACGCCCTGCCCGGAACGCTGCACATATTTCAGGTGCTGAAGAGTCATGGCGATCAGCTTATTCCGGGGAATGGACTGGTGGGTGATGATATTGCTTTCGTTGATGTCCCCCGGAAAGCCGCCGGGGTTCTCAATCACGATCTTTGTGGGGTAGTGCTTGACGTAGACCGGTGCCATATCCTCATAGGAGCGGTGCGCCAGCGCATTCAGCAAAGCCTCCTGAAAAACCGCTTCGGAGAAATCGTACACCTCCAGCCGGAACAGCCCCACCTGCACATTGGTCAGGCGGTTATAGGTGCGGATGCGCTCGGTCAGCTTATCCAGAATCGAGATCACCGGCTCCTGCATATCCATGCGGTTGTCGTATTCCGTCTGCGCTTCGTCGCTGTAATGGAGGTAGATCACCTCTGCCTGCGGCAGCAGCCGTGCAATGGATGCCGCCTTGCCCACAAACAGCAGCCCTGCCACCGTCACACGCACTTCGTCCTTGTCCATACGGATCAGATTCAGGTTGTCCAGAAAGGTGGTATCTGCCAAGTCCGGCAGGGCAGAGCCTGCATCCCGAATCCGCAGCTTCTCTTTCAGGCGGTACACTTCCAGCAGGTCAATGTCGCTTTCGGTTGCGCCCTCCACGATCTTTGCCGAAAAATCCGGGTTATCGGCAGGGGAGTACACATCGTTTGCCGGGTAGTCGGGCTTTGTCACGTTCCCCAGCCGTCTGTAATAGATGCCGCCGGTGGTGGCAACATGAGAATTGGATTTCTCCACCGATACCACCAGCACCACACCGTCAGCGGTTTCCACCGGCTCGATTTCGGTAAACAGGCTGGGCCGGGTCATATCGTAGATGGCTTCCATCAGTGCCTGCGGGTCGCTCTTGGGGCAGCCCGTAATGGTGCCGTCATCTTCCACGCCAAACAGCAGAACGCCGCCCTTTGTATTTGCCAGCGCAACCGCACTTTTCACCGCAAGCTCTTTCCGCTGCCGGTAGTCCTTGCACTTCACCCACGACTTAAACTCCTGCCGGGTGCTTTCCCCGGCAGCAATCATTTTGCGGAGCGCTTGTTCGGTCATGGTTGGGACCTCCCCTCTTTTTTATTATGCTTTTCAGCTTCATCTAAATATTGCTGAATGGTTTTGGGTGATTTGAATATATAGTACGTTCCAGCCGTATCTTGAACAAAGAACGGAATTTTTTTATCTCTTGGATAATTACTCAAATTTTGAAGTTGCATTATAAACTTATCTTTTTTCCACGCGAAGGAAACGCATTGTTCTATATCTAGTTCTGCCGGGAGCTTAGTAATTCCTGCTGGTGTTGGCTCTTGGAGTATAACCCATTTATAACCATCTGGAAGTTTTATGCCATAACTGCTGATAATGATTTTTCGGTTTCCAGTATTTACAACATCGAGCGATACATACTGGCATTTATCTGCAAGTTCCAAAGAACCACCAAACGCATAAATTACGCTTTCGTTGAACGTAATCTTAACCTTTTTGCGATTTTGATACCTTGTTTGCCAAAGTGCTATAATTGCGGCAACAGCAGTGGCAATCGCGCTTGCAGCTTGCCAAAACATTCCCCAATCAAACCCTGCTTCAACAGGTTTCATTTTCGTTCTCCCTGCATTTCAGAAATCCAGTTTATTTAATAATGCTCTCTTCGTAATACTTTTTCATTTAACGCATTGAAAATCATTCTTTCATTATTGGAACATCTTCCATTTTCCAGCCCTTCTTGAATATACCGTTCCATTTCTCCCGGCGTAATATATTCGTACTCTTTTCCACCCAGTGATTCAACAAAATCATACGGGGCAAAACCAATTTCATTCCAGCTCTTCATCGTATAGGTGCGAAAACAAGGGACGTTTTTATCTTTGCAGAGCTTGACCAGCACCTTTCGTTTATCCAAGCTCATATTCTCGCCGATAATAATTCCAACCAATTCTGACGCTTCATAATTCAAAAATCCGGCATCTTCATTTTGAATTAACCGCCATTCATTTTCATACGCCCAATCTTTATGCTTAAAGCAGAGCGATTCTTCAATCGCTTCTGACATTTCATCATCCATAAAGTCTATGTCAAACAAATCAAATGTAATATCTGTATAAATCACAGGCTTTATTTCAGAAAAAGTTTTTTCTGTTGAATAAATCAAGCAACAGCCAGAATAGCCACTCGCATAATGCGCCCACATAATAGGAGAGTTTGGAATTGCAGAAACAGAGAGAACTCTGTACTGATTTTTCCTATCTTCCACAATTGGATGTATTTTTCCACAAGCAAGCGTATATCCAGCCCCCATACAATCCAAATACACTTGTAAGGCATTTGCTTCCATGGGGTCATTCAGCATAGAAGGCTTTGGCAAATAAATATGATTATTTTTTATAATATCTACCACACGATTAAAGTCAGTCTGTGTAGATATTGATTTATACTTATAAACAATCTGCGGTCGAACGTGCATAAGATTCCTCTATATTTACTCCATCACTCTAATCGTACTCTCAACAAACGCAATCTCATCTTCCGTCAGCTCGTACTTCTTGTACAGCTTTTCGTCCGTCCATTCTTCCGTAAAATCCTGATCGGGCACAAAGACAAAGTTTGCTCTTGCAATGTGCATGGAAGAATAGGTCAGACGCAGCATGAAGCGAGTAAACTTACACATCAGATACTGCTTGTAGTTTTTGATTTCTGCTTCGCTATCGAATGCACCCAGAACCAGATAGGAGAAGGTGTTCACCTCACCCGGAACCTCAATCCGGGGTGTTGTGATGGCCTTATAGCCCTTGGACGGGTCAATGCCAACCTCACCATTGCAGGGAACCAGAATGGAGATCGTTGCCTTGTACTTGTCGATCAGCTCCGCATTTTTCTTGACATCGCTTCTCTTAATATAGCCGGTGCCTTGGCTGTGAATAAGGGAAATGCAACCATCAAAGGGTTCTTTTTCGCCACGAGCCGCAGAGGGGAAACCAAAGGCATCAATGGGCTGCACCCGATCGGTCAGGAAGTGTTCTGAACGGCTCAGAACCTTATGGATGATGGACAGCGATTCATTCGACCGAATGAAGATCTCTCCAAATTCATTGAGGTTGCGCCGCATGGTATGGCGTTCCAGACCGCTGACGTTTGTAACCTCGCAGACCTCCTCCTTATCCCGATCCCACAGGAAATAGCAAATGCCGCCTGCAATATCCACGGTACTGAAGCAGTCTTTGGAGTTTACAAAATCCGTCAGCCTGATCAGATGCGGATCGTTCAGCATCTCATTGCGGAAATCGTTCAGTCCGATGCCGCCAGCATACCAGCGTGCCGGCATAATCATGGAGATATAGTGGGGTTGCATGGTTTTTGCCTGATCCACAAACAGGTTATAAACCGGGCGTGCCTGCTTTGCCGCAACATTGGCTGCGCTGCCGCCGCCTGTATCCTCCTGATACGGCGGATTGCCCACAATGGCATCAAATTTCATGGGTTGTCCCTCCTTTCCCCATGTATCGGTTCGCTGCAGCTTCTTTGCCAGACGCTGCGGGTCGTTTTCCATCCGTTCCAGCAGGTGCGGAATGTAGGTGGTGTTGACCGTCCAATCCTGATAGCCCACCAGCGTCCGCCGGGTGATGCTTTCTGCCATCCGGGTCTTGCACAGAACAAAGATCTGCTGCTCCACGGTCTCCTGCCAGAGAGCCTGTGTCTGCTCCAGCGGCAGCTTGTCCTCCGGGCCGGGCAGCTTCATGGCGTACAGGCTGTATGCCATATACAAGGGATACAAGCCGGATTTGGAGTTCATTTCCAGAATCCGTGCCTCCGGGTTGAGGAAGATGTCCTCGGTGACCTGCCCCTGATCTACCAGACGAGGCTCCTCCAGAACCTCCTGCGAATCGAACTGCTCGTTGAGGAAGCAGTAGCCGCCCACCATGTTGCTCAGATGAAGGTTCACCACCCGCCACGGGGTCAGAACGGTTTCCTTGTCGGGGTTGCGGAAGTGGCTGAAGATCTCGGCAATGCGCTTCACACGCTCGGTGGGCGGCAGCTCGTCCGCAGCCTTTGCCATGCGGCGGATGCGCAGACCCGCCCCGCTGACCACATCCTCGTCGTAGTATTTCAGCAGCTTGCGGAACAGGGGCTTGTCCACGGTTTTGGGCATGAACTCCTGCCAGGATTCCTCATCCACCAGCGTGATGAAGTCTGCCATCTTGATGCTCTCGGTCAAATCCACCTTGACACCGTAAATCAGCAGGGGCAGACGGATGGACACATTCCGCAGCAGCCGGATGACCTTCTCCCGTTCCTTTTTCTGCTCTTGCAGTTTCTTGAGCAGGTCATCATCCTCTTTGGTGCGCTCCCGCTTGGGCTTATTGGAAATCTTGTCTGCCTTTTCGTATTCCTCGCCCGTCAGCCCCTGATGGTTGATGTGGACTTTGGTTTCCTTTTTGGCGGCTTTCTGCTCGCTGAGCTTGTCCGACAGGGTATGGAACAGCTGCACATCGTCCTCGTCCATGACGATGCCGGTGTCCTGCTTGTAGACTGATTCATCGTCAAAGCCGCTCTTGATGGCCTTGTCCACCGTCAGACGCTTGATCTGCCGCATCATTTTGGAGACGCTGTATGCAGTCATCTGGGTGCCGTCCACCGCAATCACCGGGCAGAAGTTCAAAAACTCGCCCAGTGCCACCCGGTTCTGCTCCTCGTTGGTCCGACCCAGCTTGGTAATGCGGTTGACCTCAGAAATCACGTTCAGGGCACGGTCCGGGGCAAAGTCAAAGACATAGCAGCATTCCTTCTGTTTGCCGTCCAGCACCCCTGCCGACTGCACCCGGAAGATGGTCTGCATATAGCCGGACGCAGCCGTGCTTGCCGACCCGGTCAGCATCATCACAGCCGTCCACTCCGGCACCGTCACGCCGGTGGTCAGCTTGCCGCAGGAAATGGTAATGGTATAGCGGTTCGCCTTGATGACCTGTTTTACCAGTGTCAGGGCGTTGTCATAGGGCATTTCGGCATCGCCGTCGCCTGCAACGTTAGCGACTTTATAGGCTCCAAACACAGGGTGGTCTTTCAGCAGCCTGCTCAGGGCACTGGCTTCTTTCACGCCCGGAACCATCCAGAGGGTATGCCGGAACATCTCCCGGTACTCCGGCGTGGAGTAGGGGTAGTTGCTCTCCGGGTTCTCCGAAGAAATCAGGTCCAGAAAGCTGCGCACATCGGCCTCGTGGACAAAATCACCCACCTGTGCGCCAGCCGGCAGAGGACGGAAATCCCGTGCTGGGTCTCCCGTCCACACCCGGAAAAACTCGGTAAAGTTGAACGCCATCTCCAAGGTCTCGTAGCGGTAGGAGGTGGGCAGACTTTTCCCAAGGTTGAAGGTCAGGATGCGAAGTTCCGGCAGGTCTGCATAGGGGTTATGGTCGCCGGGGTGCAGGGTGTCCCACTCCCGCTTGCGCTTTTGCTCCATGACGTAGTCCCATGTGTAGACGTTGTTCTCGTACTTCTGCATCAGGTTGTACGGTGTGCCGGACAGCTGCAGAACCTTGGGAGCCTTGCCGTTCTTTTCCGCTTCCAGCAGAGACTGCACCTTCTGCCCTCGCTGGGTCTGGGTGCCCTCGTGGGCTTCATCGTAAATCACAAGATCCCAGTCCATATCGAAAACGGCGTTATTCTTGTCAAACTTGCCGTCTGCCCGCTGAGAGCCGCGCAGGTCCTGCATGGAGGCAAAGTAAACAAACGCCTTGCCGGAATTCTGGTAGGCTGTCAGGTTTGCATCGTTGCGTGCATCCATTGCCGCATCGTAAACGGACGAATCCGTATCGAAACGGTCTTTTTTCAGGAAAGCACGGTTGTCTCCTTCGCCAAAAATCAGGTCAAAATCGTTGCGCCAGCCATCTTCCACCACTGGGCGGTGGGTGACCACAATCACCTTCTGGTAGCCAGCTTTTTTGATGAGCGCATAGGCCGTGACCGTTTTGCCGAAACGCATCTTGCAGTTCCAGAGCATCGAGTTTTCCTTGCGGAACACCCGCAGCGTCTGATTGACGCAGTCCATCTGCTCATCCCGCAGGGTAATGGCTCTCTTTTTGGGCGCAGCAGGGACAGTCTGCGGCAGAAAGCTGATCTGCCCCTCACTCTTTTCGGCAGCGGTCAGAGCCGTGCGGCCCTCTTTTACCGCCTGAATCGCACGAATGGCAACGGACAGCGGCACCTCAAACCACTCGCTGTCCTGATTGGAATTGGAGAACTTCCGGGCCGAAAAGCCAGAATTGTACAGCACGTTATGGACATCGTCATCATCGAACAATTCCGTATCGGTCGTACCATCCGGGAAGGTGACGGTTCTGCGTGCCAGCTCGGTATATTGCAGGTCGTATTCAACCATCGCCGTCTTGGTATACTGGTCGATGCGGTCACGGGCAGCACAATTCAGCTCCGCACAGTTGGGCGGAAGCTGTTTGTAGCTGTTCACGCTGTCAAAATTTGTCTTTCCGATCTTCCAGTAGCCCTCGTGCTGGGCATCGTGAATCGTAAAGATGTAAATCAACCGATACGACATGGTTGGCTTATACGCTGCCACTTGCTTTTCCTCCTCTCACCATTGAAAGAAAAGTCATTGTCTGGTTGGAACGCCAGTCTTTTATGATGCTGTAAATCCCGTTGTGCGCCCGGATATTTCCGCTTTTGCATCCGGGGCAGAGGTCAATTTGTTCCTCACTGCCGAACCAGCTGATAATTTCAATTTTGTTTTCCTTACAGCTGCCCGGAACCACATACTTTGTGCCGTCCATCTGCCAGAGGTTCCACGCAATGATGTTGGCGATCACCTTCATCTGCCGCAGGTGGGGAAGTTTGCCAAAGCGTTCCCGGTAAACCTCCACGAAGGTCACAAACAGGTTTTCCCGTGCCAGCAGCAGGCTGTCGCCCTGATACTCAAAGCCGTACACACTCTGGAACGCCCGCTTTGTCCATGTGAACCATTCTTCTTCGGTATCCGTGTTTTCACTCACAACACGCAGCTTGCGGTCCAGCAGGCCAATTCGCTGGGAAATGGGAATGGTTTCGCCCGTTACGGTATCGTAGCGGCTTACCAGATAGGGAGCCTCGCCGCAGGAGATTTCCAACCGCTGTGCATCCACATATTTCTGCCATGTGTGCTGACGGTCGTCCGGGAAAGCGATTTTGTCAGCCGTTGCTTTCCACGACATCTCCTTCTGGATGTTGAAAACATCCTTTCTGCCAAACCACTGCTCATCCACCAGATTGTTCTGTGCGTTGCAGATCCAACTGGGGGTAAACACCTCTGCTTTATCACGGGTGCGGTTGGTCTGATGCTCCACTGCTTTTTCCACTCTGGGCTGGATCAGACTGTCCTGTTCGCCTGTAACCAGCTCCGGCAGGATTTCTTTTTTGAAGCTGTATGGTTCGCCCAGTTCGGCGTAATCATCGGTTGCCCAGATGATGTTTTTCTTGGTGGTTTTGTCCTGAAGCAAAATCTCAAGGAGGGTGCGTTCATGGTCCAAAAGTTCCTGCTCCAACAGGTCAATCCCTGCAATGCTGAACATCCGCCGCCCTCCCTTCCATTTATTGATGGTACTATAATAACACACCTTTCGGGGTTTGTGAATGTGTACCATCCACCGTTTTCATCAGGGTACCCCATTTTCCAGTGCCCTGCCGGGAAGAATCCAAAGAGCGGCGGAACGCTCGTTGGCACACGACTTTGCCTGCAAAGTCTAGTGTGTTACACCTTGGTTCCGGCTGACGCGGAAAAGGGGCTGCGAGAGGTTCCGGCAAGCACCTGTTCTGTGGCAGAAGGATGCGCGGATGGGCATGGCAGCTAATGGTTTCTGCCCACCCATCGCAGGCTTTCAGAGGAACCAATGGTGTACGTTCTCCTTCCTGCCGCAGCAGCGTTTCTCCTATAAGGCGCAGGGCAAATGATCAGCGTCTGTGCTTGCCCCGGTTGCCTGCAAATGTCCCCGGTTTCAGCATTGCCGTTTTATAAAGGATCTTCTTTATCAGCTTTCTTTCATCTTCTGTCAGCTTATCGTAGTTGATGCCGATTGCCTTCAATGCCGTTCGGATCTTCTTTTCATCCGCAGACCCTTCAAGTTTCTGTGCATCCTCCAGTTCCTTCATCAAGTTATCGACCATTGCACCATCCGAAGTGGTCTTGTCCTTGCGGTGTTCCGTCTTGATGTTCTTCAGGATAGCCACCAACTCGTCATACAAGACCCGACCAAAGTACTCATCTTCATCGATCTGCCCCAGCTTCAAGGTGCTCATGTATAGATCGTTTTCATCTGCTGCATACTTCTTTTTCAGCATTTGCCGGGTCGCTTCCAGCCCAGCATTGAGGTTTTGAATGTTTGCGCTGACATATCCATCCACATAGATTTCCAGATCGGTCATGAACCGCCGGAAATTCTCATGCACGATCAGTTCGCACAGCAGCCGATGATTGAATCTTCCATTTCTTAATACGTCCACTGCACCATCGCTCAGATGCAAGTCCGAAAGGACTGCATCTGGGCGTTTTTTGTTTTCTGTCACACCCAGCAGGTAATCCGTGGTCACACCATAGAACCCAGCCAGCGTTGTCACCGCATAAATGCTGAGGTCGGTCACATCGTCGCTCTCGTATTTCGACAGCGCCGATTTGGACAGACCCGTCTGTTCTGCCAGCGTTTCCAGCTTCAGATTCCGCTCCACACGCAGGTCTTTGAGCCGTTCTCCCAGTGTCAGCTTGATGTTCATGGTCGCACCTCCGATGTTTTTTGCACAGTATACCACTTCCGGCGGTTCCTGTCCATAAGCGTGGAATTTTGCAGTTTCTGCACCTGTTTTCCGACATTATGGATATACGGCACAGCGGCCATGGAGGTGCTATCCTATAGACAGAAAGAAAACATATTAACTCCCCAGCAGCGAACATATTAAGGGCTTCCCGCGAAAGCCCTCTGAAATATCTTTTATACCAGAACCTTGAGAACAGAATGACCGTCCGAACTGCCCAGACCGCCAAGACCTCCCATCGGGGGAGCGAGCGCCCTGCATAGGGCCGACACAGAGTCCAAAAAGATTTCCTGTCGGGAGGCAGCAAGGGAGACCGGCTTCACCGAAGTTCCCATTTGGGGAACACCGGTGACTTTGAACGTGGCAGGGATCAAAATGATCCGTGCCAGAGCCTTTGACCAAAGGAGAGATTTTGAGCTTATATCAAAAGATCAAGTCCGCCATCACCGTTCGGCAGGTGGGAGAGATGTACGGCATGGAGCCCGACCGCCATGGCATGGTGTGCTGTCCGTTCCACTCCGACAACCACCCCAGTATGATGCTGAACGAATCCTACTATTACTGTTTCGCTTGCGGGGCCAATGGAGATGCCATCGACCTCACCGCCAAGCTGTTCGACCTGAACCCCCGGCAAGCCGCCGAGAAGCTGATACACGACTTCGGGCTTGACCCGGATAAGCCGCCCGCCAATGCCATCGCTCTGCCGCCGCCCAAGCGTGGCCTGACAGACGAGCAGTGGGCAGACATCGCCTACTGCCTGCGGGTGCTGACCGATTATCTCGACCTGCTGCACGACTGGCGAGAGCGCTACAAGCCCACCACCCCGGAGGAGCCGCTGGACGAGCGGTTCGTGGAAGCTCTCCACATGACCGAGACCGTCGAGCACCTGACGGACTGCGTTGCTTTTGGGACGCCCCAGCAGAAGGCCGCTGCCGCTGCACGGCTGCTGTCCGGGTCGTACCTGCTGATGCTGGAGGAGCGCACCGACCGTCTTGCTCTGGCGAAGTGCGCCTAATAGTTTATTCACCCGAAGTGGTGGGTCTCACCGTGAGCCCCACCACTTCACTTTTCTAAAGGAGAACCACCCTATGAAGAAAAACATTTCCCGCAACCCCTTATGGCCGGACTGGTACAACGGCAAGAAAATTGACGAAGTCCAGTTTGGCCGTGCCTTTCTGGAACAGTGGCCGCTGAAATGCGTCAACGGAACGCTGTACACACTGGACGGCCCGGTAGAGGACGAGAGCGAGATCAAGCAGCGCATCTTGGAGAACATCGAGGAATATGTCACCTCCGGCCTGTCCAAAAAGGT
>NZ_JAJEQG010000043.1 GCF_020687245.1 Faecalibacterium longum CLA-AA-H243 | reverse complement strand
GTGCAGGAAAGACGCACTGCCGATGAAGTTCTAAGCTCAAATATCTCCTTTGGCAAGGGCGATGGTACCCGAAAAAGGCCATTTGCTCTTTACATATAGTATTTTCTGCTGAATAATTGACATATTGAACTAGAGAGGAGAGGACAGGAATGAGCGAGATCGCAGCCTGCACTTTGATTCAGGAAGAGCCTGACCGCAAGACGGAGCGGTACACTCCATTATAGAAAGGGGGGATCTGTTTGGGCGAAGAAACTTTGAATCCCCGTGATGCGTACCGTGTGATGCTCCGGGATTACCCGGATGTGCTGAACATCGACCAGATGTGCGAGATATTGAGCGTCAGCACAAAAACCGGGTATGCGCTTTTGAAAAAGGGGAGCATCCAGCATTTGAAGGTCGGACGCTCCTACCGCATCCCCAAGGCACATCTTTTGACTTATCTTATCGGATTCGCACCCGGTCACACCATCCGGGCGTGACATCCTTGCATTCTCTCCTGCCGTTGGGTACACTGATGGTGTCAGCGGCAGAAGTTACATATTCAGGTGGATGCAAAGACAGGAGGAAACATTATGGTAGCAGGGCATCTGCAAGAAAAAAACGACTTCTACTACATCGTTCTGAGTTACAAGGACGCAGACGGAAAGCGAAAGACCAAGTGGGAAGCCACCGGTCTGTCCGTCAAGAGGAACAAGAAGAAAGCCGAAGCTCTTTTGCTGGAACGTCGGAGGAACTTCATGGTTCCCACCGCACCTGCGGAGATCCGCTTGGACGATGACATTCTCTTTTCGGACTTCATGCTGAAATGGCTGGAAGTCACGAAAAGCTCTGTCCAAATCACGACCTATGCCAGCTATCAAGGAATGGTGGAGCGCATCATCGCTCCCTATTTCCGCAAGCGCGGCATCAAGCTGGTAGACCTGAAAGCCACCGATTTGCAGGATTTCTATACCAAACAGCTTGAACGGGTCAAGGCAAATTCGGTGATCCATTACCATGCAAACATCCACAAGGCATTGAAGTATGCGGTCAAGATCGACCTGATCCCCACCAATCCGGCAGATAAGGTCGAGCGTCCGAAGAAGAATGCGTTCAAGGGCAGCTATTACAGTGCCGAAGAGATCCATGCTTTGACGGAGGTCGCAGAGGGCACCAAGCTGGAGATCCCGGTTCTGCTGGCATCCTTCTACGGCCTGCGCCGCAGCGAGGTGCTGGGGCTGAAGTGGGATGCGATCGACTTTGAGGAAAACACTCTGGAGATCAAGCACATCGTTACGCAGGCATCCATCGACGGCAAAAAGGTTCTGGTACAGGCAGACCGTGCAAAAACGAAGTCCAGCCTGCGGACGCTGCCTCTTGTGCCGCCCATCCGTGACCGCCTGCTGATGCTGAAAGGTCAGCAGGAAACCTACCGCCGCCTGTGCGGTAAAAGCTACAACCGGGATTATCTGGGCTATCTGTGTGTGGACGAGATCGGGAACATCATCCGCCCCAACTACGTTTCCGAGCAGTTCCCGAAGCTGTTGGAGAAAAACGGTCTGCGTCCTATCCGCTTTCATGACCTGCGTCATAGCTGCGCCAGCCTTCTTCTGGCAAACGGCGTTCCCATGAAGCAGATTCAGGAATGGCTGGGTCACAGCGACTTCTCCACCACCGCCAATATTTACGCCCACCTCGATTACGCTTCCAAGCTCTCGTCTGCACAGGCGATGCTGGAGGGGCTGGGCTATGGCAATGCGTCAGCATGATGCCATACGCCCACAAGACAGGGTGGACGGGCGATGTTCCGGCAAAAAAGAATGGACAGACGAATAAAATTCATCTGTCCATTCGATTTGGCGGAGCATCAGGGAGTCGAACCCTGGCACCGGTCTCCCGGCCTATCGCATTTCGAGTGCGACCTCTTACGACCACTTGAGTAATGCTCCAGATATTAAATTTTAGCCGTGCATTCTGGGAAAACTTTGGAGAGAATTGCAGGAGAGAACGCCAGAAAATCGTTCCCTCACGAAGTCGGAAAACCCGCATGAAACCTAGCAAAACCGGAAAACCACTTCCAAAAAGCCAGTTAGATTTCGAGTCGTTCTCGTTACGACCGCTTCGATACATCTCCAAGTATATTTTCATGGCCAATTTACGATTTGTATATCGCAAATCGGCCTTGAAACTTGGAACAGTTGCTGTTAGAATATTGTTAGAAAACGCATCGTTCAGACAGGCTTTGAAGCCTGTCAGGACATCAAAATTGACGTTCCCTCGTGTGATATGGAGACATCCAGCGAAGCATCCACTTGGATTTCGAGTGCGACCTCTTACGACCACTTGAGTAATGCTCCATATTCACAATACAGCTTAATTATTATAGCAAAATCCCGCCTTTCCGTCAACTGGAAATACAAAAAGCCCTTTCCCTTGTGCTTGACAGGCAGAACGGGGTGTGCTATATTTATTTCAAATTTGAAGTATATACTCAAAGGAGAACCTATGGCACAGAATCGACAGGATATGGGCAGCGGGCCAGTCAAGCCCCTGCTTTTGCAGTTGATGATACCCGCCGTGGTGGCGCAGGTGGTCAATCTGCTCTATAACATCGTAGACCGCATTTACATCGGCCACATCGAGGGCATCGGTGCGGCGGCGCTGACGGGCGTGGGTCTGTTTGCGCCGATCCTTATGCTCCTGAACGCCTTCGCCATGCTCATCGGCGCGGGCGGTGCGCCCCGCACGGCCATCGCGCTGGGACAGGACAATAAAGACGAGGCCGAAAAAATCATCGGCAACAGCTTTACCATGCTGCTGTTTTTCGCTGTGGTGCTGACGGCGGGCTTCTATGCCGGTGCGCCCGCTCTGCTGCGGCTCTTCGGTGCCAGCGACGCCACTCTCCCCTATGCGGTGGCCTATGGCCGCATCTACATCCTCGGCTCGGTGTTCGTGCTGCTGGTCATGGGCATGAACCCCTTCATCACGACCCAGGGCTTTGCGAAGATCAGTATGCTCACGACAGTCATCGGCGCAGTCATCAACATCATCCTCGACCCCATCCTGATTTTTGGTCTTGGCTGGGGCGTCCGGGGTGCGGCAGTGGCGACGGTGCTCAGTCAGGCCGTGGGTGCCTGCTGGATATTGAAGTTCCTCACCGGCCCCAAGACCATCCTCAAGCTGCGGAAAGAAAACCTCAAAGTGGAGCGGAACATCATCCTGCCGGTGCTGGGGCTGGGCATCTCGTCCTTCGTCATGCTCTCGACGGAGAGTTTGCTCTCCATCAGTTTCAGCTCCAGCCTCGCCCGCTACGGCGGCGATGTGGCTGTGGGCGCGATGACCGTCATCACCAGCGTGTCCCAGCTCTGCACCATGCCTATTCAGGGCATCTGTCAGGGCGGCCAGCCGGTGATGAGCTTCAACTTCGGCGCAGGCAAAAAGCCCCGCGTCAAGGAGGCGTTCCGCTTCCAGCTCACCCTCTGCTTCGGTTATACCACCCTGTTCTGGCTGCTCATGATGCTGGTCCCCGGCGTGGTGGCGGGCATCTTTACCTCGGATGCCGCCCTCATCGAATACACCACATGGGCCATGCGCATCTACATGGCGGGCATCCTCGCCATGGGCGTTCAGATCGCCTGCCAGCAGAGCTTTATGGCGCTGGGTCAGGCCAAAGTCAGCCTCCTGCTGGCTTGTTTGCGGAAGATCATCCTACTTATCCCGCTGATTTTTATCCTGCCCTGCTTCACGGCAGATAAGTGCCTCGGCGTCTTTCTCGCCGAGCCGGTCAGTGATATTCTGGCAGCGACCATTACAGCCATCACCTTCTTTTCCCGCTTCGACAAGATACTGGACAAGGGTGCCGGGAAGGTATGATTCGCAGGAAATAAAAACAGCCCGCGGACGGACAAAAATCCGGCCTGCGGGCTGTTTTTGTGTCAACGGTAGTCGATTTCAGAAAGAGTGATGCGTGGCTTTTCCGTGCCGGTCTTTTCGCACATCAGGTCGAGCTGCTCCTGCAGGTAAGGCACCCGGGTGCTGACGTCCGGGAACTTCGGTCCCAGAATGACTTCGTCTAATTGGAGAGGAAAAGGTGTCTGCACGAAAAGCCACGGTTTGTCGCTGTCGGTATGGAGGATGTTGTCCTTCGTCTGGTAGATGACCCGCAGCTCCTGCTCGTAGCTGTAGCTGCTGTCTTTGAAGAGGTAGAGGACTTTGCCAAGGAGGGAGTCGAAATAGGGACGGTTTGCTTTGTTCAGTCTCTTCGTGATCTGCCTCAACTGCCTGAGCTGTCGTTCGATCTCCTTGTAATTTTGAGCCAGTTTCTCATTGTCACCACGCAAAACCATATTTTTGGCGTTCTTCCGGAGATAGCAGACATGATAGAGTGTCGGCTCCACCGCACAAGAGAGGTTTTTTGTTGTCTCCCAGTCAATGATCAGGCAGCAGCCCTTTGCATGGTCGCCATACATCTCCCACATGGGCAGATAATCGACCCGGGGCGTAAAGCACTTGACAAAGACGTAGGGGACATTCAGCGATTTCCTGTCTTTCTTCCCCGTATCATACTGGTCGCCGTAAACAGTCTGAAGCAGCGTTTGTCCCTCGTTCGGGTCATTCATATAGGACAGATGCATGACCGTGAGTTTGCCCAGCCGGTCCTTTTTCTCGCCAGTGCACTTTACCGGGAGCATATAGGAGAACACCTCAGAAGAAGTGTAATAGGCGATCTTCTTTTCCGTACCTTCTGCTTTCAGCTCCAGCAATATAAGATTGGACAGATGCGCTGTCTGGGCAAGATACAAGTAGTCCCGATAAGAAAGAGTCTCAGTACCAATTTTTTGAGCTGAAACAGCCAGCGCATCAAAATCAGTCCCTTTCAGAAAGCGGGATTTTTCAATGATCTCACTCTGCCGCAGACTGCTGCAATCATCCTCCGAAAGCTGCGCCATTTCTGGTACGAGATATTTCCGCATCAGCACGATCATCGTGATAAGGGCTATTCTTTGGTGAAAAGAGGGGCTTTTTCCGTTATGATTCAGAATACCCCGGACCTTGTCTGTGAAGTCCGAAAGAGTTGTCGGCATCTGGGATGGATATTCCAGTTTCAGAAGGTCATTGTAATGCGAAAGCAGCGTCGTGCTATAGGATTCATTATAGGGGTTTCCCTGTGCTAAACCAATGAGTGTTTCGTATTCCTCGTTAAAATCGACAGCATATTCTCCTGCATTTCCGCAAAGGATCGGGTCCAGCGGCGCTGTCGACCATTCCAGTGCGGCCAGACCATAAAATTTCATTGCCGCAAAAACATTGTTTTCCAGAAAAAGGAATCGGTCACCCATTTTGATGTAAAGTTTATCGAAGTCAAAGATACTCTCTGTCGAAGGTGCCGGCCTTTCCTCTGTGTCTTTATGCCAGTCTATCACCTCTTCGTATACGACCTTGTCTCCGCCATAAAACAATACGGCTTCCATCAAATCTTGGAGCACTGCTTTTTCTCCGTCCGCATATTTGACACAATAGCAATAATGCCTGAAATCATCGCACAACTCCCGGAGTTCAGACGGAGAGAGAGTAGCACGCTTTGATTTCTTTTTCTTCAGAAGATATACTGCGTGTTCCAACACTTTTTTGTCATCGCCACGGGAAAACCCAAATCCCTCATGCATATAGTTGTCCGGGTTTCCTGATGTATAACTCACAAAACCCGGCTGATTGCTCAATTCCAATGTCTTTTCATACGGCCCCTTATCATATTCGAACTCAAGCAGGGGATAGCGCTTGCTTTCTTCTTTTACGTCTGCCATAAAGCCCCTCCTCTTTGTTATTCCTGCGGCCGGGCCGCGCTCTGTTCTGTCAGCATCTTACACATAGCCCCGACGCAGGCCGGGTCGAACGCATGTCCGGCACACTCGCGGAGGGCCGCGGCGATTTGGGCGTCCGTCTCGCCCCGGCGGCGGTGGCGGTCAGTGAAGTCGGCCACAGCGAGGATGCGGGACAGCAGCGGGATGGCCTCGCCCTGCAGCCCCTCAAGGTAGCCGGTGCCGTCGTAATTTTCGCGGTGATACCGCACGGTCTCGGCCACCCGGTCTACGATTTGGAGTTCCTGAATGATGCGGCAGCCCCGCTCTACATAGGTCTTGTAGAGCTGGTACTGCTCCTCGGTGATGTTCCGCTGCAATACCACATCATCGGGCAGGCCCACGGTGCCTACTTCGTGCAGCAGGCCCGCATAGTAGCCGTCCCGGCAGGCGGCCTCATCCAGACCCATCCGGCGGGCCATCTCCTGCGTCAGCTCCGCAGTCTGCTGGCAGTGGAGGTCGATTTCGGGGATCTTGGAGCTGAGGGCGCTGTACATGGCCGTGATGACCTTCAGCGACATCTCCGAGAGTTTGCCCTTCTCCGCGTCGATGCGCTGCTGCAATAAAAGATGGCGTTTGGCCTTGTCCACCCAGTAGCGCTGGATGGAGAACATGATGATGTAGGCCACCCCGAGGATGCAGATGTAAAGGAACGGGAAACGGCGCACGGAGCTCTCGCCGTAGAGGGCGGCGGGGTCGGGGATGAGCCCGCCGCGCAGGCAGGCCATCACCCAGAGAAAGCTCAGAAGGTTGATAAAAGTGCCGTCCACGAGGCCCAGTACGAAGGTGCAGGAAAAGGAGAATATCAGCAGGAAAAACCAGCTGAAATACCCCACATAAGCCTTCTGGAAAAGCAAGGCGCTGCCGGCCAGAAACGCCAGCGCTGCACCCAGCTCCCGCGCCCGGCTGGCACTGCGGCGGGACAGAAAGAGGTTGACGCCGTCCAGAAGCATCATGCCGCCCAGCAGAAGATAAAACGGCAGCGGCGCACCGTACAGAAACCCCAGCGGCAGATGTACCAGCCAGAGCAGACCCACGACGAGCTTGGTGTAGAGGACCAGCTGCGGGTCGCCATGGGGGACGAGTACCGTCTCGCGCAGTCGTTCAAGCGTATCCTTGTTCATAAAACATCCTTTTGGCGCGTCACTGCACCGCTATCTCTCCGCTTTCCAGCAGCTCCACCACGGCCTTGACCGCCGCAGGCTCGAACTGCGTCCCGCTCAATTTCCGGAACTCTCCGATGATGTAGTCCCTGTCGCAGTGGCCGCGGTAGCACCGGTCGGAGCCCATGGCGTCCAGCGCATCGGCGACGCTGATGATCCAGACCATCTCCGGCAGCTGCCCGCCTTTCAGCCCGGCGGGGTAGCCTTTGCCGTCGAACCGCTCGTGGTGGTAGCTGGCACCGCAGTCGGCCTGAGGCAGAAATTCCAGCCCCTCGAGAATTTTTCGGCCCCAGACGGTGTGCTGCTTCATGATGTCGAACTCCTCGTCCGTCAGCCGGGAGGGTTTGTTGAGGATGGCGTCCGGCACGGCGATCTTTCCGATGTCATGGAGCAGGGCGCTCCGGTAGAGGCTGTCCAGCTCCTTGCCGGCGAAGCCCATATGCGCCCCGATGAGGCGGGCATATTCGGCCACCCGGTGGGAGTGCTCGCTGGTGTAGCGGTCTTTTTCGTCTATCATCTGGCTGATGGCGGCCACAGAGCTCACCATCAGCTGCCGGGCCTCGCAGATAGTGGCATGGACCTCACGTTCCATCTCTTTTTCGCTCTGCTCCTGCTGGATGCGGTAGTGTTTGTAAAAGATGTCCGCTGTTATCATCAGCAGACAGAACGACCAGTAGGCTGCGGGGTAGAAAAGCGCATAGTCCCGGCGGTAGAGTGTGCTGCCGACGAGGGGACCCAGCCACAAAAAACAGGTGGCCGCGAGGCCGTAGGCCGTGCAGAACGGCAGGCCGATGGGCAACCCCGACTGCACGAAAAGAGTAGCCGGCATCAGGAAGAACCACAGGTTCTGGAAGCCGTCGTTCTCGTTCCAGACCAGAAGCAGCAAGCCCATGAAGATAAGGGCCGTGTTTGAGAACATGACCAGATGCTTTTCGTTTTTCGCCCGGGGCAGCAGCCACTCCACCATCAGCAGCACAAGGCTGATGAGCCCGGTGAGGACGAAGACGACGGGCTTGTCGAGGCCGTTGCAGCTGAAATTCAGTGCAAAAAGCACGACGACCGCCAGCGTCAGCACCTGGCGCAGGTAGTCTGAGTCCAGCGTAGAATGCTTTTCGTAATGATATACTTCCTTGAGAAGGGGCCAGATGCGGTAAAGCATGAAAATGTCGCCTCCGAACGGGCCGCGCGGGCGGCTGGCTGCTGTATCTTTATAATGTTACAATACATTATACAACGAAATCTGGACGATGAACAGATGGATTTTCAGAATGACTGTATGCATCAAAAATACATCGGCAAAGAATCTTGGATACAAGAGTTAAAAATTGAAAAACGAGCTTGCAGAAAGCTCCAAAAACCAATCAAACGGGTCACTTTGTACAAACATTGCCTGAAAAATTTGTGCTTGAATCTAATTGCGGGATGAGAAAATATGCGTTATCATAATATCCAAAGGCGACCCGTATGCGGAAGGAATGTTGCCGTGAGCAAAGCACGGCGCTACCATAATACGGATAAACGCAACGTGAATCGGAGGTAACAAGAAATGAAAAAGATCTCTCGTCGTGACTTCCTCGCAGCTTCTGCTGCTGTGGGTGCAGCTGGCGTCCTGACCGCCTGCGGCGGTTCTTCCAGCAGCACTGCCACCTCTACTGCAGCTTCCACTGCTGCCAGCACCGCTGCCGGCGGCAAGTCCACCGACTACCCCACCAAGGGTATTTCCGTCATCTGCCCCTGGTCTGCAGGCGGCGGCACGGACTCCTGCCTGCGCGCATTCTGCGAGGCTATGGGCAAGAACCTGGGCGTCACCCTGACTGTCGATAACCAGACTGGCGGCGGCGGCATCCTGGGCCATCAGGCTATCGCAGATGCCAACACCGACGGCTACACCATCGGTATGATCACCTTCGAGCTGGCTACCTATAAGAAGCTGGGCACCAGTGAACTGACCTGGGAGAATTACGCTCCCCTGTGCCGCGTCAACACCGACGCAGCTGCCATCACCGTCGGCGCAAAGTGGGCTGCTGACAACGGCATCACCGACCTGCCCGGTTTCATTGATTACTGCAAGGCTCACCCCGGTGAGGTGCAGATGGGCGGTTCTTCCAACGCTTCTGTCTGGCACATCGCTGGCGGCTACCTGATGAGCGCTACCGGCATCGACATCCAGATGATCACCTATCAGGAAGGCGCTGCTACCGCTGTCCAGAACGCAGCCGGCGGCTTCATTCAGGGCGTTACCGTCTCTCTGGCCGAAGCTCGCAGCTTCATCGAGTCCGGCGACCTGATCTGCCTGGGCGTCATGGACGAAGAGCGCAACCCCGTCTTCCCCGATGTTCCTACCTGTAAGGAGCAGGGCTACGACATCACCTACTACACCCAGCGCGGTATGGCCGCTCCTCTGGGCGTTGATGATGCCATCATGACCCGTCTGGAAGAGGCCTGCGCCGCTGCCATCGAGGATCCTGACTTCGTGACCTTCATGAACAACAACGGTCAGGCGATCTCCTATCTGGATGCACAGGGCTATGCTGACTACCTGAAGCAGGCTGCTGTCGATGTCGCAGCTGCTATGGACGCTGTCGGCCTCTGATTTGTCTCTCTGAGTATTTGCTGGGGCAGGCAGTTCATGCCTGCCCTTTTTTATGAGAAGATATAGAGAGGAGGAACCCCTTTTGAACAAAGACAAAATGAAAACGATGGCCTTCTCCAATCTGGTAGGCTCCATCATTTTCCTCGCGATCGGCATCTGGGCGTGGCTCCAGACCGATAATTTCCCTGAGGTGGCCAACACCTATGTGCAGGCTTCCACCTTCCCCCGCGTCATGATCGTGGGCATGCTCATCTTCTCGGTGGTCCTGCTCATCCAGTCCATCTTCAAGCTGATGGGTACCATGAAGCCCACCGACCCCGTTGCTGTCGAAGTCGGCACCCTGAATCCCCTCAAGGATAAGGGCGTGGCCGCTGCTTACCTCGTTATGCTCCTCTGTGTGCTGTTCGCTGCTCTGTTCAAGAGCTGCGGCTACATCCTGTGCGCTGTGGTGCTCTCGATGATCATCATGTTCCTCATCGGCAAGCGCAACTGGGTGCAGATGGTCCTTGTGAGCGTTCTGGTGCCGCTGCTGATGTGGCTGGTGTTCTACAAGGTGCTTACCGTCAATATTCCGCTGGGTCCGCTGAACTTCCTGCGCACCCTCGTGGACATGATATAAGGAGGGAGCACAGTTATGGATTTTAGTCTGCTTCTTTCCAGCTATGCTACTGTCTGGTCCAACCCCGAGGTCCTTCTGATGACCTTCATCGGCGCACTGGGCGGCGTTCTGCTGGGCGCTATCCCGGGCATGACCGCCACCATGGGCGTGGCGCTGCTCATCCCCTTCTCCTTCGGCATGGACCTCATCCCGTCCATCGGCCTGCTGCTGGGCATCTACTGCGGCGGTATGTACGGCGGTTCCATTTCCGCTATCCTCATCCACGCCCCCGGCACGCCCGCCGCAGCCGCCACCCTGCTGGACGGCTACCCCATGTGTAAGAAAGGTCAGGCCGGCAAGGCACTGTCCGTTGCCATGTTCGCCTCCTTCTGCGGCGGCGTCATCGGCGCCCTCATCATGACCTTCCTGTCTCCGCTGGTCGCTGATATGGCCATGAACTTCGGCCCCGGCGAGATGTTCATGCTGGCCGTCTTCGGCCTGTCGGTCATCGTCGCAATTTCCGGTAAGTCTGTGGCCAAGGGCCTCATCAGCGCCTTCTTCGGTATGCTGCTCTGCACCGTCGGCCTCGACCCCACCAACGGCATCCCCCGCTTCATCACCACCAAGCAGACCGGCCTGCTGGATGGCTTCCAGTTCATCCCCACTCTGATCGGTCTGTTCGCTGTCTCTGAAGTCATCGCCGGCGTTGAGCGCATCATCCGCGGCGAAGAGCATGAGCAGAAGTCCAACGAGAAGATCACCAATGTCCTGCCCGATTGGAAGACCATCAAGCGGATCTGGCCCAACATCCTCTCCGGCGGCCTCATCGGCACCTTCATCGGCGCCATCCCCGGCGCAGGCGGTGACATCGCCGTCTTCGTTTCCTACGGCGCCAGCAAGTCCGCCAGCAAGCACCCCGAGCTGTACGGCACCGGCATCCCCAACGGCGTTGCTGCTACCGAGTCCGCCAACAACGGCTGCTCCGGCGGCGCTATGATCCCCCTGCTGTCTCTGGGCGTCCCCGGCGACTCCGTCACCGCCATCCTGCTGGGTGCCTTCATCATGAAGGGAATCACCCCCGGCCCCATGATGTACGTTACCGAGCTGCCCACCGTCTACCGCGTCTTCGCGGCTCTGATGCTGGCAAACCTCTGCATGCTGGTCGTCGGCTGCCTGGGCGTCCGCTTCTTTGCAAAGATCGTCTCCATCGAGAAGAAGATGCTCTACCCCATCATCCTCGTCATCTCCCTGCTGGGTGCTTTCTCCATCAACAAGAATGCCTTTGATGTGGGCGTTTGTGTCGCCTTCGGCATCATCGGCTGGCTGATGAACAAGTACGAGTTCCCGCTTTCTCCCATCCTGCTGGCCCTCATTCTGGGACCCATGTGCGAGAAGAACTTCGTGCGCTACATGAACATCCAGCGCGGCAACTTCTTCGCCATCACCACTTCTCCCATCGCAATGGTCTTTGCAACGGTCGCTATCCTGGTCATCGTCTACTCTGTCTATAACCAGAGCAAGATCAACAAGCGTGCTGCTGCAAACGCTGCACAGGAGAAGGCATAAGCTCAACATCCTGACAAGCTCTGTCTGTTACATTCCCATGAAGCTGCGGCTGTCCCGTTCCGTCGGGGCGGCCGCACTTCGCTTTGGGCAGCAAAAACGGAGGTCTGTTTATGTGGTTTGTATTTGCACTGGGCTCGGCCCTGTTTGCGGCCCTTACCTCGATCCTGGCCAAGGTGGGCATCGAGGGGGTCAACTCCACTCTGGCCACCGCCATCCGCACCGTGGTGGTGCTGGCCATGAGCTGGGGCATGGTGTTCCTCACCCGGGCCCAGGGGGGCATGGGTGAGATCAGCCGCCGGAGTTGGCTCTTCCTCATCCTATCGGGGCTGGCCACCGGAGCGTCCTGGCTGTGCTACTACCGGGCCCTGCAGCTTGGCCGGGCCTCTCAGGTGGTGTCCATCGACAAGCTCAGCGTGGTGATCACCCTGGTGCTGGCCTTTGTGTTCCTCCACGAGCCCTTTACCGCCAAAAGTATGGTGGGCTGCGCCCTCGTCGCCGCCGGCACCCTGTTTATGGTGCTGTAAAAGGGTAAGCTCCCTGCAAACAACAAGGCCCTCCCGGGTTTGCCTGGGAGGGCCTTTTGTGCTTGTCAGTGGGTGGTATCTTCTGCCGGAGCCTCAGGGTGGCGGCACTTGGCCAGCATATCCAGCTCCGGCATCAGCTCGGTGCTGATGACCGAGAGCATCTGCTCCATCTTGTCGCAGTCCTCAGCCGGGAAGCGCTTGCGCACACGCTCGATGACCGTGTGCAGGTAAGAATAGCTGATGCTGTAGTAATCGATGTATTTCTGGGTGGGGCGCAGGAAGTATTCGCGGCGGTCGGTGGTGGACTGGATCTTCTCCACATAGCCCTTTTTGACGAGGCTGCCGATTTTATAAGCCGCGTTGGGGGTGGAGATGCCCATCATACGGGAAAACTCTGCAATGGTGGGCTCCCCCATCGCCATGATGCCCTCCATGCAGAAGGACTCCACCGTGGTCAGCGTGGCTTCGCGGGTGGCAAAGCGCTGAAATACATTCTGATAAAAATGCAGCTTGAACTTTGTATAGACGTCCTGAAAGACTTCTTCCAGCATGGGGTTTTCCTCCAGTGAGCAAATAGCTCAAAAAATTTACTCTTTTGATAAGTATACCATGATTTGCGCCGGAGGGGAAGACAAAAATCTACGATTCCGTTAAGATTTTGTGACTTCTTCCTTCCCAGTATGGCCCATCCGCGCCTTGACGATGCTGAGCACGACGAGTTCGATGACGATGGCACAGGCCAGCAGCACGAAGGAGGTCAGGGTGTTGGCGGCATCGCCGAGGACAGCCTGTGCTGCGCCGCAGAGCAGATAGCAGCCCGCCGAGATGGCGGCGGCGGTCATGGCGTAGGGCAGCTGGGTGGAGACATGGTTCACGTGGCTGCAATGCGCGCCGGCAGAGGCCATGATGGTGGTGTCGGAGATGGGCGAGCAGTGGTCGCCGCAGACCGCGCCGGACAGGCAGGCGGCGATGGAGACCACCAGCATCTCACCCTCCGGGAACGCATGGCAGACGATGGGGACCAGAATCGAGAAAGTACCCCAGGACGTGCCGGTGGCAAAGGCGAGGAAGACCGCCACCACAAAGATGATGATGGGCAGCAGGTACTGCAGAGCCGCTGCAGAGCCGCTGAGCAGGCTTGCGACGTAGTATTTTGCGCCCAGCAGGCCGGTCATGCCGGAAAGCGTCCATGCCAGCGTCAGAATGAGCATGGGGCTGACCATGGCCTTGAAGCCCTCGGGGATGCAGGCGGCGAAGTCCTGAAAGGTCATGACTCCCCGCACCCGGTAAAACACGAAGGTGAACATCAGGGCAATGGCGCTGCCCAGCACGAGGCCCATGGAGGCGTTGCAGTCGGCAAAAGCGGTGACGAAGTCCACGCCCTCAAAGAAGCCGCCGGTGTACACCATGCCGAAGATGCAGGCCGCGATGAGCACCAGCACCGGCGCGATGAGGTCCACCACATGGCCGCGGGTGTCGCTGCCGTCGTCCGTGTCGTCGCCGTAGGGGCGGTCGTCGGTGGTGAAAAGGTCGCCCAGCAGGGCGTTATCCTCGTGCTTTTTCATGGGGCCGTAGTCGAGGCCGCTGAAGATGAGGAAGAGGCTCATCACCATGGTGAGGATGGCGTAGTAGTTATAAGGGATGGTGCGCAGGAACATGGTAAAGCCGTTGATGCCCGAGCCTTCCGGCACAGAGGACGTGACGGCGGCGGCCCAGCTGGACACCGGCGCGATGATGCAGACGGGTGCTGCGGTGGCGTCGATGAGGTAGGCCAGCTTTGCGCGGGAGACCTTCTGCCGGTCAGTGACCGGGCGCATGACGGAGCCGACGGTCAGGCAGTTGAAGTAGTCGTCCACAAAGATGAGGATGCCCAGCAGCAGGGTGGCGAACTGTGCGCCCGCCCGGGTGTGGATGTGGGTGGAGGCCCAGCGGCCAAAGGCGGCGCTGCCGCCGGCCTTGTTCATCAGGGCCACCAGAATGCCCAGCATCACCAGAAAGACGAGGATGCCGACGTTGCTGGAATCGGACAGCTTGGACACCATGCCGCCGTCTTCGTTGAAGAAAAGGGTGGTCAGCGCCAGCTCAAGGTTGCCGTTGGCGTAGAGCAGTGCGCCGGTGGCGATGCCCACCAGCAGCGAGGTGTAGACCTCTTTGGTGTTCAGGGCCAGCACGATGGCTATCACAGGGGGCAGCAGGGATAGCGCCGAGCTGTACACGGCGCAGGTGTAGGTGGAAGGGTCGTCGATTTTGCCGGGCGTTGCGGCGGTACACCACAGCAGCAGGGCAAACACCAGCAACGCACCCACCCACGAGAGATTGGTTTTTTTCATGATAAACTCCTCGGTTGATTTTTTTGCAGCCTGCCGGGCAGACTAACCCTTTAGAAGCCGTTTTCATAAGCATTGCACACCGCCCGAACGGCCTTTTTGCCCGCATACTGCGTTGCTTTCCCTTGCAATCCGCTCAGGATTGCTGCGGAAAATTGCCTTGTCTGCGAGCAAAAATTCTCGTCGTTCGATGCACCCTGCTTACAAAAACAGCTTCTAACGTGATGGGACACGGAAGGGGGTGTTGGCTGCGCCGGACTATAAAGCGATGTATTTAGAGCTGTTCCGTGCCAGCGAACAGGCGGCACGGCTTTTGCAGGAAGCTCAGGCCCGGGCCGAGCAGCAGCTGCTGGCTGCCGACCCGCCGCCCATCGAGCTTGCCGAGAAAAAAGAGTCTTAGCCCTTCTTGCTCTCGGCCTTGGCGGCAAACTTTGCGTCGTTGACCACAAAGCGCTCGTGGACGCCGCCGCCCACAGGGCCTTTCTCGTCGTACAGGGAGACTTTGAACACCAGCTTGCGGCCTTCCACAGCGGTCAGCTCGCTCTCGCAGGTGACGGTCATGCCCACGGGGGTGGGTGCGGTGTGCTCCAGCTCCAGCTTGGTGCCCACAGAGCCGCAGCCCTCATCCAAAGCGTCGGCGACGCTCATCCAGCAGGTCTTTTCGGCCAGCGCCACCAGTGCGGGGGTGGCGAAGACGTTCAGCGTGCCGCTGCCCATGGTCTTGGCGGTGTTCTCGGGGGTGACGGCGACGCTCTGCTTGCCGCGGATTCCAGTTTCTAACATATAAAAATTCCCTCTTTCTTAATTTGTCGTGATGCCGCGGTTTGCGGCAGATAATTTCACGTTTGTAAGGATACCACAAAATCCACGCCATTGCACCTGTTTTCTGGATTTTCCTTCAAAACTCTTTCCGTCTGAGGCCAAACGCGGTATCATAAGCTGGACAAGGAGGGAAAGAAGATGAACGATTTCTGGAAATCCTACGACATCACCCACGCCGAATACGGGGCCGATTACCGATGCTACCCGCTGTATGGCACTGTTCACCTCATGGAGCTGGCCATTTCGTTTGCCTTTATCGTGGGGGCGGCCCTGTGGTATCGCCGCAGTTCTGCCCGCACCCGGCGGCGCATTTTAGTCGGAGTCACCGCTTTGCTCCTGCTGGACGAAGCTGCCCTTCTGCTGGGGATGGCCCTGACCGGCCAGTGGAATTGGAGCTATCTGCCCCTGCACCTGTGCAATATCAATGTCTTCGTCTGTCTGTACAACACGATCACGGACAGAAACTGGTGCAAAGAGGAGCTGTATGCCCTCTGTATCCCGGGTGCAATGCTGGCACTGCTCTGCCCCAGCTGGCTGGATGTCCCCTCTTGGTGGACGCTCATCAATCTGCACTCCGTCAGTATCCATGCCCTGCTGGTACTCTATCCAGTCCTGCTGGTGGCGGGCGGCTACCGTCCCAGTCCCCGGCGGGTGCCGCAGGTGCTGGCGTTCCTGTTCGGCTCTGCCCTGCCCATCTACTTTCTGAATAAGTCCCTTAACACCAACTTCTATTTCCTCAATAATCCCTACGGGAACATCATCACCAGCACCTTCACGGCCCTGCTGGGCGAAAAATATTATATCCTGGGCTTCCTGCCTGCCACCGCGCTGGCGCTGTTCCTCATGTATCTGCCGTGGGCGGCGGACTATAAAAAGAAGAAGCGGGCATGAATGCAGTGCTTTAGAAAAAGGCAGTTCGGTCAGGACTGCCTTTTTCTGTTGCCCTAAATTGCACCCTTCCTGCAAAATAAATCTGCAAATTTCTTGCGTTTTGCGGTCTGTTTTATCAATTTTAAGAGAATGCTGATTTTTTATACAAAACTCCTTGACAGGAGCCATACGGCGTGTTATCATGAACACATGAACAGATGTTCATATATTGAAGCGAAAGGATGACAACGATGGCTGAGAATGCTCTTGCCCCAGAACAGAAGCTGCCCAAGGCCCCGCCGGAGCTGCCGGACGATGAGGTGCTCTACGAGCTGGCCGATTTGTTCCGGGTGTTCGGCGATTCCACCCGCATCAAGATCCTCTACGCCCTCCACGACGATGAGCTGTGTGTGCAGGACATTGCAAATGCCGTTCAGCTCAGCCAGTCGGCGGTGAGCCATCAGCTGCGGGTGCTCAAGGACTCGAAGCTCGTCCGCTTCCGCCGCGACGGCAAGACCATTTACTATGCACTGGACGATGACCATGTGCGCAGCATCCTCTCCATGGGCATGGACCACATCGAAGAGTGATGCCCCGAAAACGCTGTAAGCTCTGCTGCACCCGGCGGCGGAGCGGGGATATAGAAAGAAAGGCTGGTACTTATTATGAAAAAGAGCTACAAGATCGAAGTTGACTGCGCAAACTGCGCCCAGAAGATGGAGGATGCCGCCAACACGGTCGCCGGCGTCGCAAAGGCTACCGTCAGCTTCATGACCCAGAAGATGAACGTCGAGTTCGATGAGGGTGCCGACGTCAAGGCTACCATGCAGAACGTCCTCTCCGCCTGCAAGAAGGTCGAGGACGACTGCGAGATCTTTGGCATCTGAGTTTCGACTTATACTGCCGGGATGCGCGTGGAAAATGTGGAAAAATAAATCAGCTTTCAACAATTTCCACGGCGTTTTCAACATTCTGGACGCAAAAATAGAAAAATGAACGCGCATTTGCGGCTTTTTGCGGGAAAAACTCGTGGAAAAGCCGGGGGAAAGCGTGGAAAACAAGCCCCTTGTGGGGAAAACCTGTTGAATCTGAGAAAACTGCCCCAAAAGGAGGCTGGTACCCGTGACGAAAAAACAAAAGAAAATGCTGTACCGCATCATCGCCGCTCTGGCTCTGGTGCTGGTGCTCAAGCTGCTGCCGCCTCTGCCCGCGTCGGTGGAGCTGCTGCTCTACTGCATCCCCTACCTCGTGGTGGGCTGGGATGTGCTCCGCAAGGCCCTTCTGGGCATCAAGAACCGTCAGCCCTTTGATGAATGCTTCCTGATGGCCGTCGCCACCGTGGGTGCCTTTGCGTTGGGCGATTACGTCGAGGGCTGTGCCGTTATCATCTTCTACCAGATCGGCGAGCTGTTCCAGGGCGTTGCCGTCGGCAAGAGCCGCCGCAGCATCTCGGCCCTGATGGACATCCGGCCCGACTACGCCAACATCGAGGGCGAGGACGGCAAGCTGGAGCAGGTGGACCCCGATGAAGTCGAGATCGGCACCGTCATCGTGGTCCAGCCCGGCGAGCGTGTGCCTATCGACGGCGTCATCGTCGAGGGCGCTTCCACCCTCAACACCGCCGCCCTCACCGGCGAGAGCCTGCCCCGGGATGTCCGGTCCGGCGATGAGGTCATCAGCGGCTGTGTCAACATGAGCGGCCTGCTCAAGGTCAGGACCACCAAGGAGTTCGGCGAATCCACCGTCTCTAAAATTCTCGACCTCGTGGAAAATTCCAGCATGAAGAAGGCCCGCGCCGAGAACTTTATCACCCGCTTTGCCCGGGTGTATACCCCGGCGGTCTGCTACGGCGCGCTGGCGCTGGCCTTCATTCCCCCCATCGTTCTGCTGCTGATGGGCCAGCCCGCCCGCTTCGGCGATTGGGTCTACCGCGCCCTTACCTTCCTCGTCATCAGCTGCCCCTGCGCTCTGGTCATCTCTATCCCGCTGAGCTTCTTCGGCGGCATCGGCGGCGCCTCTGCCTGCGGCATCCTCGTCAAGGGCTCGACCTATCTGGAAGAGCTGGCCGATACCCGCGTCGTCGTCTTTGATAAGACCGGCACCCTGACCCAGGGTACCTTCAAGGTCGTCAAGGTCTGCCCCGTGGAGGGCGGTACCGAAGACAGCCTCGTGGAAGCCGCTGCGCTGGCCGAGAGCTGGTCGAAGCATCCCATCTCCCTGAGCATCAAGGCTGCTTACGGCAAGGACATCGACGCTGCCCGCGTCACCGACGTGGAGGAGCTGGGCGGCCACGGCGTCACCGCCAAGGTGGACGGCAAGCCGGTCGCTGCCGGTAATGCCCGCCTGATGGCAAAGCTGGGCCTCACCGTCCCCGATGTCCCCCAGACCGGCACCATCGTCCATGTGGCCATCGATGGCAAGTATGCGGGCTATCTGCTCATCTCCGACGTGGTGAAGCCCCACAGCGCACAGGCCATCAAGGGCCTCAAGCAGGCCGGCGTCCGCAAGACCGTCATGCTTACCGGCGACGCAGAGCCGGTGGCAAAGGCTGTCTCGGCAGAGCTGGGCATCGACGAGTACCACGCCGGTCTGCTGCCCGGCGATAAGGTGGACCAGATCGAGAAGCTCCTGGCCGCCAAGAACCCCAAAGAGATGCTGGCCTTCGTGGGTGACGGCATCAACGACGCCCCTGTCCTCTCCCGTGTGGATGTGGGCATCGCCATGGGTGCGCTGGGCTCTGACGCCGCCATTGAGGCCGCCGACGTCGTCCTGATGGATGACGACCCGGCCAAGATCGCCCTCGCCATGCGCATTGCCCGCCGCACCAAGAGCATCGTCTACCAGAACATCGTCTTTGCTCTGGCCATCAAGGCGGCCTGCCTGCTGCTGGGTGCTCTGGGTATCGCCAATATGTGGGCGGCCATCTTCGCCGACGTCGGCGTCATGGTCCTCGCTGTCCTGAATGCGACCCGCGCCCTCTATACGAAAAACCTCACCCAAAAATAAAAGATATAAGGCAAAGAGGGTTCTGTGCGGATCGGAAGAGCACGAC
>NZ_JAJEQG010000042.1 GCF_020687245.1 Faecalibacterium longum CLA-AA-H243 | reverse complement strand
GATTTACACGGTGTTAGGTCGTCGTTGGTTTAGCGTAGACGAAAAGAAACGGCGGCTCTGAAATCAAAGCCGCCGTTTCAAATGGGCGTGTCAAATTGTCTGCGCTACGACGGCTTTTTTTCTTTTGCCGTCGTCCGGCAGAGTATTAGAAATATTGTGTTTGTTTTATTTTCTTGTCCATCCCTTTCAAAATGAGCGATGATAAAGTATCACTCACCTGAATAATGGCTCAATCACAAGGTCTTTGCCGAAAGCCAGCGTATAGCATATTTCCAGCTACTTCTTTAGCTCACAATATAACTGTATGAGTGCCTGAGCCTTTGCCAGAAACTTCTCTGTCAAATACAGCTCTCAAATGTATGCGTGTGCGCCTTGCCGAAATACCCACATGTGCTCCGCATGACAAAATTGGGAAGCCAGAATCAGAATAGGCGTTGCCTTGGATTTTCGGATGGTAACTGAAAGCTGGTGAGAGTCCTGCTTTCCGATATGTACTATGATGCTACATACTTAAATTGATTTACGCACTGTTACTATTTTTGCAACACTAAATATACCTGACCTGCAAAGTAGATTATCAATTGATTTTCATCAACATCAACACAAAACTCCGCACTGATGTCATCCTGTGTTACACAGATAGTATCTGTGTAACTGAAATGATAAGAAGCATTACCATGATATAAACCTGCTTCAGGAATGTCTTTGTACAGTATTAGAGTGTCACTGTCTTGAACTGTAATTACATTTTCTGAATTGCTGTTTTTCCATGTGCCGATAATATTTTTTTCGTTTTGAGAAAGTTTAATTTTCTTGGCGCATACTACAACCAGAACAATCAAAATAACAGCCAAAAATAATATCATAAATACTTTCAACTTGCCATGAGTAATATGTTTTTTGTTCATTTCATTTCTTTCCTTTCATTTTACGAGATGTGCCTAATTCCCGATTGTCTTGAACTACATGCTCCCAGTTTTCAATTCTTTCACAATTTCAACCTTTTCAATACTTCGCAAAGAAAACAGCATTGCCGTTACTACTACAAGTGCAACCATAATAACAGCGATTCCGTATGCTCCCCAATTGATATAAAACACAAATGGGGTCATTCCTTTCGAAATCATGGAATACATGACATAATGAATGATTAAGCTGATCGGTATTGCAAATATCAGCGACTTCATGCCATATAATACAGATTCCAAAAGTAACATTTTCTTTAAACCACCAGATGTCATGCCAACAGATCGCAATACTGCAAACTCACTTCTACGGACATCTATGGTATTTGAAATCGTATTGCATACATTTAGTCCAATAATCATTGTCATTAAGACCGTGAAGATGCAAACCATCATTTTGAGAAGCATATATGTCTGGCGGGAATTTTCCGTTGTACTTGCCACATCAACCACTTGAAAAAATCCCGTATCCGCTAAACACTCCGCAACTTCTTCGTGCTGTGCGGTGTTAATGGTAAGTTCAATAGCGGTATCATCATTCAGCAGCCACTGAAAAAAAGACATTGGAACAATCAAGACAGCTCTATCTTGAACAAATTGTGATTGAATACTCGCATTATTTCCATTCACAATATCTTGAACAATGACCGTTTTATTTGTATCGTCGCCGTATTCCAGTTCGATTTTACACCCATTTTCAAGCACAAACGGAGAACCAACTACAACACGATTTGGAGACGTACCATAATTCCCAGTTGCATGATTGAATAGTATTCCGTGATTTGGCTTGCCATCATATCCTGTATAATTCAAATCATTTTCTTTACAAATAGCGCGAAAATGTTCTTCATCAATACCCACAACATATAATTCTGCAAAGTTGCCATTTATAAAGTATCCCGCCATATCTGAATTGATATTTTCTTCCTCAAATGCAGCTGTCATGTATCGGGAAATACGATAGGATATGTCTGCTGAAATACCCTCATCAGAAATTGCTTTCGCAGCAGTTGCTAAATCTTTATACGGAACAGCAGCTTGAACATCTGTATAACTTGAACCATCTTCTTTCATATCCATAGATGTTTGAAAAAGCATAAAATCCGAAAAACTATACAAGGATAACCCAAGAACCACAGCTAAAAAAATAGAAAGCGTTATCGCACGAAAGCGTTTCGGATTCCGATGGATATTTTTTGAAGCCAACGATCCGTAGATTCCAAAAAATATTGACATTAGTTTTCCATGCGTTATCCATTTTTGCTTTACTTGATAAATGTTGGTTTGCTTCAATGTATCGATTACTGTAACTTTTGAAGCGATTTTTCCCGGAGTTTTACAAGCAAAAAACAAAGAACCAATACCTGAAATTGCTCCCAGGAGAAAAGGGAGCCAATAAATATATGTTTTTAGCTCAATCATTCCAAAAGTAAAAGTGTCTTTAAAGGAAATCCGTATCATTGCCAGAACAACAACCGTTAAACCCAAACCAAATAACAGGCCCAATGGAATACCAATTATGCCAAGTAGAAAGGCTTCTATGGTAACGCTGGCTTTCTTCTGTTTACTTGTTGCACCGATACTCGCAAGCATACCAAGCTGCTTAATGCGTTCCTGCAGAGAAATCGAAAGGACATTGCTAATCATGGCAGAGCAAGCAGCCATTAGCAATAAAATAACTACAGCAACAGCCGCAATCATCTTTACAGCTCCCTTACCCGCAGTCACACCATGATAAATGAGCAAATCAGAATGGAATGCTGACACAATACCACCAACTGCTTTTGCATTTTCTTCCGCTTCGGCGTATATAGACTTAGAAATATCCTTGCACTTTACAAATGCCGATAAATTAGTTTCATTATTGCTAATTCCGATATAAGCGTTAAAGTCACTGGCTACTTTAGACCCATTCATTTCAGATACAATACCAACAATGGTATATGTCCGCTCCGCAGTATCTGGGTGAAAACTTTCCCTATCACCCAGATAATTTACTAATCCATATAACTCTGTGTCGATTTCGTCCCACACTCGCGTACCAAGTAAAAGTTGTATCGTATCCCCAACAGAGAATGTAAGCCCATTATCGTCAATAAAATCTTGCGTTAAGACAATTTCATTTTCATTGAACGGGTAACGGCCTTCCAGTAAATATTGTTCCAGATAAAAATTTTCGACAAATGCATCGTTGATTTCTGCAATGGCAAGCAAATTTTTATTAGATGGTTCTCCGTAAAAACTACTTCCAGCGAAACGTAGCAACGACACATTCTCTATATTCTTTCCTTGCATAAGAGTTTCCGCTTGCTGCTGCGAGGTGAGTTCAATACGATACGCATAATCTCCACCGTATACGGCTTCTTTCTCTTGCAAAAAGCGAAGCATGGACCAGCCGCCACACAAGACAGCAGTCATCATACCTACCGAAAGAATGATCGTGAAAATCGTAAGAAATGCACGCTTTTTGTTTTGTTGCAGTGTCCTTAATGTAAGGGTAAATATTGTTTCCATCAGCGAATCACCTCATCCCTGACAAGCTGACCATCCTGTATTTCCAAAATCCGATCTGCTTGTAAAGCGATTTCCCGGTCATGGGTAATCAGGACAATCGTTTGATGATAGGATTTATTAGAAGCTTTCAAAAGTTGCATGATTTCTTGTGTGTTTTGTGTATCCAGGTTTCCCGTAGGTTCATCAGCTAAGAGAATTGCAGGAGCGTTAATAAGCGCACGACCAATGGACACACGTTGTTGCTGCCCACCTGAAAGCTGACTTGGCAAATGCTTTCTACGCTTTGTTAAGCCAAGTACCTCTAACAATTCTGCTAAACGCTTCTTATTTATTTTTCGCCCATCCAGCCTAATAGGCAGGGTAATATTTTCCTCTACATTCAAGACCGGAATCAAGTTATAGAACTGGTAAATCAGTCCTACTTGGCGTCTGCGAAACACGGCAAGTTGATCTTCCGTTTGTTCATACACACTCTGACCATCTACAATTACTTCGCCTGATGTGGGACGATCAATACCGCCGAGAATATGGAGCAAAGTGGATTTACCAGAGCCAGATGCGCCAATTATTGCAACAAATTCTCCTTTTTGCACTGAAAATGAAATATCGGTCAAGGCATTCACTGTGGTTTCACCTGTGTGGTATGTTTTGCAAACATTTTCAACTCTTAATATTTCCATTGTTGTTTCCTCCTGCTGAAAGTAATTCCGTACAATGATGAAATCATAGCAAATTTAAATAACTCTATTATTACGCTTTCATTACAAAAATGTCACTTTGCAAAAAAGGGATTGCATTATGCAACCCCTCTGTCAAAGAAAATTGTAAATTTTGCCCCACATGGCATTATGTTTTCAGCGATAATCCTTCCGTTCTGCTGCGTGATAATCGCTTTTGCTAAGGCCAAGCCAATCCCCGCCCCGTTTTTGCCGGAGTTCTTACCTCGATAGAAACGCTCAAATAAGTGTGGAATATCTTCCTCCGCTATGCCTGTTCCGCTATCGATAACACACAATTTCACATACATGGCATTTTCTTCAGCGCTGATTTTTACTTGTCCTCCATCGGAAGTAGATTCAATACAATTTTTTACAACATTAGACAAAGCTTCTGCAAGCCACTTGATATCCCCGTATAGTTGAATTTCCTCTATATCTGAAATATCCATTTTAATATTTTTAATATCCAGCATGATATCAAATGGCGCTGTTGCCTGCTGGACTAATTTTTCCACAGGAAAGGACTTATTTTCGAATTTGATTGTCCCTGCATCAAGACGCGACAGCTTTAATAAAACGTCAATCAGCCATTCCATGCGTGACAACAGTAATAACTGTTCATGCAATAGTGAAGATTGCTGTTCGAAATCAATACCTTCTTGTGAAAGCGCAGCATTCAATATTTCAAGAGAAGTCAGCGGTGTCTTTAATTGGTGGGAAATATCCGCCAAAGAATCCGCTAAATATTTTTTGTCTTTTTGCAGCTGTCCCGATTGCGCTAAAAGCCGTAATGTCATTTTTGAAATCTCATTTTCCAGAACAGCTAACTCTCCCTCACCATAATCGTCAAAACGAATACTTTCTTCACCATGTAATAGTCTATCAATATCCTGACTTAAAGAAGAAATCTTCATATAGCGGCGATATGTGAATATAAGGGAAATAGCGGTGATGGCGCAGCCAGTTAAAAATGTAACCCAATAGAACTTCATGCAAAAGAAATAGCTTAAAACACTCCCAATCACCGTCACACCAATACAGAGCATTATTTGCAATCGAACTTCCTTGTTTCGTAAAAAATCCATGTTATTCACCAGCCTTATACCCAAGCCCGCGAACAGTCAAAAGAATTTCCGGCTCTTGTGGATTTGTTTCAATTTTATCTCGCAATCTTTTCATATAGACAGTCAATGTGTTGTCACTAATAAAATCACCTGTAACATCCCAAATCATTTCAAGTAGTTTTTTCCTTGAAAATACAACACCCGGATTCTGCAAAAACACCAACAGCAAACGGTATTCTAATGCCGAAAGGAATAGCTCTGTATTTCCTTTTCGGACAACCGCCTTTTGAACATCAACTGTAATATCTTTACAAGACAGAAATTCACTTTTTCCATTTTTTCTGCGCAACACAGTGTTGATTCTTGCCAATAATTCTCTTGGGCGGAACGGCTTGCAAATATAATCATCTGCACCCAATTCCAGACCGCTAACAACACTAAATTCATCATCATCTGCGGTCAGAAAGATAATGGGAATGTCTTTTTGGCTCTTAATTGCTGAGCAAGTGCTAAAACCATTTCCATCATTCAACGAAATATCTAAAAGGATAATGTCGTATTGTTCCTGAGCTATTTTCTGTAAAGCAGTTTGTTGTCCATTTGCACTGTCAACCAGATAGCCTTCATTTTTCATAAATAAAGTAAGGGAGGACACTATATTGGGGTCATCTTCAACCAGCAGTATTTTTTTCATGCTTATCTCCCTTTCTTCTTTTTGTCCGACCATCAATCGGCTTTTCCGCAGTTTTCGGAATCAGCCAAATCGTCGCCATTTTTACAGCACCGGGGATGCGACCCGCAGTGCAGTAATAGTTTATCCATCGTGCGGTCACGCCCCATTTTTCGGCGGCCTCTTTTAGTGTCATATAATCCATTCTGCACCTCCACAGAGTACATTATAGTTCTCTGCCTCGAATAATACAAGTTAGAGCCTACACGGATACGAAATAAAATACTACTTAATGTAAAATTTCATTACATTCTCATAATCCAACCAGAAATGTAGAATGATATAGGGTGATATGAGAATGAACCAAAATGAAAGAAGGTTTGACTTTCACGGCCTCGGGCTGGCACTCAAAAGAGCCAGAGAAGAAAAGGGCTGGACACAAGCCTATGTTGCGGAATTAGTAGACCGTGACTCCCGTACCATTATGAATATTGAGAACAAAGGACAGTATCCGAGCTTTAACCTTTTTGTAAAGCTCATTACCATGTTTGACATTTCGGTTGACCAGTTTATTCATACGGACGGAGGCGAACAAACAAGTCCTTGCAGAAAGCATATTGATGTACTCCTAAACTCCATGAACGAGAAAGAGCTTGTTGTCATGGAGACCACAGCCGAAGGGCTCAAGAAAGCCAGAGAAACGGAGGTTCCAGAATAAGGGCCTCTGTTTTTTTGCGCCATTTTCGGGGCTGCCGCTAAGTGGCAAGCAATGCCTCTGTGGCCACAAGTGGCACAAAGGCGGCTTGTTGGGGCTCGCCCCAAACCCGTATCTTCGGGCCAACATGGCCCGAAGTGTCAGCGTCGCTTTGCTCCTTATTTTCATAACCTTAACGCTCCTTTTCCTGCTTTCTCCCCGGCTCGGTGTAGCCCATCAGAGTGTCAATGTTCGCCTTGATTGTGACGATCTCCTGCATATCCCGTCGTGCCTTCTGGTATTCTCCATAGAGCTGTTTTTTCTTTGCTGTGAGCTTACGGCCTTCTTCCTTCAGCACATCCATTTTGGGGAGCTTTGCCCCGCCCAGCAGAGAGCGCATTTCCGCTTGTGCAGCCCGGTACAGTTCAAGGTCGGCCTCATGCTCCGCAAGAAATTTCCGGCTGTACTTCGTCGCCTTATACTGCTCAAAGACCGGACGGGTTTTGGCATACTGAACCGTTGCGGCCTTTAGCCCGGCATTGGTTTTCATGGCCTGTTCTGTCTGCTTGATCTGCTCGGAAATGGCATGGAAACGGTCTGCCGCCTCGGTGGCTTTCTGTGCCAACTGCTCATAATCGGTCAGTCCATTGTCCTGTATATAGGCAAGGGCAGCGGCCATCTGCTTAATGTTAAATACCTTCGCCCAGCGTTCATATCCCGGTCCCTTACCGGCAGCCAGTTTTGCTTGAATATCCACCGCCAGACTGATTTTCCGCTCCGAATGTCCGGGGCGTTTTTCTTTGCCCTCAATGGCGGACAGAACATCTTGCAAGTTGTAGCCGTCCCCCAGCGTGGAGGCACGCAGACGGGTGAAGCGTTCCTGTCCCTGCCCGGTCAGCCGGAAGCTGATACCGCCGCCCCGAACCTTCTTGACCTCATATCCGGCCCGCTTCATCAGATTGAGAAATTCGTCCAAATCAGCGGGGCGTTCCGCCAACGCAGTATCAATGGCAAGGCGCAGCCTGTCCTGATAGGAAAGCGGCCCTTTCCGGTCTTTCTGCCACTCTCCATAGTTCCGATACTTGCCCTTGCTCCGGGGCTTCGGGTTCTCCACGATGGATAGCCCGTTTTCAAGGCACAGCCTGTCAGAGAGCCGCCGAAGGGCGAAGCTGGAGCCCCAAAAATTTCGGAATTTCCGGGTGCAGTCAAGGGTGGTGGAGTTGTAATAAATGTGACAATGGATGTGCTGCTTATCGGTGTGCGTGGTAACGATAAAAGCGTGCCGCCCCTTCGTCCAGCGCATAGCCAGCTCATAGCCGATACGGTTCGCCTCCTTCGGGGTGATCTCGCCCGGATAGAAGGATTGTCGTATCTGATAGCACAGCACATTATTTTCTTTCTTCTGTTCCCGGCCCGTCATAGCGGCATAGCTGGCCTTTGCCAAAAGGAACTCGTCCGCCACGGTGGCCGGATCACATTCATAAGCGGAGATATACTTTCCGCTTTCCGTTTTCTCCGGGTCCTTGCCATAGTCCAGACAATCCCGGATAGCCTCAGCAATCGTTTCGCCTTCGCCCGCATGGCGCTGTAACAAAGTTGTGGTAGCCAAAAATCATTCCTCCTTTCCATGAGAAAGGGGCGGCCCATTCAGACCGCCCCGACTTCGGGCCAGTATGGCCCGAGGCTGCTTAACTTGCCAGAAACCGGTACAGAGCGGATTTGCCTCCGTCCAGCGCCCAAAGAAGGGAGCCCGCCGCCGCTTGCAGTCCATACGGCGAAAGAAGGAAGGCAAGAAACAGAAATACAATCCCGCCTATGGGCGTCGGCGTGAAAAAGAGAGCGACACCCAGCACCGTCAGGATCACAGAGGCAATCGTCAGCAGGACGGCACAAATATCAAATAGGAACACCAGCAGAGCCGCCAGAAGGGACAACGCTAAAGCAAAGGGAGCAACCAATATTTTCAGCAGTATCTTCATCTTCAAAACCTCCTTTATCTATCCTTCCTACCTCTATTTTATCATGCCTGCCCGGGGACATAAATGTTGCGAAAGATTAGTAAATCCTGTCCTAAAACTTCGGGTCATGCTGGCCCGAAGCTTGATGGTTTTATCTAAAAAGTTATGATATAATGAAATCAATATTTTGGTTAGACGAGGTGATGAACATGGGGAACAGCAGAGACGACTTTACTTCAGCAACAAAGGAATTACTGGCAAATCGGGTTGGTAGAAGATGTAGTAATCCTGCTTGCCGAAAGTTGACTTGTGGGGCAAATACCAATCCTGAAAAAATTACAAATATAGGGGTAGCAGCTCATATCTGTGCAGCGGCTCAAGGCGGTCCACGCTATGACGCTTCTATGACACCCGAAGAAAGAAAGTCGTTTGAAAATGGAATTTGGTTATGCCAGTCTTGTTCTAAATTGATTGATACGGATATTACTCGTTATCCTAAAGAACTGCTACAAAGTTGGAAGCAGCTTGCAGAACAGACAGCAATTTTGGAAGTCGAAACTACTTCTTCCACACCTGCCTTTGAAAAAGATAAAGAGCTTGTCCAATTTTATTTGGAGTGCTTTGATCGTCCAGCCTTTCAAGATGACATTTATCAAGAAGGTCGAATGGAGGATTTTGATAAAGCGATTGAAGATACGCTAATTGCCTTGAATACAGGGGTACTAAGAACTCGTGATGGCTCCATATTAAAACAGGCTGATGGAAAATCTTCTGTCCAAAACTCTTTATGGAGAGAAAAACTCTATACTATTACTGATATGCTAACAGCAATTCGCAGACGATTGAAAATAGCCAAAAAGGAAAAAGCCTATTCGACATATGGCACAGGCGAAGATGTCGCTTATTGTTTCTATGATCGTGAGCTTGCTGAATGGCTTAATTCTACACGAGAAGAAATACTAAAAATTCTATCGTCTATTTGTAAAGAGGCTGGACTTCGGGAATTACATTTTCGGAAACATAGATATAGATGGTAAAAAGAACGAGGGCGGCAGGTCCCAACATCGGAACCTGCCGCCCTCGTCTTACTTTGCCACCAGCTCGGAAAGCTCCCGCAGCACCTTTGACACCTCGCCCCACAGTTTTTCATAGTCCCGCTTCAATCCGTCGATTTCCTCCGGGTACACGCCATAGGTATGTGCGTGTATGGCAACCTGATTGAGATTGTTAGAACAGCGCCGTTGCAGAGAGATCAACTCTTTTACAGGTACAAGGTCGATGTGCAGGATATATCCATTCAGAGCCATTTTCCGCACATAAGCCCCGGCGTTGGAAATGCCCGCCTCAGCCATCCGTTCATGGATGGCTGCCAGCTCGTCCGGCGTTACCATAACGTGCAGATGGACATTCCGCTTGCGGTTCTCCATCAGCGTTCCAACTCCCGGCCTTTCCGGCGCTCTTTGGGCTCCTTTACCTTATCAAGCGGCTTTGCGTCCAGCTCCGGGGGCGTGGGTGGGATGGGCGTATTGTTGGGTACGCCGTCGATCATGTTGCAGTTCTGCTCCGTGGAGAGCTCGGCGGTTTTCAGATAGTTGTCTTTTTCGTGCATGGCGATCCTCCTTTATCGTTCCTCATGGTTTTGATGGCTCCGCTTCTGGCCGGGCTCCTTCGGGGGGTCCTGCCCTCTGGTTCCTTCTTTGAGCCGGGCGGTAATGGATGGGCGCACCCGGTCAGGATTGCCCGGTGCTGGTTTCAGTTCATAATCCTCCATCTGCTTTTCGGTCAGCGGCTTTGCGTAGGTCAGTTCGCCCCATGCCATCAGCCTGCCGTCTGCCACAGGACGCCGCCTGTCATCGTCGTAGTTGACAATGGAAAGAGGCTGGTTATCCGGCGGCTTCGGGTAAGTTCCTATGTCCACGGGTCGCTGGGTGGAATAATAGCGGTAAACGCCCTCCGGTCCCAGCTCGGTATGCTTGACCGCCGCATGGTAAAGCTGCTGATAGTCGTCCACCCGGCGGTCAAAGTCCCTCTGCGCCCACGCCTGACTGGTTCCATAGCGGCCCCAGTAGTAATCCCGATGGCCGTTTTCCCCCTCGGTAAACTGCCAGGTCACAAAGGGGCTCGGTGCTCCCGGATTATGCCCCAGCGCAAAGCCGTGTCCGGTTTCAAAGGTGGCAGCTTTCAAAATCACATATCCTTGTACTGTCTCCAAGAGATCCCTCCTTTCTGTGCCTCGGGCCAACATGACCCGAAGTGCTGGATGTTACGAAATAAGAGGGCAGACCGGGGAGGAATGTAATAAGATATTCCCACCCCGGAAACACCCTCAAAAAAGCCCGGAATGTCAAGCCTTTGGAGGCGGCAAATCGTAACAGCCGCCCGGCCTTTTCTCCCGCATTTTCCTCATGCGTTCCCGGCTTTTCCGGCGGTTCCCTTCGGCCTTGCAGGCGTCGGAGCAGTAGGCTTGACGCCCCTCGGGCAAAAATGCCTTTCCGCAGACCGCACAGGCCCGCAGCTCCGGGGAGATGCCTTCCGTTGTCAGCGACGCTTGAAGCTCCGGGTTAAGAGGTAGGACAGCCTCACGGAAATAACGGCAGTACGCCCCTGTCCAGCACTTGTGCAGCATATAGCAGGCACAGTCAAGAGGAAGGCACAGGCCGCTTTCCCGGTCATAGTTGGCGCACATCCCCATGACAAGAGAACGGATTTTCTTCTTCTCGTCACGGGTCAGCTCCCGGGCGTCCATTTAAGACTTCGGGCCACGATGGCCCGAAGGGCGGGGCTCCACGATCAGCGCCCGGAACTTCTTCCGGCACTGTTTTTTCTTTCCTTTGCACTCCTTGTAGTAACGGCATCCCTTACAAGGGTTGTCATTGTCCCAGCCGGGGTGCGGTACTTCCTTCATCATTCGTTCAAAAGGGCTGCTTGTAAAATTCATTCTCATTCCTCCGTATCTTCCTCCCACGGCGGGGTATCTTCGTCCTCGGGTTCCTCTGCGATCTCCTCCAGCTCCCCGTCCTCATATTCGCAGTAATCATCTTCCAAATCCGGGGCCTCATGCTTCGGCTTGTAAATCTTGAAATAGTAACCAATCCCACCGCCGGCCAGCACCACCGCACCGATCAGGAGCAGAGAGAGAAGGGGGCTGTCCTTTTTCTCCGGCTCGGGTTCCGGTACTTCCTCCACCGGTTCGGTGGGCTTTGGCTCTGGCTCAGGGGTCACTTCTTTGGGCGGTTCCTTGCTCTGTTCAGCAAGAGGCAGAAGGTCGTCTGTGGTAACGGTATTGAGGAAATAGACGTTCTCCCTGGTTTTCTGTTTGTCGATCACCAGATAAAACACGCTCTCGTCTGCTGTGGTGATGGTGTAGAACTCCTTTCCATCCTCGTCGGTGGCGTTGTCCACCACGGTTCCCGTCCCGTCCGGGGTAAAGGGGTTCTGGGTTTCCGGTTCCGCTTCGGTTTCTGCCGGGGCGGGAGCTGTCTCCGTCTGCGGCTCGCTGCTCTGTGCATAGGCCGGGACCGTAAAGATCAGGCAACACAAAAGGCTGGCAGCCATCGCCGCCAGCCTGCGGTATTTAGTTTTTTTCATGGGCTGTGTCCTCCTTTTCGGGTGCCTCCGGCTTCGGGTCAGTATGACCCGAAGCTGTAAGGCTGTTTTTGGGGTCATTCAAAAAGGCTATAAGCTGGGCGGGCGTCAATTTGAGGGAGCGCACCGCCTGCACGATCTGGCTGTTTTCTTCCTCCTGTTTCTGCTTTTCCAGCTCCCGGATTTTGGCCTGCCACTCGGCAGCCTTCTCCCGGGCTTTTTCCAGTTCCTTATCGAGCTTGTCGATCTTGTTCATGCAAGGACTCCTTTCCTCTGGCTCACAAACGCCCGAAGGCATAGAAATGTGTCTGCCAGTAGCTTGAATTGATGTTTGCGTATTGGATGGGCGAACCACAATGAAGCATCATCCCGTCGCCCACATAAATCCCCACATGGGACACAGGGCCGGGGCTGTCATAGGTTCCCGTGAAAAAGATAATGTCGCCGGGCTTTGCCTCGGAGGGAGAAATGTTAGCACACTGGTTGTAAATGCCCTGCGCTGTGGTACGGGGCAGGTTGTGGACGCCGCTGGCCGTGTACACCCAGCAGACAAAGCCCGAACAGTCAAAGGAAGTGGACGGGCTGGAGCCGCCCCACACATAGGGCCAGCCGATGTACTTTGTGGCTTCTTCCATGAGCGCCGCAAAAGCCGGGTCATCCAGCGCCTCGCCGGGTATCTCATAACTGGGGCCGGTATCTTCGCCGCCGTTGTAAATCCCTTCCCACAGATAGGGTTTGTTGCCCTTGAGCTGCTGCATAACGGTGTAGATTTCCCGCTGCGGTGCGTCAAGCCTCGGCAGGATCACGGCGGGCAGCGTTTTGTTTGTGAGGGTCACATTGAGAATGTAATACTCATAGGGGACTTCCTCGGTGGTTGTTTCCCCGGTCTCCGGGTCGGTGCTGGTTTCGGTGCGGTAGCGTATCTCGACTTCCTCCGTCAAGGTCAGCTCATACTGTGCCTCGAAAATCTCCCGCAGTTCGTCCTGCACCTGTTCCCGGAAATACACATGGTACTTTGCCGAGAGATAGGACGCCAGCTCATAGGGGTTATGGCCGATCTCGTCCACGGAATAGCGGTACTCGTCATAGCCGGGATGGGTGCTTTCGATGTTCGCTACCGTCTGCGCCAGCTCGTTTTCCAGTGCCGTGTAGTCCTCGTCCACGCCCAGCAGGTCCGTATCCTCCGAGGCGTAGGAGGTGCCGGATAACGCATTGGCAAGGCCGCTGCCAAGCGTGGGAAAGATGGAGCTTACCGCCGACACAAGAAAACAGAGCAGCAACAGCAGGAGCAGGACCAGCACCGCCACGGGATGACGGGTCACAAACTGCGCCGCCCGACGGGTCGCAGTTCCCGAAGCGGCAGCGGTTTTCTTTGCGGCCTTTGCGCCCTGTTTTGCAGCCGCCTTTGCTTCTTTGGAATACCGGCGTTTCAGTTTCCATTTCTGCTGCACACGGGAAAGCGGATTGCTGGTAAGCTCCGGGTGCTCGGAGGCCATCTTCTGAAAATCCACATTGGCCCGGGCTTTTATGTCCTTCCGTTCCCACTTTGCCACCTTCCGGGCCGGGTGTTCCTGCCAGCGGCGTTTGGCATAGCGGGTCAGTTTCCGGGTTCCGGCCTCTGCGGCCAGCTCGGATTTATGGGCTCCTTCCACACCCACATTTTCATGCTCGACCTCGTGTATCTTGTTGTGGACATAGAACCACGCTTCTGTGCGGGCTCCCCGGACTGCCTTTTTTGCAAGCCCCGGCGGCTTCTTCGCTGCCCGTTTTGCCTCGGTCTTGTCCAGTTTCTCCCGGGCCTTTCCCAGCTTTTCCCCGGCGTGTTCCACTTTTGCCTGTGCTTTCTGGTACTTGTCCTTTTTGCTCCCGGCCTTCTCGGCGGAGCCCTCCGGCTCCTGTGCCTTGCCGGTATCCTGCGGCCCGTCCGCTTCATCTTCCTGCCTCATGCGGTCAGAGGGACGGCTTTTCCGTCTGTCCTCTTGAAACTTGCCGCTTTTGGACTTCGGGCCATCATGGCCCGAAGGACTGTCCTGCCCGGTATCCTCGTCCTTAAACCGCAGGCGTCGGGATGGTGCGGGGGAAGGCCCTTCCCGTTCAGCCGGTCCGGGGCGATTGCTCCCGGTATCCTCCGTCGGCCCCGGCCTTTGAAAATTCCGTTTATCCGGTTTCTTTCCGATGATGTATCCCTCCTTTCCAAACCTCGGGCCATCATGGCCCGAAGTGCGTTATGCCCGGTTCATTTCCTGTTTTTTGTCCTCCGGGCGGGTGGTCATAATGGCGTACAGCTCGGTATTCTGCGGGAAGCGGTCAACAAACGGGATGGTGGTACTCCCGAAGAACAGCAGTCCTTCGCCGGAATTGGTATGGGTCACATAGGAAAGCTGGTGGGGGCTGATCCCAAGCTGTTTGGCTAAAATCTGCCGGTCCCCCTGTGCCTGCGAGAGCAGCACAAGGAAGTCCGAGTTTTCAAAGATGTTCTCGATCTCCGGGCTTGCCAGAAAATCCTTCACGTTCTGCGTTAAAGCACTGGGAACGCACCCTTTTTTTCGCAGCATTTTCCAGATCGCCACACAGTAGCTTGCCGTCAGCCGGTCACGGAGCAGCACATGGAACTCGTCGAAGTAGCACCATGTAGCGATACCGCGGAGGAAATTCATGGACACCTGCGAGTTTACCAAGTCCTGCATAATGAGCATGGCAATCGTCCGAAGCCCGGCCCCCAGCTTTTTTAAGTCAAGGCATACCAGACGGCGGTTTAAGTCCACATTGGTTTCATGGTTGAACACGTTAAGGGAACCTGACACATAGATTTCAAGGGCAGTTGCCAGCCGTACCGCCTCGCCCTCCGGCTGGGAACAGAGCAGGTCATACAGGGTTTGGAGGGTCGGCATTTTGCTTGTTTCCGGGTCCTGCAAATGTTCCCGGTACATCTGGCGTACACAGCGGTCAATGACGGTCCGCTCCACCGGCTGCAAGCCATCCTTGCCGCCAACGATCAGCTCCATCAGCGACAGGATAAAGTCGGCTTTCAGCGCCATCGGGTTTTCCTCGTCAAAGCTCAGGTCAATGTCCATCGGATTGATGTGGTGGGGGCTGTCCGGGGCGATCTCGATGACCTGTCCGCCCAGCCGCTTGATAAGGGGCGAGTATTCGCCCATCGGGTCCACCACAATGATCCGGTCACGGGTGGCAAGGAACACGTTCACAAGCTCCCGCTTTGCGGCAAAGGATTTGCCGGAGCCCGGCACGCCGAGGAACAGGCCGTTGGGGTTTTTGAGCTTTTTCCGGTTTGCCATGATGACGTTATGGGAAAGTGCGTTGAGCCCGTAATAGACGGCTTCGCCATCCATGCGGAGCTCCTGCGTCATAAAGGGAACGAAAATGGCCGTGGAGCTGGTCGTCATGCCGCGCTTGATCTCAATGCCGTTATGGCCCAGCGGAAGGCTGGAAAGAAAACCATCCTCCTGCTGGAAGTCCAGCCGCTTCAAGGTGCAGTTGTATTTCTGGACGATACCCGACACCGTGAACAGGTCATTGTCCAGCTCCCGGCGGGTCGGGGCCATGTTTACCACAAGGAAAGTCAGAAGGAACATTCGCTCATTCCGGCTCTGTAAATCTTCCAAGAGGGTCTTTGCGTCGTTGCTGTACGTTACAAGGTCGGGTGGAAGTATGTCCATGTCGTACCCTGACCGGGCTGCCTTCTTTTGTTCCTCCACCTTCATCTTGTCAATGTCGGAGACTTTGGCCTTGATGGATTTTACGGCGGCGGCCTGATCGACGGTTTGGATATGGAGAGTGATGGTCATTTCCGCGTCCATTTCCAAAAGCTCCGCCAGCAGCTTGTCCGAGAGCTCCGAGGCCAAAATCTGCAAGTAGGAGGCAGCGCCCCAAGTCGTCCCCACCCGGAACAGTCGGCTGAAACGAAAATCGAAACTGTCCGGGGCGATAAAGTCTTTGGTGGAAAGCCCGGTTTTGGGGATCATATCCCATGAAAACCGGAAGGGGGAGCCGCTGCCGGGGTGGAGCTGCCCGTGAAGAAGCTCCAGCCGTTCCAGCCCCGAAAGGGAGCGGCACTTGACGCCCAGCTTTTTGAAGTTCCCGCAAATGTCCGCCTCTACACGTTCCAGCCTTGCCCTGGCGGTGGGAAGGTCGTCCACATTCACGCCGAAGGTCAGGAGCTTTGTGCGGACAATGCCGTTGTTGCTTTTGGCGATCTGGTTTTCCAGCATTTCCACATACTCACACCGGACGCTGTTGTAATCGTCATCCTGCATGGGGATGTTCACGCTGTACCGGCTGCCCGGGCGGCTTCGGTGGTTGAGGAAGGAAAGCTGAAACGGCAAGGAGCTGTCAAAGTAGTTGAGGCAGGCGCTCCACCCGTCAAAGATGGCCGCCTGATCTTCGGACTGTGCGAGCTGGTAGTTGATGTCCTCGTATTCAATGGTTTTGGTGTAATAGCGGTCCGCTACCCGGCACACCCCGTCCCGGTACATTTCCCGGTAAGGGAGGGTCTGCTGGGCGGTGGTGGGAATGTTCTTTCCTTTCGTGAACAGGCCGGTAAGGCCCTGCTTTTCAGGCTTTCTGCCTGCGGGCTTTCCGGCCCTTCTGCTGTTTCGCAATCGGCTGCGCCTCCTTTCTGGCGCTAAGCAGCGCATAGAAGTTTTCGGTTTTGTAAGGCCGCACACGGGGATAGAGGAACCGGGTGCGGATGATGTTTTTCAGCACTTTTTCCAGCGGCAGACCGTCTCGTTCATACATAGCCAGAAAGAAGAACGGGAGCATGAGGCCGATCATCAGGAACATGGCGGCACTGTTCCCGATACTGCCACGGGAAAACAGGTAAGCCGGGAGGCCCACCGCCGCCGCGCTGGAAAAACAAACAAGCTGGCGCTTCGTTAGGTTGAAGGCCAGCTTTGTCTTGATTTTGGAAAGGTCTTTTGGTACTGGCACATAGGCCATTTTGGTACACCTCCTTTATTGCTTCGGGCCAGCATGGCCCGAGGTTATCTTGCGGCCTCTTTGGCCGGGGCTGTGCTGCGGGCAGCTTCGGCGGCCTCTCGTCCGCTCTGCCTTGCCCGCCAGTATTCGGGGTGATACTGCCGGATGGACTGATTGAGTTTTTCTTCAAACTGTCCTTTGTCCTTAATGCGGTCAGGGATTTTCCACAGCTTTTTGTCCAGCAGCTCCCGGAGCACTACGCTTTCCTGTGCGTCCTCCTCATAGCAAATATAGCCCTTGTCCTTGAAGCCGCATTTTTTGGCCGCCGGGGAGAGAACGGCGGCTACCTCGTTTGCCACCATCGTTCCGCCGTGGCTGGCGGTAGATACCAAAAACACCCCCGGACAGAGGGTTTCACAGCTCTGCACCTCGCCCCACGGGGAGCTTTTCGGCGCATGGAACATCCCGCCCGTCAGGCTCCGATCCGCCTGCATGAGAGCCGCCTTTTCCAAGATGGCCTTCAGCTCCGGGGAAAAGTAGGCGTATTCCCGCAGGACACGGGCGGCGTCCCCGCCGCAGGCGTTCATCAACAGGGTATAGGCGTCGCTGTCCGCTTTGGTACAGCGGCCCAGCAGTTTTCCGTCGTAATAGCAGGCCGCGTCATAGCCCGTCCGTTTGCGTGGCATGGTTCCCGCCTCCTTTCTGCTTCGGGCCAGCATGGCCCGAGGTCAACGCTCTGCGCTGCGGCTGGGCTTTTCCTTCGGAGGCCGCTCTGCCTTTGCCTGTTCGGCAGCCGCTTTTCCGGCTTTGAGCTGATCGCTGATGGACGCACGCCCCACAGAGCCGCGCTCCGCCATCTGTTCCAGCTTTGCCTCATAGGCTTGCAGAACAGCAGTATTGAGCTGTTCCCGGAACTCCTTTGTGACAGGGTAGGCCATATCCCGATAGCCGCCTTTGCCGTCCGGCTGGCTGGGCATCCCAAGAAAGAGGCCCTTGCTGCCCTGTACGATTTTCAGATTTTCCACCACAAAGCAGTCATTGAATTTCACGCTGGCAAAGCCCATGAGATTTTTCACAGGTTCGATGACCCGCACGCTTACATCCAGCTTTATAGGGGCGGCTGGTGTTCCGCCCGCAGTTTTTTCCTGCATGGATTTCTCCTTTCCGCTTCGGGTCATCATGGCCCGAAGTCTCTTAATGGCAGCCGAAGATGGATTTTGCAAGACTGCCTGTTTTGAATAAGGTAAAACACAGCAGCACCGTATATCCCACACAGCCCCAGATCGCCCCGATGGGGTCGCCGTCGGTGGCGATACTCTGGATCAGCACCGCATAGATGGCGACACAGACCAAGATCAACAGACCTTGAAAGCCCACCGCAAAGAGGGAGCGGAAATAGTTCTGCCCCATGTGTCCGGTTTCCCTGTTGGGGACTGTGGCAAACGGGATAGGCGCTAAACTTGTGAGTAAATAAATTTCAATCATACGGCCATATACGATGACGAAGATCACGATGTTTAAGGCAATCATGGTAAGCTGGATCAGGAAGGATTGTAGCCAGAGTCCGAACAGAGGACCTAACTCCATCACCTCAAGCTCTGTCCGCAAACTGTCCAGCACATCCGGCGTGATCTCTGTCCCGTTCTGGATAATGCCCGCTGACTGCTGTATCACATGCTGGCTCACATCAAAGACCGCCAGCACGATATTGAAGGTGTTCGTCAGGATCATCACAGCCACAAAGGTTTTGAACACCCACTTAAAAAACATCCATGTGTCAACTTCATGGAGGTTGTTGCGTTCTATGAGCATCTGTATCAGTTCATAGGTCATAACAAAAGTGAGGATGACCCCAGCGATTGGCAGAATGGCAGTTTCGGAGATCTGTCGTATCATGGAAAAGACCCCGGCGTTCCAGTCCGCCGGGGTCGTGCCTACCTGTGTGGCGATCTCGCCAACGCTCTGATTGACGTTATCGAAAAGGCCGTCCAGATTTCCCATGATACCATCGACGAGCAGACCTTTCAGCCATTCAACGATTGCGTCGATGATAAAGTCCATACATCAGCTCCTTTTCTGGAAAAGGGACAACGGGTGACACTTAGCTGAACAGGCCAGACAGCAGAGGGATAAGCTGAAGACCGATTAGAACGACACCGCCGCCAGCCATGAGCTGCTTAATGCCCTGTGATTTTGCCGCAGGGTTGTCCGACCCGTAACCTTCCAGAAGGTTGATGACGCCCCATACCGCCAGACCGGCACCAAGAGCCATAACCAGAATTTTGAGAATGTCGATTGCCTGATTGAAAAATTCCATATACGTTCCTCCATTTTGTTTGTTTGATGGTTTTGGGTACAAAAA
>NZ_JAJEQG010000041.1 GCF_020687245.1 Faecalibacterium longum CLA-AA-H243 | reverse complement strand
CCCTACCTCTGGACTCCACTCTCCCCGCAACGAGTTAAGGGCTGCTCGCCCTTAACGATTCCGAAGATGAGGTCGAAACGGAAAAAAGCTAGTCGCTGCGCTTAACGCTTTTTTCTCGTTTCTCCAATTTGCTGCTTCGCAGCAGACTTTACGCCCTTGCTGAACGTAAAGTTCTGCGAAAGCGTAACACCATCGGCGGAGCCGTAAACCGGAGAAGCCCAAAAAATGCGTTTAGCGAAGCGGCTAGCATTTTTGGGCTTCGACTTCCCCTTTGGGGTCTGAAAGGGGCGAGCAGCCCCTTTCTTGCAACGGCGACGACCGCCGCCTGCGGCGGAAACAGGGAGGAGCTGTTGGGGCCGCGGTCAGCAGGACACGAGTGCCGCCCAAGGCACGAAGTGGACGCTGGGTACCGCAACCCGTCGGATCCAGCGCGTCGAAATCGCTGGTGCTTTTCTGGTTCTCTTTTGGCACGCAAAAGAGAACTTAGCCCAGCGAAAAAGCGCTCTACCCCCGCGCCACCGGCGCGAGAAAACGCTCTCCGTCACATTAGAAATGCCCCTCAAAGTCCCCTTCGATTTCATAGGGCCAGCTGAGGATGCCGCCGAGGTCGTAGATATTGGTATAGCCCAGCGCATCCAGCTTCTGGACGGCATCAGCGCTGCGGCGGCCGGTGCGGCAGTAGACCAGCCAGGGTGCGTCCTTGTCGGGCAGCACCTCGGCAGCGCGGCTCATCACCTCACCCAGCGGCAGCAGCTTTGCGCCCGGGATATGGCCCACTGCGTACTCGTCCGGCTCCCGCACGTCCACAGCCTGTGCCTTTTTCGCGTCCAGCAGACGGATGGCGGCTGCGGGCTCGATCTTCTGTATCATAAGTGTCTCTCCTTATATCTCTTGTTGCATCATCTTATGATAACAGATATTTTTTGTTCTAGCAAGATGACTTTTCGATATTTCCGCGTCCGGAGCAAAAGGCAGGTTTTTTCACTTTCCAAAAGCGGGTAGTCGTGGTATACTGGAAGGCAAGCAAGGAGAGAACCGCTATGAAATTTTCCACCAAGAGCCGCTATGCGCTGCGGCTGATGGCCGAGCTGGCCCGCTACGCCCCGGGTTCTACCGTCTCGCTGAAGGAGATCAGCGAGCGCCAGCAGCTGAGCCTGAAATATCTGGAGCAGATCGTCACCCCGCTGGCCCGCGTAGGCCTCGTCAAGAGTGAGCGCGGCAGTCAGGGCGGCTACCGCCTGACCAAAGCCCCCGCCGACTACACCGCCGGTGAGATCCTGCGCGCCATTGAGGGCAGCGTTGCCCCCATCCCCTGCCTCGGCAGCGAGACCAACGAATGCCCCATGTCTGACCAGTGCTTCACTCTGCCTTTCTGGGCCGGGCTGGACGATGTGATCAACCAATACATCGACAGCGTCACCCTCGAGCAGCTGGCCCAGAGCCTGCCCGCCGTCAAAGAGGGCTGCGGCTGCTGCGGCACCAAGTCCTGATTTTTCCACCCCCGGGATTGACTCCGCGTCCAAAAAAAGGTATACTATCTAAGTATCACCGCCGGGGTGTTGCGCAGTTGGTAGCGCGCCTGCTTTGGGAGCAGGAGGCCGCGAGTTCGAGTCTCGCCACTCCGATAAAAGGAAAAACCGTGAAGAGCTGCAGGAACATCTGCGCTTTTTGCGGTTTTTTGTTCTGTATTTTTGCTTAAAAGCCGACTGGAATGCACATAAAAAGTGTGATATACTTATCTCACAAACTAACCAAAATCAGGAGGTATCCCGCCATGCCCAGACCCAAAGGAAGCAAGAATAAAGTCAAGACCACTAAAGTGACCGCCGACTTCGCCGCACAAATCGCAGCAAAGCAGGAAGAGAAAGCCGCCGTGGAAGCTGAGATCCTGAAAGTGGCTGCCAGCATCGAAGAGCTGAAGACCGACGTCAAGTCGCTGAACGCCGACCTGAAAGCCAAAAAGGCCTCTGTCAAGAAGCTCGACAAAGAAGTAGCCAAGCTGGAAGCCAGACAGGCCGCTGCCGCCCAGAAAGCCGCCGAGGCATCCAAGAAGGCCGAAGCCGAGGATGTGCTGAAAAAGCTCCTCGCCAGCGGTGTGAGCGCCGACGAAATTCTTGAGAAGCTGAAATAATATGATTCGTGACATCTGCAAAGACGAGCTTTTTCTCGCCCGAAAAGCCGCGCCTGCCCTGCCGGAAGACCTGCCCATCGCGCAGGACCTGCTGGAAACGCTCATCGCCCACAAAGACGGCTGCGTCGGCATGGCAGCGAACATGATAGGCGTCGCTAAACGCATCATCGCATTCGAGAGTGAGGACGGCTATCTCGTCATGTTCAACCCGGTCATCCTCAAAAAGTCCGGGCCGTATGAGACGGAGGAGGGCTGTCTCTCCCTCACCGGCACCCGAAAGACCAAACGCTGGCAGACCATCAAGGTGCAGTGGCAGAACGAAAAGTTCCAGCCCCGCATCAAGACCTTCTCAGGCTGGACAGCAGAGATCATCCAGCACGAGCTCGACCACTGCGACGGCATCATTATCTGAGACAACAAGCGGGAATGCTGCAAAACACAGCATCCCCGCTTGTTTGATTCCCTCTAAAATATCCAAAAGTTTCACGTTTTATCTATTGATTTCCTTTTTCAGGGATGGTATCCTTATCATCAGTCATTTCGACCCGATCCTCTGAAACAGGAGTTATTCTATGAAGAAAAAATTGATTTCCCGCATCGCTGCGGCAGTCGGGATGTGTGTTGCCGTTGCAGTTGCGATCCCTGCCGTCTCCGTACTCGATATGTTCCGCTCTGTGTCCATCGCTGCCGAGCCTTCTGACGTATCCAGTTCGTCCGAAGCCGCATCCGAGAGCGCCGACGCATGGGACCAGCTCTTGACCGACACCAGCAACAGTGAATTTGCCTCTGTCATCGAGCTCGTCGCAGAGGAAAAGGCCGCCTCGGAAGAAACCGCTGCTTCTGAGGAGGCCGTTGCTTCTGAAGAGGCCGCCGAAAGCGCCTCTGCATCCAGCACTTCTGCTGACAACAACTCTTCCAGTGCAGCTTCTTCCTCCAAGGCGGCATCCGAGGCATCCTCCACCAGGCAGACTGCTGCACAGGAGCCGACTGCCTCCCATCCGGCTGCTTCCTCGTCTTCCTCTTCCGCTCCCACCCCTCAGAACGAGTGTGACGCACAGCTTGCACAGTATCTTCTTCAGATGGAAAAGCTGCAGAAGAAGTTCCAGTCGCAACTCTATTCTGTCATCTGCGACGCCTACGATGAGTACATGGAGTACCCCGCCGAAAAGCACAGCCTCGGCCTGAAAGTCTCCATCGTTGTTTCCAAGGGCGGCAAGCTGACCTCCATGCAGAGCGCCTGCGACAAGGAATTCAATGCGCTGCTGTCGGAGATGCGCACCTGCCTGCGGGAGAATGGCCGCGACCAGTCCCTCGCTGACAATGCACAAAAGGCCTACGAGAGTTCCAAGGCTTCCATGGTCAAGGAACTGAAAAACGTGGTCTACAACACTGCCGTCGGAAACGGCAGCGGTGGCTCATGGATACAGTCCCATCGCAATATGGCCTGAGTGCACAAAGATGATACGACAAAAGCCCTGCGGCACGCCGCAGGGCTTTTCTGCTGTCTGATTTACTTAGGCTGTCGGCCGATATAGGCGAGGATGCCGCCGTCGGCGTACAAAATCTGACCGTTCACGAAGTCGGAGGCGTGGGAGGCCAGGAAGACGCAGGGGCCGACCATATCTTCCGGGTCGCCCCAGCGGCCCGCCGGGGTCTTGGCGGTGATGAACTGGTCGAAGGGGTGACGGCTGCCGTCGGGCTGGACCTCACGCAGCGGGGCGGTCTGGGCGGTGGCGATATAGCCCGGACCCATGCCGTTGCACTGGATGTTGTACTCGCCGTACTCGGAGGCGATGTTCTTGGTCAGCATCTTGAGGGCGCCCTTTGCGGCGGCGTAGGCAGAGACGGTCTCGCGGCCCAGCTCGCTCATCATGGAGCAGATGTTGATGATCTTGCCCTCGCGCTTTTCCATCATATCAGGCAGGACAGCCTTGGAGCAGTTGAACGCACCGCCCACATGGACGTCGATGACCCGCATGAAGTCGGCGTGGCTCATCTCGACCATCGGCACCCGCTTCATCAGGCCGGCGTTGTTGACCAGGATGTCCACCGGGCCGACCTCGGCCTTGATCTTCGCCACCATCGCGTTGACGGCGTCCTCATCGGAGACGTCTGCGGCATAGCCGTGAGCGTCAATGCCGGCGGCTTTATAAGCAGCCATTCCCTTCTCAAGGCTGGCCTCGGAAGAGCAGTTGAAGCAGATGGTGGCACCGCACTTGGCCATACCCTCTGCGATGGAGAAGCCGATGCCGTGCGCACCGCCGGTGACGAGGGCGACCTTGCCCTTCAAATCGAAAGCCGATAAATCCATTATATTCCTCCGTCAAAGTTAAATATTTAGCAAAACGCCCCGCATCGGTCTCCCGATGCGGGGCGTTGTATGGTGTACTTGTTTAGCGCAGGTCAGTGGTAGCGATGTTGTCCATGTCGTCAAACTCCATGTTCTCGCCGCCCATTGCCCAGATAAAGGTGTAATTGGAAGTGCCTACGCCGCTGTGGATGCTCCAGGAGGGGCTGATGACAGCGTCCTCGTTGTGCATCACGATGTGGCGGGTCTGCGTGGGCTCGCCGCACATGTGGAACACCACCTGCCCCTCGGGCAGTTCAAAGTAGGTGTAGATCTCCATCCGGCGCTCATGCGTGTGGCTGGGCATGGTGTTCCAGTTGGAGCCGGGCTCCAGCTCGGTCATGCCCATGCTCAGCTGGCAGGTCTTGAGCACGTCGGGGTGGATGAACTGATTGATGGTGCGCTTATTGCAGGTTTCGACGCTGCCCAGAGGACGGTGATTTGCATCAGCCATCTTGATGAGGCGGGTCTCGTAAGAGCAATGTGCCGGAGCGGAGACCATATAGAACTTTGCCGGATGCTCGGGGTCTGCGGAAGCAAACGTAACTTCCTTGGTACCCTGGGTGATATACAGGCAGTCCTTATAGCCCAGCTCGTACTTCACACCGTCGGCCACCACGATGCCCGTGGAGTCCTTGCCGATGTTGAACATACCGATCTCGCGGCGCTCGAGGAAATAGTGGGTGCCAAAGTTGGCCCAGACGTCGATGCCCTTGTCGATGGAGACCGTCTCGTGGACAGGCATACAGCCCAGCGTGACCATGCGGTCCACATGGCTGTAGACAGCCACGACTTCATCCGCCTTGTACAGGCCGGTGATGAGCATCTCGTCGCGCATCTCCTCGGTGGTGTAGCGCTTGAAGTCTTTCTGGTTGCAGGAATAACGGATATCCATAGCGGATCTCCTTTCCTGCTTAGCGCTGGATACGGCCGGAACCGTCGCCGCCAGCCAGCTTCTCGACCTCGGAGACAGTCATCATGTTGTAGTCGCCCTCGATGGTGTGCTTCAGAGCAGAAGCAGCAACAGCGAACTCAACAGCATCCTGAGTGCTCTTGCCGTTCAGCAGAGCGTAGATCAGGCCGCCGCCGAAGGAGTCACCGCCGCCAACGCGGTCGATGATCTTCAGCTCGTACTTCTTGGAGAAGCAGTACTCGTTGGAAGCGACATCGTACAGCATAGCGCTCCAGCCGTTCTCGGAAGCGTTGTGGCTCTCACGCAGGGTGATAGCGACCTTCTCGAAGTGGAACTTGTCAGCCAGCTGCTTGGCAACGCTCTTGTAGCCCTCAGCGTTCAGCTTGCCGCCGTAGATGTCGGTAGCCTCAGCCTCGATGCCGAACACGTCCTTAGCGTCCTCCTCGTTGGAGATGCAGACATCAACGTACTCGCACAGCTTGGTCATAGCCTCACGAGCCTGGTCACGGGTCCACAGCTTGCCGCGGTAGTTCAGGTCGCAGCTGATCTTCACGCCGTGAGCCTTAGCAGCCTTGCAGGCCTCCAGGCAGATCTCGACGACATTTGCGCCCAGAGCCGGGGTGATGCCGGTGAAGTGGAACCAATCGACACCCTCGAAGATCTTATCCCAGTCGAAATCGGAAGGCTGAGCCAGCTGGATCGCGCTGTTGGCACGGTCGTAGATGCAGACAGAGCCGCGCTGAGAAGCGCCCTTCTCGTTGTAGTAGATGCCGACACGGTCACCGCCGCGGGTGATCATGCTGGTATCGACGCCGTAGCGGCGCAGGCTGTTGACAGCGGCCTGGCCGATAGCGTGTGCGGGCAGCTTGGTGACGAAAGCTGCGTCCAGGCCGTAGTTGGCCAGAGAGACAGCGACGTTAGCCTCGCCGCCGCCGAAGGTGAACTCCAGGCTGTTGGCCTGAACGAAGCGCTCGTAGTTGAAGGGCTGCAGACGAACCATCAGCTCGCCAAAGGTAACGACTTTCATAGTGTTTCTCCTTTATGTTTGTATCATCGGATGATCCCGCCGCGGCGGGTCTTGACGGAAAATTCAGACTCAGGCCTGAACCAGGTGGAATGCGAAGCCGGCGATCTCGCCCTCCATGTAGCAGGCGACGGTCTTGCCGTTCTTGACATTCTTGCTGTCGAGGTCGAACTTCACGCCGCGCTGAGACAGGTGGTAGATAGCGCGATCGACGTTGTTGCAGCCGATGGCGATGTGGCCGTTGGTGCCGCGGCCCGGCTTCTTCATGATCTCAAACTCCTTGTTGCCCACGAAGATGCTGGAGTTGCCCGGAGTGACCTTCATGTTCAGCATGGTGGAGATGAGACCTGCGATCTTGGCAGCCTCTTCCTCGTTGCCGGTGTTGATGCCGACGTGGATGAGGTGCAGGCCCAGCATGGTGTCAACAGCTTCCTTGCTCTGAGCGGTGATCTTTGCCCAGTCGCCGGCCTTGATGACGTCGCTCTTGCACATCCAGGTGCCGCCGACAGCGAAGATCTGGTCATAGCCCAGGTAGTCGTTGACGTTCTTGGCGTTGACACCGCCGGTGCACATCCAGCGAGCGCCCTTCAGGGCAGCGCCGATGTTCTTCAGCATACCAACACCGCCGTTTGCCTCAGCGGGGAAGAACTTCAGAGCCTCGCAGCCCATGTTCATAGCCTGCTGCATCTCGCCTGCGGAAGCGGTGCCGGGCATCATGACGCCGCCCTTGTCGATGACGTGCTTGCAGACCTCGGGGTCGAAGCCGGGAGCAACGATGAAGGAAGCACCAGCAGCCATAGCGCGGTCAGCCTGCTCGCAGGTCAGGACAGTGCCGGCGCCCAGCAGCATCTCGGGCATCTCCTCGTGGATCTTGCGGATGCACTCCTCCGCACAAGCGGTGCGGAAGGTGACCTCAGCTGCGGGCAGACCGCCCTCAGTCAGAGCCTTGCACAGGGGCAGGGCCTCGTCTACGCTGTTAAAAGCAATAACAGGGATAATGCCGATCTGATAGACCTTTTCTACGATGGGATTCATAACGCATTTCTCCTTTTTAACATTTGCATGAACTCCTGCGGCTGAGGGCCCCGATGGGCATACCTTCCCCACCGCATATTCGTATCTTTAGTATAAACGAGAGCGGGCCGTTTGGTAATGCTCAACAAGCACAATGTTTTGCATAAGAGCTTGTATACATTGCACAAAAACGCCGAAGCTGTGCCTCTCAGAGCCCCAGACGGGCAAAAATCTCGGCCACACCGTCGTGGTCGTTGTCGTTTTCGCTGACGATGTCGGCCAATTTTCGGATGTGCTCCATGCCGTTTGCCATCACGGCGGCGACGCCTGCCTTTTCCAGCATGGCACGGTCATTCTCGCTGTCACCCACAGCCAGCGTGGCCTCGCGGGGGATGCCCAGATGGTCGGCCAGCGCCAGCAGACTCTCGCCCTTGTTTACTCCGGCGGCGGTGACTTCGATGTTGTCCGGCGACCCCTGCACCACCTCGACGCCCTCGATGGCCGTAAAGCGGGGCAGATACTGCTGCGCCTCTTTCACCGAGTGAAAGAACATGCAGAACTTCTCCACCTCGTGGGCGTGGCGGCTCATCCACTCACTCTGGTCCCGCAGGATGGTGAAGCGGCCATCGTTGGGCTGGATGGCCTCTGTCCCCTTCACCGCCGCCAGACGGGCGAACCGCTCGTCGAAAAAGCGCTGCTGCACCGTGTCGCGGAGAGCGCGCCCGTCGCTGAAGATGTTCAGCCCGCCGGGCAGGCCGTGGAACGCCTCGTAGACCTCCCGGGCCTTTTCCACCGGGAAGCACCGCCGGACGATGCACTCCGGCTGGCTCGTCTCATGCTCTGCGGCGTTGGCATACCGGCTGTAGACACAGCCCAGCGGGTCGCCGCCGAGATCCCAGACCGCCGCACCGTTGGAGGTGAGAGCATAATGCACCCAGGGCTGTTTCGCCACTACCGGCGGCAGGCTGGCCAGCGGGCGGCCTGTAGCCGGGATGACCACGACGCCCCGGTCAGACGCCTCGGACAGCACCTTCTGCGTGTAGGGCGAGACTTCGCCGTTGCTGTTGAGCAGGGTGCCGTCCAGATCGAGGGCCGCAAGAAGGATGGAGTGAGATGAAGTAGACATGAAAGCTCCTTTGCGCTTGTAAGTACACGTTTTCTGCCCCGGCACTCCGCCGGGACAGGCTGTCTTTATTCTATAACAGCAAATGGATTTGCGCAAGTCGGACAAGTGTGGTAAAATGTATCATCGTATGATAAAAATAAGGAGCTCTCCATGAAAACTTCTCTTTTTCGCGCACGGCCCCACCTGTGGTATCAGCTGTACTGGGTGGTCTACCTCATCTGGTTCTTCTGGCTGGACCTCACCGTCACCGACCCGAACTATATCATCCACAGCCCGCTGGACGACTTCATCCCCTTCAACGAGTGGTTCATCTTTCCTTACGGCAGCTGGTTCTTCCTGCTGGCGGGCGTCACGGCACTGCTCTGGTGGTTCGACACCGCCAGCTATGATAAGCTGTGCCTCATGATGTTCTCAGGCATGACCTTCTGCCTCATCCTCTATATGGTGCTGCCCAACGGCCTCGACATCCGCCCCACGGTGGAAGAAGTGGGCCGCAGCAACATCGCCATGACTCTGATGCAGCTCATCTGGAAAGCCGACGCTTCGGTGAACGTCTGCCCCTCCATCCACTGCCAGAGCTCGGCCTGTATGGCCATCGCCTTCTCGGGCAGCACGCTGGCGAAAGACCGCCCGTGGCTCAAAGTGCTGGCCTTCGGCTGGGCGGCGCTCATCTGCGCGTCCACCGTCTTTACCAAGCAGCACTCCATCATCGACGTCTTCTGCGGGCTGGCCGTGGCATTCATCTGGGTGCCGGTGCTCTATCTCCGTCCCCGGAAGCGTTGAACTTTTTGGTAAAATATACAGTTTTTTGTTGCCGCTGCTCTTGACGGCGCTGATGCCCGCGGTTACAATGGTGGTAGCTGATATATCACATTTCCGGGCATTGCCCGTTTCAGAAGGAGCGTGACTGCAATGGCATCACGAAGCGCACGGGAGGTCGCCTATGAGACCATCCGCAGCCGCATCATCACCATGGACCTCAAGCCCGGCGACGAGCTGAACGACCGGGAGCTGGCCCAGGAGCTGGGCATCAGCCGCACCCCCATGCGGGAAGCCCTCATCATGCTGAACATTGCCCACATGGTGGTCATCAAGCCCCAGAGCGGCACCCACGTGGCCCCCATCGACCTCAAGCTGATGGAGATGGAGCAGTTCGCCCGCTTCACGCTGGAAAAAGAGATCCTGAACCGCATCCGGGGCCGTCTGACTGCCGAGCAGGAAGCCGCCTACCGGCTCAATCTCGAGAGCTACCGCCAGCTGGAGCGCGACCCCGACGCCGAAAACCGGGAGACCCGGATGCTTGACCTCGACAATGCCTTCCACCGCCGGGCCTTCCAGCTCTGCGGCATGGAGGAGCACTTCGACCATATGCTCTCCACCTTCCAGCACATCGAGCGGCTGCGCAAGTTCAGCCTGCAGACCGAGGAGAACAAATCCGTCTGCGCGGCCCACACCCGCATCCTCGAAGCCGTCCTGCGCGGCTCCGAAGAAGACCTCAGCCGCGCCCTCAGCGACCACCTCAACCGCTACAAGCTCTCGGTGGAGCAGGCCCGCCAGCGCCACCCCGAGTATTTCACGGAAGGGACGGTCCGCCCGGTGGATTACCACATCTGAATCTGGCACAACACAAAAACGCCGCACAGCGTCTCAAAAATCGCTGTGCGGCGTTTTGTTATGCGTTATGGTTCAGAAGCTCAGACCTTCTCGATGGTGATGCTCCACTCGCTGGTCATGGCCTCATCGACGTCCAGCACCTCGTGCTTACCCTCTTCGTTGACACTGTTGGCCCAGCCGTTCCAGGGCTCCATGCAGACGAAGTTCTCGGCATCCTGCTGCCAGAGCACGCCCTTGTCGAAGGTCTCGTCAGCATCCACAGTGACCTTGTGGCCGTTGCCCTTGTCGGTGAAGGTCATGGGGAACTGAACACCGGTCATCAGACGGATGGTGTTGTCTGCGCCCTCCTTGCGGGTGAGGGTGATCTTCTCGGGAGCGGCGGGCTGCTCACCCTTGGCGTTCTCGGAGCAGGTGGCGCACTTGATGTCGAAGTCCACGTTCTCCAGAGCGGAAGCCATGAAGTAGGGGTGGTAGCCGAAGCTGAAGGGCATCGGCTTGTCGCCCTCGTTGATGACGGTCAGGCTGATGGCGGCCTTGTTGCCCTCGAGGTTGTAGTTCACCAGCAGGGTGAAGTCGAACGGGTAGAGGAACTTGGTCAGCGGGGTGGATTCCAGAGCCAGCGTCACGCCGTCGGGGCCGACGCTCTCCACGTCCCATGCGCACAGGTCCGCGAAGCCATGGGTCTCCATGGGGTAAGCCTTGCCGTCAAAGTTGTGGACGCCGCCGTCGGGGTTGCCGCAGCTGGGGAAGAGCACCGGCACACCGAAGCGGGGGCGGTTGCACTCGGAGAAGTTGGGGCGGCGGGTCCAGATGTACTCGTCGCCGTCGAGGGTGAAGCCGGTGATCATACCGCCGCGCTCGGGGGTGATGGTCAGGCTGGTCTTTGCGGCAGGGTCGGTGATGACGTACTGCTCATAGCATGCACCGTTCTCGGTGACGTACTGGGTGGTGATCTGGTTCATAAATTTCAGTCCTCCGTATGTTTCTGTTTTTTCTGGTATTCCGCCAGTTTTTCAAAATAGTAATCAATGCCGTAGCGGATGAAGTATTTGATGATGCGGACCGCGATGCAGATGATCGCTGCATAAACAAGCAGTGCAAAAAACATTGCTCCATTGGCCCCTATTCTCATAAAATTCTCCTTTCGCAATGCACAAAAAGGCCGCCGTATCGCAAAAAGTGCGTACAGCAGCCTTTATTTTGGTCACAAAGATACACTCCAGACCCTTTCAAAGGCGGCTGTTTTGTGACACGCGATTCGCGGCTGTTGCCAACGTATTAAAAATACGCGAATCGCAGTTACAGCACGACGCCGTCCTTGAAGATGGAGATCTCGCGGAAGCCGTGCTTCTCGGCCTTGGTCTGCTCACCGCTGGCAACGCGGATGACCAGATCCAGCAGGTCTTTTGCGGCCTCGTCGATGGTCTTTTCGCCGTCTGCGATAACGCCGGTGTTGAAGTCGATCCAGCCCGACTTCTTCTCTGCCAGCGGGGTGTTGGTAGAGATCTTCAGGGTGGGAGCCGGAGCGGAGAACGGCGTGCCGCGGCCAGTGGAAAAGAGGATGAGGTGTGCGCCTGCGGCGGTCATGGCAGTGGCGGACACGAGGTCATTGCCGGGGCCGTAGAGCATATTCAGGCCCTTGGTGACGACGGGGTCGCCGTAGCCGATGACGTCCATGATGGGGGCGGTGCCGCCCTTCTGGACGCAGCCGCAGCTCTTGTCTTCCAGCGTGGTGATGCCGCCCTGCTTGTTGCCCGGAGAGGGATTGTCGTAAACGACCTCATTGTGGCTGATGAAGTACTCTTTGAAGCCGTTGATCATGTGCTCGGCCTTGACGAAGACATCGCGGTCGATGCAGCGGTCCATCAGGAAGCCCTCGGCGCCGAACATCTCCGGCACCTCGGTCAGGACGGTGGAGCCGCCCCGCTGGCCCATCATATCGGAGAAGCGGCCGATGGTGGGGTTGGCAGTGATGCCGGACAGGCCGTCAGAGCCGCCGCACTTCATGCCGACCACCAGCTCACTCACGGGGATGGGCTCACGCTTGAACTGGCCGGCGTAAGCAGCCAGCTCCTTCAGGATGTCGCGGGCAGCGGTGAACTCGTCGTCCACGTCCTGGCAGGTCAGGAACTTCACGCGGTCGTGGTCATACTCGCCCAGCTCTTCCACGAACTGGTCGTGCTGCAGGTTCTCGCAGCCCAGATGCAGCACCAGAACGGCAGCGGCATTGGGGTGGCGGACCAGAGCGGCCAGCAGCTTGCGGGTCTGCGCATGGTCATGACCGGTCTGGCTGCAGCCGAAGGGGTGGGTGAAGGTGTAGAGGCCCTCGATGGTACCGGTGACGAGGTCCTGATTGTCGGCCACCATCTTCTTGGCGATGTCGTTGACACAGCCGACGGTGGGGATGATCCAGATCTCGTTGCGGATGGCGGCGCGGCCATCCTTGCGGCGGAAGCCCATGAAGGTCTCGGGCTCCACCTTGGGCAGCGGGGCCAGATCGGGGGAGGGGTTATAGCTGTATTCTACCTCACCGGAGAGGTTGGTGTGGACATTGTGGGTGTGCATCCAGGTACCCGGCTCAGCGTCGGCGGTGGCGTGGCCGATGGGGAAGCCATACTTGATGACGTTCTCGCCGTTCTTGATGGGCTTGACAGCCATCTTATGGCCCTGAGGGATGTCCTCCAGCGCGGTAACGGCAAGGCCGTCCACCTCGACGAGGGTACCCTTGGCAATGGGATGCAGAGCGACAACGACGTTGTCGATGGGGCTGATATGGATCGCCTGCGGCATAGTTTTTCTCCTACTCTTTCATGAGAAGCTGTTTTCATAAGCATTGCACACCGCCCGAACGGCCTTTTTTGCTCGCATACTGCGTTGCTTTCCCTTGCAATCCGCCGAGGATTGCTGCGGAAAACCGCCTTGTCTGCGGGCAAAAATTCTCGTCGTTCGGCGCACCCTGCTTACGAAACCATCTTCTAAGCCAAAAGGGCTGCTGCCCAAAGCAGCAGCCCTTTTGTGCAAATTTTCAGCTTACAGGCAGCTCTTGTAAGCAGCCTCGGCACCCTCGGTGCGGATGAGCTCCAGGTCTGCCAGAACAGCGGCCTCGAGGCCCTCGATCTTGGTCAGGTCCTGATCCCACATCTGGGTGTTGGTCAGAACGGCGTTCACCAGCTGAGCAGCGGTGTCGTCCTTGTGTGCATAGTAGAAGTCCAGAGCCCATGCGTCATCCTGGATCTTGTAGGTGTTGCCCGCCGGGCGCTTGCAGATGAGGCCGTCAGCAGTGCGCTCCTGAATGTCGTTGGAGTAGAAAGCGATATAAGCAGCCAGAGACATGGTCAGGCACTTGGGCAGCTTCTTCTGCTCCTCGATATAAGTCAGGAAGGAAGGCATGTTGCGGGCCTTCCACTTGGAGGTGGAGTTCAGGGAGATGCTCATCAGCTCGTGGTTGATGAACGGGTTGTTGAAGCGGTCCTGCACAGCAGAAGCGAACTCCTCGAGGTCCTTCTTGTCCAGAGGCAGGGTGGGGATGACTTCCTCGTGCAGCATCTTGTTCATGAAGCCGCGGATGGTGTCGTTGTGCATGCAGTCACGCACGATGTCGAAGCCGGCCAGATATGCGCCCAGAACGAAACCGGTGTGAGCACCGTTCAGGATGCGGACCTTGCGCTTCTTGTAGGGGGTGACATCGGGGACGACCATGACGTTGACGCCGGCCTTCTTGAACGGCAGCTTGTCCTCCAGACCATCGGGGCCTTCGATGACCCAGACGCCGAAGACTTCGCCGACATCCAGAGCCTTATCGGTGTAGCCGTTGGCCTCTTCCAGAGCAGCCATCTCCTTCGGGTCACGGATGCGGCCCGGGACGATGCGGTCCACCAGAGTGGAGCAGAAGGTGTTGGCGTTGTTCATCCAGTCGATGAAGGCAGCGTCGAGGTTCCAGTCCTTCGCGTAGTTGTTGCAGCACTTCTGCAGCTCCTTGCCGTTGTTGTCGATGAGCTCGCAGGAGAGGATGATCAGACCCTTGTCAGCAGCGCCCTTGAAGGCGGTGTAACGCTCATAGAGTACGCGGGTCAGCTTTGCAGGGAAGCTGTTGGGAGGCACCTGGTCAAACTGGCTGTCGCCCTGCGTGTAGGCGATGCCGGCCTCAGTGGTGTTGGAGACGACGATCTCCAGGTCCTCAGAGCGGGCCAGAGCCAGCACTTCGTCCCACTTGCCCTCGGAGTAGGGGCAGACGCAGTCATGCACACAGGAGATGACGCGCTTTGCATCGACCTTCTGGCCCTTCTCGCTGCCGCGCAGGTACAGAGTGTACAGACCCTCCTGCTCGTTGATCCAGTCAGCCATCTGGGGGAAGTTTGCGATGGGCTGGACGAGCTTGACCTTGCCGTTGTAGCCAGCCTTCTCGTTGGCAATATCAAAGAAGTAATCCACGAATGCGCGCAGGAAGTTGCCCTCACCGAACTGCATCACCTTGACGGGTGCGTCCTTGAGGATATAACCGTTGTAGCCGGTGCTTTCCAGGACCTTGTAATTCAAAGTTTCCATTTGAGTGTCTCCTTTTATCAGATTGCTTTGCCTTTCACGGGGGGCAGCCTGAGCCGCGCCCTTCTCTGCCTCTATTTTATGCTGTTGTATACAAATAAGTCAAGTGCTTCTCAACAGTTTTTTGCCGGGAAAGGGGTCATTTTTATAAAAACCAGCGAATTGTACAAGTCCGCACGAGATTTTTGGGCAGTTTTTCAGTTGTATACATCGGCATTTTCCGGTATACTAAAAGCAGGAATGGCCTGTTTGCACGGAACAGGCCGATGCCCTACTATAAGAATGTTTCAAACTGTCATGACCATTGAAAAAAGGAGTTCTGACCATGAAAGCATTTATGGATAAGGAGTTCATGCTCCAGTCGCCCACCGCACAGCACCTGTATCACGCTTACGCTGAGGATATGCCCATCTGCGATTACCACTGCCACATTCCTCCCCGTGAGATCTACGAGAACCGCCGCTTCGACAACATCGCTCAGGTCTGGCTGGGCGGCCGCAACCCGGACGGCAGCTACTTCGGCGACCACTACAAGTGGCGCGTCATGCGCTCCAACGGCGTGCCTGAGGAGTACATCACCGGCGACAAGCCTGACCGCGAGCGCTTCCAGAAGTTCGCTGAGGCTCTGCCCATGGCCATCGGCAACCCGATGTACCACTGGACCAATCTGGAGCTGCACACCTTCTTCGGCTACGACGGCGTGCTGAACGGCGACACCGCTGAGGAAGTCTGGAACCTGTGCAACGACAAGCTCCAGCACGACCCCAAGCTGACCGTCCGCGGCCTCATCGAGCAGAGCAACGTGGCCTTCATCGGCACCACCGATGACCCCATCGACAGCCTCGAGTGGCACAAGAAGATCAAGGAAGACCCCACCATCAAGTTCACCGTGGCTCCTTCCTTCCGCCCCGACAAGGCCCTCAACATCAACAAGCCCGGCTTTGCTGAGTACATGGGCAAGCTGGCCGCTGCTGTCGGCAAGGAGAAGCTGGCCTGCATCAACTGCGTCACCAGCGCTCTGACCGACCGCATCGAGTTCTTCGCCGAGATGGGCTGCCGCGCTTCTGACCACGGTCTGGACTACATCCCCTACCGTGAGGCCACTAAGGAAGAGGTCAATGCCATCTACCAGAAGGTCATGGCCGGCGAGACCTGCACTCCGGAAGAGGCCGAGAAGTATCAGACCTACATCCTCATCCACCTGGGCAAGCAGTATCACCGCCTCGGCATCGCCATGCAGATCCACTACAACTGCCTGCGCGGCGTCAACCGCAAGATGAACACCCTGCTGGGACCCGACACCGGCTACGACATGATCAACACCGCTACCTGCGGCGGCGAGATCGCAGCTCTGCTGAGCGCCCTGAACGACACCGACGAGTGCCCCAAAACCATCATCTACAGCCTGAACCCCGGCGATGATGCTCAGATCGGCACCATCCTCGGCTGCTTCCAGAACAGCGAGATCCCGGGCAAGATCCAGCACGGCTCCGCATGGTGGTTCAATGACCACAAGATCGGCATGGAAGAGCAGATGTCCCGTCTGGCCAGCCTCGGCCTGCTGGGCAACTTCGTCGGTATGCTGACCGACAGCCGCAGCTTCCTGAGCTACACCCGCCACGATTACTTCCGCCGCATCCTCTGCAACCTCATCGGTCAGTGGGTCGAGGACGGCGAGTATCCCAACGACGAGAAGGCTCTGGAGAAGATCGTCAAGGGCATCTGCTTCGACAACGCAAAGCGCTACTTCAATCTGTAATCTCTCCTGAGTTACCCAAGACCTCCGCCGTCCACGGACTGCGGAGGTCTTTTTTGCCCGTAAATAAAACGCCCCCGCATCAGCCATTTCAGCCGATGCAGGGGCATTGCTATCTCTTTTGGGATTTACTTGTTATTGTCAGCGACCATCATCTTGCTGGCCTTGTAGATGTCGCCGCAGCCCAGCGTGATGACCAGATCGCCTTCCCGGGCGTTCTGCTTCACCCAGTCGGCAGCAGCCTCCAGACTGTCCACCAGCACCGAGCCGGGGATCTGAGCGGCCAGCTTTGCGCTGGTGATGGTGGGGTCGTTGGGCTCACGGCTGCCCATGATGGGGGTAATGACTGCCACATCGGGGATCTTGAGCACATCCACAAAGTCGTTGAACAGCATCTTGGTGCGGCTGTATGTAAACGGCTGGTGGACGGCGATGAGGCGCTTGTAGCCCAGTTCCTTGGCGGTGTTCAGGGTCGCACGCAGCTCGGTGGGGTGATGAGCGTAGTCATCCACCACCACAGCACCGTTGCACTCACCGTAGACCTCGAAACGGCGTCCTGCGCCCTTGAAGCTTGCGGCAGCGGCGGCGCACTGCTCCACGGTCAGGCCCGCAAAACGGCAGACCGCGCACATGGCCAGCGCATTGTAGATGTTGTGACGGCCCGGCACAGCCAGACGGATGTGGCCCGTCACCTTGCTCCACTCCTTCAAATCGAACTCGAAGAAGCCGGGCTTATACTCCTGCACATTGATGGCCTGATAATCGCCGTCGTTGTCGATGCCGAAGGTGCGCACACGGCGGTCAAGAGTGTACATGACGTCCATCGTGTTCTTGTCGTCGGCGTTGGCGAAGATCATGAACTGGGTCATCAGGGCAAAGCGCTTGAAGGCGAACTTCAGCTCACCCATGCTGCCGTAGTAGTCCAGATGGTCGTTGTCGATGTTCAGCACGACGGAGAGGTAGGGAGTCAGCTTCAGGAAGGTCTCGGAGAACTCGCAGGCTTCGATGACGATGTCATCGCCCTTGCCGGCCTTGCCGTAGCCGTGGATGAGGGGCAGCTTGCCGCCGATGACCGCAGAGGGATCGCGGCCTGCCAGCTCCAGAGCAGTGGTGATCATGGAGGTGGTCGTGGTCTTGCCATGGGTACCGGAGACGCAGATGCTCTGCTTGTACAGACGGCTCACATAGCCCAGCAGGACGCTGCGCTCCACCGTCGTGATGCCGTAGGAGGCTGCCGCATTCAGCTCCACATTGTCCTTTGCGATGGCGGCAGAGTAGACCACCAGGTCTGCACCGACGACATTATCGGCGCTGTGGCCCAGCGTGACCTTGACACCCATCTCCCGCTCGGAGCGGATGATACTGCCGTCCAGCACATCGCTGCCCGAAATGTCGTAGCCCTTTGCGGAGAGGATCTGGATGAGAGGATACATACCGCTGCCGCCGCAGCCGATGAAGTGTATCTTCTTCACATTATCCAGCAAATGCTGGGTGTAGTCGGTGTACATGAACATAGAAAGCAACCTCCAATAATATAAACGGCCGCTGGGCAGACCGTATCCATTCTAGTGACACATAGTATTATATAATTTTTGGAGCACAAAATAAACACTTCGGAGCGAATTTTCGGAAAGAACTATAAATTGACCGGCACTTTTGTGCTTTGTGTACAGAATCCGAGGCTTTACGAGATACTTTTTGACGCTTCATAAAAGATTTACATTTTACTCCGGATAAATAGATAACGATCTTGAGATTTTTGTGTTATAGTTATAAAGGAAATTTTGCTGCGGCAGCGCCTGCACCGACGTCGGCTGCTCCCGGCACGAAAAGAGGAGACACCTTTTGAACATCAAGATCACCGCCGACAGCACCTGTGATTTGTCCGAAGAGCTGCTGCGGCAATGGAACATTTCTCTGATGCCCATGCACATCCTGATGGGCGACGATACTTATCTGGACGGCGTCACCATTCATCCGGCTGACGTCTTTGCCCATGTGGATGCAGGCGGCCAGACCCCGAAATCCGCTGCCGCAAACCCCGTGGAGTACATCGATTTCTTCGAGCCCTTTGCCAAGGAGTATGACGCCGTCATCCACATCTCGGTCAGCGCCAAGCTTTCCTCCTGCTACCAGAACGCCTGCCTTGCCGCACAGGAATACGCCAACGTGTCCGTCATCGACAGCGAGAACATCTGCACCGGTCAGGGCTATCTTGTCCTTCGTGCCGCCAAGTGGGCTGCGGATGGCCTGACGGCCCGGAACATCTGTATGCGCCTCCAGAGCCTCGCCAACCGGGTCGAGCTGAGCTTTGTGCTCAACCAGCTCAACTACATGGCCAAGAGCGGGCGCTGCTCCGGCGTGCTGGCGTTCGGCGCCAACATTCTGGGCATCAAACCCAGCCTCGCCATCATCGACGGTGAGCTGAAGGTCGTCAGGAAGTACCGCGGCAGTCTGCCCATCTGCGTGGGCAAGTACATCACCGACCTGCTGGATGGCCGGGACGACATCGACAACAGCATGGTCTTTATCTCGTCCTGCCAGCCCAAACCCGGCTGCATGGAGGCCATCAAAGCCGGTCTGCGCAAATACGGCAAGTTTGAGAACATTATTGAGACCGACATCGGCACGACCATCGGCGGCTACTCCGGCCCCGGCACCATCGGCATCGTATTTGCGAATAAAGTTTAATCGGCATTCAACCAAAGCGGCCCTGCCATGTGGAGAATTCCACGGCAGGGCCGCTTTTTAGTTCCGAGAACACTTTTCCGCGTCGATGGCCAGCACGAACATCAGCACATACAGCGCATCCTCCGGATCTGCAATGTCCAGCACATAAGTATCCGTCCAGTGGAGCAGCTCCTTTGAGATCGCCGCCACCTTTTCCCCATCCGGCCCGGTGATGGTGTAGTCCCATTCCGTCCAGTCGCCTTCGATGTGCCAGCCGTTGAAGTCGATATTATACCGTGGTTTGAACCAGCCCCACGGTTCTTTTTTCAGGGTGCCGATGCAGTCGCTCCCCTCGTAAAGTTCGAATTGGGGCCACCAGGAAAAAATCTGCTCCCTCACGGTACCCAGCTCATGCTCCTCGCTGGCGTCGAATATTTTCAGGCAGTGTCCCCACGAGAGCTGCCCTTTCACGACATAGACCGTATTTTCGTTTTCGTCGTAAATGTCATAGCTGTCAAACCAGGTAAATGCACGCTGTTTGAATAAAAGCTTCATGCTGTCCTCCTTGGCATTCCTGCCGCATTGCAGACACCTTTATCCTATATACGATTGAGGACGGCATTTTCATGCAGGAACTGGGAAATTTTTTCATCGGCAAGAGCTTTGGACGAAAAAAGCAAAAAGAAAACGCTCCAAGATTTCTCTTAGAGCGTTTTGATCAAGTCGGCGAC
>NZ_JAJEQG010000040.1 GCF_020687245.1 Faecalibacterium longum CLA-AA-H243 | reverse complement strand
GAAAATAGGTTCCGTTACAAGTTTTTCGATATTGTTCAATTTTCAAGGTCCTGTAGCGCCTCAGCCATGCGGCTGACGACTTGATTATTTTATCACAGAAGTGATTTTTTGTCAAGCTCTTTTTTCGAAGTTTTTCGTTTCTTATCGAACTTGGAGCGTTCTCAGTTTCTCGGCGCTGGCCGGAACTTTCGGACGTCTATTGGTTCTTTTCGCTTTACTTCCAGCTGGGACTCAGAAGTCATTCTTTTGTCTCAGCGCTTGGCGCTCAAGTATAATACCATACGCCGGGCCACTTTGCAAGCCTTTTTTACAAGTTTTTTGCTCTTTTTTCGCTTTTGTATACATCCGCTAGTTTTTTGCTCAGTTTCAGGGGATGTTTTGACCTTTCTTCCACCATTTCTGCGCAAAAACAGCCGCCGCACAAAAAGTGCAGCGGCTGTTGCCTTGGGATTCAGTTCTTTTCTTCCTGTTTCATCTCCCGCAGGGTCAGCCAGACCGCTGCTGCCAACATCGGCAGCGCGGCAATCAGGCCAATGGGCATGGGTCCCAGTACATTATAATAGGCATCTGCAGGGGTGACCAGCACCTGCGGCAGTGCTGCAATGGCATTGAACGCTCCATGCGCAATGGCAGGCACCCAGATGCTCTCCGTTTTTTCATAGAGAATATCCAACAGGGTGTTCAGGGCAAAGCAGACCACGCACCACACCACCAGACCCAGCAGGGGTGCGCCCAAGTAATTGGTGCCGTATTCGTAGCCCACCAGCAGCATCAGCGGCCAATGCCAGATGCCCCACACAACGCCGCCCAGCAGGCGGCCATTCAGCAGACCGAACCTCTCCTTCAGGCGGGGCATCATGTAGCCGCGCCAGCCGACCTCCTCGCCCAGCGCGGGGAACATATTGATGGCTGGGGCAAGAAGCACCGCAAACAGCCCGTTTTGCAGCAGATAACTGAGGGTGGAGACCCCCAGCTGGCTGCGCAGGGTCTGGGCGTCCATCTCGCCGCCGTAGGCGGCTACCAGCCAGCTGCCGGAAAAGTCCAGCCGGGAGGGGAACACCGCAAAATACAGCACCGCGCCCAGCAGGGTGAGCACCGCCGGGCCGAACCATGCCGCCAGCCAGAACCATCGCTTGCCCTGCACCTTCCAGCCGATGCCTGTGGGCTGGCGGAGCCAGACCTTCTGCACCAGCAAAGTCGCCGCCAGCGGGCAGAGCATACATACGACCAACAATGCCTGATAAATTGTAGCATTGCCATCCCGCAGCAGTGCCATGCACCCGCCGATCTGGCACAGCCATGCCAGCCCAAATGCAAACAGGAAGTAAAGGCCGAAGCCCTGTTTTTCTTTTGCCGTCATACAAACTTCACCGCCGTTCCGTAAGCAATGACCTCTGCCGCGCCCTGCATGACGCTGGCCGAAGCGTATCGCATCCCGACAATGGCATCCGCGCCCAGAGCTTCGGCGTCCTTGACCATACGGCCGGTGGCGATCTGCCGGGCCTCGGTGAGCATATCGGCGTAGTCGGTCACCTCGCCGCCCACAAGGGTGCGGAAGCCGGCCATCATGTCGTGGCCAAGGTTGCGGCTCTGCACTGTGCTGCCACGCACCACGCCCAGTGCCTCCAGCTTTTTGCCCGGGATCTCGTTAATAGTTACGATAAGCATCTTCTTCTCCCTTTCCGATCTCTTCGATTCGATCCAGCAGCACCTTCAGGATGCCCACGATGCAGCCCGCCGGAATGCCGAACATCACCACCAGCAGCGGCAGCGGTGGAGCATCCTGCGGGTCGGTGTAAACCGCCCAGCCCATGGTGGCCATTACAAAGGCCATCATGGCCACAAAAAGGGCAGCACCAATGCAGGCGCCCCGGATGCGGCGGGTCTTTTGGTCTGTACGTTCAATGTTCACAAAGGTCACTCCCTGTTCTTCCCGTGCGGTCAAGCGCGCAAGCGTCTGCTCCACATCCAGTTGTTCCAGAGGGCCGTTCTCCTGTTGCAGCAGCGTGCAGAAACCGATTGCCTCCTCCAAGTCGGCGCGGCGGCTGCGCAGACGTTCCAGCTGCTGACTCATACCCTCGGCCAGCGTGCGCTGCCCTTCCAGCATCTCCCGGATCTCTGCCAGCGGCACGTCCAGCTTGCGCAGCAGCTTGATGCGGCGCAGACGCTCCACATCCGCCTGCGAGTAGCTGCGGTAGCCGTTGCCCGGCTCCCGACTGGGACTGATGAGCCCCTCCTCCTCGTAAAAGCGGATGTTCTTTTTGGTCACGCCGACGGCGGCTTCCACTTCGTTGATCTTCATGGGTCACGCCCCCCTCCTTACGGGAGTATTCTACACCTTCCACAAAGGGGAAGGTCAAGCCTTTTTGCAAAAAGAGCCGCCACACAAAATTGTACAGCAGCTCCTTCCTTTAAAAATAGCACTTGATCTGGAACCGGTCGGCGTTGTCCTTCTTTTCCTCCACCACGATGTGCTCATGGTTGAAGTCGAAGTGCACCGGGGTGCACAGGTCGGTGTTGCGGGTCAGGCGCAGCAGCTCCTGTACCCGCTTCTTTTCCTCCGGCACATAGAACAGATAGCTCACGCCCTCCTTCTTTGCGCGGCCTGTGCGGCCGATGCGGTGGGTGTAATGCTCATTGTCGCCGGGGACGTCGTAGTTGATGACAGCATCCACATCTGAGACGTCGATGCCGCGGGCCGCCACATCGGTGGCTACCAGCACATTCAGCTTACCGTCACGGAAGTTCTGCATGATGCGGTTGCGCTCGTTCTGGGAGAGGTCGCCGTGGAGGCAGTCCACAGAGAAGCCCAGACGGGCCAGCTGGTTCGCCAGAGCCGCCGTATTGAATTTGGTATCGCAGAAGACCATGACCCGCTTGTAGCCCTCCCCAATGATGATCTGGGCCAGATCGGACAGTTTGTTGCGTCCGGAGGTCTCCAGCATATACTGGGTGATCTTGGGCTGGCTCTCCTCTTTGGGCTGGACAGTGATCTCCTCGGCGTCCTTCTGATACATCCAGCCGATGTCCATCACCTCGCGGCTGATGGTGGCCGAGAACATCGAGAGGGACTTGCGGGCCTTCATCAGGCCGATGATATGCTTCACGTCCTTATAGAAGCCCATATTCAGCATCTCGTCGGCCTCGTCGAGGACCACCTGTGTCACATGGTCGAGGTCGATATTGTGGTGCTTGTAGTGGTCCATGAGGCGGCCTGGGGTCGCCACCACGATCTGACAGCCCTCGGCGAGGCGTTTGGCCTGCTTTTCCATATTCGCACCGCCGTAAACGCAGACTACCTGCACTTCCGGCATAAAATAGGTCAGCCCTGTGAGTTCTTCAGCGATCTGCTGGGCCAGCTCACGGGTGGGGGCCAGAATAACGGCCTGCGGGGCCTTGAGAGCCGGGTCGATGTGCTCGGCCACCGGGATGCCGAAAGCGCAGGTCTTGCCAGTGCCGGTAGGGGCCTTGGCGATGACGTCACGCCCGGCCAGCATGACGGGGATGGTCTTTTCCTGCACCTCGGTCATTTCCGCAAAGCCCATCCGCTCTACGGCCTTATGGATGGCCTCGCTGCACTGTAATTCGCTGTAAAGCATGGATTCCTCTACTCCGTTCTTTTTCTTTTCTCTTCCGCGCAATGCCCTCTGAGGGCCGCTTTTCGTTGTGATATGCCCAGTATACCATGAAAATCGCATTCTGTCAGCAAAAAAGCGCCGCATCCCGGGTCAAGGATGCGGCGCTTTTGGTTCAGGTCCTATCAGGCAGTCTCTTCGACGCTCTTGGCAGCACGGCCGGACTCAAGCTTCTGCTTGAAACGACCACTGGCCTTGAAGCCGGGGATAGAGGTAGACTCCAGACGGCTGGAGACCTTGGTCTTGGGATTGGTGTAAGCCTTCGGCTTGCGGGGACGCATCTCAAAGCGGCCAAAGCCAGCGATGGTGACCTTTTCGTCGGCACGCAGGCAATCGGCGATCTGGTCAAACAGTGCATCCATCGTGGTCTCGACCTGAGCTTCGGTAAAGCCGGTCTTGCGTGCCACGGTTTCGATCATCTGGGAACGAGTCATGTATCTATATCCTCCTGGAACGTCCAAAAGTAACGTCTTTTGGCAAATTTTGCGTTGTTGAGTATAACAAATGCAGCCCCTCATTACGAGGGGCTGCGCACAAACGGTATATTTTTGCGCACGAAGTAACAGAGCGGGATTATTTTTTATGATACAGCGTTGCAATATCCACCAGCGGGATGTCCTTCATGCTGTGGTCGCTGCGCAGGCAGTTGACCAGAGCGTTGGCGGTATCCACGGCGGTGATGCAGGGGATGCTGAGCTCCACGGCCTTGCGGCGCAGGCGGACGGAATCGCGTTTGGGGTCGCGGCCCTTGGCGCTGGTGGAGAAGACATAGTCCACCAGACCGCTCTGCAGCAGGTCCACGATATTCGGCGCTTCGCCGGACATATTCCGCACCTCGTTGCAGGGGACCATGTGCTTGTTGAGCCATGCACAGGTGCCGGAGGTGCCGTAGAGCTTATAGCCCATGTTCTTGAGCTTCCAGGCGATGTCCACGAACTCAGGCTTGTCGCTGTCCTTCACGGTGAAGATGCAGCAGGAAGCCGGGCCGGGGGTCTTGAAGGTGTAGCCCGCGCCGATAAGGCCCTTGAGCAGGGCGTCGTGGAAGTTGGGGGCAATGCCCAGCACCTCGCCGGTAGACTTCATCTCAGGGCCGAACTGGGTATCGACGCCGTGGAGCTTCTCGAAGCTGAAGACAGGCACCTTGACGGCCACATAGGGGGCGTTGGGGTGCAGACCGATGCCGTAGCCCATATCGGTGAGCTTCTCGCCGAGGCAGCAGCGGACGGCCAGATCGACCATCGGGACGCCGGTGACCTTGGAGATATACGGCACGGTACGGGAAGAACGGGGGTTGACCTCGATGACGTACACTTTGCCGTTGGAGACCGCATACTGGACGTTGACCAGACCGGTGACGTGGAGCTCACGGGCAAAGCGGCCGGTGTAGTCCACCATCGTGTCGATCTCGGCCTGAGTCAGGTGCTGGGCCGGGTAGACGCAGATGGAGTCGCCGGAGTGGACGCCGGTGCGCTCCACCTGCTCCATGATGCCAGGGATGAGGTAGTTCTCGCCGTCGCAGATGGCGTCCACCTCGCACTCAGTACCCATGATGTACTTATCCAGCAGGACGGGGTGGTCCATATCGACGTGCTCGGTGATGACGCCCATGTACTCGATGACATCGGCCTTCGTGTAGGCCACGATCATGTTCTGACCGCCGAGGACGTAGGAAGGACGCATCAGAACAGGCAGGCCGATCTCGTCGGCTGCGGCCAGAGCCTCTTCCAGATTGAAGACAGTGCGGCCGGGTGCGCGGGGGATGTTGCAGCGCTCCAGCAGCTCATCGAAGCGCTCACGGTCTTCGGCCTCGTCGATGGCATCCGCCGGGGTGCCGAGAATGGGCAGACCGATCTCGTCCATATGCTTTGCCAGCTTGATGGCAGTCTGACCGCCAAACTGAACAACGCAGGCGTCGGGCTTCTCGGTCGCGATGATGTTGTCCACGCTCTCGGGGTTCAGCGGGTCGAAATACAGGCGGTCGCCGGTGTCGAAGTCGGTGGAGACCGTCTCGGGGTTGTTGTTGACGAGGATAGCCTCACAACCGTGCTTCTTGAGGGTCCAGACGCAGTGGACAGAGCAGTAGTCGAACTCGATGCCCTGACCGATGCGGATGGGGCCGGAACCGAAGACGAGGACTTTCTTTTTCCTGGGCTCGCCCTTCTCGGCGGCCTTGGCCTCCTTCTCCGCGATGAACTCGGCGGCTTCGTTGTCGCCGTCGTAGGTGGAGTAGAAGTAAGGGGTGTTGGCCGAAAACTCAGCGGCACAGGTATCGACCATCTTAAAGCCGGCACGGTAGTTCTCCACGGGGAGCTTGTCCACCTTGGCCAGACGCTTGATGGTCTTATCCTGGAAGCCGTACTTCTTGGCTTCCTTATATTGGGCCTCGCTCAGAACGCCCTCGCACTTGGCCAGACCCTTTTCGAGGTCTGCCAGATGCTGCATCTTGTCGAGGAACCACCAGTCGATCTTGGTGATGCGATAAATGGTCTCGTGGTCGATGCCGCGCTTGAGGGCCTCATAGACGCAGAAGACGCGCTCGGCATCCTGCACATGCATGTGGTCCACGATCTCGTCGTCGCTCAGCTCCTCGAAGGGCTTGTGGGTCAGGGTGTCCATGCCCAGCTCGATGGAAGAGACGGCCTTCATCATAGCAGCCTCAAAGCTGTTGCCGATGCTCATGACCTCGCCGGTGGCCATCATCTGGGTACCCAGAGACTTGTCGGCGTAGACGAACTTATCAAAGGGCCACTTCGGGTACTTGACCACGATGTAGTCCAGCGCAGGCTCGAAGCAGGCGCAGGTCTTGCCGGTGACATCGTTGGTGATCTCATCCAGAGTGTAGCCGATGGCGATTTTGGTCGCCACCTTGGCGATGGGGTAGCCGGTGGCCTTGGAAGCCAAAGCGGAAGAACGGGACACACGGGGGTTGACCTCGATGACCGCGTAATCAAAGCTGTCGGGCTTCAGGGCAAACTGGCAGTTGCAGCCGCCCTCAATGCCCAGCTCGGTGATGATGTCCAGCGCAGCGGTGCGCAGCATCTGGTACTCGTGGTCGGTCAGGGTCTGGGAGGGTGCCACGACCACGGAGTCACCGGTGTGAATGCCGACAGGGTCAAGGTTCTCCATGTTGCAGACGGTGATGACGTTGCCCTTGTGGTCGCGCATGACCTCGTACTCGATCTCTTTCCAGCCCGCAATGCACTTTTCCACCAGGATCTGATGGATGGGGGAAAGACGGAGGCCGTTGGTGCCGATCTCAATGAGCTTTGCCTTGTTCTCGCAGATGCCGCCGCCGGTGCCGCCCATGGTGAAGGCGGGGCGGACGATGACCGGGTAGCCGATGCGGTCGGCGCAGGCCAGAGCGTCTTCCAGTGTCTCAACGACCTCGGAGGGGATGATGGGCTGATGCAGCTTCTCCATCGTCTCCTTGAACAGCTCGCGGTCCTCGGCGCGGTCAATGGTCTCGGGCTTGCAGGCCAGCAGACGGATGCCGGTACGGTCGAGGTAGCCGGAGCGGGCCAGCTCCATGGAGAGGTTCAGGCCCATCTGGCCGCCGAGGTTGGGCAGCACGGAGTCGGGCTTCTCGATGTCGAGGATGCGCTCCACGACCTCGAGGGTCATGGGCTCGATATAAACATGGTCGGCCACGTCGGGGTCGGTCATGATGGTAGCGGGGTTGGAGTTGAGCAGAACGGTCTCGATGCCTTCTGCTTTCAGGGCGCGGCACGCCTGGGTGCCGGAGTAGTCGAATTCAGCAGCCTGACCGATGATGATGGGGCCGGAGCCGATGACCAGCACTTTTTTGATTCTGGGGTCCTTAGGCATTTCAGCGTGCCTCCTTCTTTGCTGCTTTGACGTTGTTCAGGAAGCGGTCGAACAGGAACTCGGTGTCCTTGGGGCCGCCGTTGGCTTCGGGGTGGAACTGGACGGTGAAGCAGTTCCACTTCTTGTACTTGATGCCCTCGCAGGTGCCGTCGTTGGCGTTCACCTGGGCCACCTCACCCATCTCGGCGGGCAGCTCATCGCCCACGACTGCATAGCCGTGGTTCTGGCTGGTGATGAAGGTGCGGCCCGACTCGAAGTCGGTGACGGGCTGGTTGGCGCCGCGGTGGCCGTACTTGAGCTTCATGGTCTTGGCACCAGCGGCCAGAGCGGAGAGCTGGTGGCCGAGGCAGATGCCGAAGGTGGGGATATTCAGCTCAAAGATGTGCTTGAGGTTCTCGATGACCTCCACCGGCTCGGCGGGGTCGCCGGGGCCGTTGGAGAGCATGATGCCGTCCGGGTCCAGGGCAGCAACTTCCTCAGCGGTGGCAAAGGCGGGCATGACCGTCACCTTGCAGCCGCGCTTGACGAGGCAGCGGACGATATTCCGCTTGCAGCCGTAGTGCATCAGCACGATGTGGGTCTCACCCTTCTCGTTGTAGACCTCGGGTTCTGCACAGGTGACGCTCTTCACGGCGTCGGTGACGGCGTAAGCGCGGATCTCTTCCAGCAGCTTATCCGTCTCGGCTTTGTTGGCCGGGTCAGCGGGGTCGAAGGTGGTCAGGATTGCACCGTTCATGACGCCGCTCTCCCGGATGATGCGGGTGAGGTGGCGGGTGTCGATGCCCTCGATGCCGATGGTATTGTTTCTCTTCAGAAAGCTGTCCAGCGTCTCCTCACAGCGCCAGTTGGACGGGGTCTGGCAGGCCTCGCGGACGATATAACCCTTGGCCCAGATTTTATCCGACTCCATGTCGTCCTTATTCATGCCGTAGTTGCCGATGAGGGGGTAGGTCTGGGTGATGATCTGGCCGTAGTAGCTGGGGTCGGTCAGCGTCTCCTGAAAGCCCACCATGCCGGTGGCAAAGACGACCTCGCCCACGGTGACGCCCTCAGCGCCCACCGACTGGCCGGCAAAGACCATACCATTTGCCAAAAGAAGATATGCGTTCATTAGATACTCCTCGCTTCAACACGCCTGCGCGTTTACAGGGTCTGCTTGGCTTCCTGCTTCATCTTGCGGCTGCCCAGATGCACCAGAGGCAGCTTGCCCTCCTTGCAGATGGGGCACTCCTCGGGGGCGTAGTTGGGCAGGTCCAGCTTGAGAGCGCTGGCCACGATGGGGATGGGAGACGGAGCCTCGGGCTTGGTGCGGTCCACCACGCAGGTGATGCCCAGGCAGACGCCGCCGGCCTCTTCGATGACACGCTTGGTCTCCAGAGAGGAGATGCCGGTGGTCACGACGTCCTCAGCGATGAGGCACTTCTCACCCGGATGGATGGCGAAGCGCTTCAGGGTCATCACGTTGTCCACGCGCTCGGTGAAGATAGCGCGCTTGCCGGTCTGGCGGGCCAGCTCGTAGGCGTAGACGATGCCGCCCATGGCAGGTCCGACGATGACGTCCACGTCCATCTCCTTGATCTTATAGGCCACAGCCTTCATGACCTCGGCACAGCGGTCGGGGTACTGCTGCAGATATGCCATCTGGCAGTATGCGCTGGAATGGCGGCCAGAAGACAGCAGGAAGTGGCCTTCCAGAAATGCGTCACAGCTCTTCAGAATTTCAAGTGCTTCACTCATGATATTTTTCCCTCTCTATACTCTGTTGTTTTCGTTCATGCGGTATTGTACCACGCATTTTGTCAAAACGCAAATTTATTCATAAATTTTAAGAATCAGTGAATATTTGCAAGTCATATACGTTTAATCTCTGTTTTATTCGCTCAGCGTGCGCAGCCGCGGATCTCGTCCAGCGTCTTGACGCCGTGGGCGTCCATCCAGACCGCCATTTCTTCGGCGATGGTCTCCATGGCGCGGGGGTTGGCGAAGTTTGCTGCACCCACCTGCACCGCCGTGGCACCGGCCATGATGAATTCCAGTGCATCCTTACCGGTGGCGATGCCGCCGAGGCCCACGACCGGGATGTTCACCGCGCCGACGGCCTGCCAGACCATCCGCAGGGCGATGGGGCGCACCGCCGGGCCGGACAGGCCGGCAAAGATGTTGTCGAACACCGGGCGGCGCTTCTCCAAATCGATAGCGCAGGCCTGAAAGGTGTTGGTCAGGCTGATGGCGTCCGCACCGGCGGCTTCCACGGCCTTGCACATCTCGGGGATGTTCTCGGCCTGCGGGCTGAGCTTGACCATCAGGGGCTTTTTGCAGGCGTCGCGGACCATCCGCACCACCTCACCGGCAGCTTCCGCCTTGACGCCGTAGGCCATGCCGCCCACCTTGACGTTGGGGCAGGAGATGTTCAGCTCCACGATGTCCACGCCGCTCTCGCTCAGCATAGCTGCGCCCTCGACGTACTCTTCCTCGCTGTGGCCGCCGAGGTTGGCAATGGCCACCGTGCCGTACTTCTGCTTGAGTTCCAGCATCTCGCCCAGCTCCACATCAATGAAGTGCTGGACACCGGGGTTCTGCAGGCCGATGCTGTTGATGAGGCCCGAGGGCGTCTCCCACAGGCGCTCGCCCTTGTTGCCGTACTGGCCGTGCAGGGTCAGGCCCTTGCCCGAGATGCCGCCGATCTTGCTGAAATCAGCCAGCTCTTCGTATTCCACGCCGTAGCCCACCGTGCCGGAGGCCCCGATGATGGGGCTGTTCATGGTAAAGCCCAGCAGGTTCGTTTTCAAGTCTGCCATCAGAACACCTCCGCTGCATCAAACACAGGGCCATTCTTGCACACGCTCTTGCCCTCGCCGCTCCTGGTCTCGCAGGTGCAGCCGAGGCAGGCACCGATGCCGCAGGCCATCTTCTTTTCCAGACTGACGAAGCAGGGAGTCCCCTTCTCCGCGCAGAGGCGGGCGGCATTCCGCATCATGACCGTGGGGCCGCACACCAGCACCACATCGTAATCCGCCGGATCATACAGCTGGGTGACGAAACCGTGGAAACCCACCGCGCCGGTGTCGGTGGACACCTTGACGATGCCCGCGATAGAGCGGTACTCTTCCATGCAGTAGGGCTTATCGCGGAAGCCAAAGAAGACATCCGGCTTGACGCCGCCAGCCGCCAGCTCCCGGGTGAGCTGGTACATGGGGGCGGTGCCGATGCCGCCGCCCACGACGGCGATCTTCTGATACTTGCTCAGGATGTCGGCCACATCGAAGCCGTTGCCCATGGGGCCGGTGAGCTGGAAGCTGTCACCCTTTTTCAGGGCAGTCAGCTTACGGGTTCCCTCGCCCACGACGGCGTACAGGAACTCGACGGTCTGGGTCTCGGCATCCCACTTATGGACGCTGATGGGCCGGGACAGGAAGGGCGCTTCATCTGCGCCCCAGGCACGCAGGGTGAAGAACTGCCCCGCGTGGGGGGCATGCTCGCGGTCCGGCCAGAGGGCGGTCAGCAGGCGGATGTCGTCCGCGATGACCTCATGGCGCAGGACAGTGGCCTCACAGCAGGCTGCACGCATGGGCAATGGCCTCCTTCATGTTCACACACTCGTTGTAAGCGGCCTCGTCGAAGGCTACGCCCGGCTGCTTCTTGTAGGCCAGCAGGATGCCGCGGCTGGAGTTGACCACGCCGCCGTTGCCCTTCGACAGATACTGGGCGATGTCCTCGGCCTTGCCGCCCTGTGCGCCGTAGCCGGGGATGAGGAAGAAGCTGTCCTGATACTTTGCACGGATCTCGGTAGCCTCCTCGATGTGGGTGCCGCCGATGACCAGACCGATGGAAGAGTAGCCGTGCTCACCCATGTAGTCCTTGCCGAGGGCGTTCAGCTTGTCGCCCACGAGGTCGTAGACGTGGCGGCCATCGGCCAGCTTCTCATACTCGAAATCCTTTGCGCCGCCGTTGGAAGTGCGGCAGAGGACGAACATACCCTTGCCCTGCTTCTCTGCGTAGGGCAGATAGGGGCTGATGGAGTCCAGACCCATGTAGGGAGCCAGCGTGACAAAGTCGGCCTCAAAGTCGCCGGTGAAGTGGCCCATGGCGTACATCTCAGCGGTCTTGGCGATGTCGCCGCGCTTGATGTCGGCGATGACCGGCACACCGGCCTCGCGGACAGCCTTCAGGGTGTCGGCATATGCCTTCAGACCTTCGAGGCCAAGAGACTCGTAGTAAGCGATCTGCACCTTGTAGCAGCCCGCGACGGCCTTGGTGGCGTCGATGAGCTTCTTATTGAAGCGGACGATGTTCTCGCCTTTGGAGAGGGTGCTGTCCACGAAATCTGCGGGCAGGTAGCTGAAATCGGTGTCCAGACCCACGCAGACCGGGCCGCGTGCTTCGACTGCTTCGTAAAGCTTATCCATGTTCGTCATTTGGGGTTCCTCCTGTTTGTCTCTCTTTTATATAAATGTATTTGCAGCTTATTCTTCTGCCTGATAGGTCAGCTCGCCGCCCTTGACCGTGGCGCAGACCCTGCCGTAGAGCTGCGCACCATCGAAGGGGCAGTTGTGGGACTTGGAGTGGAGCTTGTTCTTGTCCACGGTATAGGGGGTGTCGAGGTCTACCAGCACAAAGTCGGCGTCATAGCCCGGCCCCAGCTGACCCTTGGCAAGGCCCAGAATTTCCGCCGGGCGGGTGCTCATCAGGTGGCTCAGCAGCTCGAGGGGAAGTCCCTCTTCCTTGCAGAGCTTGGTGTAGCAGACGCCGAAAGCCGTCTCACTGCCCACCATACCGGCCATGCCCTTGAGCTTGTCTTCCTCGGAGTGGGGGGCGTGGTCGGTGGCGATGGCGTCCACCACACCGCTGCGGATGGCGTCGATGAGGGCCTGCACATCGTCGGCGGTGCGGATGGGCGGGTTGACGCGGTAGTCGCAGGTGTCATTGGTGAACCAGAGATGGTGGGGCGTCACCTCGCAGGTGACAGGTGCGCCCCGCAGCTTTGCCATCTGGATAGCCTCGATGGCGCCCCGGGTGGAGACGTGGCACATGTGCAGGCGGGTCTGATAGTACTCGCTCAGCCAGCAGTTCCGCACCGTCTCGATGTCCTCGGCCAGCCGGTAGTCCCAGGGGCTGATCTCCATATCCTCGGCGTGGCTCATCACGGTGATGTCCCGCTGGGTGCAGATGGCGAACGCCCGGGCCATGGTGGCGTTATCCTGCACACCGTGGCCGTCCTCGGTGATGAACCTGACCGAAGCGGGCAGGGTCTTGAGGTGGTCGATGGTCTTGCCGTCGAAATCCTCGGTGATGGAGACGGTCTGGTTCACGTCGCACAGGCCCACCTCAGCGGCCTTCTGTTCCACCATCGCGGCCTGTGCTGCCGAAGAGCAGACAGGCTTTGTGTTGGGCATCAGGTTCACGAAGGTGTAGCCGCCTGCGGCTGCGGCGCGGCTTCCCGTTTCAATGTCCTCTTTGTACTCGAAGCCCGGCGTGCGCCAGTGGCAGTGCAGGTCCACGAAAGCGGGCAGTACGGTCAGTCCTCCGGCGTCCAGCACCGTTTCGTTTTCTCCGGCCAGTGCGGCCAGGTCCTGACCGACGGCGGCGATCTTTCCGTCCTTTACATACAGCTCCACAGGCCGGCCCTCGGCGTTGACAGCGTTGATGAGCAGCATAAGATTACCTCCCTGTCTGTGTTCGTCTGGTTTCATCGTCCGGGTGTGTCTGCCCTCAGAAGGGCAAAAAAAAACTTTTCCCAGCAAAGGGAAAAGTCAGCACATCAAAAAAGGAAACACTGGAGCCACAGCAAAAACGGCTGCAAACTGATTTTCCAGTTTTGCACGCATCATCTTGGCCTTCATGCTCCCGTCTCCTTTTCTATCCGTTCTTTTTCGATATATTTTAGCATAGAAGCGCAAAATGTGTCAATGCTTTTGACCTCATTTCCATGTGAGAAGGTTTGCATCCGTAAGCCTCGAATTTTAGCTACTCTACCGAAAAGTCCCTCTTCTCCCCCGCCGCCAGCGCCCCTGTGCAAAAAAATCCTCATTTTTGTTCTTATATCCTACCATTTCACTGTACATTAAAGTTTAGATGTGCTATTATAAAGTCTATCAGAGAGGGGCCGCCATTGCGGGCGGCAAAATGGAGGTTTTCTATTATGGGTCTTTTAGAGGACGCGCGGAACATCCAGCGCAAGGACCCCGCAGCGCGCAGCGTGCTGGAGGTCATACTGCTTTACCCGGGCTTTCACATTCTGGTCTATCACCGCATTGCCCACTGGCTGTTCGAACACAAGCACTTTTTCCTCGCCCGCTGGGTCAGCCAGCGGGGTCGGCATAAGACCGGCATCGAGATTCACCCCGGCGCGAAAATCGGCAGCTGCCTGTTCATCGACCACGGCATGGGCATCGTCTTCGGCGAGACGGCGGAGATCGGCGACAACTGCACCATCTACCACGGCGTGACCCTCGGCGGCACCGGCAAGGACACCGGCAAGCGCCACCCCACCCTGGGCAACAATGTCCTTATCGGCGCTGGCACCAAGGTGCTGGGTCCGGTGTATATCGGCGACAACGCCCGCATCGGCGCGGGCAGCGTGGTGCTCAAGAACCTGCCCGCCAACTGCACCGCCGTCGGCGTCCCTGCCGAAGTGGTGCGCATCAACAACAAGGCCATCAACCCCGCCGACGACCTCGACCAGCAGGACCTGCCGGACATCATGGCCCAGCGTCTCATCGACCTCGACCGCCGTATCGGTCAGCTGGAAAAGGCCGCACAGGGCGATATTCCCCCCACGGCCCAGCAGGTGGCTGCACGGCAGCGTAAGCATTAAAAAACGGAAGCTTTCCCTCGGGAGAGCTTCCGTTTTTCCTTTATCGTATCAACTCTTTGACCTTCTCCACCGCTGCTGCTACCAGCTGGCCGATGGGCTGGTCCGGCACACCCACCACGATGTTATCACAGTGGTTGATGGGGATGAGCACCCGCGCTGCACTGCTCTGGCAGACCGCCGCCGCCATGGCCGGGGTGATCTCACCCAGCAGCGAATCGGCGATGACGATGCCGATGGGGCCGACGATGATGTCCGCCCGGCGGCAGTTGACCACCACGGCATTTTCGCCGGTGGCGGCGCGGTGTGCGCCCGCCTTGAGCATGGCCGAAGCCGCGATGCTGTTGGTTCCTACGGCGGTCAGCTCGATGTCCGGGCATCCGGCGGCAAGCGCCGCCGTCAGCTGACGGCCAAGACCGCCGCCCTGCCCGTCAATGACTAAGACGCGCACCCGGCTCAAAAGTCGATCTCCTCCAGCCGCAGCAGAGCGATGATATAAATTTTCAGGGCTTCCAGCAGCTTGTCGATGGGAGCGGCCTCATTAGCGCCGTGCATCGGGCCGCCGAACTCGGGCAGCACCATATCGCTGTGCTCCGGGCCAAAGCTGACAGCATAGGGGAAGTGGCGGGCGTAAGTGCCGCCGCCCATGGTGAAGGGCGTTGCGTTCTCGCCGGTGACTTCGTTGTAGGTGTCGATGCAGGCCTTGATGGCGGGGGTGTCAGCCTCGATGTAGAAAGGCTTTGCGCTGCCCACATCCGTCAGCTCTGCGCCGGTGCCGATGGCGGCACGGATCTGCTTTGCGATGGTGTCGCCGTCGGTGCAGGTGGGGTAACGGCTGTCCATGGTCTGGACCATCCGGCCATCCACCATGGACATCTTGCCGCCGATGATGGTCAGCGGGCCGAAGGGTCCGTCGGCGCAGTCGATGCCGAGGCCCACGCCTGCGGTGGAGTCGTGCAGTTTCTTGACGGCTTCCAGATAGGCGCGCTCGGCGTCGTTGCAGAGGCCATTGTCCAGCAGGTAGTTCACCACCAGACCGATGGCGTTGACAGTGCCTTCCGGCATGGCAGCGTGGCCGGACTTGCCCCAGCCGCGGATGCGGACACCGTCGCCTTCCGGCTCGAGGGTGATGTTGGGGGCGTTGCGCAGCTTGGTGATGTCGGTGGCCACGAGAGCGCTGGCGCGGTCAGGCACAGCGTTGGTGGCGACGCCGCCCACGAAGTCCTTGATGACGCCGTTGCAGACGGGGCTGACCAGCTTGCCGTCGAAGTGGCCCTTCTCGCCATTGCAGACCGGGAACTCTGCGTCCGGGGTAAAGCAGAACACAGGGGCCGGGTAGTTGGCGAGGTAGTAGTCCACATCGTGCATGTGAGTCTCCTCGTTGTCGCCGACGAGGGCGCGGATGGGATAGCGCAGGGAGACGCCCTCCTCTTTGAGGAACTTCAGGGCGTACAGGGTGGCGACCATGGGGCCTTTGTCGTCAGCGACACCGCGGCCGATCATCCACCCGTCGCGGATCTCCATCTTGAAGGGGTCTTCCGTCCAGCCGTTGCCCTCCGGCACCACGTCCACATGGCAGATGGTAGCCAGATACTTCTCGGCATCGGCACCGGCCAGCTCGGCGTAGCCGATATGGTTCTCGCAGTTGCGGGTCGCAAGGCCCATGCCTGCGGCCAGCTCCAGCGTCTTGTCCAGCGCGGCACGGGGGCCTGCGCCGTAGGGTGCGCCCTCTTCCGGGGCACCCTCCACGCTGTTGATGGACACCAGCGTGGCAATGTCTTTTAGGATCTGCTCTTTGTTCGCCGCAATAAATGCGTCGATCTTCTGGTTCAAAGCCTCTTGCATCTTTGATTCGTCCTTTCTTCGTCTTTACTCAAGACACACTGTTGTTATTCTAGCACACTTTGCGATGGAAAACCAGCCTTACACCGCAAACAGACCGCTCAGCGCTCCCAAAAGACCTGCGCTTGCCAGACCCATGATGATCCCGGCCAGCAGCACGCCGCCCATGCAGGCGATGAGCACATCTTTGAACTTCATATCGAGGATGGACGCAGCCAGCGTACCGGTCCATGCGCCGGTACCCGGCAGCGGGATGCCTACGAAGAGCAGCAGCGCCGCCACGAGGCCGCGCCCGGCCTTGGCTTCCAGCGCACGACCTCCTTTTTCGCCCTTGACGATGCAGAAACGGCAAAAGGGGCCGATGATGGGCTTGTGGTAGCCCCAGATGAGGGCCTTCCGGGCAAACAGATAGATGAACGGTACCGGCAGCATATTGCCCACCACACAGACCAGATAGGTCGGCAGGATGGGCAGCCCCATCCCGATGCCCACCGGGATGGCGCCGCGCAGCTCGATGAGGGGCAGCATTGAGATAAAGAATACGATGAGATAGCTTTTGAGCATAGAGCCCTCCTTATAAGTCGATGTCCAGCTCTACCGGGCAGTGGTCGGAGCCAAACACTTCGTTGTGTATCTCGGCGGCTTTTATCTTGTCCGCAATGCGGTTCGAGACGATGAAATAGTCGATGCGCCAGCCCGCGTTCTTCTCCCGGGCGTGGAAACGGTAGCTCCACCAGCTGTATTTCACCTCGTCCGGGTGGATGGCGCGGAAGCTGTCGGTAAAGCCCGCCGCCAGCAGCTCGGTCATCTTGGCCCGCTCCTGGTCAGTAAAACCGGCGCTCATCCGGTTAGTTCTGGCATTTTTAATATCAATTTCCTGATGGGCCACGTTCAGATCGCCGCAGAGGATGACCGGCTTTTTGGCATCCAGCTCCAGCAGGTAGGCGCGGAAGGCGTCCTCCCATGTCATCCGGTAGTCCAGCCGCTTCAGGCCGTCCTGGCTGTTGGGGGTGTAGCAGTTGACGAGGTAAAACCCCGGGTATTCCAGCGTCAGCACACGGCCCTCGTGGTCGTGCTCTTCAATGCCGATGCCGGTGGTCACGCTCAGCGGCGCGGTCTTGCACCAGCAGGCTGTGCCGGAGTAGCCCTTCTTCTCCGCCGAGTATGTATATTCCATGTAGCCCTCGGGGGCGAAATCGGCCTGCCCGGGCTGCATCTTGGTCTCCTGCACCGAGAACACGTCCGCGTCCAGCGCGGCGAAGCTCGCGGCAAAATCGTGGGTCAAACAGGCGCGCAGCCCGTTCACGTTCCAGCTGATGAGTTTCATGTAACGTCCCTTTCTGTTGTCAGGCCTTATATTTTTCTTTCCAGACGCCGCTGCGGAAGCGGGTCACGAAGCAGGTCACGCGGCAGACCCAGTCCACCACCATGGCGATCCAGACGCCGATGGCACCCATGCCCATCCGCACACCGATGATATAGCTGAAGCCCACACGCCAGCAGGCCATACTGGCGATGGAGACGATCATCGTGAACTTGACGTCGTTGGCGGCGCGCAGAGCGTTGGGCAGCACGAAGGAGAGAGGCCAGAGCAGCATTGCAAAGCCCGCGTGGATGCAGGCCAGAATGATGGAGAGCTCCATCGTCTCGCCCGAAAGCTCGTAAATGCCCACCAGAGGCCGGACAAAAATCAGGATCAATCCATTCAGCACACCCATGACGAGATAGGCCCAGCCCAGCAGCTTCTTTGTATAATAGACGGCCTGCTCGTTGTCCCCTGCACCGATGCAGCGGCCCACGACGGTTATCATGGCAAGGCCGATGGCCTTGCCCGGGATGCAGCCCACACCATCGAGGTTGTTGGCGACGGCGTTGGCGGCGATCTGGACGGTGCCGAAAGTGGAGATCATGCTGACCACGACGATGCGGCCCGCCTCGAACAGACTGTTCTCAAAGGCCGACGGCACGCCGATGCCGAGGATGCGCTTGGCCATACCGGTATCGAGCTTAACGGTCTTCGGCACCGTGAGGGCATGGCCTTTCTGGTAGCAGCGGCCCAGAATGAGCACCGCCGCGATGACACGGGAGACGACACTGGGCCATGCAACGCCATCGACGCCCATTTTCAGGCCGAAGATGCAGACCGCGTTGCCCACAATGTTGATGATGTTCATGAGGACGCTGATCTGCATGGAGATCTTGGAGTTGCCCATGCTGCGGAAGAGGGCCGCGCCTGCGTTGTACAGCGCGAGGAAGGGGTAGCTCAGGGCGGTTATTTTAAGGTAGAGAACGCCGGCGTCCAGAACGTCCGCGTCGATGGAGCCGTAGCAGGCGCTTATCATGGGTCGGGCGAAAAGGATGCAGACCGCAGCCACCACGGTACCCAAGATGGCGCTCAGCAGGATGAGCTGACCCGCACTGGCATTTGCCTTTTCCTGCTCCTTCGCGCCCAGATACTGGCTCACCACCACCGCGCCGCCGGTGGCCAGCGCCGCGAACAGCACGATGATGAGGTTGTTTATCATATCCACGAGGCTGACGCCCGAGATGGCCGCCTCGCCGCAGCGGGAGACCATCATGGTGTCGGCCATGCCCACCGTCACGGCCAGGAACTGCTCGATGAGCAGTGGCCCCACCAGCCGCAGCAGGTCTTTCTGGGAAAACAGCGGCGTCCGCCCGTTGAACCAGCCGGCCTTTTCGCCAGCTGACGCATTTTTTACCATCTATATTCTCCTTTGTCGTTTGCAATATCACATCTGTTTTTCATTTCAGCGCAGACTTCTCATTTTACGCTATCATCTTAGCACAGCCTTCTCCGCCGTGCAAGAGCCGGAGAGCAGCTTACGAAAATTTATAGTGTTCTTGTTTGAAACACCCCGCCGTTCCGTGCTTCGTCAAATTGCCAGTGAATCTCTTCGGGATTTGTGCGTTGTGCCAAAAGTACAGCATTCCGCCCCTTTTTTGAAAGTTTTTTCAAAAAAAGGCTTGTAATTTTTCTGTAATCGTGCTATTGTTGTATCCAACAAGGGCAGGCTGTTGGATACATAGCATCCCGCGCCCCTGTTTTTCTTCTTGTTTTTACCTTCTTATTATTGCTATTTTCTTCATTTACCTTCTTATCATTTACCCTGCTTGCCCGAAAGGGCAAAAAAGCGATGGCCCACCTGCACTGGGCCATCGCTTTTCTTTTTGTCGTTTATTCTGCGGTCAGCCAGGCAAACGCCTGCCGGACATCGCCGGAGAAGTAGAGAGTCCCCAGCGCACACACCGGGCCGTCACCGCCCAGCTCCACCGCGTGGGCGACGCCCGCCGGGATGTCCGCCGCTGCCTCAGCCTTTCCGCCCCGGGCGCGGATGTGTTCTGCCAGCGTCTCAGCGGGCATGGCGCGGGGCGTGTGGGCCGCGACCGTGACGAACCGCTTTGCCAGCGGCAGCAGCAGTGCCAGCATCTCGTCCACATCCTTGTCGGCCATGATGCTGAGCAGGAAGACGAACTTCTGCCCCGGGAAGCGGTCCCGGAGGCTCTGGACGGTAGCCCGCATCCCGTGGGCATTGTGACTACCGTCCAACAGGAAAGCGGGCGAATGCCGCAGCAGCTCGAACCGGCCCGGCCAGCTCACCTGTTCGAGGCCGGTGCGGATGGCGCTGTCGGAGATGTTCCATCCCCTGCCCCGCAGCACACGGAGGGCCGTGATAGCGAGGGCGGCGTTTTTCGGCTGATAGCTGCCGATGAGGGGCAGACGGACACCGTCCAGCCCGTCGAAGTCGAAAGTGACGGCGTCGAGGTCGCCGCCCTCCACTTTGAGGCGGGAGAGATCCACCACCGTGAGAGGCGCGTTCTGCTCCTTGGCCACACGGGCGATGACAGCGTCCGCTTCCGGCACACCGCCGTAACTCACCACCGGACTGCCCGGCTTGATGATGCCGGCCTTGGCAGCGGCGATGTCCGCGATGGTGGGGCCGAGTTCTTTTACATGGTCCATGCCCAGCGCCGTGATGACCGCGCACTCAGGCGGGTCGATGACGTTAGTTGAGTCCAGCGTACCGCCGAGGCCCACTTCCAGCACCACGATGTCGCATTTTTCTTCCGCGAACCAGAGCATCCCCAGGGCCGTGATAATTTCGAACTCGGTAGGGACGTCAGCCATGGCGTCTGCCGCCGGGCGGACTCGCTCCACCAGACGCACCAGCGCGTCGTCGGGTATCTGTTCGCCGTTTACCTGAATGCGCTCGTTGAAGCGGTTGATGAAAGGCGAAGTGTACAGGCCCACCCTATACCCCGCCGCCTGCAGGCAGGACGCCAGCATGGCGGCAGTGCTACCCTTGCCGTTGGTACCCGCCACATGGACGAAGCGGAGCTTCTTGTGGGGGTCGCCCAGCGCCGCCAGCAGAGTGCGGGTGCGGCTGAGGCCCGGCTTGTGGCCGGCCCACTGGACAGCGTGGATGTATTCCAAAGCGGATTCGTAGTTCATAGAAACGCCTCGTTTTATTTGTTTCATTTTTAGGGAAGCGGCTGCGCGCGCTGGTGGCGCGGGGGGAGAGCGCGGTTACGCGGGGTTAGTTCTCTTTTGCGTGCCAAAAGAGAACCAGAAATGGTTGTCGCGCCGGTGGCGCGGGGTCAGAGCGCTTTTTCATTAAGGCTAATTGTTCTCTTTTGATGTCAAAAGAGAACCAGAAAACCACCAGCGATTTCGACGCGCTGGACCCACGAGAAAGGGGCTGCTCGCCCCTTTCAGAC
>NZ_JAJEQG010000003.1 GCF_020687245.1 Faecalibacterium longum CLA-AA-H243 | reverse complement strand
TGGAATTGTTAAGGGCGAGAAGCCCTTAACTCGTTGCGGGGAGAGTGGAGTCCAGAGGTAGGGAGGGGGGATTCGAAACACCCCTCCCTATCTCTGGCCCGCGCGGAGCGCAAAGCCATTTGACCGAAAGAATAAAACCCGCCCCGCGCCACCAGCGCGAGAACCAGCTTAAAGAAAAAACCAGCTCTGCCTCTGGCCCGCGCGGAGCGCATAGCCATTTGGCCATACAATAAAACTCACCCCGCGCCAAAAGCGCGCAAGCTCACTTTACCGTCCCGAAAAATAAAAAACAAAAACCCCCGCACCGGGGTCCCGGTACAGGGGTTTTGTTCGTCAATCAAACTGCGATCAAGCGTTCTTGTTAGCACGCTTTGCCATACGGCTGATCTTGCGGCTAGCGGTGTTCTTTTTGATGACACCCTTAGCGCGAGCCTTGTCGATCGCGGAAACAGCAGCCAGGACGGTTGCGTCCTTGTCAGCGGCATTCGCATCGATGGCAGCGTCTGCCTTCTTGACGACTGTTTTCAGGTTGGTCTTAATGGCCTTGTTGTGAGCCTGCTCTGCAACAGCCTGCACGACACGGTCCTTCTGAGATTTGATGTTAGGCATTCGTTCCACCTCCTTGGCTACCTATAACAGCGCACCTTATGATACCATATTTGCCGTTCCAGCGCAAGCATTTTTTCGATTTTTGTTTCAAAAAGTTTTGATTTTCCCATACTTTTTGTGCCGCGAGGCCCCAAAACCGGCTTTTTGGCGGCAAACAGAGCAGAAAAGAGGGAAAATCATGCGCTTGACAGATATGGCGGACGAGCTCTACACGGCCGCGACTGACCTGCCCGGCGGAGTCCGCGCGGCCACGGCAAAACGGGGCGGCGTGACGGTGACGCGGGTGGAAATCGCCCGGGAGGGCCTCGAAAAGCCCCGGGGGCGGTACGTCACGCTGGAAGTCCCCAGCGTCAGTGTGCTGGACGAGCGGGACGCCGAGGTCATCGAGCAGGCAGCGGACGAGCTGCGGGCGCTTCTGCCGCCGGAGGGGCCGGTGCTGGTGTTGGGCGTGGGCAACCGCCGGGTCACCGCCGACGCCCTCGGCCCCCGCACCGTTCAGAAAATTTTTGTCACGATGGGCGCAGGCCGTCCGCCGGTGAAGGGCATCCGCCCGGTGGCGGCGGTGGCCCCGGGCGTCTCGGCGTCCACCGGTCTGAGCCTGCAGCAGCTGGCCGGTGCGCTGGTGCGGGAAGTGCGGCCCACGGCCCTCATCTGTGTGGACAGCCTCTGCTCGTCGGAACCCCAGCGTCTGGGCCGGACGCTGCAGTTCTCCGACACTGGCCTCTGCCCGGCCCAGCCCGGCAGCAGCAAGCATCTGGACGCGGCCCGTCTGGGCCTGCCAGTGATTGCGGCGGGCATCCCGACCCTGATGATGGCGCAGGAGGGCAAAGACCTCGTGGTGACGCCTCGGGAACTGGACAGCGTCATCGCCCACGGGGCCGCCCTGCTGGGCGCGGCCATTAACCGCGCCTTGCAGCCGAGGCTCAGCATCGCCCAGCTCTGCTGGCTGGTGGGATAAAACCAGGCCGTCCATCATATTGTATGGATAAAACAAAAGGGGAGGGGGCAGTCTATGCGCTATGGCGAGGCCGGGCAGAGCCATCTGCTGCCCTTTCTGGGCGCAGCGGCCCTTTTTGCGGCTCTGACCATCATGGCCCACAGTGTTGTGCTGGGGCTGGCGGCGGTCATCGCCGGGCCTGTCCCGGCGGCGCAGACGGCGCTCTCCCTGAGCCGAAAGGCCGTCTCCGGCGCGGCACAGGAGGAGGCCGCATCTGTGGCCGAAGCCGCCCCTGAAAGCACCGGGACTGCCGCCTCTCAGCCCGAAGCCGCTGCCCCGACAGGCGGCATCGAAAGCTATCTTGTGGAGCTTCTGGGTGACGACGCCCGGCCCGAAGGCGCGGGCGCAGTGATTGAAAAAAATTACCCGCAAGGCAGCGGTGAAAAGTACGTTGCCTGCGGCGCGGGCAGCATCAAGAACAACACCCGACAGACTGCGGCGGACATCGCGGCAGAAATACAGAACCCACTGCCCTTTGGCGTCGAAAAGGACAGCCCTGACCCGCAGATCCTCATCATGCACACCCACGCCACTGAGGACTACCGCCTCTCGGCGGGGCTGTGGTATTCGCCCGGCGACGGCGCCCGTACCACCGACACGAACCTGAATATGTGTGCCGTGGGCCGGGTGATGGCCGACACCCTCAACGCCGCCGGGCTGAACACCCTCCACGACGAGACCCTGAACGACTACCCCAGCTACACCGGCAGCTACGAGAACAGCCGGGCCGTCGTCCAGCGGTATCTGGCGCAGTATCCGAGCATCAAGGTGGTGCTGGACGTCCACCGGGACGCCATCGAGACAGAGGGCGGTTCCCGGATGGCCCCGGTCTGCACCGTGGACGGGCGGCAGGCCGCGCAGGTCATGATCATCTGCGGGTGCGACAACGGCGGCAGCGTCCGGCTGCCGGGCTGGCGGCAGAACCTCCGTTTTGCCGCCGCATGGGAGCGGAGCATGGAGGGGATGTATCCCGGGTTCACCCGGCCGGTGCTGTTCAGCTACCGCTTTTATAATCAGGACCTCACCACCGGCAGTCTGCTCATCGAGATAGGAGGCCACGGCAATAACCTCAACGAGGCCCTCTACGCCGGGCAGCTGGCGGCCAACGGCCTTGTGCAGGCCCTGCTTGGCTCGGATACTTGACGAAACGGCGGCAAAGTGCTATATTTTACTGGTAAATGCAGTGATTGGGAAAAGTAGCGCATCACAACGCCACAGAGAGCGCGGCAGAGCTGGGAGCCGTGCGCGGACGGTGCGTGAACGAACACCCGGGAGCAGCAAACTGAACAGGGCGCAGTGATAAAAATGCGCCGCCAGTAGGTGCGCCGCAGGCTCAGCGTTAACGGAGCAGCGCTTTTACTTGAGCGCGTGAGCGACCGGACACTTCCGGTAATTCAGGTGGCACCGCGGACATTACAAGACAGCTTGTTCGCCCTGAACTTTCAGGGAGAAAAGCTGTCTTTTTCTTTTGTAAAATCGATAAGGAGAAAAACTATGGAACGCACTGAGATCGTTTCGCTGTACAAGAACACCCCCGCCGATGGTACGGTCGTCACCGTATGCGGCTGGGCAAAGAACATCCGCGACTCCAAGAACATCGGCTTCATCGCCCTGTCCGACGGCGGCTGCTTCAAGACCCTGCAGGTCGTGCTGGAAGCCGGCAAGCTGGCAAACTACGATGAGGTCGTCCACACCGGCCTGTACAGCAGCCTGCGTGTCGTGGGCCGCATCGTGCTGACTCCGCAGGCAAAGCAGCCTTTCGAGCTGAATGCTGACAGCGTGGAAATACTGGGCGACTGCCCCGCCGACGAGTATCCGCTGCAGAAAAAGAAGATGAGCATGGAGTATCTGCGCACCATGCCCACCCTGCGCCCCCGCACCAACACCTTCAACGCCGCTTTCCGCGTCCGCAGCGTGGCCGCTTACGCCATCCACAAGTTCTTCCAGGAGAACGGCTTCGTCTACGCCCACTCTCCGCTGCTGACCGCTTCCGACTGTGAGGGTGCCGGCGAGATGTTCCGCGTCACCACCCTCGACCTCGACAACGTCCCCAAGAACGAGGACGGCACCGTCGATTACACCAAGGACTTCTTCGAGAAGCCCGTCAACCTGACCGTTTCCGGCCAGCTGGAAGCCGAGGCCATGGCAATGGCGTTCGGCAAGGTGTACACCTTTGGTCCCACCTTCCGCGCTGAGAAGAGCTTTACCACCCGCCACGCCGCCGAGTTCTGGATGATCGAGCCGGAGATGGCGTTCTGTGATTTGAACGGCTACATGGACACCGCCGAGGCCATGACCAAGTACGTTATCCGCTACGTTCTGGACAACTGCCCCGATGAGATGGCTTTCTTCAACCAGTTCATCGACAAGGGCCTCATCGAGCGCCTTGAGCTGGTGGCAAACAGCGAGTTTGGCCGCATCAGCTACACTGACGCCATCGAGATCCTGAAGAAGAACAACAAGAAGTTCCAGTTCCCCGTGGAGTGGGGCGTGGACATCCAGACCGAGCACGAGCGCTACCTGACCGAGGTGGTGTTCAAGAAGCCTGTCTTCGTCACCGACTACCCGAAGGAGATCAAGAGCTTCTACATGAAGCAGAACGCCGACGGCAAGACCGTCGCCGCAGCCGATATGCTGGTCCCCGGCATCGGCGAGCTCATCGGCGGCAGCCAGCGTGAGGAGGACTACGACAAGCTCGTGACCCGTATGGACGAGCTGGGTCTGGACAAGTCCAGCTACGACTGGTACCTGAACCTCCGCAAGTTCGGCGGCGTGGAGCACGCAGGCTATGGTCTGGGCTTCGAGCGCATGATCATGTACCTCACGGGCATCCAGAACATCCGTGACGTGCTGCCCTTCCCCCGCACGGCTTACGGCTTCTAATCAGTGAGTCAACCTCTCCGTCATTGCTTCGCAATGCCACCTCTCCTGACGAGGAGAGGCTTTGGCAGAACGGGAAACTTTTCCTTTTCGCCAGAGGCTCCCCTCGGTAGGGGAGCTGGCAAAGCCGCAGGCTTTGACTGAGAGGTTTTCTTTTATTTTCAACAAGGAGAGCAAAACAAGTGGAAAACATCGCCCCGGCATTGCTGGAATGGTTCTACAAAAACCAGCGCATCCTGCCTTTCCGCACCGACCCCAGCCCCTACCACGTCTGGCTCAGCGAGATCATGCTGCAGCAGACCCGCGTCTCGGCGGCGCTGCCCTATTATGAGCGCTTCCTCGCCGCCCTGCCGGACATTCCCGCGCTGGCGGCGTGCGAAGAAGAAAAGCTCCACAAGCTCTGGGAGGGGCTGGGCTACTACAGCCGGGTGCGCAATCTGCAAAAGGCGGCGTGCATCGTCTGTGAGCAGTACGGCGGGCAGCTGCCAGCCGACTACGACGCCCTCCGCGCTCTGCCCGGTATCGGGGACTACACAGCGGGAGCCATCGCGTCCATCAGCTTCGGGCTGGCTGTCCCGGCGGTAGACGGAAATGTGCTGCGGGTGTTTTCCAGACTGTATAATGACCCTGGCGTTATTACAGAACCGACAGTAAAACGAGCTTTTACGGCCCGGGTCATGGAGCACCAGCCCCCCGAGAAGGCGGGCGACTACAACCAGGCTCTGATGGAGCTGGGCGCACTGGTCTGTGTGCCGAACGGCTCACCGCTCTGCGAGCAGTGTCCGCTGGCGTCTCTGTGTGAAGCCCGCAGGGCCGGTACGGCGCTGGAACTGCCCCATAAGGCTGCGCCCAAGGCACGGCGCATCGAGCCGGTGACGGTAGTGCTGGCCGAAGATGCCGAAGAGCGCTTCCTGTTGCAGCAGCGGCCCGAAAAAGGTCTTCTGGCCGGTCTGTGGCAGCCGCTTCTGTGGGAGGGCGAAGCCCTCAGCGCCGAAGAAGTCTGCGGCCGGCTGGAAGCGCTGGGCCTTGCCTGTGAGGGCATCGAACCTCTGCCGGCGGCAAAACATATTTTCAGCCACATTGAGTGGCGGATGAGCGGCTATTCTGTCTGCGTCGGCAGTGCGGAAGCTCCGGCGGGCTGTGTCTGGACCAGCCGCGAACAGCTGCAGAACGAATACACCCTGCCCGGCGCATTCAAGGCGTATAAGAAAAAGCTGGGACTCTGAAAAAAGCAAAATTTTGCCTTTTTGGTTGTAATTTTCGTGAAGTCCGGGTATAATAGTTTCAGAATAGACCGAGCCTGTGCCGCGGAACGACCGCTGAAAATAGCTGGACCGCTGGTTCGACCAAAAAGGAGTGTGCTGAACCTATGAAGAAATCCTGTCTGATCGCTGTTATCGCAACGCTGGCTGCTGTGGCTGGTGCGCTGGCTGCTGTGGCTGTTTATCTGCGCCGCCGTGAGAAGGAGCTGGACGAGTACGAGCGTCTGCTGTTCGGCGAGGATACCGCCGCCCCCGCTGAGGAAGAGCCTGCTGAGGCCGAAGACGAGGCCGAAGACGAGGCTGCTCCCGCTGAGGATACTGCCGAATAACGCGGGCCGAAACAGAACAAAATGACGAAGGGCGCACCGGCAGTCTGTAACAGGGCTGTGCCGGTGCGCCTTTTTATACCCTCTCAGGCGCTTGCGCCCAAACTTTAGGAGGAGAGTGCATATGAAGCGGCTTTTGTTATGGCTCATCGGCGTCGCGCTGGGCGTCGTGGTGCTGCTTGCGGCGGTGCTGGGCGTGAGCTATTCGTTCACCTCGGAGGGCGCGAAGCCCGCGTCTGAGGTGCAGTTCGCCGGGCAGGAGCTGGAGCCCAACGGCTGGTGCTGGCAGGTACCGCTGCTGGGCGGGCAGGTGGATAAAGTCTTCGCCAGCCCCCGCACCCTCACGGTGCAGAAGCTGGGCGTCCTCTACGACGCCCACCCGGCCTTCGCTCTGCCCGAGTGGTACAGCTACGGCCCGCTGACCATCACCGATAGCGCGGGCAATGTGGTCTTCGAGGGGACTGCGGCCACCTACGACGATTTTTTGTTCCCGGCCAACGGCGACTATAAGGCCGAGCTGACCGTCTGGCGTCTGCCGGAAAATATGCTGGCCACCCAGTTCGAGGGCGGCAGCACCGGCGAGCTGCGGCAGGACGTCCGGCTCGAAAAGCCCGCGAAGCCCATCGGTTGGTATTATTACTCTTTCCGCTTTACGCTGCAGGCAAGCGCCGAGGTGGAGCTTTCCGCCGAACGGATGGAGCAGGGCGGCACGGTGGCCGCGGCTTTCACCGGCATGGTGGGTGAGACGGCCCCTACGGTGGAAACAGACCTCGGCAATGTGCAGGCTGTCCGTCTGGGCAGCGGGTGGCGAGCCTATATCCCGGCGGCCTACAATGCCGCTGCCGGTGCGCATGAAGTGACCTTTACCGTGGGCGGCGAGACGGTGGTGAAGAACATCACCGTCATCCCGAAGGACTTCGGCACCGTCGAAGTCGAAGCCGAACCGGAAGCCTCCGAAGCTGCCAACACCGAGTTCCGCAATGTCATCTGGCCCCTCTATGAGCAGCCCGCCCGCGAAAAGCTGTGGAGCGGCGGCTTCGCCTGCCCGGCGGAGGATTACATGACCCTCGTGGACTTCGGCCAGACCAAAGTCACCGGCGGCAAGCAGGGCAGCAAATCGAACTCCACGAAACTCTACACCATCCCGGGCGACCCCTGCCGCGCCCCCGCCAACGGCGTCGTGGTGCTGGCCCGGAACCTTGCCCTCACCGGCAACACCGTCGTCATCGACCACGGCTGCGGGCTGCGCAGCTACCTCTACGGGCTGGATGCTCTCTCGGTGAGCGAGGGTCAGAGCGTGGAGCGCGGGCAGGCCGTGGGCGCATTGGGCGAAGACCTGACCATGGACTTCAAGCTCGGCAGCAAGAGCGTGAATCCGTGGCTGCTCTTCCAGACCAGCGGCGGACTGTTCTGGAAGGAGAATGGGTGAGGTCGGCAAATCGGAATTGATATAAAAAAGAAGGACACATAGATGAAAACAGTGGTTCTTTATAATATTATTTCTTTTATCATCCTAGTTGCTTTGACTTTTGTCTTAAGGATTGTTAGTAAGAGTAATTTAAGACAAAATCAACAACTTGTTATTAAAGTCATTGCAACTATTTTAATTGTTTGTGTGATAGCGTTCGTGCTTTTTATTGATGCAATAGCATTTGGCATTATAGGACCAGTTCCAAATTAACAATTCGCGTTTGTGGAGCGAAGCAGAACAATGAAAGCCCCAGTGGGGCTTTTAAGTGACAGAACGGTCTTGCGGCAGCAAGATGGAGGGGCCTCGCCCCGACAAGTTCAAGTTTATCATAAAGAATCCAGATATAAAACGAGCAGAGCCTCTACCTTTCGGTGGAGGCTCTGCTCGTTTCATATCTGCGGTTTTGCTCAGGAAATGGCGTCCACATCCCACTTCATCTGGACGGCGTCGGCGCCTTCCAGTGCGATGTGGAGCGCACCGGCGTTGTCGATGGCCTGCTCCGGCGTCCGTGCGCCGCACAACACGTGCAGGCCGGGGATCATCCGGGCCGTCAGGGCGATGACCAGCTGCGCCTTGGTGCAGTGGTACTTCTCGCAGAGGTCAGACCAGCTGTCCAGCAGCCGGATGGCCTGCGCCCGGCGGGCGGGCTGGAAGCAGGGGTTCGTGTTCCGGGTGCTGCCCTCGGGGTAGGTGGTGTCCATGGTCACCTTGCCGGTGAGCAGACCCTGCTCCAAGGGAGAATAAGCCTGAATGGACACGCCCAGCTCCTTGCAGGTGGGCAGCAGCTGCTTTTCGATGCGGCGGGTCAACAGGCTGTACTTTTCCTGAATGACATCCAGCTGGCCGTATTTGCAGTAGCCGCGGATGAACTCAGCGGTGGTGTTGGACGCGCCGATGGCACGAATTTTGCCCTGCTCCTTGAGCTTCATCATGGCTTCGACGGTCTCTTCCAGCGGGAAGATGGAAAGGTCCGGCGTCTGCCAGTGGGTGTAGAGCACGTCCAGATGGTCGGTGCCGAGACGGCGCAGGCTGTCTTCCACATCCTCGATGATGCTCTTGGCCGACAGGTCGCGGTAGGTCTGCACGCCGTCCACCACCTTGTGGAGAACGGGGCTTTCGTGCCGCCACTCGAGGCCGCACTTGGTGGAGAGGATGACCTTGTCCCGGTCGATGTGGCGCAAAGCCTCGCCCACCACCTCTTCGCTGTGGTAAAGCCCGTAGATGGGGGCGGTGTCTATCCAGGTGATGCCCTGCTCCACGGCAGTCTCGATGGCTTTTACCGACAGGGCGTCGTCGTTGTCGCCCCACCAGCTGCCGCCGCCGATGGCCCAGGTGCCAAGCCCCAGAAATGGTGCGGAGAGGCCGCTTTTGCCAATGTTACGTTTTTCCATAAATCGTTACCTTCTTTTCCGGCAGCGCCCCGCGAAGGGGGGTGTTGTCGCTGACTGGTATATATTGTTGTATTTTAAATTTATTCCAAAAAGAGCTGCCATGCAGGTCTTCTGCACAGCAGCTCTTGGGAACCTGTAACTTAAATATTGCCAAATTCGCTCAGCTTTAACGTCTCATTGTGCGTTTCAGCCCAGCGGATAGCCCAATCGGAGGTGAACAGGAGCAGGCGGTTGCCCTTCATGTCCTCGACGGCCTTGGTGTCGCTGGTGAGGTCGAGGTCACGCAGGACGTAGGTGTCGGGGTCGTTCTGGATCCAGCGCAGCTGCTCGAAGGGGAGCTGCTGCATCCGGATCTCGACGTTGTACTCGGTGTTCAGACGGTACTCCAGCACTTCCAGCTGCAGCACGCCGACGACGCCGACCACGACTTCTTCCATGCCGCCGCCCACTTCGCGGAAGATCTGGATAGCGCCCTCCTGAGCGATCTGCTCCATGCCTTTCACGAACTGCTTGCGCTTCATGGTGTCCTTCTGCTCGATGCAGGCAAAGTGCTCGGGGGAGAAGGTGGGGATGCCGGCGAACTCGATCTTCTTCTTGCCGGTACACAGGGTGTCGCCGATGGAGAAGATGCCCGGGTCGAACAGGCCGATGATGTCGCCTGCGTAGGCTTCATCGACGATGGCGCGGTCCTGCGCCATCAGCTGGGTGCCGGTGGCCAGCTTGATGTTCTTGCCCTCCTGCACGTGGTAGGCTTCCATGCCGCGCTCGAACTTGCCCGAGCAGATGCGCATGAAGGCGATACGGTCGCGGTGGGCTTTGTTCATGTTGGCCTGAATTTTGAAGATGAAGGCAGAGAACTCATCGCGGCAGGGGTCAACGGCCTCGCCGGTCAGGCTGTCCACGCGGGCCAGCGGGGTGGGGGTGAGGCGGAGGAAGTTCTCGAGGAAGGGCTCGACGCCGAAGTTGGTCAGCGCAGAGCCGAAGAACACGGGGCTCAGCTCGCCGCGCAGCACGCGGTCGAGGTCAAATTCCTCGGCAGCACCGTCCAGAAGCTCAATTTCGTCCACCAGCTGCTGGTGCAGGTAGGGGGTCAGCAGTTCGTCCAGTGCGGCATCGCCCAGCTCGGCCTCGGTCTCTTCGACTTTCTTGACGCCGTTGGCGCGGCCGTCGCTGGAGAAAGCAAGCACTTTGCGGGTGTTGCGGTCGAACACGCCCTTGAACTCCTTGCCGCAGCCGATGGGCCAGTTCATGGGGTAGGTCTTGATGCCCAGAATTTCTTCGATGTTCTCCATCAGCTCGAAGGGGTCGCGGGCCTCGCGGTCCATCTTGTTGATGAAGGTGAAGATGGGGATATGGCGCAGGGTGCAGACCTTGAACAGCTTGATGGTCTGGGCCTCGACGCCCTTTGCGGCGTCGATGACCATGACAGCCGAGTCGGCTGCCATCAGGGTGCGGTAGGTGTCCTCCGAGAAGTCCTGATGGCCCGGGGTGTCCAGAATGTTCACGCACTTGCCTGCGTAGTTGAACTGCAGCACAGAGGAAGTGACGGAGATGCCGCGCTGCTTCTCGATGTCCATCCAGTCGGACACGGCGTGCTTTGCGCTCTGCTTGCCCTTGACAGAGCCTGCCTGATTGATGGCTCCGCCGTACAGCAGCAGCTTTTCGGTCAGCGTCGTTTTGCCGGCGTCGGGGTGGCTGATGATAGCAAACGTCCGGCGGCGCTCGATTTCTTCACGATTTGTCATAAAAGTTTCGTTCTCCTGAGATGCGGCCCCGCGAAGGGCCGGGTGGATGTATCAGCAAACAATAGGGTCTGTTTACATGGGAAACTCTCCTATAAAATTACATACAACGCTTATTTTAACAGAAAATCCACATGGATGCAAGAGTTTTTGCTATTTTTTCAGAATAAGGCAGGGCAGGGGCGCGGTGTCGGCCCAGTTGGCAAAATCGCACACCAGTACGGTATATTTTTCCAGCGGGAGAGCCCGCAGCCAGCCGAGGATGCTCTGCTTTTCGTCCGTGCCGATAACGCGACCGCTGTAGAGGATGGCGCTGAGCACGCCGCCGGTGCGCAGCGCCGCGAGGGCGGCTTCCAGCGCAGGGATGCTGCTGTCTGCTGTGGAGAAGACGCTGTGGTCGGCCCCGGGCAGCCAGCCTAAGTTGAACATCACGATATCCGCCGTGCCGGGCCGGACATACTGTAAGAGGTTCGCGTGGCTGTCGCAGATAAGCTCTGCCGTAAGGCCCTGCTTTTCGAGTCGGGCGCGGGTGGAAGTGATGGCCTCGGGCTGGATGTCGAAGCCCAGCACCCGGCCTTCCGGGCCGACAAGGCGGCAGAGGAACGCCGTGTCGCCGCCGTTGCCGCAGGTGGCGTCGATGCAGAGCTTCGGGTGGGGGAGATGGGCGGCAAGATAGTCCTGCACGAAGCGCACCGCCGTCAGATCGGGGGTGCGGCGGCGGACGAGCCGCCCATCCTCAGGCGCAAAGCCGAATTTCTGCCAGAACAGCCCTTCGCCCTTGTCGGCGGGCAGGGGCGCGGTGAACACCGTCGCAGCCTCCCGGTCATAACCGCCGAACCGGCGCAATATCTCTTTTAACAGGTAGGAGCCGTAGCCCTTCCGCCGCCACTGGGACAGGACGGACAGGGCCGTGATGTCCGCGCCTTTTGGGGTGGGGGTGACGTCGCACTGGCCGATGATGTCGGCCTCTTTATAAAGGGCAAAGCCCATTTGCGTGGCGCTGATTTTCATAGAAACTCCTTAGGACTTGGAAGCTGTTCCCATAACCATTGCACACCGTCTGAACGGCTTTTTTGACCGCATTCTGTGTTGCTTTCCCTTGCAATCCGTCAGGATTGCTGCGGAAAATCGCCTTGCCTGCGGGCAAAAAATCTCGTTTATCCGGCGCACTCTGGCTATGGAAACAACTTCTGATTTCACACATTCTTCACTGGGGAAACGATTGATTTTCACAATTAGCAGATAGAATAAAACCGTGCCAGAGAGGAGCGGAAAAGCTCTTCCCCCGACCATATCCCTTAGAAAGGAAGTAATCACGATGGATGAAAACAAATGGGAATATGACTATTCCTCTTCCAATAATCCTGCCGGTGATACCGGCTACCCAAATGTGGGGTCCAGCGGCATGAACACCGCAAACACTGCTTCTGCCTTCAGCGAGAGCACCCAGCCTTCCGGCGGCACAACGCCGCCCCCCGCAGGCCCGCAGAACACAGCCCCTGCCGCGCCGAAAAAGCCCAGGAAGAACGCAGGCAAGGCTGTAAAGAGCATCGTCGCTCTGGTGCTGGCCGCAGCCATGGGCTTTATGGGCGGCTTTGTGGGCGCACGTTTCGGCGGCAATAACAAGGTCATCATCCAGCAGGTGGAACGGTCCGACAGCTCTTCGGCAGACTCTGAGAGCGCGGCCGAAGGCACGACTGTTTCCAGCGGCATGAACACCGCACAGGTGGCCAAGACCGTCAGCCCCAGCGTCGTGGTCATCACCACCGAGCAGGTGGTCTACTCCCAGTGGTCCTGGTACGGCCAGAGCCAGGTGGAGAGCGGCGCCGGCAGCGGCGTCATTATCAGCTCGGACGGCTACATCCTCACCTGTGACCATGTCGTGAGCGGCGCGTCCAACATCACCGTCACCATCGGCGACAAGGACTACCCTGCCACCGTCGTGGGCGAGGATTCCACCAGCGACATCGCCGTCATCAAGATCGATGCCGACGGCCTGACCCCCGCCATCGTGGGCGACAGCGACAAGCTGGCTGTGGGCGACAACGTGCTGGCCGTGGGCAACCCGCTGGGTGAGCTGGGCGGCACCGTCACCAGCGGCATCGTCAGCGCCCTGAACCGCAGTGTCTCCATCCAGAGCTCCAGCTCTGTCAACACCATGTCCCTCATTCAGATGGATGCTTCTGTCAGCCCCGGCAACTCCGGCGGTGGCCTGTTCAACATGAACGGCGAGCTGATCGGCATCGTCAACGCAAAGTCTTCCAGCTCTGACGCTGAGGGTCTGGGCTTCGCCATCCCCATCAACGACGCCATCAAGGTGGCGCAGGACCTGCTGGAGAACGGTTACGTCACGGGCCGTCCCTACATGGGCATCACCTATCTGGCTGTCACCGACGCACAGACGGCGGCACAGCTGGGCGTCAACGCCTACGGCATCTACGTCGTGGACGTCGTGTCCGGCGGCCCAGCCGATAAGGCGGGCCTCAAGGCCGGCGACCGCATCGTCAGCATCGACAACACTGAGGTGGCCCAGAAGACCGACCTTGGCACCCTGATGCAGGAACACTCCGCCGGGGACACGCTGTCCATCACCATCGCCCGCGACGGCCAGATGCAGACCGTCAGCCTGACGCTGGGCGAAAAGAACGCCTCCAACAGCGGCAATGGCACCAACGGCGCATCCCGTCAGGAGAAGTCTGCCGAGTCTGCACCTCAGCAGGACCCGCAGGGCTAAAAGTTAAGACATCCCCCAGAAGTTCCTTTCTTCTTGTTGGGCGGCTCGCCGCGTAAAGCGGCGGGCCGCTTTTTGTTATACCTGGCCGAAAATCGTTGCACTGCATGGCAGCAGTGTCACTTCGCCGCCGCAGACCCGGCTGGGGCCTTTCCAGAGCGCAGACGATACGCCGTCGCTCAGCAATTTCCACTGGCCGTCGGGCAGGTGGGCCCGTTTTTCTTCTTCCGTGGGATTGTAAAAGACGCAGAGCGCCCGCCATGCCGCGCCGTCGCCGGGTGCGGCGGGCAAAGTCCAGCCCACGAGGGGCTGTTCCAGCGAGAAAAACTTGATAGCCGCCGGGCTGGCCGCGTCCGGGGCGCTCAGGCGGGGGAACTGCGCCCGCAGGCCCAGAAGCCCCCGGTAATAGTCCACCAGTCTGTGGAACTGCGCGGCTCGTTTCCAGTCCAGACGGTTGAGGGAGGGCGAAGAGCGGTAGGTGTTGCCCTGACCTTTTTTGGTGCGGGCGAACTCCTCGCCGGCCTGCATGAAGGGCATCCCCATGCAGGTGAGATAAATGCCCGCCGCCAGCCGGTTCTGGGCCAGCGCCGCCGAGTCGGCGGCAGTGTACTCGGGACGGGCGTACCGGACGAGCATCAGTTTGTCCCAGAGAGTGAAATTGTCGTGGGCAGAGACATAGCTGACGATTTGGGCGGGCGAATGGGCGGGCATCTTGTCGCTGCGGCACCACGCGGCCACGGCCCCGCCGATGTCCCAGAAGCTGCCCGGCCTGCCCTCGACGTAACCCGGCTCCCGGGCGTCAAAACAGCCGCCCTTGATGACGTCGCGGGTGCTGTCGCAGAAGATGCCGATGCGCTCGGACAGCATGGCGAGGTTCGCCTTGTTGGCCTCGTACCGGTGGAGCTGGCTTCCGCCGCCCTGCCACGGCTCACCGTACATCAGGATGTTTCTGCCGCACGGCAGAGCGTCCAGCGCGGCCCGCAGTTCGTTCATGGTGTCCACGTCATAGAGGCCCATGAGGTCGAAGCGGAAGCCGTCGATGTGATATTCCTGCGCCCAGTAGAGCACCGAGTCGATGAGGTATTTCCGGGCCATGGGCCGCTCGCTGGCAAACTCGTTGCCGCAGCCGCTGCCGTTGGAGAAGCTGCCGTCCGGGTTCTGCCGGAAAAAATAATAAGGCACCGTGCTGTTCAGCGGGTTCTCGTTGCGGTACATATGATTGTACACCACGTCCATGACGACGCCGATGCCCGCCGCGTGGAGGGCGGCTATCATCTCCTTGCACTCCCGCACCCGGACTTCGCCTTTCGTGGGGTCGGTGGAGTAGCTGCCCTCGGGGATGTTGTAGTTGGTGGGGTCGTAGCCCCAGTTGTACTGCCGGGTGAGAGGGCGGCTCTCGTCCACACTGCCGAAGTCGAAGATGGGCATCAGCTGCACATAGCCCACTCCCAGCCGCTTGAGGTAGTCGAGGCAGGTGGGGAAGGTGCCGGCGGAAGAAAGGGTGGTTCCTTTCTGGGTAAAGGCCATGAATTTGCCCCGCCATGCATTCCGAACGCCGCAGGCCGGGTCTTGCGAGAAGTCACGGACGCTGACCTCCCACACCGTCCGGCGGGAGGCCGGGACGATGACCCGGTGGTCGTGGTTCCAGTCGGGCGGGTCGATGCGGGGCGCGTCTAAAATCATGCTCCGCAGGCCGTTGACGCCTGCCGTCCGGGCGTAGGGGTCGCCCGTCTCGTATGCTGTGCCGTCCACCTCGACGGTAAAGGTATAGTAATGTCCGTGCTGGTCGCCGGGCAGATAAACCGACCAGACGCCCTGCCCGTGCTGTTCCAGCGGCAGGGTCCCCATGCAGGCCCCGCCGTCGCCCCGGCGGTAGAGGTTGACTGATACCTTCTGCGCCGTGGGCGCCCAGAGCCGGAGCCGGGTGCCGGAGGGGTTATATTCCGGCCCCAGAGGGCCGCTGTAGTTTGTCTGCCGTGCAAAGGCGCTGCTCTCGAACAGCGTTTTCCACTCTGCGGGCGTTTTCATTTCGTTCCATTCCCTTCGCATATCAAATCAATATAAAATTAGTGTACCCGCCTGCCCGTGGATTTTCAAGACTTTTCTTGCAAAAGGGGGCAAAGTACACTATACTGGGAAAAAACGCAGGACGGAGGCAGGCAGATGGCATACACCGACGATTGGGAGAACTTGATGAACGGAGTGTTCGGCCCGGGAGGAAAACTGCGCTTTGATACGCAGAAAACGCCGCCGGAAAAGCCCGGTTTGCCTGATATGAACGCAGCCCTGCTCGAGCAGCAGAAAAAGCTGGATGAAATGCTGAAAAAACAGAACGCCGAGCTGCGCAGAGACACCACACAGGAGGCGCTGGCCCAGAGCCAGAAGATGCTTGAGGATATGGAGGCCGACGGCCTGCTGGCCAAAGGAACCACCGAAGTCAAACAGGAGCATCTGGGCAGCTTCGAAGGGCTGGCCGCTGAGGTGAAAAAGACAGTGCTGGGGCAGGACGCCTTCGTGGACGGCGTCGTGCGGGCGATGCGCCGGCCTTTCGTGCTGGGGACGGAGGCCCCCACGGCCCGGAACGTCATCCTGCTCTGCGGTGCGCCCGGCACGGGGCGGCATTTCGCTCTGACGGAGACGGCCCGCTGCATGGCCGCCCGGGGTCTTTTGCAGAGCGATAAGCTGGCCGTTATGGATCTGGCGCTTTACCCCAACTCGGGGGCTGAAAAGCTCTTTTTGCAGGATCTGTATGCCGCCCTCCATGCGCCGGGCGAGATCCTGGTCTTTGAGCACTACGAGAGCTGCTACCCGGGCTTTTTGAAGACGCTGGCAGACCTCGCCGTCAAGGGCAGTGCGCCCCTGTCCAGCCGGTATCTTGTCAACAAGGAGGGCATCCTCGTGGACGCCGGAACGGCGCTTGCCCCCGGGGCTGTGAGCCGCATCACCCCCTGCGGCAAGTACCTCGTCTTCTTCTCCCAGAAGGGCCGGGAGGCGCTGGCCGATAAGTTCGGTGCGGCCTTCGTCTCGGCGCTGGGCGATGTCTGTGAGACCAGCGCCTTTGCGCGGGAAGCTCTCGCCGCGCTGGCAGCCCAGCAGCTCAACGCGCTGGCCGCAAAAGTGAAGACCCGCCTCGGCCTGACCCTGTCGGCGGGCGCGGATGTGCGGGACTATGTGGCGGCCCAGTGCAGCCCGAAGCAGGGTGCGGCGGGGCTTTCGGCCTGCTGCGATAAGATATTCCGCGCTCTGAGCGAATATTGTCTGCAAACAGATGCCACGCTTACCGGAACGATTACACTGACTGCCCGGGAGGACGGCCTCGACTTTGCCCTCAACGACGCCGGACCCCAGAAGCTCTTCGACCTACTGCCCGCCGCCTATACCGGCGCAGTGGAAGAAATCAGGAAAGAGCTGAACGACCTCGTGGGTCTTGCACCGGTGAAGGAATACGTCTTCGGTCTTGCCGATAACATTCAGGTGCAGCAGCGCCGTGCGGCGGCGGGCCTCAAGACCGCCAGCCTCTCGATGCACATGATCTTCACCGGCAACCCCGGCACCGGCAAGACCACCATCGCCCGGCTCGTGGCAAAATACCTCAAGGCCATCGGCGCCCTCAAGGGCGGGCAGCTGGTGGAGGTGAGCCGGGGAGACCTCGTGGGCCGCTACACCGGCCACACCGCCCCCCTGACCAACAGCGTCATCCAGAGCGCGCTGGGCGGCGTCCTTTTCATCGACGAGGCCTACAGCCTCTATCGGGGCGAGCAGGACAGCTTCGGCCTTGAGGCCATCGACACGCTGGTGAAGGGGATGGAAGACCACCGCGACGAGCTGGTGGTCATCCTTGCGGGCTACACCGGGGAGATGGAGACGTTCCTGACCGCCAACAGCGGCCTTGCCAGCCGCTTCCCGAACAAGATAGAGTTCCCGGACTACACTGCCGATGAGCTGCTGGACATCACGAATGTGCTGGCGAGGGGCAAGGGCTACAGGCTGGCCGAGAGCTGCACGGAACCGCTGCGGGGCTACTACGAGCGCCGCCAGGCAGAGGACGCCCGCACGGCGGGCAACGGACGTCTCGCCCGCAACACGCTGGAAAAGGCCATCTTCAACCAGAGCCGCCGCCTCGTGGCAGAGCCTGCGGCGGAGTTGGATGTCATCCTGCCCAGTGATCTAGAACTCCAATGATAAAAACAAACGCTGGCACGAACGTGCCAGCGTTTGTTTTTTACAGATTTTCCATCCGCAGCAGGTAGTAAAGCACCTCGATAAGGACGTTTGGCGAGAGCAGCGATGCCGCATGGCTGCCCTCGATGAGCCGCTGTTCGCGGTTGGAAGCCGTCATCACATAGTCGGCCAGCTGGGCCAGCGGGCCGTGGCTGTCACAGGTGATGACCAGCACCGGTACATTCCGCCCTTTGGCGACAGCGGACACCTCTTCCAGCCTGGCGCTCTGCCCGGAGGCCGAGAGCACGATGAGGATGTCTTTGGGTGTCAGCGTCTGAGCAAAGGCAAGGTTCTTCTCGTGGACTGCGCTGGAAACGCACCGCTTGCCCAGGTGGCTGAACCGGATGGAGGCATCGAAGGCCACCGGCAGGCCGCCGCCCTCAGAGACCACCTCCATGACCTCGCAGCTGCGCAGAAGAGAGAGTATCTGCCGCAGCTGGCGGGTATCAATGGCCTGAATGGTGGCCCGCAGCTCCTCTTCGCGGTTTGCCAGAATGTTCAGAAGTGCCTGATGCAGCTCGTCCTGCCCTTCGTCCCGCATACGCTGGGCTTCTTGCTGCTCCATGGCGTCCCGTGCCAGCGCCAGCTGGAATTTGCGGTAGTTCTCGAATCCCAGTTTGTGGCACAGCCGGGTGACGGTGGCCTCGGACGAACAGCTCAGCCGGGCCAGTTCTGCTGACGTACACATCGACGCCCGCTTTACATCTGCAAGGATGCAGTCCGCAATGCGCCTCTCGGCGCTGTAAAGCTGGATGCCGGAACATAGCAGCGTTACTACGCTTCCGGGGGCTTCGCACATAAGTGATCCCTCCTCGCATTATGCGCAAGACACAATTTCTTCTTGAGTTCTACTTGAGATTGTAGCAGTTTTAACGAGGAAAATCAATTCAAATTTCCATAAATTTTCAGAGTTGACGAAAATTGACTTTTTCTGCCGATTTTTGCATCCTGCACGGTTTTGCCGCAGGAAGCGCAAAAAATGCCCCTCCGCGGAGTGCGGAGAGGTATCGGGAACCAAATATTCAGCGCAGCTTAGTGCAGAAAGGTGTTTCAGCAGCCTTCCTTCTCAGTCAGCTTGCGGCCCATCAGCACGCCCATGACGGAGGCCATCATCAGGCCGCGGGTCCAGCCGGAAGAGTCGCCGAGGCAGTGCAGGCCCTTGATGTTGGTGTCGAGGTTCGAGTCCATCTTGACCTTGTTGGAGTAGAACTTCAGCTCAGGGCTGTACAGCAGGGTCTCGTTGGCGGCGAAGCCGGGGACGACCATGTCCAGCATCTTGATGAACTCGATGATGTTGGTCATGGCGCGGTAGGGCATGGCGGCGGTGATGTCGCCGGCCACGGCGTCCTTCAGGGTGGGCTTGACGTTGGACTGGGCCAGCTCCTTCGCCCAGGTGCGCTTGCCGTCGAGGATGTCGCCGTAGCGCTGCACCATGATGTGGCCTGCGCCCAGCATATTGGTCAGCTCGCCCACCTTCTGGGCGTAGGCGATGGGCTGGTTGAAGGGTTCGGTGAAGTTGTGGGAGACGAGGATGGCGAGGTTGGTGTTCTCGCTCTTCTTCTCCTTGAAGCTGTGGCCATTGACCACGGCCAGGTCGTTGTCATAGTTCTCCTGTGCCACGAAGCCGCCGGGGTTCTGGCAGAAGGTGCGGACCTTGTTCTTCCAGGGCTTCGGGTAGCCGATGAGCTTGGACTCATACAGTACCTTGTTCACCTTTTCCATGACCTCGTTGCGGCACTCGACGCGGACACCGATGTCCACGGTGCCAGGCTTGTGGGCGATATGGTGCTCTGCACAAATTTTCTCAAGCCAGTCTGCGCCGCGGCGGCCGGTGCCGATGACCACGGTGTCGCCGTAGACGGCGCGGGGCTCCCCGTTGCCCTGACGCAGCAGCACGCCCTTGCACTCCTCGTCTTCGAGGATGATGTTCTCGCACTCGGTGGAGAAGAGCATCTCCACGCCGTTGTCAGCCAGATAGTTCTGGATGGCGAGATAGAGCTGCTGTGCCTTCTCGGTGCCGAGGTGGCGGATGGGGCAGTCCACCAGCTTCAGACCGGCGTGGATGGCGTTCTTGCGGATCTCCTTGATGTCCTCGCCGGTGTAGATGCCCTCCACATGGGGGTCAGCGCCGAACTCGAGGTAGATCTTGTCGGTGTAGTCGATGAGCTCCTGTGCAAACTCTTCGCCGATGAGGCTGGGCAGGTCGCCGCCGACCTCATAGGAGAGGCTCAGCTTGCCGTCGGAGAAGGCGCCTGCACCGGAGAAGCCGGTGGTGATGGCGCAGGTGGGGCGGCAGTTGACGCAGTGGCCGATCTCGGCCTTGGGGCAGTGGCGCTTTTCCACCGGCTTGCCTTTTTCCACCAGCAGGATGTGCTTCTTGCTGCCGTGGCGCAGCAGCTCCACAGCGGTGAAGATGCCGGCAGGACCGGCACCAACGATGATGAGATCGTACTTTTCCATAACTCTTTTTATCCTTTATGTTGAATTGATTTTGGGTTTCGTTTTTCAGCAGAGGGTTAGCCTTCGCCTATCGGGAGCAGACGGAGAGGGCAAGCCCGCTAAAGTTATTTGTTCTCCTGCTCCACCTCGGCGCTCTCATCCACATAGTCGAGCTCCACAGCGGTAGACTCCACATCTGCGTGGGAGACATCCGGGGCGATGACGCCGTCGCCGTTCAGATCTTGGCCGGTAATGGCTTCCAGCATGGACTGGGTCTCCGGATGCAGCTTTATAAAGCGCCGGACGGCCAGCATGGTGTACAGGGCGCTCAGCAGGTTCAGTGCGCCTTCCAGGATGAGGATGAGGCCGATGGCCATCACCAGCGTCTCCATGGTGCCGAAGGGGTCCACCACCATCACGATGCCCAGCACGACGCTGAGCACGGCCAGCAGCAGAAAGACCTTCCAGCTCGAATACTCGCACCGGCGCAGCTCGAGAGCGTTCTGGATGCGGCCCAGACTGTCAAAGATGACGAACAGGCCGAACACGATGGGCAGCACCCGCACCACCACATCGCTGCGGATGATGAGGAATGCGCCCAGCGCCAGACAGACAAGCCCCGAGATGAGGGTGAGCTGGCTCTGGAACACGCCACGCTCTACGACAAAATACCGCACCAGCTGCACTGCCGCGCAGGCCAGCACCACGCCGCCCAGCGCGTAGCAGACCACGTTGAGGGCCGTGCCAGGCACCATCAGCAGGAAGATGCCCAGCGCCAGATAGAGCAGGCTCATGAGGATAAGGTTCCACTTCAGCTTTTTTGCCATAGAGTTCACGTTCCTTTCAGGTTATACGGCCGCGTCCTGCTTTTCGGAGAGCGGGACGATGACGGTACGGTTGATGCGGGCCATGAAAACGAGGCTCAGCGCAAGGCTGACCACCTCCGCGATGATGAAGGCCCACCAGACCATGTTCACCTCGCCGGTGCGGCTCAGCAGCCATGCAGCGGGGATGAGCACCACCAGCTGACGGCAGATGGAGACGGTCAGGCTGAACACGCCGTTGCCCAGCGCCTGGAACACCGAGCTCAGCACGATGCCGGCGCCCGCCAGCAGGAAGTGGGGGCAGATGATGCGCAGCGCCGGGACGCCGATGGCCAGCATGGCGTCGCTGGCGGCAAAGAGGCCCAGCAGCTTATCCGGCAGGAACTGGAAGATGCAGAAGCCCACCAGCATGATGCACTCGGCGTAGAAGACTGAGAGGCGGATGGTCTTTTTGACCCGCTCTGGCTTCCGTGCGCCGTAGTTGTAGCTGATGATGGGGACCATACCGTTGTTCATGCCGAAGATGGGCATGAACACGAAGCTCTGCAGCTTGAAGTAGACGCCGAAGACGGCGACAGCCGTGGCCGAGAAGGCCATCAGGATCTGGTTCATGAAGAAGGTCATCACGCTGCCCACGCACTGCATGGCGATGCTGGGCAGGCCGACGGTGTAGATGCGGCCGATGGCCTTTGCGCTGGGCCGGAAGCCCCGGAAGCTGATCTGGATGTCGGGGTTCTTATTGAGGTTGAAGTACAGCGTCATGCCCGCGCCGCAGAACTGGCCGATGACGGTGGCCGCGGCAGCGCCGGTGGTGCCGGACAGGGCCTCGCCGCAGTAGCCGAAGATGAAGATGGGGTCGAGAACGATGTTCACGACAGCGCCCACCAGCTGGCTTATCATGCTCAGATGGGTGCGGCCGGTGGCGGCCAGCAGCTTCTCGCCCATGGTCTGGGTAAAGAGGCCGAGGCTGAGCACGCAGCAGAGCTGCAGATACTGGATGCCCTGCCGGGCGATGTCCATGTCCGAAGTCTGTGCGTAGAAGTAGGGTTTCATACAGGTGAGGCCGATGACGAGGAAGACGGCGTAGCTGCACAGGGACAGGAAGATGCCGTTCTCGGCGGTCTTATTGGCCCGTTCCTGGTTCTTTTCGCCGAGGCTCTTGGACAGCAGGGCGTTGACGCCCACGCCGGTGCCGACGCCCACGGCGATCATGACGTTCTGCAAAGAGAACGCCAGCGAAACGGCGGTCAGGGCGCTCTCGCTGACGTGGGACACGAAAATCGAGTCCACCACGTTGTAGAGGGCCTGCACCAGCATGGATACCATCATCGGCACACTGAGCTTGATGAGCAGAGGGTTGATGTCCATGGTACCCATGATGTTTTCCCGCTCACCGGCGGGAGAGGATAAGGACTGCTTGTTTTCCACGATTTCTCCTTTTGATGTTGATGACTTGGGGATGCAAAGTTCTTCTATGCCGCAAACGTGGGCAGAGCGCAAAAGCACCCCACCCACGCAGCATCATTATTTATTTTGCCCCTTCCGGGGCGGCGGGCATCAGCCCTCCATGGCCTTCTCCTTGGCCTCTGTGGCGGCAAGGATCATCTGCACACAGGCGTCATGGCCCAGTGCAGCGTTGATGGCAAGGTCATAGTTGTGGGCGTCGCCCCAGCGGTTCTGGGTGTAGTAGTTGTAGTAGGCGGCACGGTTGCGGTCGGTCTTGTCGATCTCGTCCTTGATGCCCTTTTCGTCCTTGGCCTGCAGCATGTTGTTCTCCTTGCCGTAAGCCAGACGCCACTCCTTGGGGGCGTAGACGAAGACGCGCAGCACGTCTTTGCGGTCGCGCAGGACGTAGTCGCCGCAGCGGCCCACGATGACGCAGGGGCCTTCGTCGGCCAGCTGCTTGATGATGCGGCTCTGCAGGATGAAGACCTGATCGCCCAGCGGAAGGTCATTGCCCATCGTATACAGGCTGTACAGCAGGCTGTGGGTGTGCCGCTTTTCGCTGGCGGCCACGGCCTCCTCGGACAGTCCGGAATTCTTGGCGGCCATCGTGATCAGTTCCTTGTCGTAGAGTTTGATGCCCAGTGCGCGTGCCACGTCCTTGGCGATGTAGCGTCCGCCGGTGCAGTACTCGCGGCCCAAAGTGATGATCGTCTTTGCCATAATATGTTCCTCCCATGTTGATGATTTATCCCAAAAAGCTCTTGGCTGTGCTGCCTCTCAGGAGACAGAAGGCTCGGTGCTTTGGTTTGCTTCTGATAGCGGCAGCGTGGGCGGCGGAGGGGCTGGCAGACGTACCTCTGCAAACTGCATGGTGCCGGTCTGGTCCACGATGTAAACGCTGCACCGCCCGCCTGCGTCGGTCTGCTCGGACGGGAAGCGGAAGCCGCCTGTCCGTGTCCGCTCCATCCGCCGGAAGGTGCGGTGGGCTGTGGTGGCGTGGGCTACTCCGTCGTGAGGGCTGCAGGCCGCCCAGCCGGAGAATTCTGCCGGGAGCAGCTGCCGCTGGCCCTTCTGGGCCAGATACCAGCAGTCATCCTCGGCGCTGTACACAAAGTCGCAGGAGACCCGCCGGGGGCGGTTGGCCTCGGTGTTCCGGGGCTTGGGGCGGAGGGCGATGGCCCGCCCGGTGAAGTAGCGGGCAAAATCCGTCACCGCCATCGTGCAGTTCACGGCCCCGTCGCTGTCGGCGGTGGGGTCGTTGAGCAGGACATAATCGGCGAGGACCGCGTCATCGTGGCCGAAGCCCCGCAGACCCATCCAGACTCCGATGGGGTCCCGCTGGCCCCGGATGCGGCGCTCGATGCGCACGGCTACGGAACAGCCGTCGTGTATCTGCTCCCGCAGGTCCTGCAGGTCCATCCACGCCTGCCAGCAGGGAAAACCGCAGCAGCCTGCTGCCGCAGCGGCGAAAGCGCCGTTGCTGGTGCTGCCGGTGGTCTTGTCCTCCATGACGTAGGCCACCTCTTCGGGCAGGATGTCCTCGCCCCAGCGGTTCATCAGGGCCGCCATCACCAGCGGCAGGTCCATGTCCCGGCCAAAGCTGGGGTCATGGGCCGAGAGGCAGTATTCCGGTAAGTACAGGCGGCGGTTGATGGGGTGGCCGCTCTGCTTATCCCACGCAAGGGGGCGGACCGCCGCCGCCAGCAGCCGGAGCGCCGGGGTGACTTTATCGTCGTTGGTCGAAAGATTGACCTGAAGCTGGACGCCGGTGCCGCCGCCGGGCAGCGCCACCGTCACGGTGTCGCCCATCAGGAAGATGAGGCCGTCGTCGCTGTGGGTGCTGATGCTGGCCCGGGGGTAATCCGGCGCCCACTTGCCAAAGCTCATCCAGCCCGTCCAGCTGCCGCCTGCGTAGACGCGGCAGCGCACCTCCACCATCGTGTTCTGGGGCGCGTGGGCGTTCCAGCTGACGTTCAGGTTGCAGAAGGCCGGCATGGCGAACTCGGGCGTCGTGTAGCTGCCGTATTGCAGGTACCGCCCGGCCACGCTGTCCAGCACGACGCTGCCGTTGTCCAGCGCTACATTATCGAGCTGTCCGCGGGAAAATGTCTCCGTGCCCTGCAGCACCAGATTGTTCCGCTGTTCCATTGCACGCATCCCCTTTCCGCGTCGGTGTGTCGTTTATTCCTCGTCGTCGCTGCGCTCCTCGGCCATCTCGGCTTCATACTCGGCGTCGTGGAGCTTGCGGATGTTCTCCTCGATGTGGAACACCCGGTCGAGGTCGCCGTAGACGATCTGGCTGGTGATCTCCACCTGGAACCAGAAGCCGAACACCAGCATGAGCAGCAGGCCCAGCGGCATACAGAGGATGACGAGGCCCCAGAACAGTACCGTCACGAGAGACGCAGCCAGTGCGTGGGGCAGGAAAGCGATCATGCAGTTGACGCTGTTCTTGAGCGTCTGGCCGAAAGGCTGATCCAGCAGGACTACCTGGGGCCACATGTAGGAGAACAGCATGTGGAAGATGACGAGGTTGAGCACCGTGGCCACCCACATGCCTACGCCGACGTTGGTGCCGTGGTAGAGCAGGTTGAAGCAGAAGTACACGAGGAAGATCTGCACCGTGACCACGACGCAGTAGAGCACGCCCGGCAGGATGCTGGCTTTGAAGTTCTGCTTGAAAGCCTTGCGGTAGGTGGTCCACCAGTAACCAGCCTCATCGCGCAGAGCGCGCAGGACGGTGTCGTACATGCCTGCCAGCACCGGACCGGCCAGGATGCCGCCCACGGCGGCGCTGAGCACCATGACGGGCAGGCTGTTCATCAGGAAGCCGATGTACACCAGACAGATGACGGGCAGAAAGCCCAGACAGGTGAGCAGGTTTGCAAGGAACATCCCGCTCATATCCCGGCCCACCAGCTCGAAGAAGCGGCCTACGCCGGTCTTGCGGGGGGCGTCCTTTTCGACGCCCGGCCCGGACTTGAAATCGTTTGCAGAAGGGAACAGACTCATGTTGTGTGAATATCCTCTCTCGCTGTCCCGAAAGACGGCTTACATTGCACAGCACGGTTTTGGCAGGAAACGCCATTGTGCTGGCTTTCTGATTATAAATATACCCGGATTTTGTGGATTTTGCAAGCCGCAAAGCCCTCTAAATGTAAAAAAAGTATTTCCTCTCCCTTTTTGGGGCGGAGTGTGATACAATAGAAACGGCTTTTTGAGCCAGAAGGAGGTATCGCTCTGTGAGCATTTTCCGCACCATTGCGTTATTCGTTTATCTGTTCGGGTACATGATCGTCCATTACAGTGTGCTGTGCAAAGCCGAGCGTGCGCTGGCCGCAGGCGACACCGAGACGGTGCGCCAGCTGGTAAAAAAGCACATTCCCCATTGGAGCAAGGGCATCCTGAACGTCACCGGCGTCCGGCTCAGCGTCGAGGGACTGGACAACATCCCGAAGGATGGCCCCTGCGTCTTTGTGGCGAACCACCGCAGTTATTATGACATCCCGCTGCTGCTGGCCGGCCTCGATGAGCCCTACGGCATCCTCGCCAAGGAAGAGCTGGGGAAAATTCCTCTGCTCAACCGCTGGATGAAGCTGCTGGGCTGCGTTTTCGTCCAGCGCGACGATGTCCGCGCCTCGGTGCGCGCGTTGAACGACGCCACCGCCATCGTGGAGAGCGGCAGGAGCTTCATCATCTTCCCTGAAGGCACCCGCTACAAGGGCGAAGAGGGCGGCGCCGGTGAGTTCAAGGCCGGTGCCTTTCGCATTGCGGTCAAGACCGGCGCGCCGGTGGTGCCGGTGGCCATCTCCGGCGCACGGGGCCTGTTCGAGGCCCACGGCAACCGTGCCACCCCCGGAACGGTACACGTCCGGGTGCTGCCGCCCATCCAGACGGCAGACATGAGCCGGGCCGAGCAGAAGCAGCTGCCCGACGCCGTCCGCCAGACCATTCTGGCAGAGTTATAACTTTTTTGGAGGACACTGCCTCATGGCAAGCTACCGTTACGAGCGCGACATCGACCCGAAAGACATTGCCCCTCGCAAGGAAAGACAGTACACCCGCAAGGAGCGCTGGGCCAACTGGTGGGACTATAACCTGAAATGGGTCATCATCATCGGCATCGCCGCGGCTTTTGTGGCCTACAACTTCATCGGACAGTATTTCTTCGTCACCAAGCCCGATTATAACGTGGCCGTGGTGGCCCCCTACTATCTGCCCGAGGACACCGTGAACGCTTTGCAGGATGCACTGGCCGCCTACGGCGAAGACCGCAACGGCGACGGCAAGGTGGTCGTGACCCTCAACGTCTACACCCTCGACTACTCCGACACTGAGACCCAGACCGAGAGCGCCGCCTATCTGACCATGGCTGGAACTACCAAGCTGGCCACCGATGTACAGGGCGGCCTCAGCTCTGTCTTTCTGCTCTGGGACCCGGCGGGCTTTGAAGAAAGCACCGGCTCGCTGCGGTATCTTGACGGCACTTTGCCCGCCGCCGACAGCGACGAGGACTGGTGGAACATGGTGTACAAGTGGGATGACTGCCCGGTCCTGGCTGGCCTCGACCTCGGTGATTACGGCCCCGATACCACCCAGAGCAGGAGTGGTTCCAGTCAGGAGTATATGTCCCAGTTCTATGTGGGAATGCGGGGCGCGTGGAACAGCGGCACTGCTGATAATCTCGCAGGAGGCGAAGAATTCTGGCAGAAGCTGACCGAAGGCGCTGCCTCCACGGCAGCTCCGGAGGACTGAGCCATGCGGTACCGTGTTCTCTCCAAGGGGAAGGCAAAGCATCTCAGCATCCCTGAAAAGCCTGCCGAAAAAACTGCATCTCTGAGGGCTGCCGACCTCGACAACCCCTATGGCCGGGTGTTCGGCACCCCCCGCAGCAGGGAAGACCTGCGCAAATAAGCAAGAACGCCCTCTCCGTCATTGCCGGAGAGGGCGTTTTGGTTATCGGCCAAAGAGCCGCTGTGTTTCCTGCAAAAAGAAGCGGGCCGGAGTGGAGGGTGTGACGTTCTGAGGATAGGCGACGCAGAAGGTCCAGAACGCTTCATATTTATCTTCCAGATAGAAATAGGCGAGTTCTTTCTGTGCATTGAAAAGGGGGATATAGCTTTCTGGCGCAAAGGTGATGCCGAGGTCGTTGGATGCAAAGCAGAGGGCGCTCTGGATGCTGCTGGTCTCCAGCCGGATCTTCGGCACGATGCCTGCATGGCGGAGGATGCGGTCGGAGATCTGCCGGACGCGCTGCTGAGGGTGGGCGAGGATGAACTGCTGCTCTGCGGCCAGCGCCGGGTCGAGAAAGAGGTGCGCAAAGCCGGGTTTGGAGTAGGCTTTGCGGGTGAGGGGATTGTCTTTCGCTATTGCCATGACATAGCGGTCGTCGCTGACGCGGGTATAGACTGCGTGCTCGCAGAGCAGAGGAAGATGCATGAGCGCCAGATCCAGCTCGTTGTTGTCGATGAGCTTTTCCAGCGTGAGGGAAGTCCCCTCTGTGATGGCAAGCTGGATGTTCGGATAGCGGTTCTGGAAAGAAAAAAGCATCTCGGGCAGAACGATGGAGCCGATATGGGGAGAAGTCCCGAGACGAAGGATGCCTTTGCGCTCGGCCTGTATCTCACACAGCTCCTGGTCGAAGCTGTGGCCAAGCGCGATGGACTGACGGGCAAATTCGATGTATTTCTGGCCTGCGTAGGTAGGGACAAGTCCACGTTTGGTGCGCTCGAAAAGCCGGGTCTGAAGCTGCGTTTCCAGCCGTGTGAGGAAAATGCTGAGGGCAGGCTGGGTGATATAGAGCTTTTCGGCGGCTTTCGAGAGGCTTTTTTCCTGATAGATGGTTAGAACATATTCAAAATCTCGGTATTCCATGAGACAGCTCCATTCTGCCAGAGAGGGCGTTTCGTCGCTTTTATCATAGCGCAAAATGGGAAAAATGAAAAGCGGAACTGGCCGATGCAGAGCACCGGCCAGTTCCGGGAAGAGGAAGGAGCGAGAATGCGTTTCAGACGACAATGGTGCCGATGAGGCAGCCGAAGACGATCATGATGAGGCCGATGATCCAGTGGGGGAGGAAGTTGGTCTTCATGACGTCCTTCAGGGACATACCGGACACGGCCAGGCCGAGGTAGGTGGAGGCGATGACCGGTGCCATCGTGAAGCAGGAGTCTGCGCCGACGCCGAATGCGATGGCGACGCTGGTGGCAGGGATGCCGTAGTTGCCGCAGACCTCGATAAGAACGGGCAGGATGCCGTAGTACAGTGGGTCAGGAGAGACGGCCAGACCGATGAAGCCGCCCAGGAAGGCAAAGACGAGGTGCAGGTGCTTGGCCAGTGCGGCGGGCAGGATGTTGATGATGAACTCTGCCATGGCGACGATCATGCCGGTATTGTTCAGGATGCCGACCATGACGCCGGCGGCCAGAACGGTGGCGACCAGGGAGATGGCTTTGGGAGCGTGTGCGGCGAGACGGGCTTCCTGCTCTTTGGGGTCAGGGAAGTTGACGACAAGGGCGAACACGCAGCCCAGCATGAAGATAAAGTAGTTGGGAAGCTTGGTGGTGAAGAGGAGCACGAAGACGACGACAGTCAGCAGGACGTTGTACCAGAGCAGTTTGGGGCGAAGGAGCTTCGCAGCGGCTTCATCTACGACTTCAGCTTCTTCTTCCTGCGTGGCAGAGACGTCGATCTTACCGGCACCGCGCTTGACTTCGACACGAGCCATGATAACGGCCAGACCGACACAGCAGACGAGGCCGCAGACCTGCAGGGGCAGATACATATGCCACAACTCGTTGGAATCCATCGCCAGCGTGATGGACTGACGGTTGAGCACGCCGCCCCAGGGTACGAGGTTCATGACGGTGATGGTGGCTGTGCAGACCATCATGATGGTGCTGATGCGGATGTTCAGCTTTTTGCACAGGGGTGCCATTGCGGGGATGACGATGAGGTAGGTCGTGGGGCTGTTGCCGTCCAGATGGCCCAGGATGGAGACGAGGACGACGACCAGAAGGATGCCCAATACCCGGCCGTTGGCGATCTTGATGAGCTTTTTGACCAGCTTATCAAACATACCGACATCGGTCATGATGCCAAAGTAGGTGATGACGAAGACGAACAGAGCGGCCATTCCCCAGGTGGTGGAGACGCCGGATTTGATGTAATCGGTGATGTCTGCGATGCCGAAGCCGTTGATGAGTGCACCGATGATGGGAAGGACGACGAAAAGGGTCACGGGGATGGCCTTTCCCTTCAGCAGGAAGTACATCAGCAGGCCTATCATGACGAAACCTGTGAGCGCGAGCAGCATTGTTTTTTCCTCCTTTTTCGTGTGGTGTTTTTATTTTTGGCGGGAGAGCGCGTCGGCTTTCCGCACAAAGTCAGCGAGACAGGCGTTGAACTTTTCCGCCTCGTACAGGAACATCAGGTGGCCGCTCTTGTAGAACTTGTGGACCTCACTGTAGCCCTGCACTTCGGCGGCAAAGCGGTCTACCATGTCCAGACCATACGCCTTGGACTGTGCGCCGAATACGGCGTAAGGAACGGTGACCTTTTTCAGATTGCTGAAATTATCGGTCAGGCAGAAGTCGTAGTGCAGCTCCAGCGCCGTCCAGGGCATCGTCTTTTTGCACTCGGCCTCGAACCAGGCACGGGTCTCATCGTCCATTCCCTCCGCACAGGAAACGCGGGCGATGAATTTGTCATAGAAGAGCTTGGGGTCATAGTAAAGAGGCAGGTAGGTGTCGAACCAGTTCTGCAAATTGTAGCCCCGGCCACGGTGGTGGTTCCAGTCGGCGTCCGAGAACGGATACAGCGAGCCGTCCATCGTCACGAGGCCGCTGAGCTTGTACTGCTCAAATTCGGCTGCATAGCTGACAACGATGGAGGAGGCCAGCGACCAGCCCAGCAGGACGACATGCTCCAGACCGAGATGGTCGATGAGTTCCTTGATGTCCTGTGCGTTGCGGCGGATGGTGTTGCCCTGACAGGTCTTGGAGGAGTTGCCCTGTCCGCGGAGGTCCATCGTGATGACGCGGAACTCTTTGGAGAGGACCTCAGCGTTTTTTTCGAAAAATTTGGTGGTGCATAAAAATCCGGGGACCATCACGATAGGAAGTCCGGAACCCCGGTCTTCGAAATAAATGTGAATGCCGTCCGAGGTGGTGAAAAAATTATCTGTGGTGATTTTCACTGAAACTGCCTCCCTTCTGTTGACAATTTAATTATAACTTGCCGTGGTATAAAGTCAAATTTATGGTTTTTATGTCAGATATTAGCGCAGAGTAATAGGAGGGCGCAGGGCATAAAATACAGCGCAGGTCCCGGAAACAGACGGGTCCCCCTGTTGCAATCTCTTCGCGTTGACGGCCCTGGATTTGAAATATTATCTGCCCTCAAAGAGAGCCGGGCTTGTTGTTTCCTCATCCGGGTTATGGTATACTTACTAAGTATCATCGCTGTAAGAACTGAAACTTTACCCAAAGGATGTGGAAAGATGGACACACTGGAACAAGCCCGCGCCGAGATCGACGCGGTGGACGCGCAGCTAGCCGCCCTGTTTGAGCGGCGGATGGCCGCTGTGCTCAGCGTCGCCCAATACAAACAGGCCCACGGCCTGCCGATTTTTGACGCCGCGCGGGAGGCGGTGGTGCTGGAAAAGGCTGCGGCCCGCATCCAGAACGCTGCCCTCCGGCCTTACTATAAAGACCATGTCCAGAACATGATGGATGTCGCCAAGCAGTACGAAGCCGAGGTGCTGGGCCGGAACCGCGCCGCCTATCAGGGCGTGGAAGGCGCTTTCGCCCACATCGCGCTGCGGGCGCTCTTCCCCCACGCGGAGGCCGTCAGCTACCCGACGTGGGACGAGGTGTTCGATGCCGTCAGCCGGGGCGACACCGCCCACGGCGTTGTGCCGTTTGAGAACAGCCACGCAGGCGATGTCTCCGCTGTCCTCGACTTGTGCTACAACCACCCCGAGCTGTGGGTGGTGGACGTCTACGACCTGCCCATCTCCCAGAACCTGCTCGTCCTGCCCGGCACCCAGCTGGCCCAGCTCAGGCACGTTTACAGCCATCAGCAGGCCATCGCCCAGAGTGAGACGTTCTTAAAGCAGTTCCGTCTGCCCGCCACGGCCATGCCCAACACGGCCATGGCCGCAAAGTTCGTGGCCGAGTCGGGCGACCCGTCCAAAGCCGCCATCGCCAGCGCCGAGACAGCCGCCCTCTACGGGCTGGAAGTCCTCGTCCCCAGCATCAACACCGACGGCGACAACACCACCCGCTTCATCGTCCTCAGCCGCGAAAAGCCCACCGCGGGCAACCGCTTCTCGCTGCTGTTCACACTGGACAACAAACCCGGCAAGCTGGCTGAGGTCATCCAGGTCATTGGCCGCTTCGGCTACGACATGGAGTCCATCAAGAGCCGTCCGCTGCCCCATGTCCCCTTTGATTATTATTTTTACGTCGAGCTGGTGGGCGACCCCTCCGCCGACAAGACCGCCGCGCTGCTGCGTGAGCTGGACCATACCTGCCGCACGGTGCGGCTGTTAGGAGTGTATACAAAATGAGTGGATTTATCGGCACCAAGCTCACCATGAATCTGGGCGAGCGCAGCTATGACATCATCCTGAAAAACGGCGCACTGGAAAATCTGTACCAGTTTGCCCGCCTCGACCGCCGGGTGGCGGTGGTGACGGACGCAGGCGTTCCCGCCGAGTACGCACAGCGTGTGGCCGACCAGTGCCGCGACGCAAAAATTATTACTGTCCCGCAGGGCGAGGCCAGCAAGAGCATGAAGATCCTCGAAAGCGTCCTGCGCCAGATGCTGGAGTTCAACATGGGCCGCGGCGACCTCGTCATCGCCGTCGGCGGCGGCGTCGTGGGCGATCTGGCGGGTTTTGCCGCTTCCGTCTATATGCGCGGCATCGACTTCATCAACTGCCCCACCACCACCCTCTCGATGATCGATTCCTCTATCGGCGGCAAGACCGCTGTGGATCTGGGGGAGACGAAGAACATCGTCGGTTCCTTCTGGCAGCCCAAGCTGGTCATCGTAGACCCCAGCACCCTCGCCACCCTGCCCCGCCGCCAGTACATCAACGGTCTGGCCGAGTCGGTGAAGGCCAGTCTGCTGGCCGACCCGGAACTGTTCGCCATCTTTGAAAAGGGCGACATCGACGAGCAGATCGGCGAGATCATCTACCGCAGCCTCCGTTTCAAAAAGAGCATCGTCGAGCAGGACGAGACGGAGCATGGAATGCGCAAGGCCCTCAATTTCGGCCACACCATCGGCCACGGCATCGAGGCCGTCAAGGGCGTCAAGGGACGCCGCACCGTGGGCCTCTACCACGGCGAGTGCGTGGCTCTGGGGATGCTGCCGATGATCGAGTCCAAGGCACTGCAGAAGCGCGTCCGTGCGGTCTACCGCCGTCTGGGCCTGCCCCTGCGTACCGCCTACAATAAGGACAAGGTCTACGCCGAGATGCTCCACGACAAAAAGGCACAGGGCGGCCAGATCACCGTCATCAAGGTGCCGGGCCTGGGCTGCTGGCGCGCGGAGACCATCCCGGTGGAGGGTCTGCGCCCCCTGCTGGGCATGGAGGACTAAAGCCATGAAAAACACCTTTGGCAGCGCATTGGCGCTGACCATCTTCGGCGAGAGCCACGGCAGGGCCATCGGCGGTGTGCTGGACGGCATGGCCGCTGGTGTGCCGGTGGACGAGGAATTCATTGCCGCCTGCATGGATAAGCGCCGCGCCCGGGGCGACGGGCTTTCGACGCCCCGCGTGGAGGCTGATAACGTACAGCTGCTCTCCGGCGTCGTAAACGGTCACACCACCGGCACGGCCATCGCCCTGATGATCGAGAACCAGAACACCCGCAGCGGCGACTACGCCAAGACGGCTGACCTTCTCCGCCCCGGCCACGCGGACTATACCGCCTACGCCAAATACCACGGCTTTCAGGACGCCCGGGGCGGCGGACACTTTTCGGGCCGCATCACTGCCGCGCTGGTGGCAGGCGGTGCCATCGTGCTGGGTGCGCTGAACCGCGCCGGCATCGACATCACCACCCACATCGCCCGCTGTGCCGGCATTTCCGATACGCCCTTTGCGCTGGACGATGCCGCCGCACTGGCCGCTCAGGTGAGCGTGCTGGAAAGCAGGGACGAGGGCTTCGCCCTGCTGGATGCTTCCGTCGAAGAGCCGATGAAAACGGCCATCCGTGCCGCCGGTTCGGAGGGCGACAGCGTGGGCGGCATCCTTGAAACAGCCATTCTCGGCCTGCCCGCCGGTGTGGGCGAGCCGTATTTTGACAGCGTAGAGAGCCTTATTTCCCACATGGCGTTTTCGGTGCCTGCCGTGAAGGGCATTGAGTTCGGCACCGGCTTCGGCTTCGCCGACCTGAAAGGCTCTGAGGCCAACGATGCCTTCCGCATGAAGGGCGATTCGGTGGTCACGGCCACCAACCACAACGCGGGCATCAACGGCGGCATCACCAACGGAATGCCTGTCGTCTTCCGCACCGCTGTCAAGCCGACGCCCAGCATCTACAAAGAGCAGGAGACGGTGGATTACATTGCAAAGCAGGACGCGCCCCTCTCCATTCAGGGCCGTCATGACCCCTGCATCGTGCCTCGCGCCGCCATCGTCCAGACCTGCGCCGCCGCGCTGGCTGTGGGCGATTTGATGACCGCCCGCTATGGCACCGCATGGATGGAGCGGCCCACCAGCTACCGCAGGGAGGGACTGTGATGGAATACGGACTCATCGGCTCGAAACTGGGCCATTCCTACTCGAAGATCATCCATGAGATGCTCTGCGGCTATCGCTACGACCTCTGCCCGCTTCCCACCGAAGAGGAAGCCCGGGCTTTCCTGACCAGGCGGCAGTTCAAGGCCATCAATGTCACCATCCCCTATAAGCGGCTGGTGATGGAATACTGCACCTACATCGACCCCCGTGCCAAGGCCATCGGCGCGGTGAACACTGTGGTCAACAAGAACGGCCTGCTCTACGGCTACAACACCGATTATCTCGGCTTTGCCCACCTGTGCGACGCCCACGGCGTCGATTTTGCGGGCAAAACCGTCCTCATCCTCGGTACCGGCGGCACCCACAACACCACCAGCGCCGTCGCCCGCGACAAGGGCGCGGCCAGAGTGCTCACCGTCAGCCGGACGCCGGACGCCGCCAAGGGCCAGCTCTCCTATGAAGAGGCTGTGTTCAGCGGCGCACAAATCGTCATCAACACCACCCCCGCCGGAATGTACCCCAACGTGGGCGTGTGCAGTCTGGACGTGGCAAAAATGCCCGGGCTGGAAGCTGTACTGGACGTGGTGTACAACCCCGATAAGACGGAACTCATCCTCCGGGCCGAAGAGGCCGGGACCCCGGTGGCTGTGGGCGGCCTCGAGATGCTGGTGGCGCAGGCCGTGTACGCCGCCGAATACTTCCTCAGCCGGAAGTTCGACGACGCAGCAGGGGAGATCGGCCGCATCACTGCCGCACTCCGCCGCGATATGCTCAACGTGGCCCTCATCGGAATGCCCTCCAGCGGAAAATCTACCGTGGGCCGTGCATTGGCCGAAAAGCTGGGCAAAAAGTTCATCGACCTCGACGAGGAGATCGTCAAGGCCGATGGCCGCAGCATCCCCGACATCTTCGCCGCCGAGGGCGAGGACGGCTTCCGTGCGAAGGAATCCGCCCAGACCGCCCGCTTTGCCAAAGAGGGCCGACAGCTGCTCTCCTGCGGCGGCGGCATCATCAAGCGGGGCGAGAATCTGCGGGCGCTGCATCAGAACGGCGTCGTGCTCTTCCTCGACCGGCCCCTGGATGCGCTGACGGTGGGCGGCGGACGTCCGCTCTCGTCCAGCACCGAGGCGCTGAAAAAGATGGAGGCGGAGCGCCGCCCCCTGTATCTCGCGGCGGCAGACGCCGTTATCCCGAACAGCGGCACGGTGGAAGACGCCGTGACCGCCGCAATGGAGGCACTGGATGAAATTTTTAGTCATTAACGGCCCCAACCTCAACATGATGCACTTCACCGAGCCGGGTGTGGCCGGTCAGCTGGATTATAACGGTCTGCTGGATTACCTCGAGCTGTGCTGCACCCAGATGGGCATGGAAGTGGAATTTTTCCAGTCCAACCACGAGGGCGACCTCATCGACGAGATCCAGTCTGCCGCAGGCCGGGCCGATGGCATCATCCTGAACCCCGGCGGCTACGCCCACTACAGCGTCGCCATCCTCGACGCGCTGCGCCTCTGCGGCGTGCCTGCCGTGGAAGTGCTGCTCAGCGAGCCCGACGAGCACGAGTCCTTCCGCAAGACGGACATCGTCTCGTTCGGCTGTCAGGGCCACTTCATCGGCGAGGGCATCAGCGGCTATCTCCACGCTGCCGCCTATCTGGCCCAGCTGCTGCGGCTGGACGGCAGTGCGCACACCCATTTAGTGATGTAAAAATCGACTCTCTTCTGCTGGAAAGCGGAGCAAAGAGGGCGTGGAAAAGAAGGATAGAAAGGAAAAATTTTATGATCATCTCCACCAAAAAGGGTACCCCGAAGGAAGAACTCGAGAAAATCGTTGACCGCTTCGAAAAGCAGGGCCTCGACGTCACCCTCATCACCGGCAAGGACTACAATGTCTTCGGCCTCGTGGGCGATACCACCAAGATCGACGAGCGCGACGTCCTAGCCAACCCCTGGATCGACAACGTGACCCGTGTTTCTGCCCCCTATAAGCGTGCCAACCGCCTGTTCCACCCGGCAGATTCCGTCATCGACTGCGGCGGCGTGAAGATCGGCGGCAAGGAGAAGATCGCTGTTATGGCCGGCCCCTGCAGCATCGAGAGCGAAGAGCAGGCCCTCCGCATCGCACAGGGCGTCAAGGCCGGCGGTGCGACCCTCTTCCGCGGCGGCGCTTACAAGCCCCGCACCTCTCCCTACTCCTTCCAGGGCCTCGAGACTGAGGGCATCCTTGACATGGTAAAGGCCCGCGAGGCCACCGGTATGCCCATCGTCTCCGAGCTGATGAGCGAGGAACGCATCCCCGAGTTCGAGGAATATGTGGACGTGGTGCAGATCGGCGCCCGCAATATGCAGAACTTCCAGCTGCTCAAGGCTGTGGGCAAGATGCACAAGCCCGTTCTGCTCAAGCGTGGCCTTTGCAACACCATCGAAGAGTGGATCATGAGCGCCGAGTACATCATGGCCGGCGGCAACGAGCAGGTCATCCTCTGTGAGCGCGGTATCCGCACCTTCGAGAAGTACACCCGCAACACCCTCGACCTCTCCGCTGTGCCTATCATCCACGAGAAGACCCATCTGCCCGTCATCGTGGACCCCAGCCACGCTACCGGCAAGGCAAACCTTGTGGAGCCCATGATGATCGCCGCTGTCGCCGCCGGTGCCGACGGCCTTGAGGTGGAAGTCCACTACGACCCCCGCCACGCATGGAGCGACGGCGCACAGTGCCTGACCCCCGACGCCTTTGCGCAGGCTATGGCAAAGTGCCGTCAGGTCGCATGGGCTATTGGCCGGGATATGTGATATGAATGCTACGATAAAACGCGCCCCCGGCGGCATCGGCGGCACCATCACCGCGCCGCCCAGCAAGAGCATGGCGCACCGTGCGGTGCTCTGCTCGGCGCTGGCCGAGGGTGCTTCCCACATCGAAAACCTTGAATTCAGCAAGGATATTTCTGCCACCCTCTCCGCCGCCGGGCAGCTCTGCGCCAAAGTGCGCACCGGTGCGGATCGTGCCGTCGTGGAGGGTCTGGGGAGCTTTCTGCCCGTCAGCGCTCCGGTGGACTGCTGTGAGAGTGGAAGCACCCTGCGCTTTCTCATCCCCATTGCCAGCCTCACCGGGCAGAAAGTGACCTTTGTTGGCCGCGGACGGCTGATGGAACGCCCTCAGACAGTATACGAGAAGTTGTATCAGGAGCAGTCTCTCCGCTTTGAACAGTCTTCGGCGGGCCTGACCGTCGAAGGAACTCTGAAAAGCAGCGAATACGAGCTGGCGGGCGACGTGTCCAGCCAGTTCATCAGCGGATTGCTGTTTGCCTTGCCGCTGCTGGCAGGCGACAGCACCCTCCACCTTATCCCGCCGGTAGAGAGCCGCAGTTATATCGAGATGACCCGGGCAGCCCAGCGCCGTTTCGGCGTCGAGAGCCGCTGGCAGGACGAAAACACCCTCTTTATCCCGGGCGGGCAGAAATACCGGCCTTGCGATTACACCGTGGAGGGCGATTACAGCCAGGCGGCCTTCCCGGCGGTGCTGGGAGCGGTGCAGGGCGGCGTGACCCTCAAAGGATTATCCGCCGACACCCTGCAGGGCGATGCCGCGATCCTCGACATTCTGCGCCGCTGTGGTGCAAGCTTCCGCACCACCGATGCAGGCATCGTGTTCGAGAAAGCACCTCTCCACGGTGTGGACATTGACCTTGCCGACTGCCCCGACCTCGGCCCCGTGCTGATGGTCCTGGGCCTGCTTTGCGAAGGGACCACCACCATCCGCAACGCGGAACGTCTCCGTATCAAGGAGAGCGACCGCATTGCAGCCATGGAAGCCGAACTGCGGGCCTGCGGCGGCGTCCTCGAGAGCGAGGGCGGCACCATCACCATCCACGGCTGTGCAGACAGGCTCCACGCCCCCGCCGCGCCGCTCCATGGCCACAACGACCACCGTGTGGTGATGAGCCTTGCGGTGCTGGCGCTGGCCGCCGGGCTGGAACTCTCCATCGACGACGCCGAGGCCGTGCAGAAGAGCTGGCCCCATTTCTTTGAAGCCATCAAGCCGTTAGGCGCGGAGGTAGAATATGCTGGATAAAACAAAGCGTTATCTTATCGTGGGCCTCGGACTGCTGGGCGGCAAATACGCCCTCGAGCTTTCCAAAGCCGGATTCCATGTGGACGGCATCAACCGCAGCGAGGGCCACTTACAGTACGCCCTCGACCACGGCTATATCGAGACCGGCAAGACCCACGATTTCGAGGACCTCGTCTCGCAGGCCGACCACATCATCTTCGGCCTCTACCCCACGGCCCTCATCGACTGGTTCAAGACCTACGGCTATCTCATCAAGCCCGGCTGCATCTTTACCGATGTCTCCGGCGTCAAGACCGGCCTTGTGGAGCCGGTGCAGGCCATGTGTCCGGAGGGTGTGGAGTTCATCGCCAGCCACCCGATGGCAGGCCGTGAGACTTCCAGCGTCGAGCACGCCGCCGAGGTCAGCTTTGCCCCGGCCAACTTCATCATCACCCCCACCGAGAAGAACACCCCCGAGGCCGTCCAGTGGGCAAAAGAGCTGGCCGAGGTGCTGGGCTTCCGCCACATCTGCACCCTGACGGTGCAGGAGCACGACAAGATGATCGGCTACGTCAGCCAGCTCTGCCACGCCATCGCCGTCAGCCTCATGTGTGCAAACGACAACTCTTCTCTCTGCGAGTACACGGGCGACTCTTTCCGCGATTTGACCCGCATCGCCCGCATCAACGAGAAGATGTGGGCGGAGCTGTTCCTCTGGAACAAGGAGAACCTCATCGCCGAGATCGACCAGTTCGATTCCGCTCTGGACCAGCTGCGGGACGCCCTCGTGGCCGATGACCGGGACAAGCTGGAAGAGATGTTCCGTCTGTCCACCCAGCGCCGCGCCGCATTCGACAAAAAGGACTCGTGACCGTAAAGGAGGCCGCCCATGCCCAAGCAGGAGGGACAAAAATCCAAACTGTTGGCGCTGCTGCATATCTTTGAGCAGCAGACCGACGAGGAGCATCTGCTGAATGTGCCTCAGCTGGTGGAGCTGCTGGCCCGGCAGGGCATCCTCTGCGAGCGAAAGAGCGTCTACAGCGACATCGACGCGCTGAACGCGCTGGGCTATGACATCCGGCTGCGCCGGGGCCGCAGCGGCGGCTATTGGATGGCGACGCGGCCTTTCGAGCTGGCGGAGCTGAAGCTTCTGGTGGACGCTGTCCAGTCCAGCCGGGTCATCTCGAAAGCGTCCAGTGATAAGCTCATCCATAAGCTGGAAGGGCTGGCCTCCCAGTATGAGGGCAGTCAGCTCCAGCGTCAGGTCTATGTCGATGGCCGCCCCAAGAGCGCCAACAAAGACCTGCCCTACAGCGTGGATGCCCTCTTTACGGCCATCAACACCGGCAGGATGGTGCGCTTCCGCTACAAAAAGGCGGGACGCCCCGCGCCTTACACCATCAGCCCCTGGCAGATGGCGTGGGAGAACGGCTGCTACTACCTCATCGCCTATCAGGACGAGAAGGAGCCGGTGGGCATCCGCCATTACCGGGTGGATAAAATGGCCGGCGTCACGGTGCTGGACGAGCCCCGCCGCGGCAAAGAGCAGTTCGCGGATCTCGACCTGCCCGCCTACCTGAAAAAGCACTTCCAGATGTTCGGCGGGCCGGAGTATAGAGTCACCCTGCGGTGTACTTCCGACCTTGAATCAGCCATGCGGGAGCGCTTCGGCGCTTCGCCCATCTTCGTGCCGGAAGGGAAGGAACATTTCCATTTCGACGTCCCCGTCTGTGTCAGCGACCAGTTCTACGGCTGGGTCTGCGGCTTCGGCGGCAAGATAGAAGTCGTCTCGCCCGCCGAGGTGCGGGACGGCCTGCGGGCGCTGAACGAGCGGCTGGTAAAAATGCATCAATAAAAATAAAGAGGCTGTTGTTCTAACCTCTCCGTCACGGCTGCGCCGTGCCACCTCCCCTATCGAGGGGAGGCTTTGGCATGGCGGAAAGCCTTCTCTTTTCGCCAGAGGCTCCCCTACTAGGGGAGCTGTCGAGCGTATGCGAGACTGAGAGGTTGAGTCAACAGCCTCTTTTTCTGTATAAATATTATTTGAAATTACTTTGCGTTGAACACATACTTGTCCATCCGGTGGAACGCCTCTTCAATGCGGGCGCGGGGCGAGGCCAGATTGATGCGCAGATGGCAGGGGCCGTGGAACATCACGCCGTCCTGCACGGCAGCACCGACGGCCCAGCAGGCTTTCTCCACGTCCTGAATGGTCTTGCCGTGGGCGGCGCACCAGTCGGTGCAGTCCACAAAGAGCATATAGGTGCCTTCGGGCTTTGTCACATGGACACCCTCGAAGTGCTTTGCGATGTAGTCACAGGCGAAATCCACGTTGCCGGTCAGCGTCTCACAGAGCTCGTCGGCCCACTCATAGCCTTCGGGGCGGTAGGCACCGATGAGGGCGTGCATCGAGAGGACGTTCATGGAGTTATAGTGGCAGAGGGAGGATTCCTTCTTGATGCGGTCCCGCCACCACGGGTTATAAACGATGTGATAGCTGCCGATGAGACCGGCGAGGTTGAAGGTCTTGGAGGGGGCGTAGAGGGCGGCAGTGCGCATCCGGGCGTCCTCACTGATGGACTGGGTGGGGATGTGCTTGTGGCCGGAGAGGATGATGTCCGACCAGATCTCGTCGGATACGACGTAGACATTATACTTTTTGTACAACTCCATGGCCTTTTCCAGCTCCCACCGCTCCCAGACGCGGCCGCAGGGGTTGTGGGGGCTACACAGGATGGCGGCGTGGATGTGCTCTTCGGCGAGGTGCTTTTCCATGTCGGCGTAGTCCATCCGCCAGATGCCATTCTCGTCCTGCACCAGCGGGGAGTGGACGATGTCATAGCCGTTGTCGGTCAGGCAGCGGGTGAAGCCGATGTAGGTGGGGCTGTGGACCAGCACCTTGTCGCCCCGGGAGCAGACGCAGTTCAGTGCGCTGATGACGCCGCCCAGCACGCCGTTCTCGTAACCGATGGCCTCGGCGGTCAGACCCGTGACGTCGTTGCGAGTCTCCTGCCAGCGGATGATGGAGCCGTAGTATTCGGGCGTCGGGTCAAAATAGCCGAAAGCCGGGTGCTGGACCCGCTCGATGACGGCCTGCTGGATGGTGGGCAGGCAGACGAAGTTCATGTCTGCCACCCACATGGGGATGGCATCGAAGCCGGGCTGCGGTGCGTCGGGCGCAAAGCCTTTGCCCAGCCCGTCCACGGCGATGGCGTCCCGGCCATGGCGGTCGGGCAGGGTGGTGAAATCGTACTTCATGGAAGTTCCTCCTGTGGATGCAAAAAAGGCTTTCCCCAAAGGGAAAGCCATAGGTGCAGAAAATCAGCCCTCGATGAGCTCGACGGTCTTCATCTTGACGGGGGTCTTGGGCTTGTCGTTCCAGTCGGTGGGGACGGATGCGATCTTGTCCACGACGTCCATGCCGGCGACGACCTTGCCGAAAGCGGCGTACTGGCCGTCCAGATGGGGTGCGTCCTTATGCATGATGAAGAACTGGCTGCCGGCGCTGTTGGGGTTCATGCTGCGGGCCATGCTGATGACGCCGCGGACGTGCTTGATGGGGTTGTTGACGCCGTTGGCGGCAAACTCGCCTTTGATGTTCCAGCCGGGGCCGCCGGTGCCGTTGCCCAGCGGGCAGCCGCCCTGGATCATGAAGTTGGGGATGACGCGGTGGAAGGTCAGGCCGTTGTAGAAGCCCTGACCGACCAGCTTCTTGAAATTCTCACAGGTGATGGGGGCAGCTTCCTCGTTCAGCTCGATGTCGATGATGCCGCCGTCTTCCATAGTAATGCGAACCATAGTTTTAACAATGCTCCTTTTATCATAGCCCGTTTCGGGGTGGGTGCGGCAGATGCTCTGCCGAAGCTCCCCTTTAGTATACCATACCTTTTGCAGAGCGCAACGGCGCAGATGCAACCTTTTTGTAAAGAATCACCGCATTTCTACCATATCCTGCCAGAAACGCTTGGGACAGTGGGTCATCCGGCCCTTTTCGTTGTGGCGGGCCTTGATCTCCAGCGTGTCGTAGAACTGCTTCCAGAGAGCCTGAAACTCCTGTTCCCGGGCGCTGGGCGGGGGCAGCTCCAGCGGCGCAGCCAGCTCCAGAAGCTGGGCCTTGTGCTCCTGATAAAGCAATACCGCCTGATGGACCGCGTCGTATATCATGAAGTTCTCTTCCGGAAAGCGGGAGCAGAAATGCCCCCGCAGCAGAGGCAGGATATAGTTTTTGGGGTGGATGACCGCACCCAGCATCCCGTCGTGCTCCTCGAAGCGGACGAAGCCCTGAAACTTGTCCACCTCCCAGTCGAGACTCTTTTTCATCTCGTAGAGCGGGGCCACATCCGGGTGGCCCATCCGCTTGACCGTGCCGGGGCCGAGGGCGAAGGCCAGATGCAGGAAGCGGATGAGAAGCAATTCCTTATCTTCCTGCCCGGAGAGAAAATCCCGGCTGACGAGATATTCCGTCTCCCGGCCCAGTTTCCGGCCAAGGGCCGAAAAGACCCGCTGCGCTCTGGAAGAGTCCGTCTCGATGTCCCGGACGGGGTAAAGGGTGGCCGTCTCCCGCTGGGGCGTCCAGACAGCGAAGGGGATCTCATGCTGGGCGAAACTCTCGAATACACAGCACAGAAAGCCCTCAAAGCTGCCATCGTAGAGGTAGACCACATCGGCGTCGTGGAGCTTCCGGGGCGGCATCACAGTGCTCTCGCCAGACATTGCACCGCCTCCTCCCGCACCATCCGCTGGGCCGCCCGGGGCGGCACGCCCTGTTCCACCAGCCGGTCAACGGCGGGCGGTGCGAACATACTCAGCTGCTCGGCCCCGGCGCTGAAGACGTTGGGGTCGATGAGCGTCCGGGTGATGCGCTCCCGTCCGGCGCTGCCCCGGCCCGGGTGCGCCCCGGAAAAGCCCCGGCAGGTGATGAAATACTGTGCCCGCTTGAGCACGACGCCCATCCGCTTCAGCTCGTCGAGGCCGAGGGACGACAGCCGCCGGGCGTCCCGGATGCGGCGGGCGCTCTTGGGGCCGATGCCCGGCACCCGCAGCAGCATCTCGAAGGGGGCGCGGTTCACGTCCACCGGGAACAGCCCGTAGTGCTGGACGGCCCAGTTGCATTTCGGGTCGAGATAGGGGTTGAAGCTCTGGTTGTCCTTATCCAGTATCTCGTCGGCCTTGAACTGGTAGAACCGCAGCAGCCAGTCGGCCTGATAGAGCCGGTGTTCCCGCAGGAGCGGCGGCTTCGTGTCCAGCGCGGGCAGGCGGGTGTCATCCGATACCGGGATATAGGCCGAGTAGAACACCCGCTTGAGGCCGTATTTCTGGTACATCCCCTCGGACAGCTGCAAAATGTGGTAGTCCGTCTCGGGCGACGCACCGACGATCATCTGGGTGCTCTGGCCGGCGGGAGCGAACTTGGGCGCGTGGCGGTAGAGGGTCAGCTCCTGCCTGCTCTCTTCACCTGCCACCGAGATCTGCTTCATGGGCCGGAAGATGGAGTGGCGGCCCTTGTCGGGGGCGAGAAGATGGAGGCTCTGCTCGCTGGGCAGCTCGACGTTGACGCTGAGGCGGTCGGCGAGGTAGCCCATCTGCTGGATGAGCTCGGGGCTGGTGCCGGGGATGGTCTTGGCATGGATGTAGCCGCCGAAGTGATATTCGTTCCGCAGCAGCCGCAGAACGGTGAGCATCCGCTCGGTGGTGTAGTCGGGGGTCCCCAGCACGGCGCTGGACAGGAAAAGTCCCTCGATGTAGTTGCGGCGGTAGAACTCGATGGTCAGTTCTGCCAGCTCCCGGGGCGAAAAAGTGGCCCGGGGAACGTCGTTGGACTTCCGATTGACGCAGTAGCTGCAGTCGAAGGCGCAGCAGTTGCTCATCAGGACTTTCAGCAGGCTGACGCAGCGGCCATCGGCGGTAAAGGCGTGGCAGCAGCCCGGCGCATAGCAGCTGCCGATGGTGCCGCGCTTCGCCGGATGGGACGCGCCGCTGGACGTACAGGCCACATCATATTTTGCGCTGTCGGCCAAGATGGTGAGCTTGTCCATTAGGGACTGTTCCATAGAAAGATACCTCCCAAAAAGGTATATCCCCCCCTTACCCCCACAGCTGCTGATCAGAAGCGCCGTGGAGCAGGGGAGAGACTCACCACTTGGCCTTCGTCTCGACCACGCGGCCCGCGATGTGCAGGCGGTTCAGGTCCTCACCCTTGATGACCAGATCGTTGTAAGCGGGGTTGAAGGGCTGCAGAACGACGCAGTTGCCCCGCTGGATATACCGCTTGAGGGTGCCTTCGCCCTCGTCGCCGTAGACCAGCACACCCAGGTCGCCGTTTTCCAGCGTGTCCTGCTTGTGGACAAGGGCGAGGTCGCCGTCCTGAATGCGGGGCTCCATGCTGTCGCCGCGCACGACGAGGTAGAAGTAGTTGGAGGGGTCCTTGACGCGGGCATACTCCTGCCCATAATCCTCCTCAAAGGCCAGTGCGCCGTACCCGGCCTTCACGGTGCCGATGACCGGGATGAGGCTCTCGGCGTAGTTGCCGAAGAAACGCTCCTCAGGGGTGGTCACGTTGGACACCGGACGGTAGAGCCCCAGCAGGAAATCGGCTGTGGTGCTCAGGATCTCAGCGATGCGGGCCACCGTGGCGGGGTCGGGGGAGGATTTGCCGCTTTCCCACTTGCCGACGGCCTGCTGGGTCACCCCCAGTTTGGATGCCAGCTCAGCCTGACTGATCCCCTTCTGCTTGCGGCACTGCTTCAAAAGCTCTGAAAACGACATGGTCGTACACTCCTTTACTCCGAGGTCAATATTTTATGCTTTTATTGTACAACAAAAAGATGTTTTTGTAAAGAGAAAAGTGAGCAGCCAGCCAAAAAAAGGTTGTCGCATGAGAGAGATTTGCAGGGCTGGACGAAAAACTTTCAATTTGGGCTTGACAGAAGGCCGGAAATCTGGTAAATTAAATAGGCATTCGGTACGGCGTGTGCGAGTGCCCACGAGGAGAGATGTCCGAGTGGTTTAAGGAAGCAGTCTTGAAAACTGCCGTACGGCAACGTACCGTGGGTTCGAATCCCACTCTCTCCGCCATTTTTTTGAATAAGTGTAACGCACTTTGCTCTGGAGTAGTACTCAAGAGGCCGAAGAGGCGCCCCTGCTAAGGGCGTAGGTCGTCTAAACAACGGCGCGAGGGTTCAAATCCCTCCTACTCCGCCAAGAAAAAGCTCGATGGTTCGTTGAAACCACCGGGCTTTTTCCATTATTGCACACTTTTGTGAATTTTCGGGGCGGATGATTTACTTTTGCACCCGGATTTCTTATAATGGGATAAAACGGAAATGCCGGAACAGGAGGAAACGAGCAATGGCACTCAAAAAATTTGCCCGCAGGGACGTCATCCTGCCTGCAGTGGCCTTCCTGCTCACATTTGCGGTGGCCCTGTTTTCGCTCCGGCTGCTCTCGCTCAATCAGGAAAAAGACGAGCGGCTGCGGGCTGTCTATGCGGCCGAGTCCACCATCAGCCGTGTGTCTTCCCAGCTGAACCGCTATCTGGCAGAATCGGACTTCATCAAAAAATATATTGAGTCGGGCCGTGTGCTCCGTGAAGAGGAGTTTGCAGTTATATCCAGCAATATGCAGGATGGCAGCAGCGTCATCAAGACCCACGAGCTGGCGAAAGACGGCGTCGTCTCCCAGGTGTATCCGGTAGCGGGCAACGAGGCGGCCATCGGGCTCGATATGCTGCATAACCCCGCCCGCAAAAAGGAAGCAAACCTTGCCAAGAACAGCGGGATGTACACCATCGCTGGTCCCTTCGAGCTGGTGCAGGGCGGCACGGGCGCGCTGTTGTTCGACCCCATCTATACCTATAGTGAAAAGGGAGAGCGCTCGTTCTGGGGCTTCTCCATCCTTGTTTTACAGTGGGACAACTTCATTGAGGAGGTCGAGCTGGACAAGATGGAGGATGCTGGCTACCGGTATCAAATCTGGAAAAAAGACCCCTATACCGGCGAAAAGATCGTCATCGCGGAGAGCGAAGAGGATTTCCCCGGCAATGCGCTGGAAGTTGCGTGCAGCGTCCCCAACGATACATGGTATTTTGAAATCATCCCGAAGGCCGGGTGGTTCTCGGACCAGCAGCTCTCGCTGGGCATCGCCATCGCCACCATCATTGGCATAATGGCAGCCTATGCCTGCTGGGAGCTCATGAACCGGCACCAGAAGGACCTGCAGCACGAAGCGGCCCTTGAAAAGTCTGCGCAGGAGGCCCGGGCAGCCAACGAGGCAAAGACCCGCTTCCTGTTCAATATGAGCCATGACATCCGCACCCCGATGAACGCCATCATCGGCTTTTCGGAGCTTCTGGAAAAGCACATCGACGAGAAGGACAAGGTGCTGGATTACACCGAGAAGATACGCTCGTCCAGCGCATTTCTGCTCTCGCTCATCAACTATGTGCTGGAAATGGCCCGCATCGAGAGCGGCAAGGCCGTGCTGAAAGAAGAAACCGGCGACCTGTGCGCGCTGATGCAGACGCTCTCAGACGTATTTGAGCCCTCTGTCCAGCAGAAAAAGCTGACCTGTACCTACCATACGGATGTCGAACATCCCTATATTGTGAGCGACCGCACCAAAGTGCGGGAGATATTGCTGAATGTCATCAGCAACGCCATCAAGTATACGCCCGAGGGCGGACATATTGCGGTGTCGGTGAAAGAACTGCCGGCTGAGAAGCCGAAGACGGGCCGCTATACCTTTACTGTTCAGGACGATGGCATCGGCATGAGCGAGGAGTATCTGCCCCATATCTTCGAGGAGTTCACCCGTGAGCATACCAGCACCGAGAGCAAAGTCATCGGCACCGGCCTCGGCCTGCCCATCGTGAAGGCTCTCGTGGAGTGGATGCACGGCAGCATCGACGTGCAGAGCAAGCTGGGCGCAGGAACCACTGTGACCATCACCCTTGGGTTCCCACTGGCGGATGAGGCCCAGAAGAGCGTAGAGGAGCAGGACGCAGAGGGCGACGCGGCCCAGCTCAAGGGCTGCCGCATCCTGCTGGCCGAGGACAACGACCTCAACGCAGAGATCGTCGTGACCATTCTGGAAGAGAGCGGCCTTACCGTGGAGCGCACTGCCGACGGTGAACTCTGTATCGAAGCGCTCGAGGCCCACCCGGCGGGCTATTATGATGCCATCCTCATGGACATCCAGATGCCCAACATGGACGGCTATCAGGCAACGAAGATCATCCGCAATCTGTCGGGCAATTACCGCACCATTCCCATCATCGCCATGACGGCCAACGCCTTCGACGAAGACCGCCAGAAAGCCCTCTCCGTCGGCATGGACGCCCATCTGGCAAAGCCTGTTGATGTGAAGCGGCTGTTTGGGACGCTGCGGAAAGTGATAAGATGAGCATATCATTTCATCGACAACAAAAAGAACCCCAGCCTAGGCCGGGGTTCTTTTTGTTATGGGCCAGGCAGGACTTGAACCCGCGACCAAGCGGTTATGAGCCGCCAGCTCTGACCAACTGAGCTACTGGCCCACGAAGACGGCGGTCTGCCGCACATGGACTAACTATAAGTATACCAAAAAATCAGAAAAAAGCAAATCCTTTTGCCGGAATTATTTTGTGCGGCGGGCGTCGAACTTGTGCAGCATGAACTCGTCCAGCATCGCGGGCTGGAACAGCGGCTCTTTGTAGCCAAAAGCTTCCCGGATGAAGATGAGGGTCACGATGGTCTGGCGGCCCGGGTCGAACCGGAGGGTGTAGAGGGTGTCCAGCGGCTGCTGGGTGGGCTGATGGAGCGTCAGGTGGAGGGTGAAGCCGCCGTCGTTCTCCCGGCGGCACTCGTAGGCGAAGACATCGTCCGGGCTGTGCTGGTCCAGCCGGTCGAAGCAGTCGTCCAGCGGCAGGTCGGTGCGGAACTCGGACAGGCCGCTGGGGCCGTACTGGCTGCGGCGGTTCTGGTCTTTCTTAGACAGCAGAAATACGATAAAGCCCAGAATGGCCGCGAGAAGAAGGATGGAAAAAACAGCGTTCATGTGCGCCTCCCGATGGAATTTGTGTCGAGTTTTCCTTATTGTAACACAACACGCCCCAAAATGTGTTATAATATTTGAAAAATTCCAAAAACTGATGGGCAGCCTGCGCCCTTTCTGCGGGCGGGAGGAACGATATGAAACTCAAATTCACGCGAAAGACCTGGTATTTCCTGCTGCTGGCTTCCGCAGCGGCCTCTATGCTCAACGGCTTTGCCGTCCTGAGCGGCACCAGCTTCAGCCTCATCGAGCAGATCGCATTCGCCGCGGCGGGCATCGCGGCCCTCTTCCTCGCGGCGGAGAAAGGCTCTGCAAGCTGGGAAAAACGCAACTTCACCGGCGTGTTCGTGCTGCTGATGGTGAGCTACATGGTCAACGGCTGGGCGGGCTACCTCTGCTCTGCGCTGGCCTGGCCGCTGCTGCTCAGCACTGAGTATAAGCGCGGCATGGCCATCCAGCGCCAGCTGCAGCTGGTGGGTGCCGCCGAAGCGCTCCACCTGTTCTTCCTGCTGATGGCGAAATACGGCGGCATGGCCGCGCTGGGCTTCTGGACGAACCTGCTCTGGGTGCTGCTGGCCTGCGCCCGGGGCTGGGCGGCACTGAGTCTTTATAAGATGCAGGAGGACGCATGACCCAGCGGCGGAGAAGACGCCGCGCCCGGCGGGGCCGGTTCGGGCGGCGGGCGTTCCTGGCCGGGGCCGGCTGTGCCGCGCTGGCCGGGGCAGCGGTGATGCTGGGTCGGGGACAGACCGCCTCGGCGTCGTCGGTGCCGCCGACGGACGAAGCAGAGCCAAACGCCGCCCTGCCCTCGGGTGAATGGCGGGCCGTCTGGGTGAGCTATCTGGAATGGGCCGGGATGGACTTTTCGTCCGAAGAAGCCTTCCGTGCCGGTGCGGTGACGCTGATGGACAACTGTCTGTCCATCGGGCTGAACACCGTCATCGCGCAGGTGCGGCCTTTCGGGGATGCTCTTTACAGGAGCACCCTCTTCCCGTGGAGCCATCTCTGCACCGGCGTACAGGGGCAGGACCCCGGCTTCGACCCGCTGGACGTCCTCATCACCGAAGCACACAGCCGGGGCCTTTCGCTGGAAGCGTGGGTGAACCCCTACCGCCTCCGCTCCTCGGCGAAGATGCCGCCCGCGCTGGCGGAAAATAACCTTGTCAATGTACATCCCGAGTGGGTCTGCGCCGTGGGCGAGGGGCTGTACCTGAACCCGGCTATCCCGGAAGCCGCAGACTATGTGGTGCAGGGCGTGGCCGAGCTGGTGCAGAACTACGCTGTGGACGGCATCCACTTCGACGACTATTTTTACCCCACGACAGACGCTGCGCTGGACGCGGCCCAGTTCGCCGCCAGCGGCGCGGGGGATCTAGCCGCATGGCGGCGGCAGAACGTCACCACGCTGGTGAAAGCGGCCCACGACGCCGTCAAAGCCGCCGACGCTACCCTCCGTTTCGGCGTCAGCCCGCAGGGCAACCCCGACAACGACTTTGGACAGCAGTACAGCGACGTGAAAGCATGGCTGGCCGCCGAGGGCGAAAACGCCGTGGTGGACTACCTCTGCCCGCAGATATACTGGGGCTGCGGCTATACCCTCCAGTCGGGCAGCACCCGCTTCGCCTTTGAGAACATCGTGCCGGAGTGGCTGGCCATGCCCAGGGCGGCATCCACGGCCCTCTACTTCGGGCTGGGAGCCTATCGCATCGGCGAGGGCGACGGCGGTGCCAACGAGGACAGCCAGAGCCAGTGGTGTACGGGCAGCGCTCTTGCCCGGCAGGTGGAAAGTCTGCACAGCCTCGGCGCGGGCGGATGGGCGCTCTACCGGTACGATTCGCTGTTCCGGTCGGCTCAGCCGGAGCTTGCCGACGCCGAACGTGCGGCGCTGGCCGCTCTGACTACAGCCTGAACTCTTGTATGGGAGCATAAAATGCGGTATACTATATAAATCGTGTAAAACCTCGTGTTAAAACAAAATTTGAGGATAAAAGATCATGAAAAAGATAAAGCGAATCGTCCTGCTCGTCGTGGCGGTGCTGGTACTGCTTGTGGCTGCGTCCGGCGTCAAGACTGTGCTGGACATGAAGAACAGCGCGGACAATGAGGTGCAGGAAGAGGACAGCACCCGCTGGGCCGAACTGACCAGCGACCCGCTGAACCTCGAGGGCATTGCTGACGCCTCGGCCAAGTATGCCTCGGCGGCGGTGAATGGGAGCCTGAACCTCGTGTTCAACGGCATCTGGAGCCGCCAGACCGATTACTTCACCGTCCCGGGCGGCAGCCTGACCATCACCGGCTACGGCACCGCCGAGGGTACCCAGCGGTACAAGGTGTCCGTCTGGCAGAAGGTGGCCGGCGGCGCACAGTACGTCAACGGAAGCACCTATTATATCAAGACCGATGGTCAGAACTACCGCTGCGTCATCTCCGGGCTGGACCCGGCGGCCAGCTACCGTCTGACCATCTCCTACGATTCCAGCCGTTACTACCTCTATGGCGGACTCAAAGTGGAGGGCATAGGATGAAGACACAGACCAAACATTCGCTCATGCTGATGCTCTGTGCCTTTATCTGGGGTACGGCTTTCGTAGCCCAGAGCGCAGGCTCCGGCATGGGGGCCTATTCCTTCCTCGCAGGGCGCAGCTGGCTGGCTGTCCTTGTGCTGATCCCTACCGTGTTCGCTTTCGACGCCGTGCGCAAAAAACAGGGCCAGCCCTACGGCTGGCCGAAAGAGAAGTCGGAGCGCAAGACCCTGCTGGTGGCGGGCCTCGTCTGCGGCACCTTCCTGTTCGCGGCCTCTGCGGCTCAGCAGATCGGCATCACCATCAACCCGTCCACGGCCAAGGCCGCGTTCCTGACGGCCATGTACGTTGTGATGGTGCCGGTGTTCGGCCTCTTTCTGGGCCGGAAGGGCAGCGCTCAGCTCTGGGTCAGCATGGTCATCGCTGTGGCGGGCCTGTATATGCTCTGCATGAAGAACGGCTTCGGCGGCATTGAGACCAGCGACTGGATACTTCTCAGCTGCGCCGTGCTGTTCAGCTTCCAGATCATGTCCATCGACCACTTTTCGCCGCTTGTGGACGGTGTGCGGCTGAGCCTCATCCAGTTCATCGTGGTGGCTGTGGAGAGCTCTGCGGCGGCGCTGATCTTCGAGACGCCCACGCTGGCAGAGTACGGCGCAAACTTTCTGCCTGTGGTCTACTGCGGCGTCATGTCCAGCGGCGCGGGCTATACGCTTCAAATCCTTGGCCAGAAAGATTTGAACCCCGCCATCGCCAGCCTTATCATGTGCTTGGAAAGCGTATTCAGTGCGCTGGGCGGCTGGCTGCTGCTGGGCCAGAACCTTTCGATGCGGGAGAGCGCAGGCTGCACCCTCATCTTCGCCGCCGTTGTGCTGTCTCAGCTGCCCCTTGCGGAGCTGCGCAGATGCAAAAAGGGCGCGTGATGCTGCGAGTGGCCGGGGGCATCCCCTATGAGCTGACGCGGGGGCGGGTCAAGCGGCTCAACCTCCACGTCCGACGGGACGGCACCGTGGCTCTCAGCATCCCCCTGCGCACGACGCTGGAAGCGGCTGACGCCTACGTCATCGCCGAGGCGGAGTGGATACGGGCCGCACAGGCCCGGCAGGCCGCCCGCGAAAAGCGGCAGGAGGAACTGCCCGACAAGGCGGCCGCCCTGGCCCACTTCACGGCCATGAGCGACAAGGTCTACCCGGCCTTTGCCGGGGTACTGGGCGGGCAGAAGCCCACCATCAAAGTGCGCAGCATGACCAGCCGCTGGGGCGTCTGCCATATGGCGAAGCGCCAGATCACCTTCGCGCTCCAGCTCTACAATATGCCCGAGGCGGCACAGATCTATGTAGTAGTGCATGAGTACTGCCACTTTTTGCAGCCCAACCACAGCCCGGCTTTCTGGGCCGAAGTGGCGAAGCTGATGCCGGACTGGAAAGCCCGGCGGGATTTATTAAAATAGGAGAGAAAATCTTTTGGAAAGCGAAAAGACCTCCGGCGGCGATAAATATTCGAAGCTCGCCGGCAATACCATCATCTTTGCCATCAGCAGCTTTTCGTCCAAGCTGCTGACGCTCATCGTCCAGCCGTTCCTGACGTACGCGATGGCCGAGATTTCCGACCTCGGCCTGTCGAAGATTTTGAGCCAGTACGCCAACCTGCTCATCCCCTTTGTGTCGATGGGCATGTCCAACGCCATCATCCGCTTCGGCCTCGACAAGGGCAACAGCGAAAAGCAGGTGTTCACCAACGGCCTGCTCACCATCCTCGGCGGCTTCGGCATCCTCGTGCTCTGCTGGCCGGTGGCGCAGTTTTTGCCCGATATGGCTCAGTACGGCCTGCTCATTTATATTTACGTCCTGATGAGCTGCCTGCGCACCCTCTGCACCCAGTTCGTGCGCAGCCGCCAGTGGAACAAGCTGGTGGCCGTGGACGGTGTGCTCTGCACCGTGGCGACCATGGCGTTTTATGTGCTCTATCTGGTGGGTTTCAAGTGGGGGGCCAACGGCTATCTGCTGGCCATCATCAGCGGCGACTTTGTGAGCGTGCTCTTCCTGATGTTCACCGGCAAGCTCTGGGATTTCATCGAGCTGAAGGGCATCAACAAGACCCTCTGGAAGCAGATGCTCCACTTCTCGCTGCCCATGATACCGGCCCAGATAAGCTTCTGGATCATCAACGCCTCCGACTTGTTCTTTGTGCGTGAGATGTGCGACGGCCTCGACGGCCACAGCGGCGACGCATGGAGCGGCCTGCTCTCCACCGGCTACTTCCTGCCCACCATCCTCACGACGCTGGGCCTTATCTTCTACGACGCATGGCAGCTGTCGGCTGTCACCGAGGAAGAGGGGAGGGCCAAGTTCTTTACCCAGATCTTCCGCACCTATTCCAGCGTGCTGTTCTGCTGTGCAGCGGGCATCATCTGGCTCTGCCGCCCGGTCATGCACGTCATGAAGTCCAACTACTATTACGCATGGCACTTCGTGCCGTTCCTCGTGCTGGCGTCTACCTGCAGCTGCTTCAACCAGTTCATGAACAGCGTCTATGTCGTGAATAAGAAGTCCCAGCGCAGCATGGTCACCATGATGGCCGGTGCCATCAGCAACTGCCTCATGAACTACTTCTTCATCAAGTGGTGGGGTCCTGTGGGTGCGACCTATGCGTCCTTCCTCGGCCTCGGGCTGGTGTTCACTCTCCGCGCCATGGATGCCCACGGCATGATCGGGATGCATGTCCACCCGGGCCGTGTCCTCGTCAACGCCGCCGCGCTGGTGTTCGAGGCTTTCGTGCTGCTGGCCGAGACGCCGCTGTACGGCCTCTGGACGGGCATCATCACCGCCCTCATCATCCTGTACAACTTCTCCGGTGTCTGGGCCATGGCCCGCATCCTGCTGCCTAAAATTCTGGGCCGCCGGGGCAAGGCCCTTGTGGCTGTCGTGGACGGCTGGGCAGCCAAAAAGTAAAAATGGATCTATAAGCGCTCTGTCAGGCGGCTTTCGGGCCGCCCGGCGGGGCGCTTTTCCGTAGTCCAGAAGAAAAAGCCCCCACATCGTCAGTCCGATGAAGGAGCTTTGGATTCAAAGATGCAGTTGTTTTTCGAGCCAGCCGGCGATGTCCGCAAACACCTCGGCTTTGTTCGTCTCCACCAGCAGTTCATGGCGGGCGCCGGGGTAGAATTTCGACTCGATGTTCCCGACACCGGCGTCCCGGAGGCTCTGGATAGCCCGCCGGACTCCGGCGGTGCGCTCGCCCACAGGGTCGGCGTCACCGGCGAGGAAGAGAAGGGGCAGGTCCTTTGGCACCCCGGCCAGAACGGCGGGGTCGTACAGCCGCAGGATGCCTGTGAACATGCTGTAGTAGGCGTTCAGGGTGAAGGTGAACATGCAGCGCTCGTCGGCGCGGTACTTGTCCACTTCGGCCTGGTCACGGTTGAGCCAGTCCTGAGGCGTGCGGCCCTCGAGACCCCTGTTGTAGCCGAGGAAGGAGAGGTTCGCCACCAGCTTGCTGCGGTGCTCCCAGCCGAAAAAGACGGCCAGCACCCGGCAGAGCGCCCGGGCCGTGGCGACCAGCGCTTTGGGCTGGAAGCCGGTACCCATGATGATGGCTCCGTCAAGCTCACCGCCCCACTCGCAAAGGTACTGCCGGGCGTAGAACGAGCCCATGCTGTGGCCCAGCAGAAAATAGGGGACGCCGGGATAGAGCTGCTTCGTCAGCGCAGTGACAGCGTGGAGGTCGTCGAGGACGGCGCGGTTGCCGTCGGGCTGGGCGAAATAGCCGTAATCCGCCTTGGTGCGGATGGAGCCGCCGTGGCCCAGATGGTCGTGGCCGGTGACGAGGATGCCCCGGGCGGCCAGATACTCGGCCAGAGGCTTGTACCGGTCGATGAACTCCACCATGCCGTGGGAGAGCTGTAGGATGGCCCGCACCTTACCCTCCGGCACACAGCGGAATGCATGGAGCGTCCGGCCCGGTACGCAGGAGGGCAGGGTGAAATCGGTCATCTGACTCATGTGATTCTCCTTTTCCGTTTACAGCGCAGCGATCTTGGCCCGGCAGGCGGGGCAGATGCAGTAACCCTCATACTGGGCCATGTCGGCCGCCAGCTCACCGCAGAAATCGCAGCTGCCGGCGGGACGGTGCTTTTTGAGGATGATCTGATCGCCCTCCACGAAGATCTCGAGCTTCGAGTCCTTGTCGATGTGCATATTGGTGCGCAGCTCCTTGGGGAGGACGATGCGGCCCAGAGAATCGATGCCCCGAACGATGCCAGTTGTTTTCATATTCATTTCTCCTTTTCAGTGTGTCCGGAAAGATGGCAGAATGAGCGTCGTTTACACCGACACAACGCAAAAAATGTTCCTGTGCAGGAAAAACAGGAAAATTCTGTCAACTTCGTGCCTGTTCAGTATACAAAAAGTTGAGCCATTCGTCAATCTAAACGGGCGGATTCGACAAAAACTTCTCAAAGAAGCAAAGAGGGGCCGCTTTCCAGCAGTCCCGTCTCGTTTTTCTGATTCACTTTCCAGTGGCAGGCGTCTGGCGATAGATGCCCAGGCTGTTGTCCGGCATTGGCATCTCCACCCGGGAGGCACGGTCGTTCACGGCCACCATCATCGCGGCCATTGCGGCCAGCACCACGGCAATGATGAGCCACTTTACAAAATTCGGCAGTTTTTTCATTTGTTACATCCTCAGTTGGCTTTCGGTCGGCAGAGGGTGCGGGCGTGGGCCAGCAGTTCCGCCGCCTCCGGCCCGGAAAGCTGTTTCACCCACGCCGGGCGCTCTGCTGCGCCCGGGCCGGTGCTGTCAGCTTCCGCAAAGCTGGCAAGGCCGGTATCGGTGCGGTCATTCCATGCGATAAAACCTTCCGGCGCGATGTGGGCGCCGAGACGGCAGTCCAGCACCGCCGTCTTGCCCTCGGGACGCCACGGACGCCCCAGATAGACGCTGCCCGCCGGGCAGTCGGAGACGAAATCGCAGTTCCAGAACACAAAGCCAAGTCCATCGGCTTTGCCCGAAGGAGCTGTGACATAGCTGTGGGGGATGTGGTTGTCCACCGTGCGGATGACACAGTTTTCGAAGAGGGCGTCGCCGCCGCCAAAGATGAAATCAATGTCACCTGCGATCTCGCAGTCGGTGTAGTACTGGGCGGTCGGTTTGCGGGGCGCAAGACCGCGCGGGCCGAGAAAGCCGTCCTTCTCCCGCTCCTTTTCGGGCAGCGGGGCGCAGAAAAGCGTGTCCTGACTGCCCAGCAGCTTGACCCGGCGGAACACCGCCCGGGTGCTGTCCACATAGGCCGCGACGGCCTGCCCGGCTTTCGCGCCCGGGCCGGCGTCGTTTTCAATCGTCATGTCCTCCACGCAGAGCATTTCGCCGCTGAAAAAGGCGGTGTAGCTGCGGAAGGTATGGGTGGGCCGCCCGTCCTTGTGGGGCAGCTTGCCGCCGTCGCCCCACACGAGTTTTGTCTTATCTGCACCCGCCCCCCGCAGGGTGATGCAGCGCTTTTCGCAGACCAGCTTTTCCCGGTAAATGCCGGGACCGACCTGCACCAGTGCTTCCTCCTCATAGGGTACGGCCAGCACCGCCTCCGCGATGGACGCGAAGTCGCCGCTGCCGTCCTGTGCAACTGTAACTGTCAGCATATGTGTCTCTCCTATGATCGTTCTAGATACTGACAAGTATACCCTCTCGCCGCCCAAAAAGCAACTCAGCTGTTTTCGAGCCGGAGGACAGCGGCGGTAATGTCGTCGGGACGGCCCCGCTGGACGGCGCGGGCGCGGGCGGCTTCCACCAGCTTTTTCGCCAGAACGTCGGGCTGTTCTGCCTTGGCAGCGGAGAGTTCCAGCTGCTGCATCACCCAGCCGGGGCCGTCCACCAAGAGGCCGTCTGACACCAGCACCACATAGTCCCCCGCCGCCAGATGCACCACCCGGCTCTGCCCGCTAACGCCGCCGAGGATGCCCATCGGCAGGCTGGCTTCGCCCACAGCCCGGGCCTTGCCCCCATGCACGAGAAAGCCCGGGGCCGCACCGGCCTTGAAGAGCCGGGCTGTGCCGGTATAGAGGTCTACGCTCACGAGGTCGAGGGTCGCGCCGCTCTCCTCGTCGCTCTTGAGCGCCAGCGCCACGTTCACGAGCCGGGCCGCAAGCTCTGCGGTAAAGCCCGCTTTGAGCAGGCGTGCCGTCAGCTCTGCGGCGAGGTTGCCGTCTACTGCCGCCGGACGTCCCGTTCCCATGCCGTCGCAGAGTATCATCTGGGCCGCTGCCGCACTGCAGAACTGCTGGACTGCGTCACCGGAGATCTCGCCCCGCGCCGCCGCGCCCGCCGTCCCGAATACGGCCCGGAGCAGGGGCTTTTCGGCAAAGAGCAGGGTGGTCATCCCCTTGCAAGAGAGCACCTGCGGCGGCTCGAGGCTGCGGCGGCAGATATGCCCCACCTCCCCGGCCAGAGCGGCCAGCTCTTTTTCATTGAAGCGGGTGCGGGGCAGCGTCACTGCCGCCCGGGTGCGGCCCAAATCGTCCAGTGTCACAGCACATTCCAGCGGCGGCGTCCCCAGCTGAGCGAACAGCGCCGACACCCGGCCAGACTTGTAGGGCTCCGGGCTTCCGGGACGGCCCAGCTGTTCGCTGAGGACGCCCAGTGCATCGGCCACGGCGCTGTACTGCTCAGTGAGGGCTGTCCGCATGGCCTCGGAGTGGACGCGGGCCTCCCGGCGGCTGCGGTAGAGTGCAAACGCCTTGTCCCCCGCCGCGCAGAGCGCCGCCGGGTGGATGCACCGCGCCAGCTGACCGGGCAGAAGTGCCGCTTCCAGATGGCCTTTTTCTTCCAGAATGGGGCGCAGGGCCTCCATTCCTTCCAGGGTGGAGGCGTGCTCCTGCTTCCAGCAGACTTCCCGCCGTCCGCAGTTGGCGCAAAGGCCGTCGTGGATGTTGTCGATGACCCATCGGAAACCCTCGCACCGGCGTGGAAAAGCGTCGTACACCTCGTTCACCGTCTCCGCCAGCGAGGAGAGGCTTTCGGCCACCGCTTCCAGCCGGGTCGCGGCGGCAGAGAGGCGCGGCCGCTCGTCGCCGGGCGGGTCGTCCTCTTTGAGGGCAGGCATCAGCCAGCCCGCGGGCAGCAGGGCGCAGAGTCCCGCACCCGCCCCGGCACTGAGCAGAAAGCTGAACGCCCCCGCCAGCGGCTGGATGCAGAGCACCCCCGCCACACAGCCGCCCGCATAGGCCGCAAGCCCCTCCACCCGTCGCGCCGGGGCAAGCACTGCCGCAGCGGCACACCCACAGGCAAGCCCGGCGGCGGCAGGCGCAAGGGCAGGGTCTGACGCGGCCAGAGCCGCACCCGTCACCCCGCTGAAAGCCAATGCCTCCAGCGGCAGGCCCTTGCAGCAGAGGGCCAGCTCTGCCGCCGCACAGGCCATTACCCCGGGCAGGAAGAGGCCAAAGCTCATCCCGCCCAGTGCGGCGGCCACAGCGGCAGACAAGATCAGGCTGCCCATGCCCGGTTTTTCGGGCGGGAAGCGCCGCAGGCCGTACCCCGCGGCTGCTGCCAGCAGGGCGTCGCCGCCGCAGAACAGGATGGTCTGAACGCCGTTTTCCTCCCCCGCCGCGAAGCAGACTGCGCTTCCCACCAGTGTGCCGCAGCCCGCTGCCACCGCCGGGACGAATCGGCCGGGCCAGAGCCATCGTGCCGCTACCGCCGCACCCAGTGCGCAGAGCAGGCAGACGCTCTCCACGGTCAGCGTTCCGAAACTCCGGGCCAGCACCCCCAGTGCGGCCCCGGCGGCTCCCACAGCGAAGCAGTCCTCCGCAAAGCCCAGCGTCAGCCCCAGCCCGAAAGGCATCAGCGCACCATACAGCACGGCCCAGCCTCCGGCCAGCCCCAGCAGGAACGCGCTCCCCTGCCGCAGGGCAGGCCGCACTGCCGCCCGCGCCCGGAGCGCACCGTTCACCCGCTTTTTCCCGTCTGTGAGCTGTATCGTCCGAAAAGATACCTGCATGAAAAAATCCCCGCTTTCCGGCGGGGATCTTTTGCAATATTACGCTGTGCTGTTCTGTTTCCCGCGCCTTCTGCGTATACTGTAGCGCAGAGTGCGCGCAGTTTTTGGCGGGGTGATGGGATGGGATAAAATCTCAGCAGAAGTAGTGCGCTTCGCCAAAAAGCGGCTCAGCCATTCAGCTTCTCGATAGCGGCCTTCACCCGCTCGAGGGTCGTTTCGCGGCCCATCATGCAGGCGAGGTCGGTGCCGCCGCCGGGGGTGCGCTGCTTGCCGGAGAGGGCGATGCCCAGCGGGTAGAGCAGCCAGCCATTCTTCTTGCCCAGCTCCTCGGCCTTGGCCTTGCAGGCGTCGAAGACGGTGTCACGGTCATTGAAGTCCAGTGCCTCGTCGCTCAGCACGGGCAGCAGGGCTTCCAGCGCCTCCTTTGCGGACTCAGGGGTGGTCTTCTGCTTCTTATTGGCGTAGAGGCTCACGTCATACTCGGGCATGGCGTCGAAGAAATCCAGCTGCTCGGGGATCTCGCCCAGGACCTCGCAGCGGGGCTGCAGGTTTGCACAGAGCAGCTTCTTGTTGATGGGGGTATGGACGGCGCTGTCGATCCAGGGCTCAGCCTTGGCGAGGAACTCCTCGGGGGACAGGCGGCGGATATACTCAGCGTTGATGGCCCGCAGCTTGAGGGGGTCGAAGATGGCGGGAGACTTGGAGATGCCGTCCGGCGTCCAGATCTTGACCAGATCAGCCAGCGAGAAGATCTCCTGCTCGGCGTACTCGCCCTTGGGGCTCCAGCCCAGCAGGCAGATGTAGTTCAGGATAGCCTCGGTCAGGTAGCCCTTTGCAACGAGATCCTGATAGCTGGCGTCGCCGTTGCGCTTGGACAGCTTGTTCTGAGCGTCCTTCATGACCGGCGGGCAGTGGATGTAGTTGGGGATGTTCCAGCCGAAAGCCTGGTACAGCAGGTTATACTTCGGGGTGGAGGACAGATACTCGCTGCCGCGGATGACGTGGGTGATGCCCATGAGGTGGTCGTCCACGACATTTGCGAAGTTGTAGGTGGGCATACCGTCGGTCTTGATGAGGATCTGGTCGTCCATCTCGCTGTTGTTGACCTCGATGTGGCCGTAGACCATATCGTCGAAGCCGGTCACGCCCTCGCGGGGGATCTTCTGGCGGATGACGTAAGGCTCACCGGCGGCAAGGCGCTTTTCCACCTCTTCCTTGGGCAGGTCGCGGCAGCAGCCATCGTAGTGGGTCATCTCACCGTGGGCGCGCTGCTCGGCGTGGAGGGCTTCCAGACGCTCCTCGGTGCAGAAGCAGTAATAGGCCTTGCCCTCAGCCACCAGCTGCTCGGCATACTGCTTGAACATGCCCATGCGCTCGCTCTGGACGTAGGGGCCGACGGGGCCGCCGATGTCCGGGCCTTCGTCCCACAGCAGGCCGGTCTCCCGCAGGGTGTTGTAGATGACATCCACAGCGCCCTCCACGTAGCGGCCCTGGTCGGTGTCCTCGATGCGGAGGATGAAGGTGCCGTCATCGTGCTTGGCCATCAGGTAGGTGTACAGGGCCGTGCGCAGGTTGCCAACATGCATATAACCCGTAGGCGAGGGAGCAAAACGGGTGCGGATATTATTGTTCGGCATAATGATTTCTCCTTTTAATCTATCATAGGCAAATGAATTGCAAATATCTCTGCCTAAGTTTACCCTCTCCGGCCCTGTTTGTCAACGGAGACAGCAAAGAGAAGCGGCCTTGGCTGGAAAGCGGCCCCGTTTTTGCATGATACCGCAGTCTCCCGCATATGTTGTACGGACAAATCTGAATGGGTGGGAGGCAAGGGTATGTTTGTGGTCACACTGAGTAAGGCAAGCGTCAAGAAGCTGGGCGTGGGGGCGATGTGCTGTGCGCTGGTGGTGTTCAGCGCCATGCTGGGGCGGTACATCAGTACCCGCTCGGTGGCTGTCGCGGCGGCAAGTAATAAAATCGAGAGTGCGCAGGACATCCAGACCTGGTTCACGGGCTATGGGCTGGACGTGGACGGCGCGTCCATCACCGCCGACAAGGTGAAGATCCCCCGCAAGTGGGACGACAGCTTTTCGGCCTTTAATGGGGTGGTGCAGCAGAGCGGCATGGACCTGGCCCGTTACAAGGGCAAGACGGTGGAGAAGTGGACAGCGCTCATCCCGGCGGCCAGCCGGGGCGATGTGAGCAGCTACGGCGTGCTGCTGGTCTACAAGAAAAAGGCCGTGGGTGCGTATCTGTTGGAAAAGCCTTCCGGCACTGTCACCGGGCTGAAAGACGCCCAGACCGCGATGGCCCTGCAGGAGGCCGAACAGGTGTCCGGCGAGGACTTCAGCGGGGACTGGGGCGAACGGCACGAGGATGAACTGACCGACGGGCAGGCCCAGCAGACCTCGGGCGAAGATTTCAGCGGCGACTGGGGAGAGCGCCACGACGGCGAGCTGGGCGCGGAGGGTCAGGCCCAGCAGACTTCCGGCGAGCCGGACGCTGCACAGGAGCAGCCCGTGCAGTACACCGACCTGCCGCTAGACGCCGAGGGATACCCCGTCGAATAACCGTCATTCTGTACAAAAAAGTGCGATGAAACAGAAAAATTGTGCAGTAGTGGTATTTCTGTAGAAAGATTCTGTTCAATGTTACTAAAATTTTTGATAAAAAATCGGCAATATGAAAGGGTGAAAAAAGAACGACTAAGGTTTATAATAAAGATAAACATCCAGCAGCCAGAAGGTTCGAGTGCTGCGTCCCGAGGGGCAGGGTGAGCCGCCCAGGAGGACCGGATGAAGTAAGGAGAAAATGATCATGAAGGAATTCCAGTACACCGTTAAGGATGCCTGCGGCATCCACGCCCGTCCCGCCGGTCTGCTCGTCAAGGTGGCCAAGGGCTTTGCCAGCACCGCCACCCTCGAGAAGGGCGGCAAGACCTGCGACCTGCGCAAGCTGATGGCCCTGATGGGAATGGGCGTCAAGCAGGGCGACACCGTTACCATCAAGGTGGAGGGCGACGATGAAGCCGCCTGCGCCGAAGCTATCCAGAAATTCCTGAGCGAGAACGTCTGATCGCCCAGCGTGATGAGAAGCCCTTGCGGGGAATGTCCTGCGGGGGCTTTTTGTTACGGAACACAAAACAGCAAGAATAAGGAGAAATTGCAATGCAGGTAGGTACCGGTAAAAGCATCCTGAATGGCATTGCCATCGGAAAGCTGAAGATCTATAAGAAAAAAGATACCGTCATCTCTGCCGCCGAAGTGGCCGACAACGCCGCTGAAGTGGCCCGTTTTGAGGACGCCCGCGCCAAGGCCATCGACCAGCAGACCGCTCTGTACGAGAAGGCTCTGGCCGAGGCCGGCGAGGACATCGCCGAGGTGTTCAACATCCACGCCATGATGCTGGATGACGACGACTTTGTGGACGCCATCAAGGAGATCATCAACGGCCAGCACAAGTGCGCTGAGTACGCCGTCAAGACCGCCGGCGACAATCAGGCCGCCGTATTCGCCGCCATGGATGACCCCTATTTGCAGGCCCGCAGCGCCGACGTCATCGACATTGCACAGGCCATCCTCGACATTTTGCAGGGCGTAGACAATGCTACTTTGCAGGGTACTGAGCCCAGCATCCTCGTAGCCGAGGACCTGGCCCCGTCCGAGACGGTCCGCATGGACAAGAGCCTGCTGCTGGGCTTCATCACCCGGGAGGGCAGCTCCAACAGCCACACCGCCATCCTCGCCCGCAGCATGAACATCCCCGCTCTTATCCAGTGCAAGGACATCCAGGACGACTGGGACGGCAAGATGGCGGTCGTGGACGGCTACAACGCCTGTGTCTACGTTGACCCCACCCCCGACCTGCTCAAGAGCCTGAAAAAGCGCCAGCAGGAAGACCAGAAAAAGCAGGCACTGCTGCAGGAGCTCAAGGGCAAGCCCAACACCACCCTCGACGGCAAGACCATCAACGTCTTTGCCAACATCGGCGGCATGAGCGACGTGGGCGCTGTGCAGCAGAACGACGCCGGCGGCGTCGGCCTCTTCCGCACCGAGTTCGTCTACCTCAACTGCAAGGACTTCCCGACGGAGGACTACCAGTTCGAGGCATACAAGCAGGTGCTCGAGAGCCTTGCACCCCGCAAGGTGGTCGTCCGCACCTGCGACATCGGCGCAGACAAGACCGTGGACTACATGAAGCTCGACCACGAGGAAAACCCCGCGCTGGGCTACCGCGCCATCCGCATCTGCCTGACCCGGAAGGACTTCTTCAAGACCCAGCTGCGCGCTCTGCTCCGCGCTTCCGCTTACGGCAACATGAGCATTATGTTCCCCATGATCACCAGCCTGCGGGAGCTGCAGGACGCCAAGGCCGTGCTGGACGAGTGCCGCGCGGAACTGCGGGCTGAGGGCAAGAAGTTCGACGAGAAGATGGAAGTGGGTACCATGATCGAGACGCCCGCCGCTGTCCTCATCGCCGACGAGCTGGCCGAGGAGTGCGACTTCTTCTCCATCGGCACCAACGATTTGACCCAGTACACCTGCGCTCTGGACCGCCAGAACGCAAAGCTGGAGCCCTTCTTCAACCCGCACCACCCCGCTGTGCTCCGGGCCATCAAGATGACCATCGACGCGGGCCACCGCCACGGCATTTGGGTGGGCATCTGCGGCGAGCTGGGCGCAGACACCGCCCTCACCGAGACCTTCCTGCGGATGGGCGTGGACGAGCTGTCCATGAACGCCAAGAGCGTGCTGCCCGTGCGCAAGATCATCCGCAGCATCGACTTGAGCAAGCCTTCCGATAAGTAAGGAGCGCTTGGCCCCAAAAACGCCGCCCCCGGCAGGGAACTTCCCCGCCGGGGGCTTTGCATACCCGAAAAATTTTACCGAAATACTTCAAAACCATAAAGTGCAGTGCTATACTGGTAGCATCGAAATACCTGCTGAGAGGGAATTTTATGACACAACTGCTCATCCGTCTGTTCGTCCGGCACCCGGACGATACCAAGAACGCCGCCGTCCGCACGGCCTACGGCAATCTGGCCAGCCTCGTGGGCATGGCCTGCAATCTCCTGCTCTGTCTGGGCAAGCTGGCGGCGGGGACGCTGTTCGGCTCCATCGCCATCATGGCCGACGCCCTGAACAACCTCTCGGACGCCTCGTCCAACGTGGTGAGCCTCGTGGGCTTCCGTCTGGCGGCCAAAGGCCCGGACGAAAAGCACCCCTACGGCCACGCCCGGTATGAGTATCTGGCGGGCCTCGTGGTCTGCGTCACCATCCTCGCCATCGGGCTTTCGCTGCTGAAAGAATCTGTGCTCAAAGTGCTGCATCCGACGGCAGTGGTGTTCAGCTGGCTCAGTGTGGGGGTGCTGGCGGCGTCCATCGGCGTCAAGCTCTGGATGAGCCGCTTCAACAAGACCATCGGCCAGCGCATCAACTCCGAGACTCTGATGGCCACCGCCGCCGACAGCCGGAACGACGTGCTGACCACCAGCGCCGTGCTCCTGTCCACCGTCCTCTCCCACCTGACGGGCTGGGACGTGCTGGACGGCCTCATGGGCGTGGCCGTGGCGGCGTTCATCCTCTGGTCGGGCTGGGGGCTTATGATGGACACCCTCAGCCCCCTGCTGGGCGAAAGCCCCTCGCCGGAGCTGGTGGAGCACATCGAGCACACCGTCATGAGCTACCCGGGAGTGCTGGGCGTCCACGATCTGATGGTCCACGACTACGGCCCGGGGCATCAGTTCGCCTCGCTCCACATCGAGTTCCCCGCCGAGGCCGACCCGCTGGAAGCCCACGACATCATCGACAACATCGAGCGGGATTTTCTGAAAAAAGACCACTTACAGGTCACCATCCACTACGACCCTATCGTGACGTCGGACGCCGCCGTGGGCATCCTGCGGAGCCGTTTGATGGAAAAAGCCCGCCAGATGGACCCCCGTCTGTCCATCCATGACCTGCGCATCGTGCCGGGGGACAGCCACACCAACGTGCTGTTCGACCTCGTGTTCCCGGCGGGCTACACCGGCGACAAGGACGCGCGGCTGGCCGAGATGTGCAATTTCGTCAAGGAGCAGGACCCGAGATACTGCTGTATGGTGAAGGTGGAGCAGAGCTATGCCTCCGCTCTGCCGGAAGAGGATCAATAAGAAAAAGAGGGAAAGTATTATGCTGAACGAGACTTACCGCGCCATGCTGGGCCACAAGAGCGTCATCCGCGAGACTTTCATGTACGGCAAACAGCGCGCCGCCGAGATAGGCTATGAGAACGTGTTCGACTACTCGCTGGGCAACCCCAGCGTCCCCTGCCCGGACAAGTTCACCAAAGCCATGCAGACCCTGCTGGCCGAGGAAGAGCCTGTCGCCCTTCACGGCTACTGCCCCAGTCAGGGCGACCCGGGCTTCCGCACCGCCGTGGCGGCCCATCTGGCAAAGACCTTCGGCCTGCCTTATGAGCAGAAGGATATTTTCCCCACCACCGGTGCGGCGGGCGCTATCGCCCACGCCATCCGCGCTGTGACAAAGCCCGGCGACGAGGTGCTGACCTTCGCCCCCTACTTCCCCGAGTACGGCCCTTATGTGGAGGGGACCGGCGCTGTGCTCAAGGTCGTGCCGCCTCAGGCACCGGCGTTCCAGCCGAATCTCGACGCCTTTGAAGAGATGCTGACCGAGAACGTCACCTGCGTCCTCATCAACACCCCGAACAACCCCACCGGCGTCGTCTACTCCGCCGAGACCCTGAGCCGTCTGGCCGACATCCTGACCGAAAAGAGCAAAGTTTTCGGCCACAACATCTTCCTCGTCAGCGACGAGCCCTACCGTGACATCGCCTTCGACGGCAAAAAGGTGCCTTACCCGGCAGCGTTCTACCCCCACACCCTGACCTGCTTCTCCTTCTCCAAGAGCCTGAGCCTGCCCGGCGAACGTCTGGGCTATGTGGCCGTCCGGCCCGGCTGCGAGGGCGAAGACGTGCTGGTGGACATGATGGCTCAGATCTCCCGCTTCACCGGCCACAACTGCCCGCCCAGCATCATCCAGAAAGCCACTGCCGAGTGCCTCGACGTCACCAGCGATCTGTCGGTCTACGAGACGAACATGAACCTGCTGTACGATAAGCTCACCGAGCTGGGCTTTGAGGTGGAGCGCCCCGGCGGCACATTTTATATCTTCCCGAAGGCGCTGGAAGAGGACGCCAACGCCTTCTGCCTCAAGGCCCGGGAGTTCGATCTGCTGCTGGTCCCCAGCGACACCTTCGGCGTCAAGGGCTATGTCCGCTTTGCCTACTGCATCGACACCGAGAAGGTGAAGCGCAGCCTGCCCGCACTGGAAAAGCTGGCCGCAGCCTATAAAACCTCTCAGTCTCGCTGACGCTCGCCAAGACCGGGTTGCGGCTCCCAGCATTCGCTTCGTGCTTGAAAAGCACTTGCGCCTTGCTGGCCGTGGCCCCAACAACGACTCCCTGTTTCCACCACTGGCGGCGGTCGTCGTTGTTGCCCCTGAAAAGGAGAGCCAAATCGGACTAGCTTATGAAAAAGAGGTACTAAAATGCATCCGCTCCCCGAATATCCCCGCCCGAGTATGCGCCGGGACAGCTACGTCAACCTGAACGGCCCGTGGGACTACGCCATCACCCAGAGCTCGGAGTTCCCGGCAAAGTGGGACGGCGCTATCCTCGTACCCTATTCGCCCGAGGCGAAAGCCTCCGGCGTGGGCCGGACGCTGCAGCCCGGCCAGTGGCTCCACTACCACCGCACCTTCACGCCCCCGGCGGGCGAGGGAGGGCGCGTCCTGCTCCACTTCGGGGCTGTGGACTACGCCTGCGCGGTGGAGGTGAATGGCCGTCTGGCCGGGGGACACCGGGGCGGCTACTGGCCCTTCACGCTGGACATCACCGACCTGCTCCGCCCGGAGGGCCGCAACACCCTCTGGGTGGCGGTGCAGGACCCCACCGGCACCGGCACGCAGGCGAGAGGCAAGCAGACTCTCCGGCCCGGCGGGATGTTCTACCCGGCCCAGAGCGGCATCTGGCAGACGGTCTGGCTGGAGCGGGTGCCGGAAAATTACATTGATACGCTGACCGTCACCCCGGACTACGACGCCCGGACGGTGACGGTGAAAGTCCATACCTCGAAGCCCGGCGGCGCGGTGAACCTCTGGGCCGTGGTGCGGGCCGGCGGCGTGACCATCGCCGAGGACTGGGGCAGCGACGAGGCCGACCGGGACGGCGAAGTGACCCTGAACATTGCCGAAGAGCATTTCTTCCCGTGGAGCCCCGACAGCCCCTTCCTCTATGATTTGACCGTCGGAACGACCCAGGGCGAAGAAGAGGGCTTCGACACCGTCCACAGCTATTTCGCCCTCCGCAAGTGGGAGTGCAAAGAGGATGCAAAAGGCATCCGGCGGTTTTTCCTGAACGGCAGGCCCATCCTGCTCAACGGCCTGCTGGACCAGGGCTATTGGCCCGACGGCCTCTACACCCCGCCCTCCGACGCGGCCGTGGAGCACGAACTGCACACCGTGCGGGAGCTGGGCTTCAACCTGCTGCGCAAGCACGCCAAAATCGAGCCGGAGCGCTGGTACTACCACTGCGATAAACTGGGCATCATCGTCTGGCAGGATATGGTCAACGGCGGCGGGGCCTACCCGATGTGGTACGTCACCTACCTGACCAACGCCTTACAGCCCCTGATGCGCCGCGCCCCGGACGGGAAGCTGCTGTGGGGTTTTCTGGGCCGGGGCAGCGTCCACAGCCGGGAGGAGTACGCCCGGGAGCTGGCCGACACGGTAGCCGCGCTGGGTCGGCACCCCTGCATCGGGTGCTGGGTGCCGTTCAACGAGGGGTGGGGGCAGTTCGATGCACGGAAAGCCACCGAGACCCTCCGCGCCCTCGACCCGTCCCGTCCGGTGGACGAGGCCAGCGGCTGGTTCGACCGGGGCGGGGGAGATGTGCATTCCATCCACAACTACTTCTATCCGCTCCGCATCCGCCCGAACGTGCGCACGGTGGTCCTCAGCGAGTACGGCGGCATTGCATGGCCCATGCCCGGCCATGAGCCGCCCCGGAAGACCTACGGCTACGGCACGGCCAGAAGCCGGGCAGAGCTGACGGAGCGCTACTGCGATCTGCAGCGCAAGACGGTGCTCCCGCAGCTGAAAAAGGGCCTCTCGGCGCTGGTGTACACCCAGCTGACCGACGTGGAGGACGAGGTGAACGGCCTGTTCACCTACGACCGCACGGCCATCAAACCCGATGCCGCCGCCGTCCGCGCCGTCAACGAGGCGCTGGAAGCGGAGTTTGAAAAGGCAGTAAAAGCATGAACGGACTTTCGGCCATTTTACCCTGTGCAGGTAGAGCTTTTGCCCTTGTTATAAAGGTAAAGCAAAGGGCAGCTTTTGAGGATCTTTGGCACAAATTTTGGCACGGATGCATATTTAACGGGCAGTTTGCTATTTTTCACGGCTTCTGATTGGACAAAATGCTGAAAACAATACCGTATCTTGACAATCTTGTGAAAATGCACTATACTGAACCCATCGAGACAGACCACGAAGTTCTTGTAGTGGTTTGCCGAAATAAAAAATATTTTTTATTGGAGGAATATCACTATGAAAATGTTCAAGAAGATCATGGCTGTTGCTCTGACTGCTGTCATGGCTGTCTCCATGCTGACTGGCTGCGCTATTGGCGATGCTGTCCACGAGAAGCAGCTGCTGAACGCTCTGAATGACGCTGGTACCACCACCAAGGTCAATGGCGCCTTCCATAAGTATGTCAAGGACAACAAGGTCACTGTTAACGGTGTCGATTATACGCTGTCTGAGAAGGCTACTGCAGTTGCTAAGAAGGTGGCTACTAAAGAGACCACTAAGAACGATTTTACTAATGCCGGTTACGTTATTAACCTCACTGATAGCGAGGTTGCCGAAGGCAAGTATGTTATTGCTGCAGTTGTCGTTCCTACCAGCGGTGATTACAAGTGGAACAAGCTGGCTGGTGATGTGAATGCGATTCTGGGCAACGGCTATTCTGCAACTGCCGCTGGCAAGGACGTCAAGGAAGTCAGCGTCGCTATGGAGACCAGAACCACCAAGAAGGCTGCTACTGACGGCAAGGAGTATGACGTTATTGTCATCGTCGCTGCTAAGGTCTAATTGCTTGACTCTTAAAAAGTAATTACAGGCACACGGCCTGTAATGATAAACATTATATGTTCGCGCATGTAGTGATTTATCTCACATAGTCTAGGGGGCGAGGTTCCGCAAGGGATCTCGCCCTTAGGCTTTTTATAGGTGCTGGGCTATTGACATTGGAGAACGATTCCTCTATAATCAAGGTGTAGACCAGCTAGAGATGCATGAGCTGGAAAATCATGGAAACTCAAAAGCGCAAAAACTGTCCGTTTTGAGATGCCGCAGAAGGCGAAAATGACGCCGGAATATAAGAAAAATGATGCATCTGCATTGTTTTTAAGGGAATGGATAAAAACGTCGGATTGCATCAGAATGCGTTAGAAAGCGTCGGACCGCCCGCCCCAGCCTGAAAAGGCCGAAGCGGGCGGTCCGTTTTTATCTTTTGTATTCTGAAAGTTCTGGCGCTTGACAATCCACGTACGGCTGTCTATAATAAAGATAAGGAAAGGCGCTATCCGTGCAAACGGCTAGCTCCTCACCAGTCAAGCATTACAAAAGTAATGACCGCCACCGGTTGGAAGCGTTGGGCGGTCATTTCTTTTTGTGCTTTTTCCTTTGTATTCTTGTGCTTGACAATCCACGTACGACTGTCTATAATAAAGATAAGGAAAGGCGCTATCCGTGCAAACGGCTAGCTCCTCACCAGTTTAAGTCGCTACAAAAAGTAATGACCGCCACCGAGTTGGGGAACTGTGGGCGGTCATTTCTTTTTGTGCTTTTTCCTTTTGCTGCCATAAGAATCATCCTTTTTCCGGTCGTCCATCAGATGTACAACACTTACGAGAAGTGCCAACAGTGCGATGATCGTCTGGAAAAGCAATAGAATTTCCGATGTAGTCATAAGGCATCCCTCCCTTCGCTGTGAGCGTCGGGAGCGGAACTCCAAAAAGTTGCCCTCCCGCGCTTGCTTTGCTCCGAAGAGCAAGACAGCGAGACCGGTGAGGAGCAATAGCCGCCTGCGTTTGGTTGGACAGCGCCTTTCTGCTAAGAGGATACCATAAAAACCGACAAAAAGCAACGCCGCACGATGCATATCCGCGCGGCGCTGGAAGCGGAATTTGAAAAGCAGTATGATAACAGAAAAGCTCCGGGGACCAACAGTTTCCCGGAGCTTTTGTATTATTTTTGAGGAAAATTACTTCTCGTTCTTGATTTTGGAAGCCGGCATCTTCTTCATGGCGGCAGAATCCAGAGCGTGGGGCAGCTGGGCGCCATAAGACTGAATGCTGTCCTGCAGCTCGCCGCTCTTCATGTCGGAGAGGGCCTGTGCGCGGAGGCTGTCCAAAGTGTCAGCGTCCAGCGGGTCGAGACGGACGAGCATCATCAGCGCATAGCTGGAATACTGCACGGCAGCGGCCTCGCCGGGCTTGAGGGCGCGGACAGCGTCGGCAGTGCCTTCCTCGGAGAAGGTGGCGTCGATGTTGTCAGAACCCAGCAGAGCAGTGGAGAGAGAAGAAGCGTCGGAAGAGGGCTCGCTATCCAGCACCGCGTAGATGTCGGGCAGGGCAGCGGCGACGGCGGCGCTGAAAGCGGAGGTCTGGGCGCTGGCTCCATCGGGGGTGGCAGCGTTGCAGCTCTCGGCGGCGGTCTGGGCCAGCTCAAGCATCTGGGCGCTCTGGTCGTCATCAGCAAAAGCGAAGGTGCTGGTGTTGTAGAGCGGCACGACCACATAGCGGATGTAGACCATCTCGTCCTCGAGGTGGCTGGTCAGCTCTGCGTCGGAGACGGGAGTCTCGCCGTCGGTGCCGTAGCACTTCTCGAGCAGGTCGTTGCTCTTGATGAGGATGCGCTCGAACCGCTTGAGGGTGTCGAGGCCGATGCCGTTGGCCTTATAGAGGTCGCCGTTCTGCTCCATCAGCTGGGAGGCGTAGCTGTCGGCCTGCGTCTCCTCGTCGGGGGTCAGCACGCCGCCCAGCTCATCGAAACGGGTCTCGATGGCGGCGTAGGACTCGAGGTTCTCGAGGGTCTTCTGGGCCACATAGTCGCTGACCACGGCGGTCTCGCCGGTGGCGTCATCGACGGTGATGGTGGCCTTGAGGAAGCTGGACACCTTGGTGGCGTCCTGGTCGTCGGAAGCGAGGTCGGCGGCGGTCTGGTAGGCATCGAACTGGGCCAGCAGATAGAGGCCGGAAGGGATGTCCACCTCACCGATGGTGCCTACGGAATCCGGGGTGGAGAGGCTGCAGCCCACGAGGCCGACGGCCAGAGCGAGGGCGCAGACGAGCGCGATGAGTTTCTTTTTCATAAGTGTACTCCTAGTGAATTTATTTTTTGCCGGTGTTTTCCTCCGGCGGGGCGGCAAGGATGTCTGCCATCGCCTTGAGGATGCTTTGCAGCAGTTCCAGCGGCTTTTCGTCGGGTTGGAGAGTCACCGAGAGGTAGGGCTTGGTGCCGGCTCCTGCCGTCACCCGGCCATTGAAAGCGATGAGCAGGCCGCGAATCATGGCCACATCCAGCGTCTCCACCTGTAACAGCAGGGTGTCCTTTTTCTGGGTGACTTCGTAGACGCCCACAGCGGTGGCCTGTACGCGCACCAGCGAGACGTTCACGAGGTCGCTGACAGAGGGCGGCGGGTCGCCGTAGCGGTCGATGAGTTCGTCCAGCACGTCGGCGGCGTCTTCGGGGGTCTGGATGGCGGCGATGCGCTTGTAGGCCTCGATGCGGCCCGGGCCGTCGGCAATATACTTTTCCGGGATGAAGGCGTCCACCCGCAGGTCCACGAGGCATTCGCTCTTGTCGCGCTGGATGGGCTCGCCCTTGGCACGGGCGATGGCCTGACCCAGCATCTTGACATAGAGGTCATAGCCGACAGCCTCCATGTGGCCGTGCTGGCTGTGGCCCAGCAGACTGCCTGCGCCGCGAATTTGTAAGTCGCGCATGGCGATGCGGAAGCCGGAGCCGAAGGCCGTGAACTCCCGGATGGCCGAAAGCCGCTTCTGGGCGATGTCGGTGAGGGTCTTGTCCCGCCGGAAGGTGAAGTAGGCGTAGGCTTTCCGGCCCGAGCGGCCTACGCGGCCCCGGATCTGGTACAGCTGGGCCAGACCCATCCGGTCGGCGTCCTCGATGATGAGGGTGTTGCAGTTGCGCACGTCAATGCCCGTCTCGATGAGGGTGGTGCAGACGAGGATGTCTATCTCGCCGTTCAGCAGATGCTGCCAGACGGGGTTCAGCTCTTCCTCGGTCATCTTGCCGTGGGCGATGCCCACCCGCGCCCCGGGTACCATCTGGCTGACATGGGCGGCGCAGGACTCGATGTTGTCCACCCGGTTGTGCAGGTAGTAGACCTGACCGCCCCGGGCCAGCTCCTTCTTCATGGCTTCGGCGAGGATGACGTCATTGTATTCCAACACGAACGTCTCCACCGGCTGGCGCTCGATGGGCGGCTGCTCGATGGTGGAGAGGTCGCGGATGCCGCTCATGGCCATGTTCAGGGTGCGGGGGATGGGGGTGGCCGAGAGGGTCAGCATGTCCACGCCGATAAAGTTCTCTTTCAGCTTCTCCTTGTGCTTGACGCCGAAACGCTGCTCCTCGTCGATGATGACAAGGCCCAGGTCGTGGAACCGGACGTCCTTGGAGAGAAGGCGGTGAGTGCCGATGACGATGTCCACGCTGCCGGCCTGCAGGCCCCGCAACGTCTCTTTCTGTTGTTTGGCGGTGCGGAAGCGGGAGAGCAGCCCGACTTTCACCGGGAACGCCTCCATGCGGGAGATGATGCTGTTGTAGTGCTGCCACGCCAGCAGGGTGGTGGGGGCCAGAATGGCGCACTGCTTGCCGCCCATGACGCACTTGAAGGCCGCGCGGAAGGCGACCTCTGTTTTGCCGACGCCCACGTCGCCGCAGAGCAGGCGGTCCATAGGCCAGCCCTTTTCCATGTCCTTCTTGATCTCGGCGGTGGCGGTGAGCTGGTCGTCCGTCTCGTCGTACTCGAAGCGGGACTCGAAATCGTTCTGCCAATCACCGTCGGCGGGGAAGGCGTAGCCCGTGGCCTGACGGCGGCGGGCGTAGAGCTCGATAAGCTCCTGCGCCATCTCTTCGGTGGCCTTTTTGACCTTGGCGCGGGTGCGCTGCCACTCGGTGCCGCCCAGCTTTGCAAGCTTCACCTTTTCCTCGTCGCCGGGGGCGGTGTAGCGGCTCAGCAGATCGAGCTGAGTGACCGGCACATACAGCACGTCGGAGCCGGAGTACTGAATCTTCAGGTAATCTTTTATCGCGCCCTGCACCTCGAGACGCTGGATGCCCGCATACATACCGATGCCGTGGCTCTGGTGAACCACATAGTCGCCGGGCTTGATGTCCGAGAGGCTGGACAGGGCGTTTTTGTTCTTCTTGCGCTTTTTGTTTTCGGCGGCCTCGTCGTCCAGACCATGACGCCGGGACGAGATGACCGCCACGCGGGCGAACGGGAAGGTGCAGCCCGCCGTGAGGTGGCCGGGCAGTACCTGAACCAGACCTTTCGCGGGCCGGACGTCCCGGCTCATGCTGACGGCATAGCCCTTGTCAGCCAAATCGCGGGTAAGGGCCGCTGCACCCTTGGGCGTACCGGCGAAAAGGGCCACGGCGTACCCCTGCTGGACCAGCGGGTCGAGGTCTTCCCGCAGGGAAGCAAGGTCGCCGCCCCAGTTGGGGGCCGCGAACGCCTCGGCGTTGATGAGGTCTTTCAGTTTGAACTCGTTCATGCCGCGCAGGAAGTTCTCGCAGAGCAGGGTGCTCTGGTCCTGCGCCGCAATGGCGAGGTCGTCCATGGTCTGGTAGAGCACATCGAGGCCGGGGCAGATGACGCCCTCCTCGAGCAGGCCGGTCAGCTCTTCGCTGCGGCGGAACTCGGTGGCCTTCTGGGCATCCCGGATTCCGCCCACCTCGTCGAGGATGAAGATGGGGCTGCTCAGGTGGTCGAGCAATGTGGCGGGCGTCTTGTACCGCAGACCGTAGTATTTGTCCATAGCCTCGGGCATGACGCCGCTGTCCAGCTGGGCGAGGTCAGACTCCATGGCCTTTTCGAGGGCGGTGCGGCGCTTGCCGCGGGCTTTCTTCTGGGCGGCGCGGAGGGCCTCCGCCGTGTCGGCGGTGCTGCCGAACAGCACCTCACGGGCGGGGGAAAGATAGATCTTTTCCAGCGCACCGTCCCGCCGCTGGGTGAGTAGGTCGAAGGAGGCGAGAGAGTCTATCTCGTCGTCCCAGTACTCCACACGGGCGGGCTGGCGCATATCGGGGGCGTAGATGTCCACGATGTCGCCCCGGACGCTGAACTGTCCCGGGCCGTCCACCTGACTTCGCCGCACGTATCCGGCGGCGAAGAGCCGCTCCACCAGCGCTTCGCGGTTGTAGACCATGCCGGGCTTGAGGGTGAGGGTGTTCTTCTGGAACTCATCCTGCGGCACAGTGTATTGGAGCAGGGCTTCGGCGGGGACGCAGACGGCGTTCAGCCGTCCGCCCGCCAGTGCGCCCAGCACCGACAGACGCCGGTACTCGTACTCGCGGCCCGCACCCTCGACGGGGCGGAGCATGAAGTCCCGGGGCGGGAACACCGCCGCCGAGAGTCCCAGCGTCTTGAGGTCGTCGGCAAAATGGGTGGCCTCGGCCTCGCCGGGCGTGACGACGCAGAGGATGCGGCCCGTGTCCTTCTGGAGCGCGGCGTAGAGCAATGCCCGGCCTGTCGGAGGCAGACCGAACAGCGCCGCCGGGCCGGGGGAGGCGAGGCTGGCCGCTATCTTCTGATATTCAGGGGTGTTTTTCAGGAGCGCTTCGTACATGGTGGACCTCCTTTCAGCCCTCTCAGTCATCGCTGCGCGATGCCAGCTCTCCCATGGGGAGAGCCACTGGCGTGTCGGTCAGGCTTTTGCGAGACAAGAGAGGGTCCTTTTATCGGGAACGGTAGTGCCCTGCTGCCGAGGGCTCCCCCTCTGAGGAAAGACTTCCCCCGGCCGGGGGAAGATGTCGCGTAAGCGACAAAAAGGGGAATCTGGCGCGTCAGCGCCTGAGAGGGATTACCCGTTATACTTGCTCTGCGCCAGACCCAGCTTGCCGTCCATGATGAGCTTTGCGGCGGCTGCGATGTCGGGGCAGCGGTCGGCGAGGGCCTTGGCGTCGTCGGGCGGGAACTTGCCCAGCACCCAGTCGGCCAAATCGTAGTCCGGGCGGGGTTTTGCGCCCACGCCGATGCGGATGCGGGGGAAGTTCTCGCCGCCGAGGCGGGCGATGATGCTCTTGAGGCCGTTGTGGCCGCCCGCAGAGCCGGAGGGCCGGATGCGCAGTTTGCCGGGGTTCTGGGTGATGTCGTCGCACAGGACGATGACGTGGTCAGCAGGGATCTTGAAGAAGCCCGCCAGCGGGCCGATGGAGTCGCCCGAGAGGTTCATATAAGTCAGGGGCTTCAGGAGCACGACCTTGTGGCCGTCCACCTCGCCCTGCCCCCACAGGCCCTGAAACTTGGTCTTGGAGACGGAGATGCCCCACTTGCCGGCCAGATAGTCCAGCGCGGCAAAGCCTGCGTTGTGACGGGTGCCGTCGTATTTCGGCTCCGGATTGCCGAGGCCGGCAATGAGCCAGATGTCATTGGTATTCATATGATATATTCTGCCTTTTTTACGTTGGATCTGTTTTCGAACAATATGTTATTATAACATACGCGCGCGCAAAAAGATACACAAAAAACATAAAATGCCCCGGCGCACGGATGCGGAACGTGCGCCGGGGCAGATGGAAAGCGCTGGATGCGGAACCGGCGCTCTGGGCAGAGTCGGAGGGAGAGTAAAAACGGAAAACTTAACCCTGCTCTTTTTCGAGTTTCTGCTTCTTTATAATGTACGCCTCCATTTTCGGTTCAGCCCAGCCGTCGAGGTTGGTCTGACGCTCCCGGGCGATGCCAAGAGCCTGCGGGGGAACGTCCTTGGTGATGGTGCTGCCGGCGGCGGTGTAGGCCCCGTCGCCGATGGTGACGGGGGCGACAAGGTTGGTGTTGCAGCCGATGAAGCAGTAGTCGCCGATCTGAGTGCGGAACTTGTCCTTGCCGTCGTAGTTGCAGGTGACGGTGCCGCAGCCGAAGTTGCAGTACTTGCCCACATCGCTGTCGCCGATGTAGGTCAGGTGGCTGACGGTGTTGCCCCGGGCAAAGTTGGAGTTCTTCGTCTCGACATAAGCGCCCAGATGCACACCGTAGCCGGTGACGGTGTTGATGCGCACATGGGTGAAGGGGCCGATGTTGTTGTGGGGGCCGAGGTGGCTGCTGTAGACCTGGCTGGCGTTGACGGTGGTGCCTTCGTCCACGGTGCTGTCCTCGATGAGGGTGTTGGGGCCGATGACGCAGCCTGCGCCGATGGTGGTCTTGCCGCGCAGGATGGTGCCTGCGAGGATGACGGCTCCCGGGGCAATGACTACTTCAGAGCCGATCTCCACATTGCGGCTGCGGATGTCCACGCCGTTTGCGATGTGGCGCAGCAGCACCTCTTCGCGCTGGGCCTCGGAAGCGTCGAGCTTTGCCTTTGCGGCAGCCAGTGCGGATGCATCAATATTCTGCATAGAGAAAAACCTCCTCCAAAACCGCCTCTCGCAGAAGCTGTGCAGACCCCTGCGGAAGAGAAAATGTTGTATCCAAGATAGAAGAAATTCGGAAAGATGGAAGACAAACAAAAACGGCAATGAGTTTAATGGATGGAAAGTTGTATCCAACTACCCAAAAACGGCGTCAGAACTCGAAAATCCTCTTCAAATCTTTCCCATTTTATATTACCCAAAAAGTGAGTAAAATGCAAGGGTTTGCACAAAAAATATCAAACAAATTCGGTGATTTGTCCGATGGAATAGACGTGAAATTCTGGTATAATAGTTTAGCATTCATAGAGAAATGTTTATCGTATGACAAGACAGAGCAACGATAAGACCGCCGTGCTTCGCGCCAGCGGCCACCATTTGGGAGGTAAACACGCATGAGCAAAAAGTATCTGTACTACTTCAGCGAAGGCAACGATGCCTTTGGCGGCGACAAGGTCACCATGAAGAACATTCTGGGCGGCAAGGGCGCTGGTCTGGCTGAGATGACTGCAGCCGGTATGCCGGTGCCGCAGGGCTTCACCATCACCACCGAGGCCTGCACCCAGTACTACGCAGATGGCCGCCAGATCAACGACGAGATCACCGCTGACATCTTCGAGCACGTCAAGGGCCTCGAGAAGATCACCGGCAAGACCTTCGGCGACAACGAGAACCCGCTGCTGGTCTCCGTCCGTTCCGGCGCACGTCAGTCCATGCCCGGCATGATGGACACCATCCTGAACCTCGGCCTGAACGACGAGGCTGTCGAGGGTCTGGCCAAGAAGACCAACAACCCCCGCTTTGCATATGACTGCTACCGCCGCTTCGTGCAGATGTTCGCCGACGTCGTCATGATGGTCCCGAAGAGCCTGTTCGAGGTCGAGATCGATAAGCTGAAGGAAGCCAAGGGCGTCAAGAATGACGTTGACCTGACTGCTGACGACCTGAAGGAACTGGTCGGCACCTTCAAGAAGATCTATGAGGACAACGAGGGCAAGCCGTTCCCCCAGGACCCCAAGGATCAGCTCATCGAGGCTGTCAAGGCCGTCTTCCGCAGCTGGGACAACCCCCGTGCAAACGTCTATCGTAAGATGAACGAGATCCCCTACGAGTGGGGTACCGCTGTCAACGTCCAGCAGATGGCTTTCGGTAACTCCGGCGACCGCTCCGGCACCGGCGTTGCATTCACCCGTGACCCCGCCACCGGCGCTAAGAAGCTGATGGGCGAGTACCTCATCAATGCACAGGGCGAGGACGTCGTTGCTGGTGTCCGCACTCCGTCTCCCATCAGCCACCTGCACGAGCAGATGCCTGAGGTCTACGACCAGTTCGTTGAGATCGCTACCCGTCTGGAGAACTACTTCCGCGATATGCAGGATATGGAGTTCACCATTGAGGACGGCCACCTGTACATGCTGCAGACCCGTAACGGCAAGCGTACCGCTCAGGCTGCTCTGCAGATCGCATGTGACCTGGTGGACGAGGGCATGATCACCGAGCAGGAGGCTGTCCTGCGCGTGGAGCCCAAGCAGCTGGATACCCTGCTGCATCCCCAGTTCGACGCAGCTGCCCTGAAGGCTGCTGAGGTCGTCGGCAAGGGTCTGGCAGCTTCTCCCGGTTCTGCCTGCGGCCAGATCGTCTTCACCGCCGAAGAGGCTGAGGAGATGGTCAAGTCCGGCAAGATGAAGAAGGTCGTTCTGGTCCGTCTGGAGACCTCTCCCGAGGACATCGTCGGTATGCAGGTGTCTCAGGGCATCCTGACCGTCCGCGGCGGCATGACCAGCCACGCAGCCGTTGTTGCTCGTGGTATGGGTACCTGCTGTGTCTCCGGCTGCGGCAACGACAACGACGTGAAGATTGACGAAGAGGCTAAGACCTTCGAGCTCAACGGCCACAAGTTCGTCGAGGGCGACTGGATCTCCATCGACGGCTCCACTGGTAACATCTACGGTGAGCAGGTCGCTACCGTCGCCGCTACCGGCAACAAGAACTTCAACCGCTTCATGGGCTGGGCAGACGCCGCTCGTCAGCTGCTGGTCATGACCAACGCTGATAACCCGCGCGACGCACAGCAGGCAGTTGACCTGGGTGCTGAGGGCATCGGCCTGTGCCGTACCGAGCATATGTTCTTTGCTGAGGACCGCATCAAGGCTGTCCGTGAGATGATCTGCGCACGTACTGTGGAAGAGCGCGAGGCTGCTCTGGCCAAGGTCGAGCCGTTCCAGCAGGGTGACTTCGAGGCGATGTACCGCATCATGGGTGAGCGCCCGATGACCATCCGTTATCTGGACCCGCCTCTCCACGAGTTCCTGCCCAGCAAGGACGAGGACATCAAGGAGCTGGCTGCCGACATGGGCATGACCTTTGATGACCTGAAGAACGTCGTTGCTTCTCTGCACGAGTTCAACCCCATGATGGGCCATCGTGGCTGCCGTCTGGCTGTCACCTACCCCGAGATCGCAGCAATGCAGACCCGCGCTGTTATCAAGGCGGCTCTGAACGTCTCTGCTGAGACCGGTTATGTCATCACTCCGCACATCATGATCCCGCTGGTCGGCGAGGTCAAGGAGCTGAAGTTCGTCAAGGACGTTGTCGTCAAGGTCGCAGACGAGCTCATCAAGGCTTCCGGCGTTGACATGAAGTATCTGGTCGGTACCATGATCGAGATCCCCCGTGCAGCTCTGACTGCCGGCGAGATCGCCAAGGAAGCTGAGTTCTTCAGCTTCGGCACCAACGACCTGACCCAGATGACCTTCGGCTTCAGCCGTGACGATGCTGCCAAGTTCCTGGGCGCTTACTACGAGAACAAGATCTACGAGAGCGATCCGTTCCAGCATCTGGACCAGGTCGGCGTCGGCAAGCTGGTCAAGATGGCTGCACATGATGGCCGTGAGACCCGTCCCGACCTGGGTCTGGGCATCTGCGGCGAGCACGGCGGCGATCCTTCCAGCGTCGAGTTCTGCCACAATGTCGGTCTGGACTACGTCAGCTGCTCTCCCTTCCGTGTGCCTATCGCACGTCTGGCTGCTGCCCAGGCTGCTATCAAAAATCCCAGAAAGTAAGATTGTTGCATGAAGATGCACTAATCCTGCAAAACATGGGAAGATAAGCGTATGATAAACCCTCCCCGGTAAAACTGAATGGTTTTGCCGGGGAGGGTTTTGGTTTAGTCAAGAATTCAATGAATTGAGGATATATAAATGACGGAGCAAGAAAGACAGGGAGGCTGGCAGTTTCCGCCGATTCCTGATGTGGACTGCATAAAATTGACTGGACTTGCCCGGAATACCTATTATAAATATAAGCGGCAGATTCGGGAGGATGCCGAAATGAACGATTGACTTCTATGTAAAAGAAGCCGCTGCAAAAGCGGACAGAAGGAACACGGGACATTCAAAACGAGAATGCCGTGTTCCTTTTTTGTTGCTTGTGGAGGATGGACAACCATACCGTCCAGCCAAATCTGTATAATGAGAGCAGAAAAGTTGATAGAAACATAAGGCAGAAGGAGAAGAGCGTATGAAAAAATTTTTGATGGTGCTGTTGAGCATTGCATTTGTGCTGAATCTTGCGATTGTGATTGGGCTGATTGGCGGATATGGTTCGCCACGCCGGGCGCTTTACACCATCACAGATGAACTGATGAACAGCGCCTATCGCTTCAAAAGAGGTTGGCAATTTAAGAATAGTCTACCTTGACTTTTTAGGAGATGGACAGGCAATCTGTCCATCTTTTTTTGTATACTGGGGTTGTGCAAAAGAGACAAAAATTTTTTTGTAATTCCGTGAAACGACAAAACTTCACACAAAGAATTGCAGCGATAGTTGTGTTGTGTTACAATGAGCAGAGAAGGAGAATGAACTGTGCGTAATAGTAGATTGGACCGTATACTCTATATCCAGCAGGTGCTGGTACAGGGCGGTGTGCTGAACAAACAGCAGATGGCTGACCGCTTCGGTGTCAGTGAGAAAACCATCCAGCGCGATCTTGACACCCTGCGCAATCATTTTGCAGACAGCGAGCCGCGCCGAGAGATCTTATACAACTCCGCAAAGGGCGGCTATCTGCTGGATGACACGCTTTCCCGCTTCCTCACCAGCAGCGAGATTCTGGCAGTGTGCAAGATCCTGCTGGAGAGCCGCTCCATGGTCAAGGAGGAAATGTTCCCCATTCTGGACAAGCTGGTGCAGGTGTGCACCCCGCTGGACCGATTGAATCAGGTCAAAGACCTCATCAGCAACGAACGCTTCCATTACGTTGAGCCGCAGCATGGCCGGAAGTTTATCGAGAGCCTGTGGGAGATCGGCACGGCAGTAGAAAATCACAATGTTATGGAAATTACCTACTGCCGCACCCACGACGGCGAGACTCGTGTGCGCACCATTGAGCCGGTGGGCATCCTGTTCAGCGAGTATTATTTCTATCTGGCGGCGTTCATCGAAGGCATCGACAAGGACAAACACTTCCAGAACCCGCAGGACAATTCCCCGACGATTTATCGTATTGACCGCATTCAAAATTACAAAACCCTCGACCGACACTTTGCACAGCGGTACACCGACCGATTTCAGGAGGGCGAGATGCGCAAGCGCATCCAGTTTATGTACGGCGGCGAGTTGCAGACCATTCGGTTTGAGTATACCGGGCCGAGTCTGGAATCTGTACTTGACCGTCTGCCCACTGCAAAGGTTTTGCAGGTGACGGAGAAGGGCTGGATCATAGAGGCTGAGGTGTTTGGCACAGGTATCCAAATGTGGGTGCGGAGTCAGGGAGACTATGTGCGGGTACTGGCAGAACAATAAACGCATTAGGAAAGGAGAAAAATAAAATGGCGGTGCCTTTTATCCTGCTGGGTGGTGCGGCGTTGGCCGGCATCACCGGTGCTGTAAAAAGTGTATCTGCTCACACAAAAAATGCAAACGCAAAGCAGATCGTTGCGGAGGCACAGAATATCTATGACGAGGCGCGGGAGATGCTGGAGGAACAAAGGACCTGCACAGCGGAATGCCTGAAACGGCTGGGAGTGCTCAAGGTAGATATCTGGTCGAAAGAAATGAATGATTTTATCCGTACGTTCAGAGCCTTCAAGAATGTCCGGATGGAAAGTGACGTGGCCGGGGATGAACGTCTGAAGCTCAAGCGTCAGGGAACAGAAAACCTGAAAAATATGGAAGTTGCTGCTTTGAAGGCAACGGAGATTGCGCGGGCAGGCGTTGCTTCTCTTGGCACCGGAGTGCTGGCAGGCATTGCCTCCTACGGCGGAGCGATGATGTTTGCATCTGCATCAACAGGCACGGCCATTGCAAGTCTGTCCGGCGTGGCAGCGACCAATGCAACGCTGGCATGGTTTGGCGGCGGTGCATTGACCGCAGGCGGTCTGGGCATGGCGGGCGGCACACTGGTTCTCGGCGGCATCGTTGTCGGGCCGGTATTGGCAGCCGCAGGCCTTATCATGAATGCCAAGGCGGATGAAAATCTGGCCAGTGCAGAAGCCACGGCGGCGCGGGCCGAAACGGCGGTGGAAAAGATGGCTGTTATGACAGATTTTATGAAAAAGACTGCAAGTATTGCAGAAAACTATTCGGACTTTCTGGTACGCTTTCGCAGTGCATTTTATCCGGTAGTAAATGAGATGAAATATATGGAACAGCGCACCAGACAGAAGCAGAAAAGGATGCTGTACGATTCGGACGATGAGAAAATCGATTTCAACAGCCTGACCGAAGCAGAGCAGAAAAAGATTCATCAGGCATGGCTTATGGCACAAATTATGTGTTCAGTACTGTCAGAACCGCTTCTGACACCGGCCGGGGAACTGGCTTCGGAAGCACAGACAACTCTGCAGAACGCAAGGAATGTGTATCCGGCATTCGCACAGGGAAGGTACGGCTTCTGATGCGCCTGTAAAGGAGAAAGAAGGATCGAGCTGTGAGAAGCAGGAAAGAAAAAAATCTGGAAGGTCAGGCTGGTGCATTTGTGGGCAATGCGGCCTCCCAGAATGTACAAATGGGAACCGATACGGCCATTGACTCTATGAGGGAGCTTTTGTACAAGGCAGGAAAGATTTCAAAAGTAGGCTTTGAGCAGTCCAAGGGAAATCTGTTTGAGTACATTGAGGCAGCAAAGCTGCAAACGAATATGGCAAACTGCGGCGAACGCTTTGACCGGAACCCAGTGACGGATCTGGCGGCAGGTCGGGGAGGATACGGCGGGCATACGGCACCGGATGACTTCCGTATGCAGAGGAATGGCCGAATCGTAGGGCAAGGACAGGCAAAATACAATAACAGTGCCTGGCGAGCTGCGCAGAATTTTGTAGATCCGAAGTATACGGATATGCAACGCATTGCACCAACAGACCAGATGGCAGACATTGAGAGCTGCCTGCACAAAATGGCTGAAAACGGTGAGATTTCAAAAACGGCCTACGAGAATGCGGTATCCAACTTGATGAAGAAGGGCTTGACAGATCCGTCCACTGGCATTGCATCAGGAGGCACAACAACTGCGGAGCTGCAAAAGCTGCGTGGCACAGATGGCAGAGTTTCTCAACAAGCGGTTCGGCAGTATGCGGCTCGCTTTGAAGGAAAGCAGCTGGCGCGGGAGGTCGGTACAGCGGCATCGAATATGGCGGTGGCAACCGGTGTTATCACAGCCATTGTGTCCGGTACACAGAATTTGTTTGAGGTACTGCGGGATCGCAAAACGCTCGATAATGCGTTGGAAGAGGTAAAAGCGGATACCGTCAGCGGTGCACTGCGCGGTGGCGAGACCGGCGTGCTTAGCACGGTGATCCGCTTTGGAGGCCGGAAAGTGGCACTTCCGGTGCTTTCGGATTCAACCGCAGCAACAGTCATGGCGGGCGGGCTGATAGATGGAGGCGCAGCACTTTATTCCTACGCAAAAGGAGAGATCACCGGGCAGCAGCTGCAGGGGGCTTTGGCAGATACGACGGTAAAGTCGGTCGCAACGGTCTATTTTACCAAAGCGCTCGGACTGGTGGTCGGCACGGCAAATCCGTTTGTCCCGATGGCGGTCTATACGGCAGCAGCTTATGTGGTGTCCTGCACACGCGCTATTGTGGAGCAGGCAGCGCTGAATGCGGCAGAGTACGATCGGATGACGGCATTGCTGAAGGAATCAACGCGGTTGGAACAGGAATATCACCGTCAACTGATGGATTTTATGAAGCAATATGAACAGCAGCAGCGTACCCGACTGAGCAGCCTGCTGGATGCTTTCGCGTACCTTGCGGATGATGATACCAACTACGAGCGTGCGGTATATGCCATTTTGAACTATGCAGACCAGACAGGTCTTGCACTGCAGCATAGAGATTTTGACGCGTTCCGCGCAGCAATGTGCTCCGAGGAAGAATTTGTTTTGCGATGACATATGACATGAATAGTATAAAACATTCTGAAAGGAACGATGAATCGTGAAAGTGGAGAAAAAACAAAGTCGGGCAAGTGTTCTGGATAAGGCAAAGAAGCTGGCGATTTCAAAAGCGGTAGACCAATATGCAGAAAGTTACGAGAAAAAAACAGGCAAAACAGTGAATGCAGAGGCATTGAAGTCGATTTTTATACAACACGCAGATGTTGTAGAAGACGTGATGACGAAAGGGGACTTTGAAAAAAAGATAAAAACGGCGGTGGATACCGTTGATGTTGTGGAAAAGATGGCACGGACGCAGGATCTCGATGGAAATGTAGTACACACCAAGGATCTTATAAAGGCAAAAAGTGCGTTGCATGTGCTGTTTAGCCCGGAAAGCATCAACGACAGGGGAGACCTGAAAGAGGGCGGCGAGCAGGCCATGCAGGAACTGGTGGAAATGTATGACCTGACCAATCCGAAAAAATTGGGGGAATTTCTGGTAGAGCTGCATATCGCACAGATCGAGCACTTCAACGAGCGTTTTGACTTGCTGGAAGATCTACATCTGAACGACTACAGCAGTCGGCTGATGGATGGCAAAACGTATCTGGAACGCTATAAAAGGGCACAGGATGAAACGAATCAAGTTTCCTACCTTGAAAAGGCGGACGATGCGTTTATCAAAGCAATCCACCGGTTTGAAGGTGCACTTCGTATTTATGTGAGCGATGTGAAAAAAATCGTGTGGGGTCCGCGTTTTATCCGGAGTATCAAGCTGAAAAAACTGGACGGAGACATGAAAAAAATCCGGGGTATGCTTGAGACTATGCAGGAATTGGTTGCGCTGGAAAACCTGGTCGGCCGCTGGAAAAAAGAACCGCAGGATGATATCCAGCGGGAATATCAGAATTTCTTTGATGAGGTGATCGGTGCAAATCTTAAACTCCTGCAGAATTACTGTAGAGATGAAGATGATATGTTTTGGAAAGACATTGAAGAGAATGGACGGACCATTCTTTTAATGGAATAAAATAACACAACAAGTAAAGGAGTAGTACAGTATGGGTATCGGCAGAAATGACATGGAAAAAGAACAGAGCGCTCTGTTTGCGACAGCGGTTTCTTTGGGTGCAGCACTTTTGGGCGGCGGTGCAAAGCTTGCACTTGACAATATGAAGGCTACGAGCGTTGCACTCATTGATTCCAAAATCAGTGATAACGAAGCAAAAAAGAAAGAGCTTTCCAAGGGTCTTGGCTGGTTGACCAACAGCGAAGAAATCGAAAAGATCAACCAGGAAAATGCAAGACTGCGTGCAAAGAAAGAGAAAAAATAAATTTTGTGTCCGGGGCTAAAGTGCAAAAAATGATTTTGACAGAAACTTTCTGTCAAAAGTCCACTGCACTTTCAGGTTATTACAATCCTGGTCGATTGCACATACAATACAAGTATCACTTCACAAAACGGAGGGGACTTGTATTATGGTGGACTACGCCGACATCGGAAAACGCATCCGTGCCTGCCGCCTTGCAAAGGGCATGACGCAGGAGCAGCTGGCCAATGAGGTCGGTGTGGTGGTCACGCACATCAGTCATATCGAAACAGGCAACTCCGTGCCCAGCCTGAAAACGCTGATCGACATCATCAACGCACTGGACTGTTCGGCAGACGAGCTGCTGTGCATTGAGATCAAAAAAGCAAAGCCGGTGTTCGACAGCTGGATGACCGAACAGCTTGCAGATTGCTCTGCCGATGAGGCAAAGATCATCAAAGAAACGGTGGTCAGCCTGAAAAAATCGCTTCGGAAGGTGTACGGAAAGTCCTCTAAATACAGATATGACTAAAACTTCAAAAACTGAATGCCAGTTGGTAGGCATTGAGTGCCTGAAAAAGCACCCATAAAGTAAACGAACCGCTCCGGTTTCCATAGTAGGAAGCCGGGGCGGTTTTTTGCGCTCACGGAGGGGCAGATGAAAAACGCAGTACGAATATATACCATATAAAAATGAATATATGCTAAAATTTCGGGAAAATACTTGCATTTTTATTAAAATGGGTGTATTATGACACCTGCCGACGAAATGCCGACAATCAACAAGAGAGGGATCGATACTATTATGTCTTTGAAGAAGAAAATTGCTGCGGCTTTCATCGCCTGTGCAATGACGCTTGCCGTGGTTCCTTCCGCCTTCGCCTGCACGGCACTCTATGTCGGCAGCGACCTCACCGAGGATGGCACCACCATGTTTGGCCGGATCGAGGATCTGGGCACCAACGATTACAACAAGCTGTTCAACATCAGCCCCGCCGGGAAGCACACCACGGGCGAAGTGTACGAGGGATGCTACGGCTTTACCTACACCTTCACCCACGACAGCTACCGCTACACCGCCCGCCGGGACGACAACGGTCTGGGTGTCTGCCCGGACTGCGACAGCACCCACGAGCACACCCCCTATGAGGAGGCTGGCACCAACGAGAAGGGCGTCATGGTCTCTGCCACCGAGTCTCTCTACGGCACCGACGCCGTGCTGAGCGTAGACCCCTATGTGGACAACGGCATTGAGGAAGCCGAGATCACCACGGTGCTGCTGAGCGAAGCTTCCACGGCCCGCGAGGGTGTTGCCCTGCTGACCTCCATCTACGACAACGCCGGTGCAGCCGGCGGCTCCGGCGTGTTCATTGCCGACCAGAACGAGACCTGGTTCGTGGAGAACCTGACGGGCCACACCTACCTTGCCCTGAAGCTCTCCTCCAGCGTGGTCTTCATGCAGCCCAACATCGCCGCTATGGGCAAGATCGATCTGGATGACACCGACCATGTGGTGGCCTCTGCCAACCTGATCTCCGTGGCCCAGAAGGCTGGTACTTTTGTGGGCGACGCCGCTGCCAATGTCATCGATCTGGATGCCTCCTACAACGGCGACATCGCATCGGACCGCATGGCAGCCGGCCTGAACTACCTGTACGGCACCGACACCTTTACGAAGGACAACTACAGCGAGACCGACTTTGCTATCAGCAACGTCGGCGAGAACGGTGCCATCGTCCCGGTCTACTCCAACATCCAGCTGACCAAGAAGTTCTCGGTGGAGGATTCCATCCACTTCTTTCAGACCGAGCCCATCGGCAAGACGGGCAATGTGGAGACTCATCTGTTCCAGGTGAGCGCCACCGGCGATCTGAACACCGCCATTACCGAGTGGACCGCTTTTGACGACGACGTGTACAACGCCTTCGTCCCTTACTATCCGATGCTGACCACCGACACCGCAGACGTCTACAAGGTCTCGGTCCATAAGGTCACCCGCTCCGACGAGCAGCCCACCGAGGGCGTCTGGTATCAGGATGCTAAGGGCCGCTACTATACCTACCCGGACGACTGGACCGACTCCTTCTACGGCGTGCGTGACGCCCTCTCCAACCTGCTGACCTACGGCAGCAATGGCAATCAGGTCACCGCAAAGGATCGGGCAGCAGCCAAGGCCAGCTATGCCGCGCTCCAGCAGGAGATCATGGCCGACTACGCCGATATGAAGGCCGCCGTTGCCGCCGCCGACACGCTTGAGGCCAAGCAGGCTGCCGCCACCAACGCCAGCAATGCCATGAGCCAGAAGGTGTACAACACCACCCTGAAGATGTACAATAAGCTCCAGGCCAAGACGGCCGCCCGGGCATGGGTCAGCTCTCTGCTGCACTGAGGCTTTGCAGCGCCTGAGGCGTTTCCCATAAAACCGCAGCGCCCCCGGTTTCCATGACAGGAAGCCGGGGGCGTTTTACTTTTGGCAGTACATGGAAAAGAACTTTTTACAGCATTTTCACGGTCATAGCCTCGCTGGTGAGGTCCTGTGCTGTGTTGCTATGGGCAGGGTCATCCAGCATATACCGCAGCACCAGAACTTCGCCTACATAGAGGAATGCTGCCTTGATGGGGATGCTGCCGGAGTCCAGCGGGCTTTCCTGTGCGCCGCAGAGAAGGACGACATCTGCGAGCAATGCGCCGGGGGAGTCCTCGTAATGGGTCAACAGGATGATTTTTGCCCCGGCGGCCTTGGCGGTGCGCAGTGTCTCCATCATGTCGCGGGTCGCGCCGGAGTAGGAAACGAAGAGCACAACGTCGGCCTCGTTCATCAGACTAGCAGTCAGCAGCTGTAAATGGCTGTCGCCTGCGGTGCGGAACTTGGTGGAAAGGCTGGCGAAGCGGGCGCAGATGTCGTTTGCCAGGAGCATACTGCCGCCCTGTCCGAGGCAGAACACCTGCCTGGCCTCCTGCATCAGGTGTACGGCCTCGTCCACGGCCTCGGTAGAGAGGGCGTTCTGGGTGCCGTTGATGGCGGTGAGAAAGCGGGCGTATGCGTGCTCGCAAAGTTCTGCGGTGGTAGCACCGGGCTGAAGCTCCCTCTGGCTGGATGGTGTGCCGGTGGCGTTGGCCTGCGCCAGCGCAATGCGCATCTCATGGTAGCCGTCGAACCCCAAAGCCCGGCAGAACCGGAACACTGTCGCCTCGGCGACATTGCACTCCCGGGCCAGCGAGGAAATGGAGAGATACTGCGCTTCGTCCGCATGCTGCAGCAGGTAGTCGGCGACCGCGTGGCCGGATCTGGTCAGCTGGTCCTGTCGTTGATGCAGCAATTCCCAAAAATTTGTACCCATGGTCAAGCTCCTTCGAGCGGGCCGCAATGCCCGCACTATTCCTGATACCTTCTTTTGCCCCTTCCGCTGCACAGGGAAGGGGGCATCTTTATAAAAAGTATAAAAGAAGTTTGGCCGCTTGACAAGTGTGCTTTTCGCCATAATTCGGAAGAAAAAGCTGTGCAGAGCATCTAAAAAACGAGGAAAAGTAGGACTTATTGCTGAAAATAAATTTCAAAACTGCGGAAGAAAAACGAAAATGATTTTCAAACCGAAAATGACAAACTACGCAGAAATGATTACAAAATGGCTACAACTGGCAATGAAACTGGTGAAAGTGGCCAAAAACTGGCTGGTATCCCAGATATTTGTGCGGAATGGACAAGAAAACTTTCTGAAAATTGTGTATGCGACCGATGGACAAAATGAAAGAAGTTTTCTATAATAAGGCCAACAAGAGCGGTCAGGGATGAAGGACCGCCGATATGATGATAGGTAAGGAGAACTTATTATGAAGAATGCCATTTCTCGTCGCTCCTTCTTGAAGGCCGTTGGTATTATGAGCGCAGCGGGTGCGCTGGCTGCCTGCGGCGGCAAGTCCGCTTCTACCAGCACGGCAGCTTCTAGTGCTGCTTCCACTGCCGCTTCCGGCTCTGCATCCGGCGCAAGCATCAAGCTGTGGACATACCCCATCGGCGGCTGGGGCAAGGACGAGACCGTGCAGGAGCTCATCGCCAGCTTCAACGCAAAGTATCCTGACATTAAAGTGGCCGTTGAGTATCTGGACTACACCAACGGCGACGACCAGGTGAACACCGCCATCGAGGGCGGCAGCGCACCCGACCTCATCATGGAAGGCCCCGAGCGTCTGGTGGCTAACTGGGGCGCAAAGGGTGTCATGGCTCCGCTGAACGATTTGTGGACCGACGACGCCAAGAAGGACATTTACGAGTCCGTCAACTCCGCCTGCCACAACGACAAGGGCGACTACTACGAGTACCCCCTGTGCATGACCGCACACTGCATGGCCGTCAACATGACCAAGGTCAAGGAAGTGGGCGCTGACAAGTATCTCGACACCGATAAGCACACCTGGAGCACCGAAGGCTTCCTGAACACCGTTGACGCTCTGTACAAGGGCGGCTACGAGAACGTGGCAGCCATCTACTGCGGCGGTCAGGGCGGCGACCAGGGTACCCGTGCTATTATCAATAATATGTACGGCGGCACCTTCACCGACGACGCTCACACCAAGTACACTGCAGATTCTGCCGAGAACATCAAGGCCATCCAGACCCTGTACGATACCGACGGCATCAACTTCGACGCTTCCATCGCCGGCGGCGACGAGATCACTCTGTTCCGCAACGGCACGCTGCAGATGGCATTCTGCTGGAACATCGCTCAGCAGCTGAACGCCGACAACAACGACGCCGGCCTGACCAACGACGGCGACGAGATCATGCCCATGGCATTCCCGACTGCAAGCGGCGACCCGAAGCTCTGCGGCGGCATCTGGGGCTTTGGCGTCTTCGATAATGGCGATGAGGCCAAGGTCAAGGCAGCCAAGACCTTCATTGAGTTCATCGCTGCTGACCCTGACCAGGTGAAGGACAGCGTTCTGGCTTCCACTTACTTCCCGGTCCGCGCCAGCGTGGGCGACATCTACGCCGACAATGCCATCATGAGCGAGTACACCAAGTTCATGGCCTATCTGGGCGACTACTACCAGATCACTCCGGGCTGGGCAACTGCCCGCACCGAGTGGTGGAACATGCTCCAGCGTGTAGGCACTGGCGAAGACGTTGCCACTTCCGTTGCAACCTTTGTCCAGAATGCCAACGCAGCCGCAGCCGCCGAAGCCTGAGCTTTTCCGCCTGAGGGCAAATAAGTAATGACTGCCCCTCCCTCGAACATCCCGGCGAGGGAGGGGCATTTTGTGTAAGACAAGCACCCAATCAGAACGAAAGGTCTGGTGATTTCTTTGGCTGCAAAGACTGCAAGCATCAAAGAGCCGAAGCGCAGCAGCGCACTGGTTCGGCAGGAGACCATCGCTTCCTACCTGTTCCTTCTGCCCAGCCTCATCTTTTTTCTCGGCTTCGTCATTTACCCCATGATACTCTGCGTGGTCACGAGTTTTTTTGACTCGACCATGAACCGTGCCGACGTCTTTGTGGGTTTTGCAAACTACGCAGAGCTGTTCGCAGACCCCATCTTCATCGGCGCTTTGCGCAACACCTTCATCATCGTGGTCGTCTCGGTGCCTGTGACCTGTGCGTTCTCGCTGTGGGTCAGCTCGGCTATCGTCGATTTGCCCGAGTGGGCCACCAGCCTCTTCCGCTGCGTGTTCTACCTGCCGGTCGTCACCGGCTCGGTGGCTGTCACCGTCGTGTGGAAGTGGATGTACAACAACTACTACGGCATCTTCAACTATCTGGGCAAAGCTGTGGGCCTCATCGACAAGAACATCAACTGGCTGGGCGATGAAAAATACGCTCTGGGCTGCATCATCCTCATCCTGCTGACTACTTCTGTCGGCCAGCCCATCGTGCTGTACGTTTCCGCACTGGGCAACGTAGACCAGTCCATCGTGGAAGCTGCTGAAGTGGACGGTGCCACCGATTTCCAGTGCTTCTGGCGTATCAAGTGGCCCGCCATCATGCCCACCACCCTGTACATCCTGGTCATCACTACCATCAACTCCTTCCAGTGCTTCGCACTGATCCAGCTGCTGACCTCCGGCGGCCCCAACCACAGCACTGATACCATCATGTACTACATCTACTACACTGCATTCAAGCTCTACCGCTATGGTTACGGCAACGCAATGGGCGTTGTGCTGGCCGTTATCATCGCCATCCTGTCGGCTGTCCAGTTCAAGTTTGGCAGTCAGGATAATTAAAGGAGGTGCCGGGCAATGACTGCAACTGCAAAAAAACAGAAACCGTTGAAGCGTCACCCCAGCAAGCTGAAAAAGATGAGCGCTTACATGATACTGACCCTCATCCTTATCAGCATCGTGGCCGTGCTGTTCGCGTTCCCGCTGTACTGGATCATTACCGGTTCCTTCAAGACCGGCGCGGCCATCAACTCCACGACCCCCGAGTGGTGGCCCAGCCAGTGGGTGCTGACCAACTACCAGAAGCTTTTCGCAGGCAAGAGCGCACCCCTGTGGCAGCTGGCCGTGCCCTTCAGCCACTCTTTCAGCGCGGATGGAGAGCCGATCTATTTCTCCGTCGGCCCAACTGCTCCGGCCGCACTGCGCTGGATGATAAACACCGTGTTCATGGCCGTCATGTCCATGATACTCACCTGCATCACCGCCGCAATGGCAGGCTATGCGCTGGCAAAAAAGCGATTCGTCGGCCGCAAGCTGCTCTTCACCCTCATCGTCTGCGCAATGGCCCTGCCCAAGCAGGTCATCCTCATCCCGCTGCTGCGTGAGATGAGCGCACTGAACCTTTACAATACCATCTGGGCCGTCATTTTCCCCATCGTGGGCTGGCCCTTCGGCGTCTTTTTGATGAAGCAGTTCAGTGAGGGCATCCCCACCGAGATGCTGGAAGCGGCCCGTATCGACGGTGCCAGCGAGGCGCGCACCTTCGTCAGCATCGTGCTCCCGATGGTCAAGCCGGGCATCGGCGCGCTGGCAATCTTCACCTTCATCAACAGCTGGAACGATTACTTCATGCAGCTCATCATGCTGTCCAGCACCAGCAACCTGACGATCTCGCTGGGCATCGCAAAGCTGCAGGCGGAGAACAGCACCGACTTCGGCCTTATCATGGCAGGTGCCGCTCTGGCCGCTGTGCCGATCATCATCATCTTCCTTATCTTCCAGAAGTACTTCACCAAGGGCATCGCAATGGGTGCGGTCAAAGGCTAAAATCCCGACCGCCGCCTGCGGCGGAAACAGGGAGGGATTTTTGGCGCCGCGGTCAGCAGGACGCGAGTGCCGCACCAAGGCACGAAGCGGACGCTGGGAACCGCAAGAGGGCGCTGCTGCCGTTTCCCGAACGGAGAGCGTGTAGGGCTTGAATTATCAGAAAGGACATGGACAAATGAAAGACATTACCAAGTATCAGGGCGTTATCCCGGCCTTCTATGCCTGCTACGATGCAGAGGGCAATATCTCCACCGAGGGCGTCAAGGCACTGACCCGCCATCTGATTGCAAAGGGCGTCAAGGGCGTGTATGTGGGCGGCTCCTCCGGTGAGTGCATCTATCAGCACGTCGATGAGCGCAAGGCCGTGCTGGAAGCCGTCGTGAGTGAAGCCAAAGGCAAACTGACCGTCATCGCACACGTCGGCTGCAACAACACCGCCGACAGCGTCGAGCTGGCCCGCCACGCCGAGAGCGTGGGCGTGGACGCCATTGCATCGATCCCGCCCATCTACTTCCATCTGCCGGAGTACGCCATCGCCAAATATTGGAACGATATGTCGGCGGCGGCTCCCAACACCGAGTTCGTCATCTACAACATCCCCCAGCTGGCCGGCACCGGCCTGACCATGAGCCTGCTGCGCGAGATGCTCAAGAATCCCAACGTCGTTGCCGTCAAGAACAGCTCCATGCCCACCCAGGACATCCAGATGTTCAAGGATGCAGGCATTGCCGCCCGTGGTGAGGGCAATTTCGTGGTCTTCAACGGCCCGGATGAGCAGTTCGTCTCCGGCCGCGTCATCGGCGCGGACGGCGGCATCGGCGGCACCTATGCCGTCATGCCGGAGCTGTATCTTGCCATGAACGAGCACATCAACAAGGGTGAGATCGAAGCTGCCCGCGCCATTCAGTACGACGCCGACCGCATCATTTATAAGATGTGCGAAGCCCACGGCAACCTCTACGCAGTGCAGAAGGAGATCCTGCGCCGGATGTACGGCCTTGAGCTGGGCGGCGTCCGCGAGCCGATGCCCGGCCTCATCCCGGAAGATGAATCCATCGTCGCCGAAGCACAGGCCATGATCGAAGCCGCCATCGCAAAACTCTGAAAAATCAAAAAGCGCCCCCTCTCCGTCTCTCAATGAGGGGGAGAGGGCAGGCGCTCTTTGTGCTTTTGTTAAAAAACACTTAGTTGGGAGAAAATCAACATGATCTGCGACGCACTGGAACACCTGAACCGTTATCGCGGGCTTCACCGGAATCTTGACACCGCCATCGACTATCTTACCGCCTACCATGTGGCCCACGATTTGTACGATTTGCCGCTGGGCCGCACCGAGGTGGACGGCGAGAACGTCTTCATCAACGTGATGGAGGCCGATTTGAGTCCCGACAGCACCCGCCTCGAATACCACAAAAAGTACGCTGACCTTCAAATCGATTTGACCGGCGGCGAGGGCTGGGGCTATACGACTCTGCCCGGCGAAGAGGCAGGGGAGTTTACGGGAGATATTGGTTTCAGGACCAGTCCGGATGCCGTCAGCGGCACGCTGGGCGAGGGGCGGTTCGTCCTGTTTTTCCCCGGCGAGCTGCACAAGCCCGGCGTGGCACGCCCCGGATGTGCTCATGTGCGTAAAGTGGTCATCAAAATCAGGATGGAGGATTGATGGATATGGAGAAAGAAAAACTGTTTGAGCAAATCAAAGGCGGGCTCATCGTCTCCTGTCAGGCACTTGAGACGGAGCCTCTTTACACCAAAGAGGGCGGCGTCATGCCCCTGATGGCGAAAGCCGCCGCCATGAGCGGAGCCGTGGGCATCCGCGCCAACACCGTCCGCGACATCACCCAGATCAAACAGGTGGTGGACCTGCCCGTCATCGGCATCATCAAAAAGGATTACCCCGGCACCCCCATGTACATCACCGTCACCATGAAAGAGGTAGACGAGCTGGTGGCCTGCGGCGTGGACATCCTCGCCGTGCAGGGAACTGCCGCCATCCGACCCGACGGCTCTACTTCGGCCCAGTTCATTCGCGCCATCAAGGCGAAATATCCCGACCAGCTGCTCATGGCTGACTGCGACAATTTCGAGAACGCCATGCTCTGCGCCGAGGCCGGTGCTGATTTTGTGGGTACCACCATGCGCGGCTACACCCCCGAGACGCAGGGAATCAACGATATTGATTTTGAGTTTGTCCACAAGCTGGCCGCGGAATGCCCGGCGAAGATCATCGCCGAGGGTCATATCCATTACCCTGAGCAGGCTGTCAAGGCGCTGGAAGCCGGAGCTTTTGCCCTCGTCGTCGGCGGTGCCATCACCCGCCCGGCGGAGATCACCGCCCGCTTCACCGGTGCCATCAACGCCATGCACAAATAATACGGAGATACGACTATGAAACAGTATCTTGCCATTGATATTGGCGGCACTGCCGTCAAACTGGGCATCGTGGACGAAGAGGGCCGTGTGCTCTCCAAAACGGAGCAGAGCGTCTGCTTCGACAACTACGAGACGCCCATCCTCACCACGGTGCTGTCTGCTGCCGAACAGTTCCTCAAGGAGCAGGCTGTTGAACCGCAGGGCCTTGCGGGCATCGGCGTTTCCGCCGCAGGACAAATCGACACCAGAAAGGGCATCGTGGCCGGGACCTGCGGCAGCCTGCCCAACTACATCGGAAGCCCCATTAAAGCAGAGCTGGAAGCAAAGTTCGGCCTGCCGACCACTGTCGCCAACGACGCCAACTGCATGACGCTGGGTGAAGTCTGGGTCGGCGGCGCGAAGGGTTACACGGACGTCATCGGTGTCACGCTGGGGACCGGCGTCGGCGGCGGCATCCTCACCGGAGGCCGCCTGCTGGAAGGTGCGCGGGGTCTCGGTGGTGAGCTGGGACACTTCCGCACCCACGCGCTGGATGGCGTGTTCTGCACCTGCGGCGCGTCGGGCTGCTGGGAGCGGTACGCCGCAACCACCGCTCTGGTGCGGGGCGCACAGCCCCGGAACCCGAAGTGGAAGGATGGCCGCGCTATCTTTGAATCGGCCCATGCAGGCGACCCCACCATCCTGGCGCTTCTGGACGACTGGACGGATGAGATCGCTCAGGGCCTTGCGGGCATGGTGCATATCTTCAACCCGCAGCTCATCCTCATCGGCGGCGGCGTCAGCGCACAGCAGGAGCTGCTGATAGACCCCGTCGCCAAGAAAGTGCGTGCCTCTGTGATGCCCGCTTTTGCGGAAGGACTGGAGATCCGCGCCGCCCAGCTCCACAACGACGCCGGCATGGTGGGCGCAGTTTACTATTTCCGCCAGTCGCGGGGCGAGATTTGAAAGGGGAAGAGACGATGAAAAAACATATCCTTTGTCTGGGCGACTCCAACACCCACGGCTACTGTGCCGACCCGGCGGACTGTGCCGACCACGGCATCCGCTTCAACGAGGACGAGCGCTGGCCCTGCCGCCTGCAAACGGCGCTTGGCAGCGACTATCTCGTGACGGAAGAGGGCCTTTCGGGCCGGACGACCGTTTTCGTGGACCCCATCCATGAGTCAATGGACGCTCTGAGCGTGGCTTATTCGCTCCTCAAGAGCCATGAAGTCATCGATCTGCTCATCATCATGCTGGGTACCAACGACGTCAAAGAGCGGTTCAACGCCAATGCCGCCTGCATCGGCGCGGGTATGGAACGGCTGATCCTCAAGGCCAAGAGCGTGGACTGCTGGGGGACCAAGGCTCCCAATATCCTCGTCGTGGCCCCGCCCCGCATCGGCGATGGTTTCCATGATGCCGTCATGGGCGAGGGCTGTGTGGAAAAGTCGAAGGGTGTGGCCGAGCAGTTCCGTATCGTTGCGGAACGTCAGAACGTCCATTTCCTCAATGCTGCCGACTGCGAGTTCAATCAGGTGGACTTCATGCATCTGACCCGTAAGGGCCACGCACAGCTGGCTGATCTGCTGGCAAAGGAAGTGCCGACGCTTTTATAATAGCATAACGAGCCGCCCCGGCTTCCTGTTACGGAAACCGGGGCGGTTTTGCGTACAAAATAGCAGAAGGCCCGCTTCTTCGGAAACGGGCCTTCTGCTGTTTTTGCATCTGAGTCGGAGTGGAAAATCAGCCTTTCACGCCGCCAAGAGCTATGCCGCGGACAATGAACTTGCTCAGCAGCAGATAGACGACGATGACGGGCAGGATGGCGATGGCTACCATCATGTAGACTTTGCCCATATCGAACTTGAGGAAGTCTGCACTGCGCAGCTGGGCAATGAGGATGGGCAGGGTCTTTTTGTCGGCGCTGTCCAGTACCAGAGCAGGAATGAAGTAGTTGTTCCAGCTGGCCACGAAGGAGAAAATGGCCTGTACGGCCAGTGCCGGCTTCATGATGGGAAGTACGATATGGTTGAAGGTGTAGAACTCGCCGGCCCCGTCGATGCGGGCCGCCTCCACGATCTCCATGGGGAGGGAAGCGTCCAGATACTGCTTCATGAAGAAGAACACGGTGGGTGCCGCGATGCTGGGGACGATCAGCGGGATAAAGCTGTTCTTCAGGCCCATCTTGGTGATCAGCTGCAGAAAGCCCAGTGCGGACACCTGTGTGGGCATGGTCATGATGAGCAGGATGATGGCGAAAGCGGCCTTTTTGAAGCGGAAGTTGTAGGCATAGATGCCGTAGGCCGTCAGGGCCGAGAAGTAGACGCTGAGGGCTGCAGAGCAGGCCGACACGATAAGACTGTTGCGGATGCCGCTGCCCACCGGGATGTTGGCGTCGGCCAGCACATTCTTGAAGTTGGTGAGCATCGACTTGCCGGGCAGCAGCGAGAAGCCCTTCTGGATCTCAAAGTGGGTGCGGGTGGAGTTGACGATCAGAATATAGAAGAAGAACAGGCACAGAAAGCTGATGAGCACCAGCACCAGATAACACCACGCACGGCGCGCGGACAGAACTGCTTTTTCGGATCGTGTTTTCGGAGCGTGTGCCATATTCACTTACCCCCTTTTGCTGCCTTGGCAGCAACCTTTTTTGCAGCTTTCAGCTCGTTGTGCTGGGCTTTGGTCAGGCCGTCATCCTCCTTGGTGAGGGAGAAGTAGACCACGACACACAGCACGGCGCACACCAGGAACAGGACCACGGAAACGGCACCGGCCATGCCATAGTTCTTGCTGAACAGGTGATTGTTCAGATACATGATCATGGTGGTGGAGGTGCGGTCCGGTCCACCCTTGCCGTTGGTCAAAATCTGCGGCACATCAAACATCTGCAGGCCGCCGATCATGGAGGTGATCATCACATATACCAGAATGGGGCGGATCAGCGGGATGGTGATCTTCCAGAACATCTGGTTCGGGGTGCAGCCGTCCAGTTCGGCGGCTTCGTACAGGGTGGGGTCCACACCCATAATGGCGGCCATCAGCATGATGGTGGTGTTGCCGAACCACATCAGGAAGTTCATCAGGCCTACCAGTGCGCGGTTGCCCCACACCGTATTCAGAAAGCTGATGGGCTCCGTTGTCCAGCCCATGCTCATGAGCACGGCGTTCACCGGGCCATTGTCGGAGAACAGGGCAAAGAAGAGCATGGCGAAAGCCGAGGCCATGATGAGGTTGGGCATGTAGATGACCGTCTTGAAAAAGGTCTGGCCCTTCAGCTTCAGCCGCAGGTCGGTGAACCATGCTGCCAGCAGCAGGGAGATGGCGATCTGCGGGATGAAGCCGATGATCCACAGGATCAGGGTGTTGCTGAAATACTTGGGCAGATCGGTGGAAAACAGGGTGATGTAGTTTTTCAGGCCCGCAAAATTGGGGCCGATGACTTTCAGGCCGCTGCGGTAATACTCAAAAAAGCTGTAATAAATGGTGGAGATCAGAGGGATCAGCTGAAATACCGCAAAGATGATGAAGAACGGCGCAATGAAGATATAGCCCCATTTTGCGTAGCTGATCGACCCTTTCTTTTTCGTCTTTTCTCTCATAAGGATCGCCTCCTGTCGTGATTGGAAAAGCAAAGGGGCGGGCGAGATGTGCCGCCCGCCCCTGTATTCACTTTTCCATAGGAACGAGTGGGTCAGCCGCTTATGCGGGCCATACCACATCGGTCAGTTCGGGGTACTTTTCCTGAACAGAGGTCTTGAAGTTTTCCTTGGCAGTGTCTTCGTCCACATTGCCGGTGAAGTAATCCTTGAACGCGGCCTGGAAGCTCTCGGTGATGCCCTGGTCGTAAGGACCTGCGTTGGACATATCGATCTTCTTGGCTGCCTCTGCGAACAGCGCGATATGGTTCTGGCCGCCCAGGAAGTCGGACTTGTAATCGCTGCTGGCGATCTCTTCCATAGCTTTCTCGTTGTTGGTGTAATCCTCGGTATCCAGAGTGATCTGCTTCATGATAGCTTCGTCGCAAGTCAGCTTCTGCATGACATCGCGGATCAGATCAATGTTGTCGCTGCCGGCCGCGCCGCAGATCCAGGTGCCGCCCCAGTAGTAGGGCTGAGGGCCTTCGCACACGGCGTAGTCGCCGTAGATGCCGTTGCCCACCTGCGGCTTTTCGCCGTCAGCCACGGGCGTTGCCAGCGAGTTGCCCAGCAGGGTGAAGTTGATGCCCCAGGTGGAGTAGAAGAAGCCGAATACCTTGCCGGTGGGACCCTGATCTGCTGCCCACTGGCTGTCCCACAGGCTGGACTTGTTGTTGTAGCCCTTATCGGTGTATTCCTTGGTCTGGTCGACCCACTTCATCATGTTCTCGTCCACATTGATCGTGGTGCCGTCCACCCAGGGAGCTGCAATGTTGTTGGAGAAGGTGCGGAAGGAATCGTCGAAGCCGGACAGCATCTTGTAGCCCTTGGCATAAGCCTGAGCGGCCACATCGTTGAACTTATCCCAGTCGGACAGATAGCTCTGTACCTCGGTGGGGTCATCGGTACCCAGCACGTCCTTGGCGATGCTGCGGCGGTAAGCGAACAGGCCGGGAGTTGCCTGCCAGGTGGTGCCGCGCTGGCTGCCATCCACACTGACGATGTCCTTGGTGTACTGATACTGCTGTGCCAGATCGGCATCGGTCAGGCCGATGTCCGCCTTGACATCCAGTGTATAATCGGAATCCACATACTTCAGGGCGTAATCCGCTTCTACCAAGAAGATGTCGATCTTGTCGTCATCGGCAGCAGATTCCTGATTCAGCAGACCTTCGTCCAGCTTGTTCTGATAGTTGTTGTTATCGTTGGGGTTGATGGTCCACTTGACGATGGTGCCGTCCTTCAGAGTGGTGGTGGACTTATCGGCTGCGATTTCAGCAACTTCAGGATAGTAATCGTTGAAGCGGCTCTGGAACTCATCGTTCCAGCACCAGATGTTCAGGGTCTTGCCGCCTGCTGCGGGAGCCTCGGATGCGGCTGCGGAAGAAGCGGTGGAGGATGCTGCTGTGCTGGTGGAAGAAGAGCCGCCGCATGCTGTGAGGGCTGCGCCAATAGTCACGACACCGGAAGCGAGCAGAAAATTACGACGAGAGATCTTTTTCATAAGGGTAAACCTCCTTCATGGTTTTCCATTTTCTTCAAAAAACTCCGCCATAGGAGTTCTGGTCCAAAATCAAAGGCTGCGGACTGACCCGCCTGACAGCAGCCTGCCGGAGACTCGGATCTGCTCCGGCAGTGTGACCCGCGGGTGCTCGATGAGTTCGATGAGCTTGTCCGCTGCGGTCTGGCCGAGAGCGGCTGTGTTCTGCTGGTAGGTCACCAGCGAGGGGTTGACCACCCGGGAAAGGTAGATGCCGTCGTATCCCATCACTGAGATGTCATCCGGGATGCTCAGCCCCGCTTCTGCCAGAGCGTTATAGCCGCCCAGTGCGGAGAAATCATCCGGGAAGATGATGCAGGTGGGCCGCTGCGGCAGTACCAGCAGCGCCCGGGTCTCTTCTGCACAGCGCTCGACATCGTGATACACGCCGTCGCGGACGTACTCTTCCGGTATCTCCAGCCCCAGTTCTTCACAGGCCTGATAAAAGCCGGCGATGCGGTTTTCAGTGACCGAGGTCTTTTCGCCGTGGATAAAAGCGATGCGCCGGTGTCCGCAGGCCCATGCCTGCTTGACCAGAGCTTTGAGACCCGCCACGTTGTCCGACAGGACTGCCATGCGGTTGTTGAACACATGGTCGATGGTCACCACCGGAACATCACTGTTGACCAGCTCCACTACCTGTGGGTCGTAGAAGTTCACGCAGGCGATCACCACACCGTCCACACTGCGGTAATGGCAGTGCTCCAGGTAGGTCATGCTCCTGCCGCTGATGTTATGGTTGATAAAGGTGATGTCGTAGCCGCGCTTTTCTGCTTCTACCTTGAAGCTGTCCAGCACGGCGGAGAAGTATTCGTGAGTCAGGCCGCTTTGCCGCTCGTCAACGAACAGGACCCCCAAATTATAAGTACGGTTGGTTTTGAGGGCCCGGGCCGCTGCGTTGGGCAGATACCCCATGCGGCGAGCCGCTGCGCGGATGCGCTCTCTTGTTGCGGCGGCAATGTCAGGCTGATCGTTCAGAGCCTTGCTGACGGTTGCGACGGATACGCCGCATTCTTTTGCCAAATCTTTCAGAGATGGCATCGGCTGGCCTCCTTTCCGGGAAAGGATTCTTGGAATCGCTTCCTGCAAAGTCCTTAATCGTTTTCGCAAATTCAATATAGCGCATTCTGTACCAAAAATCAAGCGAAAAAGAAAAAGTTTTAACTATAACGCATTGATTTCGGCAGCTTGCTTGCTTTTTGAAGACCAAAATTGTGCATCTCGATTGGATTTCGTTACATTTCGGTTAAAATCGAAAAAGTTTCGCTGCTTTTTTCGGAGCCGGAAGGAACAGGACAGGCGGGAGAGGGAGAGGATGCGGATCGGAAAGGTGTGCGGCACTGCGGATGTTTGTGATGAAACGATGCATATTTTTTGGAGAACTTTGGGCGGAATCTTGAAAAAGTACTTGCAATTTTTACACGGATAGGCTATGCTAAAAACAAAGAGACCGCTTCTTTCAAAAGCTCTCAATCGTTTTCGTGAGCAGGTTTTAAGGAGGAAGCGTTATGAGATTCGGACATTTTGACGACCAGAACAAAGAGTACGTCATCACCACCCCGCAGACCCCGCTGCCCTGGATCAACTATCTTGGCAGTGAGGATTTTTTCAGTCTGGTTTCCAACACAGCCGGCGGCTACAGCTTTTACCGCGATGCGCGGCTGCGCCGGCTGACCCGTTACCGCTACAACAGCTCCCCGCTTGATATGGACGGCCACCATATCTATATCAAGGATGGCGATACGGTGTGGAACCCCGGCTGGCAGCCAACAAAGACCGAACTGGACAGTTACACCTGCCGCCATGGTCTGGGTTACACGATACTGGAGGGCAGAAAGAACGGCGTGACGGCACAGCAGGAGCTGTTTGTGCCCAAAGGCGATGCCTGTGAGCTGGACCGCCTGACCCTGCGCAACGACAGCGGCACGGAAAAAGAGCTGGATGTGTTCAGCTATGTGGAGTTCTGCCTGTGGGACGCTGTGGACGACAGCTCCAACTTCCAGCGCAATTTTTCCACCGGTGAAGTCGAGGTGGAGGGCAGCGCTGTCTATCATAAGACCGAATACCGTGAGCGCCGTGACCATTACGCTGTTTTCTGGGCCAACTGCCCCATCAGCAGCTTTGATACCTCCCGTGATGCATTCTGCGGCGTATATGGCGGCCCGGCAGACCCGCAGGCCGTTCGGGCAGGCCATTGCTCCGGCAGCATCGCCCATGGCTGGGCTCCTGTTGGTGCGCTGCACATCCATGTAAAGCTGGCCCAGGGAGAGTGCCGCAGCATCCTGTTCGGTCTGGGTTACATCGAGAACCCGCAGGAGGAAAAATTCGTCGCGCCGGGCGTCATCAACAAAGCCCGCGCCCACGCCATGATGGAGCGCTATGCCACCGACGCGCAGGTCGATGCGGCCCGCGCTGCGCTGGCCGCCCACTGGAAAGACCTGCTCTCTACCTATCAGCTGCACTCCGGAGAGGAAAAGCTGGACCGCATGGTGAACATCTGGCACCAGTACCAGTGCATGGTCACCTTCAATATGAGCCGGAGCGCCAGCTATTACGAGAGCGGCATGGGCCGTGGCATGGGCTTCCGCGACAGCTGCCAGGATCTGCTGGGCTTTGTGCATATCATCCCCTCCCGTGCAAGGGAGCGCATTCTGGACATTGCGGCCACCCAGTTTGAGGATGGCAGTGCTTACCATCAGTATCAGCCGCTGACCAAAAAGGGAAACCGCGACATCGGCACTGGCTTCAACGACGACCCGCTGTGGCTCATCGCCGGCGCTGCCGCCTACCTGCGGGAGACCGGAGACTGGAGCATCCTGGATGAGCAGGTGCCGTTCGATAATGACGAGTCCAAGGCCCAGCCGCTGCTGGAACATCTGCGCCGCAGCTTCAACTTCACCGTTACGCACCTTGGCCCCCACGGCCTGCCGCTCATCGGCCGCGCCGACTGGAACGACTGCCTGAACCTGAACTGCTTCTCCGAGCACCCGGGTGAGAGCTTTCAGATCACCGGCCCCAGCGAGGGTCCGGTAGCCGAGAGCGTGTTCATCGCCGGTATGTTCGTCAAGTATGGCCGGGAGTACGCCGAACTGTGCGACCATCTGCATCTGGATGAGGAAGCGGCCGCTGCCCGCAAGAGCATTGAGGCCGTGGAGCAGGCCGCGCTGACGGCTGGCTGGGACGGAGCATGGTTCCGCCGCGCCTACGATGCCTTTGGCAAGCCGGTGGGCAGCAAAGAGTGTACGGAGGGCCAAATCTTTATCGAACCGCAGGGTATGTGTGTTATGGCCGGCATTGGCCGGGAGAGCGGTCAGGCTGCGCAGGCGTTGAAGAGCGTGGAAGAGCGGCTGGATACGAAATATGGCGTGGTGCTGCATCAGCCGGCCTACACCAGCTATCAGCTCAATCTGGGCGAGATCTCCAGCTATCCTCCGGGATACAAAGAGAACGCCGGCATTTTCTGCCACAATAACCCGTGGATCAGCTGCGCTGAGGCCGTTTTGGGCCACGGCGACCGTGCCTTTGAGGTCTACCGCAAGACCTGCCCGGCCTACATTGAGGATATTTCGGAGATACACCGCACAGAGCCCTATGTCTACAGCCAGATGGTAGCCGGCAGAGATGCGCCCACCTTTGGCGAGGCCAAGAACAGCTGGCTGACCGGCACGGCGGCGTGGACGTTCTTCAATGTGAGCCAGTATATTCTGGGCATCCAGCCCACGCTGGACGGACTGAAGGTGGACCCCTGCATCCCGCACACCCTGTCCGGCTTCACTGTGACCCGCCGCTTCCGTGGGGCGACCTATCACATCACGGTGGACAATACCGCCGGAGTGCAGCATGGCGTCAAGAGCGTGACCGTGGACGGCAAGCCTCTGCAAGGCAGCGTTCTGCCGCTGGCAGCGGAGGGTGCCGAGGTGAACGTGCAGGTCGTCATGGGCTGAAAGCGATTTCGAACTTCTCCGTTGCATTTCGCACCAAAGTATGTTTCAATAAAAAGCAGCAAATGGAATGGAACGGAGAAGGGAGAGACTGCGGGATGCTGAAAATTGCTGTCGTCGAAGACCAGCAGGAAGTGCGGGACGAGCTGTGCCGGTTCATCCGGCAGTACGCCGCCGAGAACAGCCTGCAGGTCGAGGTGCTGCCCATCGAGGATGGAGCTGTCATCGCGGAGCACTACGAGCCGGGGTATGACATCATCTTTATGGATGTGGAGATGCCGGGACTGGACGGCTTCGGCGCGGCGGAGAAGATACGGGCCGTGGACGCAGACGCCGTGCTGGTGTTCGTGACCAACATGGCGCAGTACGCTATCAAGGGCTACGAGGTGGACGCACTGGACTATGTCCTCAAGCCGGTGAACTACTACCAGTTCTGCACCAAGCTCTCACGGGCTGTTCAGCGGGTGCAGCGCCGCCGGGGCGGGCAGGTCGTTTTACAGCTGGCCGGAGGCGGGATGCAGGTGCTCTCCACCGGCGACATCTACTATCTCGAGACCCATGACCGGCTGCTCTGGTATCACACCACCAAGGGTGAGTTTTCCGTCCGTGCCAGCCTTGCCAGCGCCGAAAAGCAGCTGGCGCAGTACCATTTCTCCCGCTGTAACCAGTGTTATCTGGTCAACCTGAAATATGTAAAGGCTGTGGAGAACGACTTTGTCCACGTTAACACCGACCACCTGGAGATCAGCCGCCGCCAGCGTGCGGCTTTCCTGACGGCGGTGGCGTCCTACATCGGAGGTGTGCTGTGAATCTTCTTGCACGCCATGTCATCCTCCGGGCATTGCTGCGGTGGACTGCTGCGGTGGCGTTCTGCATCCCGCTCAAGCACCGGCCTCACGCCCGCCTACGGGCGCTGGGGATGCTGCTGCCGCTGCTGGGGCTGACCTATATGCTCGACCCCTCGGCCCAGAGCACCAGCCTCCACGAACTTCAATTATCTCTGCTGACACTCTATGTCGCGTTTTTCGTTCTGCTGGGCATGATGATATACGCCTGCGTTGAGATAGACAAAAAGAGTGCGCTCTACTGTGCCGTATGGAGCCTGCTTGCCTCCCAGACCGCTTACGAGTGCTGGCATCTGGTGGAAGTATTCTTCGAATGGCGGGGAACGCCCCTTGACCTCAGAAGCCTGCCGGTCATGCTGGTACAACTGGCCGCTGGTGCATTCTTTTATTTTGTTATCTGCACCACCCTCTCCCGGAAGATGTCTTATAAAGGAGCGTATAACATCGGCCCGCGCCAGCTGGCCAGCGCCTTTTTCATCGGGATCCTCTTCATGTTCCAGGCTGCGCTGCTGAGCGGCGGGCAGGTGGTGGTGCTGGATCGCAGTCTCGTCATGACGATGTTTGTCGGGCAGTTTTACTTCCTGACCCTGCTCTACTTCCAGACCGAGGTGTTCAAGCTCTCGGCCATGCAGAAGGAGATGGACACCCTCAACCTTTTATATGAGCGCCAGCGGGAGCAGTACCAGGTGGCGCGGCAGAACGTCCAGATCATCAACAAGCGCTGCCACGAGCTGAAGCTTCAAATCGCCGCGCTTCGCCAGATGTCGAGCGCCCCGGCAGACCCGGAGCTGAAAGCCCACATCGACGAGGCCGAAAAGGCCGCTCAGCTCTACGACGCCAGCCGAAACACCGGCAATGAGGTGCTGGACGTGGTGCTCACGGAAAAGAGCCTGCTCTGCGAGTCCCGCCGCATCCAGCTCAACGCGGTGACGGACGGTAGCTGTCTGAACTTTTTTGAGGCCAGCGACCTCTACGCCCTTTTTGCCAATATGCTGGACCACGCCATTGAAAGTGCAGTGAAGGTGCCGGAACCGGAGCGCCGCTGCATCGACCTGCTGGTCTGTACCCGGCAGAGCTTCGTGGTGGTGAACGTCATCAGCCCCGACCGCCCGGCGGAGTCTGCCGACACCCGTGCCGCCCATTACGCCGTCAAAGTGACCAACCGCATCGTTCAGAAGTATAAAGGTACCCTGACCACAGAGAGCCAGAACGGGTTCTTTGCGGTGAAAATTATTTTCCCGCAGGGGAAGTAACCTCTCCGTCAGCGCTGACGCGCTGCCGCAACCCGGCCTTGTCTGCGAAGCAGACTGAGAGGTTGAGACCGTCTCACAAAATCAATGTGGGACGGTCTCTTTTCTTTTTGCATTTTTCTTGTTGTATCCATCTATTTGTAAGAGATGCACAAATATATCAGCTTGGATTTGTGAGAGCAAAACCGAATATCCACACCATTCGACCGATTATCGCAACGGTCTTGCGAAAGAAAAAGTCTTTGATAAAATAATAGCGAAAGACAGAAAAACGACCGCACAACAGAGAAAACGCTACAGATACACGGGAGGAAAACGAATGCGAAGCATCGCCAAGCTCATGCAGGACTGGCAGTTCACCGGGCCGGACGGCAAGACCACTCTGGTGGAGCTGCCCCACACTTGGAACGCAAAAGACGGCCAGGACGGCGGCAACGATTACTGGCGCGGCACCTGCACCTACAGCACCACCTTTGCCGCTCCGGCGTTCGACGCAGCTTCGCAGGAAGTCTGGCTGCAGTTCGAGGGCGTCAATTCCAGCGCCAAAGTTCTGCTGAACGGCAGGAACATCTGCACCCACGACGGCGGCTACTCCACCTTCCGTGTCCATGTCTCCGACCTGCTGGCAAAAGACAACCAGCTCACCGTCGAGGTGGACAACAGCATCAACGACCGCATCTACCCCCAGAAGGCCGACTTTACATTCTACGGCGGCATCTACCGCGACATCAGCCTGATGGTGGTCAGCAAGAACCACATCGCGCTGGGCCACTTCGGCGACACCGGCGTCAAGATCACCCCCGCCCTCAAGGACGGCAAGGCTGACATCCGGGTCGAGACCATCGTGGAAGGCGAGGGCGCTGTCTCCGTCGAGCTGCAGGACGCAGCCGGAAGCATCGTGGCCAGGGCTGAGGGCGCAGACGCTCAGCTCCACCTCGACGCTCCCCACCTCTGGGACGGCGTGAAGGACCCCTACCTCTACACCTGTGTCGTCCGCCTGAGCAGCGACGGCACCGTGGTGGACGAAGTTTCCACCCGCGTGGGTCTGCGCACCTTCTCGGTGGACTCCAGGAACGGCTTCTTCCTCAATGGCCGTCCCTATCCGCTCCACGGCGTCTCCCGCCATCAGGACCGCAAGGGTGTGGGCAACGCCATCACCCGCGAGATGCACGATGAGGATATGGCCCTCATCCGGGAGCTGGGTGCCAACACCATCCGGCTGGCCCACTACCAGCACGACCAGTACTTCTACGACCTCTGTGACCAGTACGGCATGGTGGTCTGGGCTGAGATCCCCTACATCTCCGAGCACCTGCCCAATGGCCGCGCCAATACCATCAGCCAGATGAAGGAGCTCATCTACCAGAACTACAACCACCCCTGCATCGTCTGCTGGGGCGTCTCCAATGAGATCACCATCTCCACCAAGGACAAGGCCGACATGCTCGACAATCACCGCGAGCTGAACGACCTGTGCCACAAGATGGATTCCACCCGCCTGACCACGCTGGCCTGCTACGCCATGTGCGGCCCCTTCAACCCGGTGGCCCACATCACCGACCTCGTCAGCTGGAACCTCTACCTCGGCTGGTATGTGCCGGGTCTGTTCCTGAACGACCTGTGGATGGACTTCTTCCATCTGGTCTACCCGGGCCGTCCTCTGGGCTTCTCCGAGTACGGTGCCGAGGGTATGCCGAACCTCCACAGCTCGAAGCCCCGCCGCGGCGACCACACCGAAGAGTATCAGGCAAAGTATCACGAGTATATGCTCCGCTGCTTCGACCGGCATAAGTGGATGTGGGCGACCCACGTCTGGAATATGTTCGACTTTGCAGCCGACGCCCGCGACCAGGGCGGCGAGCCGGGCATGAACCATAAGGGCCTCGTCACCTTCGACCGGAAGACCCGGAAGGACAGCTTCTACCTCTACAAGGCATGGTGGAGCGACGAGAACTTTGTCCACATCTGCTCCAAGCGGTTCACCGACCGCACGGAGAGCGAGATGGAAGTGAAGGTCTACTCCAACCAGAAGTCCGTCGCCCTCTACGTCAACGGCGAGAAGGTCGGCGAGCAGACCGGCGAGCACGTCTTCAGCTTCCGTGTGCCGCTGACCGGCGAGATCGAAGTCAAGGCTGTGGCCGGTGACTGCACCGACACCGCTTCCTTCCGTCATGTGGACACCCCGAATCCCAGCTACAAGCTGGTCAAGACCAAGTCCAAGAGTGCAAACTGGGTCTGATTTGTGAAACATTCCGCCGACCGGCGGTTGTTATAGAAAAAAGGAGGAGAATCCGTGAAAAACACCAAACCGAAAGTACGGCTGTGGTCTGTTCTCACCGGCCTGACGGCTATCCTGACCGTCGCTGCCATCGTGGGCAACATCATCGCAAACCAGTACGCTACCACCATCAACGTCGCTCTGAATGCATCTACCTATAAGATCATCCACGGCGAGAATACCGGCGATACCGAATACTTCAAGAAGGGCTTTGATTCCGATGAGGAGCGCGAGGCTTACGAGGCCGAACTGTGCGCGACGGTCGAGGCCGAGGGCGCAGCTCTGCTGAAGAACGAGAACAATGCCCTGCCTCTGGCCAGCGGCGCTAAGGTCAGCCTGTTCGGCCACGGCTCTGTGGACCTGATGTACGGCGGCACCGGCTCCGGCTCTGTCGATACCAGCAAGGCTCCCAACCTCAAGCAGGCTCTGGAAGCTCAGGGCATCACCATCAACCAGACCCTGTGGGATCTGTACAGCTCTGACTCCATGATGAGCAAGTACAGCCGCCTGACCCCCGCTTCCATCTCCGATACTCTGGAGGCGAACACCCAGTACGCTGTCAACGAGGCTCCCTGGAGCGCTCTGTCCAGCGCTGAGTCCAGCTTTGCTGAGTACGGCGACGCTGCGATCGTGGTCCTCTCCCGCTCCGGCGGTGAGGGCGCAGACCTTCCCAGCGGCGAGAATGGCACCAGCGACAGCTGGATCTCCGGCCAGGAGGGCGACGGCAACTACCTCGCTCTGTCCGCTGAAGAGATCGAGCTGCTGCAGAACCTGAAGGCTCTGAAGGACAACGGTACCTTCAAGAACATCGTCGTCCTCATCAACAGCTCCAACGCCATCGAGCTGGACTTCCTCAACCCCGAGATCTGCGGTGAGGACTACGGCATCGACGCTGCTATGTGGATCGGCGACGTGGGCCAGACCGGCATCAACGGTGTGGGCCAGCTGCTGTCCGGCACTGTCACCCCCTCCGGCTCTCTGGTCGATACCTATCTGTACGACAACATGGCAAACCCCGCTATGTACAACTTCTACACCCAGGCTTACCCCAACGCAGCAGAGTACAACCTGCTGACCGAGGGTGCTGACGTGCAGGGTATGTACAGTGTCTATCAGGAAGGCATCTACCTGGGCTACCGTTACTTCGAGACCCGTTACGAGGATGTCGTCATGGGTACCGCCAAGGCTGGCGATTACAACTGGGCAACCACCGTTGCTTACCCCTTCGGTTACGGCGACAGCTACACCACCTTCGCATACTCCAACTTCAACGTGACCGAGTCTGACGATGCCTTCACCGTCACCCTGAAGGTCACCAACACCGGCAAGACCTTCTCTGGCAAGGAGACCGTCCAGATCTACTTCCAGTCTCCCTACACCGCTTACGACAAGGCAAACGGCATCGAGAAGGCTGCTGCTGAGCTGTGCGGCTTCGCAAAGACCGACGTGCTGGCTCCCGGCGCTTCTGAGGACGTGACCATCACTGTCCCGAAGAGCGAGCTGCGCACCTACGACGCGAACAACGCCAAGACCTACATCGTGGACGCTGGTGACTACTACTTCACCGCTGCCACCGATTCCCACAACGCAGTCAACAACATTCTGGCTGCCAAGGGCTACACCGTCGAGAACACCAATGGCCGCATGACCGAGAACGGCAACACCGACCTCGTCTGGAAGTGGACCAACGACACCCTCGACACCACCACCTTCTCCACCGGCGCAAATGGCACTGCCATCACCAACCTGTTTGACGAGTCCGACCCCAACAAGAGCAGCAATGCTCCCGGCAGTGTGACTTGGATGAGCCGCTCCGACTGGACCGGCACCATCCCCACTGCTCCCGCACAGCTGACCGCCAACGAGACTCTGGCTGCAAGCCTCGCCTTCACCAAGTACGACGGCTCTGAGGCCAACAGCGTCGAGATGCCCACTCTGGGCGCCAAGAACGGCCTGACCCTCGCTTCCATGATCGGCAAGGACTTCAATGATCCCGAGTGGGATACCCTGCTGGACCAGCTGACCTACAGCGAGATGGTCAACACCATCACCCTCGGCTTCCACAACACCGCAGCCGCTGCCTCCATCGGCAAGACTGCTACCAAGGACGAGAACGGCCCTCAGGGTCTGACCGCTGCCCTGACCGGTGGTGCATCCGCAATGTGCTACACCTCCGAGGATGTCATGGCTGCTACCTTCAATGTTGACCTCATCAATGAGGTCGGCAGGTGCATCGGCGAGGACTGCCTGGCCATGGGTTACTCCGGCCTGTACGGCCCCGGCATCAATATGCACCGCACCGCTTACTGCGGCCGTAACTTCGAGTACTACTCTGAGGACCCGTTCGTGGCTGGCACTATCTGCGCTGCTGAGGTGCAGGGCATCCAGTCCAAGGGCGTCTACGTCTACCTGAAGCACGTCGCCCTGAACGACTCCGAGACCAGCCGCCGCGGTGTCAACACCTGGCTGAACGAGCAGACCGCTCGTGAGATCTATCTGGAAGTCGCTGACAAGGCCATCACCGATGGCGGCGCCTGGAGCGTCATGACCGGCTTCAACCGCTGGGGTGCTACCTGGTGCGGCGCTAACGCCAACCTGCTGACCGGCTTCCTGCGCGGCGAGCTGGGTATGCGCGGCATGTGCATCACCGACTTCTCCGGTTCCAGCCAGTACATGGACCTGGTGGACGGCCTCATCGCCGGCTCCGACATCTGGGACAGCCCGATGCCCAAGATCCACACCACCAAGGCTGCAAACTATGAGAACGATGCTTACATCGTCACTCAGATGCGCAACGCGATGCACCACATCCTCTACACCGTGGTCAACTCCAACGCCATGAACGGCTGGGCTTCCACCGATACCCTGAAGACCATCACTCCGTGGTGGCAGACCGCCATCTATGCGCTCATCGCAGTGCTGGCCGTCCTGACCATCCTGTGCGCATGGCAGCTGAGCAAGGCCCTCAAGGCGAAGAAGAGCATGGTCGATACCGCTCCCGCAGCTGACCAGAAGTAATTCCGGCGCAGATTTCCGCAACTGTTAAAAACGAATGGCAGCCTGTCCCCCAGAACGGCGGGCAGGCTGTCGTTTTTTATAAGAAAAAAGGAGACACCGCAAATGGGTGAACAAACCGCAAAGGCGCCGGGCCTGAACCGCGCCAAGACCTACCAGCTGGTGCTGTTCCCGCTGAACAACGGCGCAACGAACGTGTACTATGTGCTGGTGCTTTCCTACATCGCTACCTTTGGCAGTAAGGTGCTGGCCCTGTCCATGATCTTCGCTTCGGTCATGGTCACCGGTATGCGCCTGTTCGACGCGATCACCGACCCCATCATCGGCGCCCTGATGGACCGCACCAACGGCAAGTTCGGCAAGTTCCGGCCCTTCATGGTCATCGGCAACCTCATCATGGCAGCCAGCATCCTCGTGCTGTACTGCCTGACCCCGCTCATCCCCGCCAGCTCGATGTTCCTGCGCTATGCGGCTTTCGTGGCTCTGTACGCAGTCTGGGTCATCGGCTACACCTTCCAGACCAGCTGCACCCGTTCCGGCCAGACCGTTCTGACCAACGACCCCAAGCAGCGCCCCCTGTTCACCATTTTCAACACCGTCGGCTCTCTGCTGGGCATGGGCGCGATGCAGTTCTTCGCCCCCATCCTCGCCAAAAACTATGAGGGCGGCTACGCCTCTGCCGGTTTCTTCCGCACTCTGGCTCCTGTGGGCATCGTCATCTCCATCCTCCTCACCATTCTGGCCATCATCGGCATCTGGGAGAAGGACCAGCCCAAGTACTTCGGCATCGGCGGCGAGGTCAGCGAGAAGGTCAAGCTGCACGAGTACGTCCAGATCATCAAGAACAATAACCCCATGCAGCGTCTGATGGTGGCTGGTGCCGGCTGCAAGCTGGCTCTCTCCATCGCTACCAACACCACCGTCCTGTGTATGCTGTACGGCTGCATGATGGGCAACTATGACGGCTTGTACCTGCCCATGATGGTGCTGGGCTACGTCTTCAGCGTGCCCTTCTTCCTGCTCACCGTCCGCACCAGCCAGAAGGAGGGCCAGAAGGCCAGCCTGATGAAGTACGTCAGTGTGGCATTTATCTGCTACATCGGCGTGCTGGTGCTGCTGCTGCTCTGGGGCCGCAGCGACGCCTTCACCCTGTCCATCATGGGGAACAACGGCCTGTCCATCAACCTCTACACCATCCTCTTCATCGCATTCTTCGGCATCGGCTACGGCGCATACTACGCCACCGCCGATATGCCCATCCCCATGGTCGCCGACTGCTCCGACTACGAGACTTACCGCAGCGGCAACTACATCCCCGGCATCATGGGTACTCTGTTCAGCCTGGTGGATAAGCTGGTGTCCAGCCTGTCCGCTACCGTCGTCGGCATCGCTGTGAGCTTCATCGGTCTTGAGAGCCTGCCCACCCAATACGACCTCTACACCCCCGGTATGAATTGGGTGGTCATCGTGCTGTTCTGCATCATCCCGATGGTGGCCTGGGCCGCTACCCTTATCGCCATGAAGGGCTACACCCTGACCGGCGAGAAGATGAAGGAGATCCAGGCGGTCAACGCCTGCCGCCGCGACGCTGTGGCCAACGGCATGAAGCTGGAAGAGGCCATGACCAAGTGGCAGAGCATGGACCAGCTGCCCGCCGAGTACCGCAGCTGAGCCTGTAAAAAGGAAGAACATGGAACAGAATGTACTGAACACTGACCTGACCGGCAAGGTGGCCGTCGTCACAGGCGCAAGCGGCACCCTGTGCTCCATCTTCGCCAAGGCTCTGGCCCGGGCAGGCGCAAAAGTCGCCCTGCTGGGCCGCAATATGGAGAAGCTCAAGGCTCTGGCCGACGAGATCGAGGCCGAGGGCGGCATCGCCAGGGGCTACACCTGCAACGTCATGAACAAGGCCAACTGCCTGCAGGTGGCTGAGGACGTGATGACAGAGCTTGGCCCCTGCGATATTCTGGTGAACGGTGCCGGCGGCAACAACGCCCGCGCCAACACGGACAAAGAGTATTTCGAGATGGCCGACCTCGAGGACGATACCGTGACCTTCTTCGACCTCGACGAGAGTGGTGTAGAGATGGTGTTCAACCTGAACTTCATCGGCACCCTGCTGCCCACCCAGGCCTTCGCCCGCCAGATGGTGGGCCGCCCGGGCTGCAACATCCTCAACATCTCCAGCATGAACGCTTATCTGCCCCTGACCAAGATACCGGCCTACTCCGGCTCCAAAGCCGCTGTGACCAACTTCACCCAGTGGCTGGCTGTCCATTTCAGCAAAGTCGGCATCCGGGTGAACGCCATCGCCCCGGGCTTCTTCGCCAGCGAGCAGAACGCCAGCCTCCTCTACAATGAGGACGGCACCCCGACGGCCCGTACCAACAAGATCCTCGCTGCGACCCCCATGGGCCGCTTCGGCGACAGCGAAAAGGACCTTGTGGGCGCACTGCTGTTCCTGCTGAACAATGACGCTGCCGGTTTCATCACCGGCATCTGCCTGCCCATCGATGGCGGCTTCTCCGCCTATTCGGGCGTGTAAAAACACAAAAAAGCTCCGGTTTTCGTATGAAAGCCGGAGCTTTTTTGTGCTTTTCAGGACTCTTTTTCTACATTCTGTTGTTTCTGCTCGATTTTTTCCATATAGCGCCAGAGGGTCGTGCGGCTGATGCCCAGCTGACGGGCGGCGGCGGCGCGATTTCCGCCGTGGGCGGCGACGGTCTGCTGGACGACATCGCGGATGACCTCTTCGAGGGTCTGCTCACTGGGCTTGCGGGCAGAAGCCGGCGGCGGCACGGCCCGCAGAGTCCGCTCTTTGGAAAGCATATCGGCCACCGTCCCGGCCCGGATGTAGGGGCCGTCCGACAGGGCGGCGAGGGCGCGCAGGACGTTCTTGAACTGGGTGTAATTGTTGGGCCAGGGGTACTGGCGGAGCATCTCGATGGCCCGGGGCTCGAAGCCCGAGAGCTGCTTGCCCAGCTCGAGGTTCAGGCTGTTGAGGTAGAGGCTGGACAGAGACGGGATCTCGTCGGAGAGGCTGCGCAGGGAGGGCAGGGGAAGGGCCAGTGAGCCCAGCCGCTCACTGAAATGCCGCAGCACTTCCGGCACCGGCTCCCCCTCGACAATGGAACAGGAGAAGATGAGCCGCACCCGGCGGGCAAGACCGGTTTCTTCAATGGCGGCAAGAAGCTCTGAACTCCACTGGGGCGAGATGGACTCAAAATTCTGGAAGTAGATGGTGTTTCCGGTGGCGCTGAGAGGGGAGTTGTAGTGGTTGAGCAGGAAATCCCAGGTCTTCTCATTCAGCAGCGCACAGTTCACCACGATGAAGGGGTGGTTTGCAAGGGAGCTGTGCAGATAGAGGTAGCGTGCGATCTGCTCTTTGCCGGTGCCGGGCTCGCCGTAGATGAATACCGGCTGGCGCAGCAGGGCGAGGGAGCGTATCTCGGCCGCCTGGGTACCCATCGCGCCGCTGAGGCTGTAGAAGCTGTTGGCGAAGAGGTATTCGCACTCGCCCTTGTTCAGGGTGCGCAGGCCGGGACGGCTGGAATGGAGCGGGATGCGGGCCGGAACACAGTAGAACAGATACCGCTGGACGTTGTTCATCAGCAGCTGCTGGGCGGTGATGCTGTAGAGCTGGTCCCGCTCGGTGTAGTAAAAGCGGAGGTTGCCGCTGGCCGGTATCTCCCGGATGTGGGACTGAAGGACGCTGCTCAGCTCCGCCGGGACTTCGGAGATGCTGCTGTAGAAGAGGTCGCCGTTGGACTCCATGACGATGACGCGGCCATTCTGGCCCTGAGTGATGCTGCGGAGGAACAGGTTCTCCTGCCGCAGATAGCCGAACCAGGAGCTGATGTTCACGGCCTGGTCGATGGCGGCGTGGAGGCTTTCGACGCCGGAGGTGATGAGGAAAGCGTCGAAGCCCATCTCCCGGGCGATGGTGTGGGTGACCATGTCACAGACCACCATCCGGTAGCCGCCCTGCTGCAGGCGCTCCAGAGTGTGGCGCACCTCAGCAGCGTTGTTCACGGTGAGGATGTCGAGGTTGAAGTCCAGCAGACTGCACAGGGTGTGGGCCGGCTCGGTGATGGAGGGGAAGCCCACGATGGCGTAGAGGCTGGAATAATTCTCGGCCAGCTTCATGGTGCGCAGCACGTCGTACACCGAGATGTGGATGTCCACCACCGGCAGGTCAGTCACCTGCCGGATGAGGGCGGCGGTGCCGCCGCGGGAGATGATGCAGTCATAGGAGTTGGGGGGCATCTGCTGCACGATGGCCTGCCCGTCTTCCAGGTCGCCGGTGTAAATGTCCATTTCGACATTGGGATAAGCCTGTGCCGCCTGCTCCATCGCAGTGCGCATTCCGTCGTAGGGGGCGATGCCCAGAATACGGGTGTGAGTCTCTATCACAACAGACACCTCCGTTCATATTTGCTACTATTCTAGCAAATAAACGCCCGAAAATCAAACAAAGACTGTCCTTATTTGAAACGGTTTAAGACTTTATAACCAAAAAACTTAATCAATGTTTCAAATTAAAACGGAAAAGACCGCTCGTTTCCATGCACGCCGTGTCAAAATAAGGCATAATGGTATCAAGAGAATAAATCATGAGAGGAGGAGCAACCTATGCTGCTTCTGCTGATCCTTGCAGATGACTTTACAGGCGCGCTGGATACGGGTGTCCAGTTTGCCGCCTGCGGCATCCCCACCCGCGTCGTGGTCGGAGAGCAGGTGGATTTTGCAGCCAATGACGCCGCTGTGCTGGTGGTGGACACCGAGACGCGCCATCTGCCCGCTGCAGAGGCCTACGCCGTCATCGCAAAACTGACCCGGGAGGCGATGAGTGCGGGAGTTTTCAGCATCTATAAAAAGACAGACTCCGCTCTGCGCGGAAACATCGGCGCAGAGCTTTCGGCCCTGCTCAAAACCAGCGGGGAGCGCCAGCTGCCGTTCCTGCCGGCCTTCCCCCAGATCGACCGTGTGACCCGGGACGGAGTACATTATATCAGCGGCGTGCCTGTGACCGAGAGCCCCTTCGGCATCGACCCCTTCGAGCCGGTGCGCCACGCCAGGGTGACGGAGCTCATCGGGGAACAGACCGATGTGCCTGCCTACAGCTTCCCGACCCTGAAAGAGGGTGAGGCTGTGCCGGAGCAGGAGGGCATCCTGGTCTTTGACGCCGGGAGCCTCGACGACCTTGCGTCCACGGGCCGCGCCCTGTTCCAGAATGGCAAGCCCCGCCTGATGGCAGGCTGTGCCGGCTTTGCAGCGCTGCTGCCCGACCTGATGAAGATGACCGAGCGCAGGACGGTCACCATGCCGAAGCTGGACCCCCGTCTGCTGGTGGTCTGCGGAAGCGTCAACTCCATCACCCTGCGCCAGCTGGATGTGGCCGAACAGAACGGCTTCTCCCGCCTGCGCCTGACCCCGCGCCAGAAGCTCGACCCCGGCTATTGGGAGAGCGAGGACGGCAAAGAGGCCCTACAGGGCATCAACGAGATGCTGGCCGCGAATCCCCGCTGCATCATCGAGACCAACGACGAGGGCGGCAACCAGCCCACGGCGGATTACGCCGCCGCCCGGGGCCTCGACCTCGAGGGCATGCGGGTCGGCATCGCCAGCAGCATCGGCCATATGCTGGGCAAACTGTTCACCAGCCCCGCGCTTGGGACCCTGCTGCTCACCGGCGGCGACACGCTGTTACAGTGCATGAACTGCGTGGGCATCAAGGAGCTTGAGCCGGTGTGCGAGGTGGAAAAGGGCGTCGTGCTGGCCCGCTTCACCTACCGCGGCTGCACCCGCTACGTTATCACCAAGTCGGGCGGCTTCGGCCACAAAAAACTGCTGCTCGACCTTGCAGACCGCATTGCAGCCGAGCAAACTTGAGATAGACGATGGATTCGGAGAAAACCATGGCCTGTCAGAAACTTCCCGGCCTGCCCTGAGACGGTACGATCTACGAAAACGAAGAGTTGGATACGCTGGAAGCTCTGCTGCCCACCGGTGTCCAGACCCGCTGATTTTTTTGAAGGAGGAAATTTGTTATGCTGACCCAGTACAATCTGAAGATGCCGCACGCAGTTTACGGCGGCGAGAACGCAATGGACAACATCACCGCCATCATCAAGGCCCGTGGTGCAAAGAAGGTGGCAATGTTCACCGACAAGGGCATTGAGGGCGCTGGCCTGTTCGCCCTGCCCGAGGAGGCTGTGAAGGCTTCCGGCGCAGAGTATTATGTTCTGGACGAGCTGCCTCCCGAACCCAGCTACATGGCTGTCCAAAAGCTGGTGGATGAGTTCAAGACTTCCGGCGCCGACCTCATCGTGGCCTGCGGCGGCGGCTCCGTCATGGACGCAGCCAAGCTGGCAAGCGTGCTGGTGACCGATGACTACGGCGTCAAGGAGCTGCTGGACAACCCCGGTATGGCTCAGAAGTGCGTCCCCATCGTCCTCATCCCCACCACCGCCGGCACCGGCGCTGAGGTCACTCCCAACGCCATCGTCGCTGTCCCCGAGAAGGAGCTGAAGGTCGGCATCGTCAACGAGAACATGATCGCGGACTACGTCATCCTCGACGCCCGCATGATCAAGAACCTGCCCCGCAAAATCGCAGCTGCTACCGGCGTTGATGCTCTGGCACACTGCATCGAGTGCTTCACCAGCAACAAGGCCAACCCCTTCAGCGACCTGTACGCTCTGGAGGGCCTCGACCTCATCCTGAACAACATTGAGAAAGCCTGCGATGATCCCGATGCCATGGCCGAGAAGAACCGGATGCAGATCGCAGCTTACTACGGCGGTCTGGCCATCACCGCTTCTGGCACCACCGCAGTCCACGCTCTGAGCTATCCTCTGGGCGGCAAGTACCACATCGCACACGGCGTCTCCAACGCCATCCTGCTGGCTCCTGTCATGCGCTTCAACAGCGAGCATCCGGCTGTTAAGGAGCGTCTGGCTGTGGCTTATGACCGCTGCTGCCACGAGAACAAGACCTGCACCACCGTGGACGAGAAGGCTGCATGGATGATCGCCCGCCTCGAAGCGATCGTCAAGCATCTGGACATCCCTACCAGCCTGAAGGAGTTCGGCGTCCCCGCTGAGGACCTCGAGGGTCTGGTCGAGTCCGGTATGCAGGTGCAGCGTCTGCTGGTGAACAATATGCGCCCCGTCACCGCTGACGACGCCCGCAAACTGTATCAGGAGATCATGTAATAGAAAAGGAGAACACGTTATGAAGACCAGCGACATCAAAGGCATTATCCCTCCGGTAATTACCCCGATGAACAACGATGACGAGCAGACCGTCAACCACGAGGCTCTGCGTCAGCAGGTCGAGCGTCTGCTGGCAGGCGGCGTCCACGGCATGTTCCCTCTGGGCACCAACGGCGAGGCTTACGCCCTCTCTTTTAAGGAGAAGGAAGAGATCCTGGCTACCGTCATCGACCAGGTCAAGGGCCGCGTTCCCGTTTACGCAGGCACCGGCTGCATCACCACCGCCGAGACCATCCGCATGAGCAAGCGCGCCGAGGAGATGGGCGCAGATGCACTGTCCATCATCACCCCCAGCTTCGCACTGGCTTCCCAGAAAGAGCTGTATGACCACTATGTGGCTGTGGCAAAGCAGGTCAACATCCCCATCATCCTCTATAACATTCCGCCCCGCACCGGCAACAAGCTCCTGCCCGAGACCGTGCAGGCCCTCTGCCGTGACGTGGACGTCATCGTCGGCGCAAAGGATTCCAGCGGCGACATCGAGAACCTGAAAGCTTACATCCGCCTGACCCGTGAGCTGGACAAGGATGTGGCCATCCTCGCCGGCAACGACGGCGCTATCCTGACCTGCCTGAAAGAGGGCGGCGCAGGCGGCATTGCAGGCCGCGCCAACATCTGGCCGGCCACTGTTGCAAAGATCTACGACTGTTTCAAGGCTGGCGACCTCGAGGGCGCACAGGCCGCTCAGGACGCTATCGCCATCCTGCAGCAGACCTTCAAGTACGGCAACCCCAACACCATCATCAAGACTGCTGTCGCCCTGCAGGGCCACAACGTCGGCAAGTGCCGCGCGCCCTTCAACTACGTCCCCGAAGAGGGTCTGGAAGCCATCAAGAAAGTCCTGGCTGAGAACGCTGCCAAGGGCCTGAACTGAGAAGAGCAAGGACCTCGAGGGTCTGGTCGAGTCCGGTATGCGGGTGCAGCGTCTGCTGGTGAACAATATGCGCCCCATCACCGCTGACGACGCCCGTAAGCGGTATCAGGAGACCATGTAAGAGAAAAGGAGAACAGGCTATGAAGACCAGCGACATCAGAGGCATTATCCCTCCGGTGATCACCCCCATGAACAATGACCCCGAGCAGACCGTCAACCATGAGGCTCTGCGTCAGCAGGTCGAGCGCCTGCTGGCAGGCGGCGTCCACGGCATGTTCCCTTTGGGTACCAACGGCGAGGCTTACGCCCTCTCTTTTAAGGAGAAGGAAGAAGTCCTGGCTACCGTCATCGACCAGGTCAAGGGCCGTGTCCCCATTTACGCAGGCACCGGCTGCATCACCACCGCCGAGACCATCCGCATGAGCAGGCGCGCCGAGGAGATGGGCGCAGATGCACTGTCCATCATCACCCCCAGCTTCGCGCTGGCCTCCCAGAAGGAGCTGTACGACCACTATGTGGCCGTGGCAAAGCAGGTCAACATCCCCATCATCCTCTACAACATCCCGCCCCGCACCGGCAACAAGCTCCTGCCCGAGACCGTGCAGGCCCTCTGCCGTGACGTGGACGTCATCGTCGGCGCAAAGGACTCCAGCGGCGACACCGAGAACCTGAAGGCCTACATCCGCCTGACCCGTGAGCTGGACAAGGACGTTGCCATCTTCGCGGGCAAAGACGACGCGATCCTGACCTGCCTGAAGGAGGGCGGTGTAGGCGGTATTGCAGGCCGTGCCAACATCTGGCCTGCTACCGTCGTAAAAATCTACGACTGTTTCAAGGCTGGCGACCTCGAGGGCGCACAGGCCGCTCAGGACGCTATCGCCATCCTGCAGCAGACCTACAAGTACGGCAATCCCCACACCATCATCAAGACCGCTGTGGCCCTGCAGGGCCACAACATCGGCAAGTGCCGCGCCCCCTTCAACTACGTTCCCGAAGAGGGTCTGGAAGCCATCAAGAAGGTCCTGGCCGAGAACGCTGCCAAGGGCCTGAACTGAGAAGAGCAAGGAGAGCACTGTTATGAATAAACCTATCGTTGGCATTACGATGGGCGATCCCGCCGGCTCCGGCCCGGAGATCACCATCAAGGCTCTGGCAGATCCGGAGCAGTATACCTACTGCCGCCCCATCGTTGTGGGCGACGTGAAGGTGTTCGAGCAGGCCAGGAAGTTCGTTGGCCGTGAGGACATCGTCATCCACCGCTGCGACAAGGTGTCGGATGCTCTGTTCACCCCCGGAACCATCGACGTGCTGCACCTCGACCTCATCGAGGACATCAACAAGTTCGAGATGGCAAAGGTGAGCGTGGAGGGCGGCAACGCAGCCTTCCAGTGCGTCAAGAAGGTCATCGAGCTGGCCATGGCCGGTGAGGTGGATGCTACCTGCACCAACGCCCTGAACAAGGAAGCCATGAACAAGGCTCTGGAATACTATCACGGCGAGAAGTCGGACGGCTACACCCATTTCGACGGCCACACCGAGATTTACGCCACCTACACCCACACCAAGAAGTACACCATGATGCTGGCCCACCACGACCTGCGCGTGGTCCACGTCTCCACCCACGTCTCCCTGCGCGAAGCCTGCGACCGGGTCAAGAAAGAGCGCGTGCTGGAAGTCATCGAGATCGCCAATAAAGCCTGCAAGGATATGGGCATCGAGAACCCCCGCATCGCGGTGGCCGGCCTGAACCCCCACTGCGGCGAGAACGGCCTGTTCGGCCGCGAGGAGATCGAGGAGATCACCCCGGCCATCGAGGCTGCTAAGGCCGAGGGCATCACCGGCGTTGTCGGCCCCTGCCCGCCGGACAGCGTTTTCTCTCAGGCCATCGGCGGCTGGTACGACATCGTGGTCTGCATGTACCACGATCAGGGCCATATCCCCCTCAAGACCGTGGGCTTCGTCTACGACCGTGAAAAGCAGGAGTGGAAGGCTGTGGAGGGCGTCAATGTCACGCTGGGCCTGCCCATCATCCGCTCCAGCGTGGACCACGGCACCGACTTCTACCATGCAGGCAAGGGCAACGGCAATGAGCTGAGCCTTGTCAACGCCATCAAGTATGCCGTCAAGATGACCGGCCGCGAGGCGTAAATTTTCCAATAGCTCCCTGCACACCCGCTTTTGCAGCTTTGCTGCGAGGCGGGTGTTTTTTTGCTTAACAGGCTGAAAGAAAAGTTCTATCCTGAAACGGATAAATCCGGGAAAGGCTGCTGAAATGTTCTAAAATGTTACGCTTTTAATAGAACATTCATGAAATATCCTGGAAATGTTTCAGAATGAAACGGAAACAAGGCGATTTAGCCGTTGTAAGGGCCTGCTATTTTGAATATAATTTAGACAACAAAAACGAACAAAGACTGTGAAAAGCGGCGACGCCGCAGAAGAAGGCATGAAGTACACAGTCCGGTTCGCTACACGAGAACCCCAAGAGAAAAGGAGAACAAGATTATGAAAAAGATTTCTCGTCGCAGCTTTCTGAAGGTTTCTGGTACTATGGCAGCGGCTGGTGCTCTGGCAGCCTGCGGCGGCTCTTCCTCCACCAGCACCGCAGCTTCCAGTGAGGCAGCTCCTTCCGTTGAGGCAAAGGCTGTGGACGGTCTGCCCGATATGAGCAAAGAGACTCTGAACTTCAGCTCCGATAAGGTCGGTTCTGGCTCTTACAATATGATCGTTGCAATGTCCAAGGTGCTGGAGAAGGCTGGCGGTTTCCAGACTGTCAACGTCAACCCTGACTCTCCGGGCGGTATGGGCGCTCCTTATCTGTTTGCTTCCGGCAACACCGATCTGGCCTTCATCAACGGTGCTCCTGCAAAGTGGGCAATGGAGGAAGGCACTCTGGGCAAGCCTGCTACCAGCGGCTATGCAGCGGTCATCGGCGGCCTGACTGCTGTCTGCTACATCAACTGCGTGTCCAACGCATTCCTGCAGAAGTACAATGTCTCCACCATCGAGGAGATCTTCGAGCAGAAGCTACCCCTGCGCATCGGCTGCTCCGCAAAGGGCTCCATGGATGCTGAGGGCGCTTACCTGCTGCTCGAGTACTTCGGCGTGACCGAGGACGACCTGAAGAGCTGGGGCGGCTCCATCACCAACCAGGGCGGCGATGCCAACGCAGACGCCATCGCGGACGGCCAGATCGACTTCTACATCGACCACACCTCTTCTGCTTCTTCCACCATGGCTCAGATCGCTACCAGCGTGGATGTCACCTTCCTGCAGTGGGGCGATGACCTGTGCAGCTGGTTCGTCAGCGAAAAGGGCTTCGACCTCATCACCATCCCGGCCAACTCCTTCAAGGGTCAGGATAAGGAGCTGACGCTGCCCGGCACTCCCGACTGCGTCTTCTGCAAAGAGAGCCTGAGCGAGGATGTCGTCTACGCCATCACCAAGAGCCTGAGCGAGAACCGCGACGCTCTGGTGGCCGAGTACAATTCCCTGTCTCCGTGGGAGCCTGAGACCGCTTGGGAAGAGATGAAGCGCGGCGGCTGCCCGCTGCATCCCGGTGCTGAGAAGTACTACAAGGAAGCAGGCTACATGAAGTAAGTTCCGGCTTTGAAAGCTTTCGGCGGAGGCGCTCCGCACGACATCAGATCTATCCTTTGACCGTAGGCAGAGGCCGGACGCTTTGCGGTGTCCGGCCTCTGCTTTCACAAGGGATAATACGGAGGGAAATATGAGCAACGAAAAAGAAACCAAGGTATCGGCTCTCGACGCCAAGGCCAAGGCTCTGGCAAACGAAGAGGACGAAGATACCAAAATCGCCAAGCTGCTGAAGAATATGCCGAAATGGCGCTTCTATTCGCTGGCAGTTCTTACCGTTATCTGGACGGTGTTCCAGCTCTACATCAAGCTGGTCAAGCCCCTTGACCCGTGGTTCCAACTGCCGCTCCATATGTGCCTTGCACTGGTCGTGGTGTGGCTGTACAATCCGATGGTCGAGAAATCCAAGAGCCACAATAAGCTGTGGTGGATTTACGACATCTTCCTCATCGCGTCCAGCTGCTTTATCTGCTGGTTCTTCCTGAGCCACGCAGAACAGCTCAACTACCGCATCTTCAATGTTGATGTTATGACCACCACCGAGGTCATCGTGGCGGTGCTTCTGGTCATCAATGTCATGGAGGCCGTCCGCCGCGTGGTCAGTATGTCCCTGTTCTGGGTCATCTGCTTCTTCCTTGCTTATGCATGGTTCGGCCAGTATATCCCCGGCCTGTTCCGCTTCTCCGGCATCAGCTTCCCCAAACTGATGGAAGTCCTGATGTACGGCGAGAATGGCATCTTCGGCTCTCCGCTGGTCACTTCTCTGGGCACCCTGTTCTACTTCCTCGTTTTCGGCACCTTCTTCTCCAACTGCGGCGGCGGCGGTGTCCTGATCGACGGCGGCATGAAGCTCAGCGATAAGACGGTCGGCGGCCCCGCAAAGGCAGCTGTCATCTCTTCCGGCCTGCTGGGCATGGTTTCTGGTTCTGCGATCGCAAATGTTTCCACCACCGGCGTTCTGACCATCCCCCTGATGAAAAAGACCGGTTATGCCCCCGAAGAGGCGGCAGCAGTCGAGTCTGTTGCTTCCACCGGCGGCCAGATCATGCCCCCCATCATGGGCGCTGGCGCATTCATCATGGCCGAGATCATCGGTGTGCAGTATGCGCAGATCGCAGCAGCAGCCGTCCTGCCCGCTGTGGCCTACTTCCTCGCTGTGTTCATCCTCGTCCACATGATCGCAAAGAAGAAGGGTCTGGGCAAAGACTCCGGCGTACATTACGAAGGCAAGCCCATCCTGCCCCGCGTGTACCGTCTGCTGCCCATCATCGTTCTGGTCATCATGATCATCATGGGCTACTCTCTGCCCCGTTCCGCGATCTACTGCACCATCTTCTCCATCATCATCGCAGCGATCTCTCCTGAGACCCGCATGGGTCCCCGCAAGCTGCTCCAGACTCTGATGGACGGCGTCCGTCAGGCCGCAAACATTGCGATCCCCACCGCTGCCTGCGGCATCATGATCGGCATCGTGGTCAACTCCGGCGTTGCCGTCAAGATCGCAAAGCTCATCGGTACCTCTGGTGAGGGCAGCCTGTTCATCGCACTGCTCATCGCCGCTCTGGGCTGCCTGCTGCTGGGCATGGCACTGCCTACCGTGGCCGCTTACCTGATCGCTGTCACTCTGTTCGCATCGGCTATCCAGGGTCTGGGCATCTCCGCTCTGGTCACCAATATGTTCATCTTCTACTTCGGTGTCGTGGCTCAGATCACTCCTCCCGTCTGTCTGGCATCCTTTACTGCGGCAGGCATCGCGGGTGCAAGCGCATGGAAGACCGGCTGGAAGGCATTCTCCTTCGCCATCACCGCTTTCATCGTCCCCTTTGCATTCGTGTATCGTCCCGCTATCCTGCTGGAGGGCACTGTGGTGGAGATCGTCACTGCATACTTCATCGTCATTGCAGCCACCTATCTGCTGGCCTGCGGCATCGCTGGCTACCTGTTCCGTCCCCTGAAGATGTGGGAGCGCATCGCCTGCTATGTCGTGGCCTTCATCTTCATCCTGCCCAGCTCCATGTCTGATATTATCGGCATTGCTGGATGTGCACTCATCATGGCTTACTGCTTCATGACGGGCAAGAAGAACGCCAACAAGGCACAGCCTGCCTGATAAGCGGTCCTTCCGAAAACCTTCTTCATAAGCCACAGTTCGGCGAAACCCCCGCCTCCGGCACTCCCGGAGGCGGGGGTTTCTTGTTTGTCCTTTTTGGGGCGGGAAGAAAAGAAAAACGGGCAGTTCGGATGCGAAAGATGACGGAACAGTTGTGTTTGGGGACGATTTTAGCTAAGATTCTTAGCCGCCAGACATAGCAATTCAACTTTTTAATGCAACAGCAACAGCGTTGAATTGCATATCGCAAATATGCTGTTATCCTATTGCGTTATTTTCTTGACTTGCGCCAGACATGAAAAAAACTCCCCTCTGGGCGGGAGGGGAGCGGAAAAATCAATATCAATCGTCGTCGCTGTCGAGCTTGAGCACGGCGGTGAACGCCTCGCTGGGCAGGGAGACGCTGCCCAGCTGGCGCATCTTCTTTTTGCCCTCTTTCTGCTTTTCCAGCAGTTTTTTCTTGCGGGAGATGTCGCCGCCGTAGCACTTGGCCAGCACATCCTTGCGCATGGCCTTGACCGTCTCGCGGGCGATGATCTTGCCGCCGATGGCCGCCTGAACGGGGATCTCGAAGAGGTTGCGCGGGATGTTGTCCCGCAGCTTCTCGCAGATGCGGCGGCCCTTGGCGTAGGCGTTGTCGCGGAAGACGATCATGGACAGAGCATCCACGGGGTCGCCGTTGAGCAGGAAGTCCAGCTTGACGAGGTCGCTCTCGCGGTACTCCTTGAACTCGTAGTCGTAGCTGGCGTAGCCGCGGCTCCGGCTCTTGATGGCGTCGAAGAAGTCGTAGACGATCTCACCCAGCGGCAGGGCGTAGTGCAGGTCCACACGCACATCATCCATATACTTCATGTCGATGAGGACGCCGCGCTTGTTCTGGCACAGGTCCATCAGGCTGCCGACGTATTCGTTGGGGGTGTAGAGGTGGACGTCCACGAAGGGCTCCTCCTGCTTGACGATGTTGGAGGGGTCGGGGTAGCTGGACGGGTTGTCTATCATCTCCACGGTGCCGTCGGTCAGGGTCAGACGATAGCGGACGCTGGGTGTGGTGGTGATGAGGTCGAGGTCGAACTCGCGTTCCAGACGCTCGGTGATGATCTCCATGTGGAGCAGGCCAAGGAAGCCGCAGCGGAAGCCGAAGCCCAGCGCGGCACTGGTTTCCAGCTCAAAGGTCAGGGAGGCGTCGTTGAGCTGCAGCTTTTCCAGCGCGTCCTTCAAATCGGGGTACTTTGCGCCGTCGGCGGGGTAGATGCCGCAGAAGACCATGGGCTTGACCTGACGGTAGCCGGGCAGAGCCTCGGGGGTGGGGTTATTCGCCAGGGTGACGGTGTCGCCGACGCGGGTGTCCTGCACGGTCTTGATGCTGGCGGTCAGATAGCCGACCTCACCAGCCTGCAGCTGGTCGCAGGGGGTCAGGCTGGTAGCGCCCATGTGGCCCACTTCCACCAGCGTGAACTGTGCGCCGGTGGCCATCAGGCGGATGGTGTCGCCGGGCTTGACCGTACCTTCAAAGACGCGGATATAGACGATGACGCCCTTGTAGCTGTCGTAGATGCTGTCGAAGATGAGGGCCTTGAGGGGGGCGTCCGGGTCGCCGGTGGGGGCGGGGATGTCGCTGACCACACGCTCCAGCACCTGATCGATGTTCAGGCCGGTCTTGGCCGAGACGCGGGGCGCGTCGAGGCAGGGAAGGCCGATGACGTCCTCCACTTCCTGTGCTACTTCGTCCGGGTGGGCAGAGGGCAGGTCGATCTTGTTCAGGATAGGCACCAGCTCGAGGTCGTGCTCCAGCGCCATATAGGTATTGGCGAGGGTCTGGGCCTCCACGCCCTGGGTGGCGTCCACCACGAGGATAGCGCCCTCGCAGGCGGCGAGGCTGCGGCTGACTTCGTAAGCGAAGTCCACGTGGCCCGGGGTGTCGATGAGGTTGAACTCGTACACCTTGCCATCCTTGGCGGTGTAGTTCATGGTGACGGCGCGGGCCTTGATGGTGATGCCGCGTTCCCGCTCGATGTCCATGTTGTCGAGGATCTGGTCCTCCATCGTCCGCTCGTCCACGCTCTTGGTCAGCTCGAGGATGCGGTCGGAGAGGGTGGATTTGCCGTGGTCGATGTGCGCGATGATGCAGAAGTTGCGGATGTTGTCTCTTGCCATGTAGTTCCTCCGAAATTTATAGGATCCAGTCCTCGACGGCTTTGATGCCGCCGTTTTCCAGGTAAACGCGGGGTACCCGGCGGGAAACGCCGCAGAGCACCTCGTAAGAAATAGTATCGGTCTTATGGGCGATGGTCTCGGCGCTGTCGCTCACTTCGCCGCCCCACAGGATGGCTTCGTCCCCTTCCTGCACGTCGGGCAGAGCCGAGACATCCACCATGATCTGGTCCATGCAGACCCGGCCCAGAACCGGGCAGGGCATACCCTTTATCTCCACGATGCCCTTGCCGCAGCTCAAAAGGCGGGGGTAGCCGTCGGCGTAACCGGCACAGAGGGTGGCGACCTTGGTGGGCTTTTCCGCAGTGAAGCGGCGTCCGTAACTGGCTGACTGGCCGGGCTGCATCTCCTTGACCATGCTGATGATGGTCTTGAGCTTCATCACCGGGCGGAAGATGCCGAAGCGGACTTCATCGCTGGGGTCGAAGCCGTAGAGGATGATGCCGGGGCGTGCCATGCAGTGGGTGCGGGGCAGTCCGGCGGGCCAGTCGGGGTGGAGCATCACCCCGGCGGAGTTGTCGCAGTGGACGACGGCAGGCTCAAAACCGGCCTCGGCAAGGCCCTGATAGGCCCGGACGAAGAGCTCGTGCTGCTGGCTGGTATAAGCCACGCTGTCGGCGCTGTCGTCGTCGGCCACAGCGAAGTGCTGGAACAGGCCGGTCACGTCCAGACCCGGCAGGCGGCAGGCATCCAGCATCTCGGCCAGCGCCGCGTCAAAGTCGGTGCGGAGCGCAAAACCGATGCGGCCCATGCCGGTGTCGGCCTTGAGGTGGACTTTGACCTTCCCGCCGACGGCACAGGCGGCCTCGCTGAGGGCCCTGGCCTGGGGCAGGGAGTAGCAGGCTGCGGTGATGTCCTCCTGGATGAGGACGGGCGCACGGCTCGGCTCCACATGGCCCAGAATGAGGATGGGCAGCGTCAGCCCGGCTTTGCGCAGCTGACGGGCTTCCGCCAGACAGCTCACAGCCAGCCACGCGGCCCCCTCTTCGGCAAAGACCTTGGCGCACTCTACGGCACCGTGGCCGTAGCTGTCGGCTTTGACGACAGCGCACAGAGGCATCTCCCCGGCCCGGGCCTTCACGGCGCGGAAATTGTGGCGCAGGGCGTCAAGGTCTATCTCGGCCCAGACGTGTTTTTCAAATGCGGGCATCTGCATGGGCTGTGTCCTCCTTTTTTGATGTACGGGCCGGGTGCAAAGGACGCCAGCCGTCGATGCCGCTCTCCTGCAGAGCGTGAAGGGTCTTCTGCCGGAAAGCACGGTCGGTGCGGCACCGCTCCCGGACAAAGTTTTTCGTGTCCTCCCGGGTGGTCACGCCGTCGGCCGGGCAGCGGCTCTTGACGATGGGAAAACCTTCTTCCTTCACTGCACAGCGCACCTCCTGCTCTGTGGCGAGCAGCAGAGGCCGGATGAGGGTCAGCCCCCGATCGGACAGCTCTGTCACCGGCGAGAAGCAGCCGATGCGGCCCTCCCGCCAGAGGTTCATGTAAAATGTCTCGATGGCGTCGTCCAGATGATGCCCCAGCGCCACCTTGTTGCAATCCAGCTCTTCGGCAGCGGCGTGGAGCGCGCCCCGGCGCATCTTGGCGCAGAGGGAGCAGGGATTCTTCTCGTTCCGGTAGTCGAAGACGATGGGGCCGATAAGGGTGCGGCGCACCTCATAGGAAACATCATACTGCCGGAACAGCGCTTCCAGCGCAGAGTAATCCACCGGCTTGCCGCCAAACTGGGGGTCGAGGGTGACGGCCACGACTTCGAACGGAAAGCCGAGGTACTGCCGCAGCCGCGCGAGACCGATGGTCAAAGCTACGCTGTCCTTGCCGCCCGAAACGCCCACCAGAACGCGGTCGCCGGGGGCCAGCATCTCGTACTGCTGGACGGCTTTGCGCATCAGGCCGCAGAGCCGCTGCATCGCTTTCGTGTCGCTCATGACAGGCTCACGCTCTCCACGAGGTTGACGATGTCGCTGATGGAGGCCAGCTTGGTCAGGCCGGAGACATAGATGACGTCGCCGTTGTCGTACTCGATGGTGGCCAGCACGGCGTAGTAAGCCTGAATATCACAGCGCACGGCAGTGACGGCGGCACCGTCGATGCTCAGATTGACTTTTCGGGGGCTGATGACGCCGTAAGCCTGCTTGAGCTCTTTTTCCGACTGGCCGATGAAGTCCTCATAGGTGTCTTTCGTGCCTTTCTGGAAGAGCACGACCTGATAGTTGGCGTCGTCGCTGCTCTGGGCAGAGGCCAGTTCCAGCGCACGGCCAAGGGTGGCGTCCTCGGTCATCTCGCACACCGGCCAGACGGCGGACTCGTAGTAGACGGAGATGCCGTTCTCGGCGGTGTAGTGGGTGTCAGGCGAAGCGGGGGTGCGGCGGTTGACCACGAGGGTCAGTACAAAATAGGCCAGTGCGCCCAGCAGGACGATGATGCCCATGGCCAGCAGCAGGCGGGAAGAGCGCTGCTGCGCGGTGTCGCGCTGGTGGATGTCTTTCGGCATGAAGGAATGTCCTCCTTATAAATGTAAGGCTCAGCCCCGGGGGTGGGGGCTGCATCTTTATTAGTATAACATACTCGGGACTGAAATTGTAGCGCTCTGCCGCAAAAACAGAAACGAAAATGCGATTGGAGAAAATGCGAGATTTCAAGAGAAAACAAGAGAAAACAATAGATTCAAAAAACTGAGCCGAAAAAATCGAAAAATGATGTTGACAGGGGCGTTCTTGTGATGTATACTGACACTCGCGCCCCAAAAGGCGCATTGAACCGTTGAAACACTTATCAGGAGGAAATAGATATGAGCACTACTCTCGTCAAGCCCGCTGAAGTCGAGCGCAAGTGGTATCTGCTCGACGCTGCCGGCAAGAGCCTGGGCCACGTCGCTGCTGAGGCTGCTGTTCTGCTGCGCGGCAAGCAGAAGGTCGATTATACCCCCAATGTTGACTGCGGCGATTTCGTCGTCGTCATCAACTGCGACAAGGCTGTTCTGACCGGCAAGAAGGCCGAGCAGAAGTTCCACATCACCCACAGCAAGTTCATCGGCGGCCTGAAGAAGGTCCAGTACAGCAAGCTGATGGCTGAGAACAGCGACCTGGCTATGACCTACGCTGTCAAGGGCATGATCCCTTCCAACACCATCGGTGCTAAGGCTCTGACCCGCCTGCACTGCTACCAGGGTGCCGAGCACGCTCACGCAGCTCAGAAGCCCGAGAAGATCGAGTTCTAAGAAGGAGGCAATCGAACATGTACGAAACCAAACCTTATTTCTACGGCACTGGTCGTCGTAAGGATTCCGTTGCCCGCGTGCGCGTCTACCAGGGCACTGGCAAGGTCACCATCAACGACCGTGACATCGACAACTACTTCGGTCTGGAGACCCTGAAGCTGATCGTCCGCTCTCCGCTGGTCCTGCTGGGCCTCGAGGGCAAGTATGACGTCGTCGTCCGCGTTTCCGGCGGCGGTGTTTCCGGCCAGGCTGGCGCTATCCGCCACGGTCTGAGCCGCGCCCTGCTGCAGCAGAGCGATGAGAACCGCGCTGCTCTGAAGAAGGCAGGCTTCCTGACCCGCGATCCTCGTATGAAGGAGCGCAAGAAGTACGGCCTGAAGGCTGCACGTCGTGCTCCCCAGTTCAGCAAGCGCTGATTTTACCGTATTACGGCTTTTACGGCTCTGCTTCGGCAGAGCCGTTTTTGTTTAACAGAAGTTTCCCAGCGAACTGGGGAGCACGACTGCGCATATCCGGCGGTTGCCCCGGAGGGGCGAGCCGGATGCGCATTTCGAATAATTGCTCAAGCATCGCGTGGGCGGCGGAGCCGCCCCAGCGATGCTTCCCAGTTCAGCAAGTGCAACAGCGACGACCGCCGCCAGCGGCGGAAACAGGGAGGAGCTGTTGGGGCCGCGGCCAGCAGGATATGAGGCCCGCCCAAGGGCCGAAATAGACGCTGGGAGCCGCAACCCGGGGAAGTTGGCCGTACGATGCCGCTTCGGCAGAGCCGTTTTTGTTTAACAGGAGTTTCCCAGCGGACTGGGGAGCACGGCTGCGCATATCCGGCGGTTGAGATTCCTTCATCTCCCTCTTGACAAAAACTGCAAAAGAGACTATTATACTAAGCAGACAGACAATGGAGCCTGGGGTGTGTTTACCCTAGGCTTTTTTCTTTGGAATGTCTTGGGAAATGCATCACTGCGGGCCGATAGAGGGGGTCCGCAGCGGAAAATTGGGATGCGGGCTGCGGCAGAATGGTGTCTGCCGGGCCGCAAAGAGGAAAAGGAGAAGGTATCATGAACGAGAATGTTGACGGTATGATGATTCGTTTGGTCGGCCTTGCACTGGCTGTCCTGTTGATGGCTGGCATGACCATCTACACGGGCCTTTTCAAAAAGACATCCGGCATGGATGCCCGCGCCGCTGTTATCAGTGTGCAGGACGGCCATGTGGCCGCAGAGGATGTTCAGTGGAACGCCTGAGGTAAACTTTTCTTCAAACACAACACAGCGCCCCGGAGCAGACTGCTCCGGGGCGCTGTGTTCGTTTAAGTGTTTATCGCTTCTGCTGCTTCAGGCGGGTCATGAAGTCGTCGGCCTCGATGGCCTCAGGGGTGAAGCTGTTGTTGTTCCACCAGCTGGCGAGGGCGGCGGCAACGGTCAGGCCGCTGGAAATGAGCTGTTCCAGCTGGGCGCTCTCGATGGGCAGCATGGGCTTGCCCACGGCGCTGAGCACCTGATTGGTCAGGGCCAGCGCCAGCGCAGCGGTGCGGGCCAGAGTGGATGCGGAAATTTTGTGATGGGTCATAGTCAGTACCTCTCTTTCTGTTTCAGGATATGTGTTCGGTGTGGTTCAGGTCTCCTGCAGCACAACGGTACCCGAGAAGATGAGGGTGGTGTTATCACCATAGTAGGCGCTGCCGTGTGCAATGTCGATGCAGTCGTTTGCGGCGACCCAGGAGGAATCGACAGAGGGCGGATAGAAGTTGTTGGCGGCGGCGAAATAGAGCTGGTATTCGACGCCCTTTTCCAGCGCGATGCTGCCCATGTCCAGCACTACATCGTTGTAGCCGCGGACAAGGTCGATGGACTTGTCTGCCAGGGCGGTCGTGGTGCCGTACTTGCGCAGGACGGTGCGCATTTTGCCCGGCATATAGCCCTTGACGCGGAATTCCAGCGAGCGGAGCAGCAGGCCCGCTTTCTTAGCAGTCAATGGCATGAAGAACTCGGACTTGGCGGGATAAGTGTCCCACGCGGGGATGTCGCCGCTGTCGGTGTGGGCCGTCTCGATGCGGTAGACGGCGGGAGTCACTGTGACGGTGCAGCTGTCGCTCTTGCTGTCGGAGGTGGCAGTGACGACGGCAGAACCCTTCTTGAGGGCAGTGACGCGGCCCGCATCCACCGAGACGATGTTCGTCGGCGAAACGCTCCACAATACCGTCTGGTCGGTGGCGTCCGGGGGCGCGATGGAGGCGCTGAGGTCGGCAGTGCTGCCCCGGCTCAGTTCCAGCGTGTGCTGGCTCAGAGTCACCTTCTCCACCGGGATGATGTCCGGGTCGGGCAGGGGAGTGGGCGGCGTGGTGTCCCACAGTTTTTTGAGGGCCTCAAGGGCATTTTTGGCGCTGCTGTCGGTGTAGCTGACAGAGCCCAGCAGCTTGAGCAGAAGCTCTTTTTCTTCGCTGCCCAGCCCGCTGAGGCTGTCGGTGCTGATGGTGTCTACGGTCAGTGCGCCGGTGGAGGCATCGACCTTCACCACCCGCACCAGCTGGCCGACTTTCGGTGAGACAGGGCGGGGCAAGGCCCAGACGTCCAGTGCGTTCAGCCGGACGGCACCGCTCTTGCCGTTGACGCTCAGCACAGCGCCCTCCGTGGGGGCATAGGAGGCGGCACGGTCGGCAGCGGCTTCGGCCTGCTCGGCATAGCCTGCGGCCAGGGTGGCGCTGGCGGCGGTCTGCTGGGCAGAAGAAGCGGCCTCGCTGGCGCTCTGTTTGGCGTTTGCCTCGCCGGAGGCGGCACGTTTGGCGGCCTCTGCGGCGGCATTGGCGCTGTCCACCACCCGGGCGATGAACTGTTCGTAGATCGAGGGCGTCAGCTCCTCACCGCCGCCCTCGGTGGGGAGGATGCCGTGGACGTCGTACTGGCCGGGACGGGTGTAGGCGGTGTAGCCATTGCCGTTGGCAGCGGCCAGCATCCACTCGCCGCTGGCCCAGCCGGTAAAGCTCCGGCCCACGCTGACGCAGCCTGCTTCGTCCAGTGCCAGCGGCTCGGCCAGCGTGCCGTCCGCGTGCCGGATGTGGAGGGTGACGACACACCCGTTCCACTGCTCCGGCAGGCTGAATTCCAGCTGGTCCACACCCTCGGCTTTCTGTGCGCCCAGATGCAGCCGGTGGGGCTGAGCGAGGAATTCTGTGCCGCCGAAGTCCCGGGCTGTGATGTTGATCTGCATGGTAAAAACTCCTTTCATTTGGTTTTGCGTTTGCATCTGGCCCGATTGTAGCGCAGAACGGCAGTGGGCGGAAGTACATACTTTTTTATTGAGAATTTGGCGGGTTAGGCATTTTGCCAAACGGCCTTTTTCGGAGAGAATCGGAGAGAAATAGACCCCGTTTTTTCTCTTGAAAACAGTCAGAAAACAGTCCATGATTTGTGTCGAAAATAAGCCGGTTATGGCCGGTTTGACGTCGCAAAGCGGGCTGGAAATACTGCAAAAAACACCTCGGAAATGTTAACTCAAATGTTAAAAATATATGAACAAGTATGACTTTGTTTTTGCGAAAAAATCGGAGAGAAATCATTGAATTTCATGAAATCGAGAGCAAACTATGTACAGAATGCACAAAAAACTATGTGAAGGAATTGACGAGCGCCTGACCTTCGATTTGACAAAACGGCCTCAGTCTGCTAAAATAACGTCCGCTCAACACACGTTGCAGCGCATAAAATTCATCACGGTGAAGTGAAAAGCCGCTTTTGCGGCGCCCGCTGTGCGGGGCATTTACGCACAGTCTGACGGGCCTTGAGATACAGGCTCGCTGTCCATTCCAAAATCTGAAAAGAGAGGAGTTGTCTCGTATCGCTTCCGTCAAATTTAAGAAAGCATTGCCCGGCTGCACCCGTGCAGCCTCATCCCGTGTGCTGGCGTTCTGCGTCATGGCTGCGTGTCTCGTGTTCACGCTGGCTGTGACCGCCGCGAATCTGCGGCTGACCTACGTCACAGACTCCCACGGTGCGCGGCAGGTGGTCCTCACTTCCGAGAGCGACCCTGCCCGCGTTATGAGCCTTTCCGGCATCGAGGCCGAGGAGGGAGACGAAGTCTATTACACTGCCTTTGCCGGCAGTCTGGCATCCCTGAACATCGAACGCGCCTTCAGCGTCACCATTGAGGCTGAAGGCCAGGAGTACCCCGTCAAGATGGTGGTGGGTACCGTCGCCGATGCTCTGGAACGTGCTGGCATCACTCTGGAGGGGGACGACTATACCGAACCCGCCCTCAGCGCGATGGTCACGGCTGGCAGCAAGATTGAAGTCCACCGCGTCGAGTATCAGGACAAGGTGGAGACGCAGGCTGTCCCCTACGACACGGAGTACGTCTATACCAGCCTCTACTTCCGCAACACCAACCGTGCTACCACCCTGCAGCATGGCTCTGAGGGCCAACAGACCGTCACCACCCGGGAGCGCTGGGTGGACGGCGAGCTGGAAAACAGCGTCGTCACCGATGTGACCACCACCGTGGAGCCTACCGACCATGTGGTCAAGACCTATGGCGCCGGTGCGCCCGTCTCGCCCCTGACCGGCCCGGACGGCACCACCAACGCCCCCGCCAGCTACAGCAAGGTCCTTACCGGCAAGGCCACCGGCTATTATTCCAAGTCGGGCAAGGGTTCTTCCGGTCTGGGTCTGGGTTACGGCACCGTGGCCGTTGACCCCGATGTCATCCCCTACGGCACCCTGCTGTATATCACCTCCACCGACGGCAGCTTCGTCTATGGCTACGCAGTAGCCACCGACACCGGCATCGCCGTGCAGGATGGCCGCATCCTTGTGGACCTGTTCTATGAGACTTATGCGGAGTCTGTCATCAACGGCGCTATCAACGTCAACGTCTACGTCGTGGGCTGATGCGCCTTTGAAAAACTGAAGTAAAATAGTGGAAAAACATCCGCTCTGATTTTTTGCCAAATGTGCAAAATTCGGGGCGGATGTTTCTTTTTTGTCTTTATTCTGTTAAGTCTGCTGATATTTCTTGTCTAAAATTGGAGATGTTGTATATATAAGAAAAATATCGACGAAAAGATTATGGTATATTCTACAAGAAAACTCTTGAAAAATCCGACGAAATTCTTTAATATAAGAGAGTAAAAGGCACAGGACTGCCCATGCGGCCTGTGCGGGGAGGAGCTGTTTATGAAACCGACTGAGGAAAAGACCCGCAGCAATCCATCGGACCTTCCGGTGTATTTGTTCAAGCAGGGCAATAACTGTGAAGCGTACCGCTATTTTGGCGCACACATCGAGCAGCGGGCCGGGGAGACAGGCGTGGTGTTCCGCGTCTGGGCACCGCACGCGACGGCCATCAGCGTAGTAGGCGATTTCAATAGCTGGAAACCGGGCAGCCACCCGATGCGCAAGGTGGACAATGACTCTGTGTGGGAGCTGTTTATCCCGGGCATGAAGGAATACGATGTTTACAAATATTGCGTGACCACCCGGGCGGGCGACCTTGTCTACAAGGCTGACCCCTATGCGTTCCACGCAGAGACCCGCCCCTCGAACGGCAGCAAAGTCTACGATTTGAACGGCTTTGTCTGGCACGACGAGGCGTGGCAGAACGCCCAGAAGAAGGCCGATGTCATCAACGGCCCTATGAACATCTACGAGATGCACGCCGGCAGCTGGAAGATGAAAGAGGGCGGTCTGCCCTACAATTACTCCGAGCTGGCCGACGAGCTCATCCCGTACATCACCGAGATGGGCTACACCCACGTGGAGCTGCTGCCCGTCATGGAGTACCCCTTCGATGGCAGCTGGGGCTATCAGGTGACGGGCTATTTCGCCCCCACCAGCCGCTACGGCACCCCGAAGGATTTGATGGCTTTTGTGGACAAGATGCATGAGGCGGGCATCGGCGTCATCATGGACTGGGTGCCGGCTCACTTCCCGAAAGACCAGTTCGGCCTGTACAACTTTGATGGCGAAGCCTGCTACGAAGACCCGAACCCCAAGCGCGGCGAGCACAAAGAGTGGGGTACCATGGTGTTCGACTTTGGCCGCAGCGAGGTGCAGAGCTTCCTCATCTCCAGCGCTCTCTACTGGCTGGAGCAGTACCACATCGACGGCCTGCGTGTGGACGCTGTGGCTTCCATGCTCTATCTGGACTACAACCGTAAGCAGGGCGAGTGGGAGCCCAACAAGGACGGCGGCAAGGAGAACCTTGAGGCTGTGGCATTCCTGCGCAAGCTCAACGATACGATTCTGGGCCGTCACCCCCACAAGTACATGATCGCAGAGGAGTCCACCGCGTGGCCAATGGTCACGAAACCCGCTTCCGACGGCGGCCTGGGCTTCAATTTCAAGTGGAACATGGGCTGGATGAACGATATGCTCAGCTACATGAAGACCGACCCACTCTTCCGTTCGGGCAACCACAACAAGGTCACGTTCAGCTTCTTCTACGCCTTCAGCGAGAACTTCGTGCTGCCCATCAGCCACGACGAAGTCGTCCACGGCAAGGGCAGCCTCATCAACAAGATGCCCGGTGACTATGAGGCCAAGTTTGCAAACCTGCGCACCTTCTTTGGCTACATGATGGCTCACCCCGGCAAGAAGCTGCTGTTCATGGGTCAGGAGTTCGGCCAGTTCACTGAGTGGAACGAGACCAAGTCTCTGGACTGGATGCTGCTGGGCTACGACAAGCACACCGAGCTGCAGACCTACGTCAAGACCCTGAACAAGTTCTACAAGGACCATCCCGCTTTCTGGCAGATCGACTACAGCTGGGAGGGCTTCCAGTGGATCGTCCCCGACGACTCCCGTCAGAGCGTCGTGGCCTTCCTGCGCAAGGATGCAAACGGCAAGCAGATCCTTGTGGTCTGCAACTTCAACCCCGTCCTGCGCGAGGGATACACCCTGGGCGCACCGAACTCCGGCACTTACAAGGAGATCCTGAACAGCGACGACGAGGCGTTCGGCGGTGCTGGCACTGTCCACAACAAGGCTGTCCGCTCCAAGAAGAAGCCGCTCCACGGCTTCGAGCAGAGCATCACCATCACTCTGCCTCCCATGAGCGTGCTTTATTTCGAGGTGCCTGCAAAGCGCACCCGCAAGACCGCCGAGGAGAAGGCAGCGGAAAAGGCTGCACCCAAGAAGGCTTCCAAGACCGCAAAGGCCGAAAAGGCTGAGGAAAAGGCACCTGCAAAGCGTGGCCGCAAACCCAAGGCAGAAGCTGCACCTGCGGAGGAAAAAGCCCCTGCAAAGCGCGGCCGCAAACCGAAGGCAGAAGCTGCACCTGCGGAAGAAAAGGCTCCTGCAAAACGGGGCCGTAAGCCCAAGGCAGAAAAGGCAGCGGAACCGGCTGAAAAGCCCGCCCGCAAGCCCCGCGCCAAGAAGGCGGACAAGGCCGAAAAATAAGGCCGGGCCGAACCAACATTGTTGAACCATTTCCACCAAATATCAGGAAATGTTAAAGGGGAGAATAAAGCTATGGCAAAAGAAATCGTGGCAATGATCCTTGCCGGCGGACGTGGCTCGCGTTTGTACGCGCTGACACAGAAAACGGCAAAACCGGCGGTGTCCTTTGGCGGCAAATACCGTATCGTGGACTTCCCGCTGTCCAACTGCGTCAACTCCAACATCGATACCGTTGGCATCGCAACGCAGTATCAGCCCCAGAAGCTGAACGAGTACATCGGCAACGGCCAGCCCTGGGACCTGGACCGTCTGTACGGCGGTGTCCATACCCTGCCTCCTTATGAGCAGGCAAAGGGTACCGACTGGTACAAAGGCACTGCAAACGCCATCTACCAGAACATCAGCTTCATCGACAGCTATGACCCGGAGTACGTCATCATCCTGTCCGGCGACCAGATCTGCAAGCAGGATTACGCCGACTTCCTCCGCTTCCACAAGGAGAAGGGCGCAGAGTTCTCTGTGGCCGTCATGGAAGTTGACTGGAAGGAAGCTTCCCGTTTCGGCCTGATGGTCGCAGACGAGGACGACAGGATCACCGAGTTCCAGGAGAAGCCCCCTGTGCCGAAGTCCAATCTGGCTTCCATGGGCATCTACATCTTCAACTGGGATGTCCTCAAGAAGTATCTGGAAGAGGACGAGGCAGACCCCAACTCCAAGAACGACTTCGGCATGAACATCATCCCCGCACTGCTGCGCGACGGCCGCAAGATGTATGCTTACCACTTCAACGGCTACTGGCGTGACGTGGGTACCATCGACAGCCTGTGGGAAGCCAACATGGAGGTTCTGGACCCCGAGAACTCCGGCATCGACATCTTCGACGAGAAGTGGAAGATCTACAGCCGCAACCCCGTGCTGCCCGCCCAGAAGATCGGCCCCCGCGCTGTTGTGCAGGATTCGCTGGTCACTGAGGGCTGCCAGATCTACGGCTGCGTCAAGCACTCTGTGCTGAGCGCAGGCGTCGTCGTGGAAGAGGGCGCAACGGTCGAGGATGCCGTCCTGATGGATGGCGTCGTGGTCAAGGCAGGCGCAGTGGTCAAGCGCTGCATCCTCGCTGAGAACGTCGTGGTGGGCGCAGGCGCCAAGATCGGCGGCGACGGCCCCATCGCACATGTCGGCATCGGTCTGACCATCGGCGCAGGCGCTGCCGTCAAAGAGGGCGCCAAAGTATTTGATTCCGTCAAGGAGGGCGAGGAAGTATGCTGAGCCAGAACAACAATGCGTTGGGCATCATTTTCCCCAACAGCTATGATAACACCGTGCCTGAGCTGGTGACCGAGCGCGCAATGGCCTCGATCCCCTTCGCAGGCCGTTACCGCATGGTGGACTTTGTCCTGTCCAGCATGGCCAACTGCGGCATCTCCAACGTGTCTGTCGTGGTGCGCAAGAACTACCATTCCCTGATGGACCATCTGGGTACCGGCCGCGAGTGGGATATGGCCCGCCGTCACGGCGGCCTGAACATCGTCCCTCCCTTTGCTGAGAAGGGCGTGCGCATCTACTCCGGCCGCGTCGAGGCTCTTGGCTCCATCCTGAGCTTCCTCGAGAACCAGAAGGAGCGCTATGTGGTCATGAGCGATGCCAACATCGCCATCAACTACGACTTCAACGCCCTGCTGGCTGCTCATCAGGCCAGCGGCGCAGACGTCACCGTGGCCTACCAGAAGACCGAGATCCCTGAGGGCCGCAAGAACGACAACTACACCCTGACCGTCGATGCCGATGGCCGTGTGACCGAGCTGCTGTTCAACGATTACCGCCCCGGCAAGCAGAACCTCGATTTGAACATCTATGTCATGGAGCGCCAGACCCTCATCAAGCTGGTCAAGGACGCTACCGCCCGCGGCCTCATCTACTTCGAGCGCGACATCCTGGCTCACAACGTCAACATCCTGAACATCCATGCGCTGGAGTACACCGGCTATGTGGCTCATGTCTGCGACATGAAGAGCTACTTCGACGAGAACCTGAAGCTCATTGATGAGAAGAATCTGAACGCCCTCTTCCCCAAGAAGAACCCCGTTTACACCAAGATCCGCGACGACAACCCCACCCGTTACGTCACCGGTTCCAGCGTCAGCAACTCTCTGCTGGCTGACGGCTGCGTCATCGAAGGCACCGTGGAGAACTGCGTGCTGTTCCGCGGCGTCAAGGTCAAGAAAGGTGCCGTCGTCAAGAACTGCGTCCTGATGCAGGACACCGTGGTGGAGCCTGGCGCTGAGCTGGACTGCGTCGTGACGGACAAGAACGTCCGCATCACCGCAGAAAAGAAGCTGAGCGGCACCAAGAGCTTCCCTGTTTACGTTCAGAAGAACCACATCGTCTGAACCGTTTGAGAATCTCCCATAGGGGCGGCTCCCTCCCCGGTAGCCCCTCTTAAAGAGGGGCGGGGGTACTGTGTGTACCCCCGCCCGCTCTTTTTGCCGCAGCGGGAGGAGATATAAATCCGTTTTATCAGGAAGGAGCGAATCTTATGAAGATCCTGTATGCTGCTTCGGAAGCAACCCCCTTTGCAAAATCCGGCGGTCTGGCCGATGTGGCCGGCTCCCTGCCCAAAGCGCTGGTCAAGGACGGCGTGGATGCCCGCGTCATCATGCCACTGTATGGTGACCTGAAGTTCCGCGACAAACTGGAATACGTTACCAACTACTCGGTCCCTGTGGGCTGGCGCAGCCAGTACTGCGGCCTGTTCAAGGCTGAGGTCGATGGCGTGACCTACTATTTCCTCGACAACGAGTATTACTTCAAGCGCCGCGGCCTCTACGGCTTCTACGACGACGGCGAGCGCTTCGCCTTCTTCTCCCGCGCAGTGCTGGAGACCCTGTTCTACATCGACTTTACCCCCGACATCATCAACTGCAACGACTGGCAGACCGCTCTGGTGCCGGTGTACCTGAACCTGTACTATCGTCATCTGGACAAGTTCAACCGCATCAAGACCATCTTCACCATCCACAACATCGCCTATCAGGGCAAGTACGGCACTGATATTCTGGAAGACACCTGCGGCATCGGCCGCCGCGACCAGCATATCGTGGAGTACGATGGCTGCGCCAACTTCATGAAGGGTGCCATCGAGACGGCAGACAAGATCACCACCGTCAGCCCCACCTATGCACAGGAGATCCTCGACCCGTGGTTCAGCTACGGTCTGGACGCTCTGCTGCGCGAGAAGCAGTACAAGCTCTGCGGCATCCTGAACGGTATCGACATGGACGCCAACAACCCTGCTACCGACCCCCACATCGCCTTCAACTACGATGTCAACAACTTCGAAGAGGGCAAGGCAAAGTGCAAGGAGGCTCTGCAGGATAGGTTCGGCCTCAACAAGGACGGCAGCCCCGTCTTTGCAATGGTCAGCCGCATGGTCGGCATGAAGGGCTTCGATCTCGTGCAGAGCGTGGCCGACGGCCTCGTGGACCGCGGCATCGAGCTGGTCATCCTGGGCAGCGGCGAGAGCCAGTACGAGAACTTCTTCTCCGACCTGTGCGGCCGTCATCCGGGCCGTGTAGGCACCTACATCGGCTTTGAACCCACCCTGTCGCAGGAGATCTATGCCGGCGCAGATGCCTTCATCATGCCGTCCAAGAGCGAGCCCTGCGGTCTGGCCCAGATGGTCGCCTGCCGTTACGGCACGCCTCCCATCATCCGCGAGACCGGTGGTCTGCGCGACTCCATCCACGACTGCACCCTCGGCGAGGGCAATGGCTTCACCTTCGCGGGCTACAGCGCCCACGAGCTGTACGATGCCTGCTGCCGCGCACAGGACCGCTACTACAGCAAGGAAAACTGGAACAACCTTATCAGGTACGACATGGAGTGCGACTTCAGCTGGGATGTCTCTGCCAAGAGCTATGAGGGCCTCTACAATGAGACTGCAAACCTCTGGTAAAAGATAGACCAAAGCACGATTTACGCCCCGGCGGGTACTGTTTTAGGACAGCGCCCGCCGGGGCTTTTTGTGCCTTTCAGCAAAATCGTCCCAAAAGGAAACGCTTTTTCTTTCTCAAACGGGGCAGAATGATAAATGACACGGAGAAGAACAGCGGTTGAACCGAAAAACTTTTGGTTAGAAGCGACGAACTTCTCTGCGTTTATAGAATTTTGCTAAAAAGCAGTAGAAAATTGATTGAATTTTACAGCCGTTTTGAGTATAATGGAGAGTAAAGAGCCTTTGTTCAAAGTTTAACGTGCAGATCGGGCAAAAAAGACAGAGCGGCCCGGAGCGCACGCAGAGGGAGGGGAGCCGGACCGTGAAGGGCTGGTACAAGGCACTGGAAGACCTGGTCTGGCTGACCCAGCTGGGGTTGAATATGCTGCTGCCGCTGGTGATGTGTCTGGGCGGCTGCTGGTGGGCCGTCAGCCATTGGGGCTGGCCCATGTGGGTGTATCTGCCCGCTGTGCTGCTGGGGCTTGCCGCCGGGGCGCAGAACTTCTGGGTCTTCGTCAAAGAGCGGCTCGACCGCTCCAAAAAGGACAAGCCCCGCCGGACAGGCTTTAACTCGCATTTATGAGATAAGGGAGAGCTACATCTATGAAATTACAGCCGGAATCCAAAAAGGAGCTGCTCCGCATCGCGGGCGGCACGGCATTCTGCACCGCGATCATGTGGGTGCTTTTCGCGGCGCTGCATCTGGTGGGCTGGGTGAAGTTCGACTATACGGTCGTCCTCGGCAGCCTCGTGGGCGCAGCCGTCGCCATCGGCAACTTTGCGGGCATCTGCTTCGTGGTCCAAAAAATCATCGACGAGCCGGATGAGAAGCGCCGCAAGGCAACATTACAGCTTTCCTACAACAGCCGGATGCTGCTGCAGGCGCTGTGGGTGGTGGTGGCCGTCGCGGCCCCCTGCTTCCAGCCCTTTGCCAGTGTGCTGCCGCTGTTTTTCCCCCGTGTTACCATTTATTACCTGCAAATAACGGGCAAGTACAAACCGCTCACGCCGAAGGCAGAGCCGGTGGACGTCTCGGTGGAGGACGACCCCGAACCTGCCGACGCGCAGCAGTCCGCACCCGATGAAAAAGGGGGTGAAACGTAACAAATGGAACTGAACGGCGCAAAGATCCTGTATACCATCCATACCAATATCCCTGTGCTGGGCGATTTCAAGATCACCCAGACTCTTGTGAGCACATGGATCGTCATGGCGCTGCTCTCGGCTCTGGCCTTCTGGCTGGGGCGTGACCTCAAACTGGAAAACGTCTCCAAACGGCAGGCCGCCGCCGAGTTCATCGTGGAACGGCTGGACCAGTTCGTCCACGACAACATGGGCTGGCACTTTGATAAGTTCATCCCGCTGGTGGGTGCTATCTTCGCACTCAGCATCGGCTGCAACCTGATCAGTGTGGTAGGCCTGTGGAGCCCCACGGCAGACCTGAACACCGAGGCGGCCTGGGCCATCGTGGTGTTCATCATCATCATGTACTACAAGATAAAGACCAACGGCATCCTCGCCTATCTGAAGGGCCTGCTGGACCCCATCTTCCTGATGGCGCCCATCAATGTGCTGTCGGAGGTGTCCACCCCTGTCAGCATGGCCTTCCGTCACTTCGGCAACATCCTGTCCGGTACCGTTATCTCCACCCTGCTGTACTGGGCGCTGGCGAGCCTGAGCCACGTCATTTTTGGCTGGCTGCCCGGATTCCTGAGCCAGCTTCAGCTGTTCCAGATCGGCATCCCGGCCTTCACGGGCCTGTATTTCGACTGGTTCGGCGGCTGCATTCAGGCGTTCATCTTCTGTACCCTGACCACCATCTTCATCAAACGTGCTGCCGGTGAGGAGTAAGCATCCCACCCCGGCATCCCCCAAAAACAAACATTTTCAGGAGGACACAAACTATGACTGACTTTCAATTCCTTGCTCGTGGTATCGCTCTGGCTGGCTGCGGCATCGGCGCAGGCTGCGCACTGATCGCAGGTATCGGCCCTGGTATCGGCGAAGGCAACGCTGCCGCTGCTGCCTGTGAGGCTGTCGGTCGTCAGCCCGAGTGCAAGAGCGACGTGACCAGCACCCTCATCCTCGGCGTCGCACTGTCTGAGACCACCGGTATCTACGGCTTCGTCACCGGTCTGCTGCTCATCTTCCTCGCACCCGGTATGTTCATGAACTACCTGCAGTAAGCGCTCCTTTCAGAGCTTGATTTCAAGAGAAAGGGGAGACGCTTATGCAACTTTATCAGGCATTGATCACGCTGGATGGCTGGACGTTTCTGGCCCAGATCTGCAACCTGATGATCCAGCTGGTGATCTTCAAAAAGCTGCTGCTGAACCCGGTCAAAAAAGTCATCGCCGAGCGCAAGGCCAAGGCGGACAGCCAGATCGCGGACGCCGAAAAGCTGCGCACCGAGGCCGAGGCCATGAAGGCGGAGTACGAGCAGAACCTGCAGAATGCCCGCACCGAGGCCAACCAGATCGTGGCCGCCGCCCAGAAGACGGCTACTGCCCGCAGCGAAGAGCTGCTGGGCGAGGCCCGCGCACAGGCCGCTGCCCTCAAGCAGAAGGCCGAGGCCGACATTGCGCAGGAGCGCAAGAAGGCTGTCAACGAGGTCAAGGACGAGATCGGCGGTATGGCAATGGAGATCGCCTCCAAGGTGGTCGAGCGCGAGATCAAAGAGGCTGACCATCAGGACCTGATCGACGAATTTATCAAAAACGTGGGTGAAGCATCATGACCGAGACTGCAAGGATGTACGGCGGAAGCCTGTACGACCTGGCCGCGGAGGAAGGGCTGGACGAGCGCATTCTGGGCGAACTGGATGGCGTGACCGCCCTGCTGAACGGGGACGCCGAGTATCTGCATCTGCTCAGCATCCCCAGCATCCCCAAGAAAGAGCGCTGTGCGCTGTTGGACGAAGCCTTCCGCGGGCAGGTCCACCTCTATGTGCTCAACTTTATGAAGCTGCTGTGCGAAAAAGGCGCTCTGCGGGAGCTGCCGGGCTGCGCCCGGGCTTACCGCCTGCGCTACAATGAGGCTCACGGCATTCTGGAAGCGACTGCTGTTTCCGCTGTGCCTCTCACGGCAGAGCAGACCAGGCGCCTGCACGAAAAGCTGGAAAAAGTCACCGGCAGGCACATCGACCTCAAAACGAAGGTCGAGCCTGCTGTGCTGGGCGGCATCCGGCTGGACATCGAAGGCACCGAGCTGGACGGCACCGTCCGCAGCCGTCTCGCCGGCCTGCGCAGCAGCATCGCAGCAGCAACACTGTAACGAATACGAAGCCCTCGGGTAAACGCGAAGCCCGGCTGCTCTCGGAGCCGCAAGGCGAGAAGGCAAAGCTGGACCGAAGTGCCTGAGAGGGCTATCCACCCGAAAGTTTACAAAGAATTGAGTGGTGAAGACACAACAATGCAACTGAAACCTGAAGAGATCTCCAAGATCATCCGTGCTCAGATCAAGCATTACGAAAATGTCATCGAGCAGAGCGAGGTCGGCACGGTCATTCTGGTGGGCGACGGCATCGCCCGCGCCAGCGGTCTGGAAAAGTGCATGGCAGGCGAGCTGCTCCAGTTTGAGAACGGCGAGTACGGCATGGCCCAGAACCTCGAGGAGAACACCGTCTCCATCGTTCTGCTGGGCTCTGACGTCGGAATCAAAGAGGGCAGCACCGTCAAGCGCACCGGCAAGGTCGTGTCCGTCCCTGTGGGCGAGGCACTGATCGGCCGTGTCGTCAACGCACTGGGCCAGCCCATCGACGGTGCAGGCCCCATCGAGACGACGGAGTTCCGCCCCATCGAGAGCCCTGCTCCCGGCATCATCGAGCGCCAGCCCGTCAAGGAGCCGCTGCAGACCGGCATCAAGGCCATCGACTCCATGATCCCCATCGGCCGCGGCCAGCGTGAGCTGATCATCGGCGACCGCCAGACCGGCAAGACCACCATCGCGTCCGATACCATCATCAACCAGAAGGGCAAGGACGTCATCTGCATCTACGTCGCCATCGGCCAGAAGCGCTCTACCGTGGCAAACCTCGTGCAGAGCCTCACCGAGGCCGGTGCCATGAGCTACACCATCGTGGTGTCGGCAACGGCATCCGAGCTGTCGCCCCTGCAGTATATCGCTCCCTACTCCGGCTGCGCCATGGGCGAATACTTCATGCACAAGGGCAAGCACGTCCTTATCATCTACGACGACCTGTCCAAGCACGCTGTCGCTTACCGCGCCCTGTCGCTGCTGATCCGCCGTCCTCCGGGACGTGAGGCTTACCCCGGCGACGTCTTCTATCTGCACTCCCGTCTGCTGGAACGCGCGGCCAAGCTCTCCGACGAGCTGGGCGGCGGCAGCCTGACGGCACTGCCCATCATCGAGACGCAGGCGGGCGATGTGTCCGCCTACATCCCCACGAACGTCATCTCCATCACCGACGGCCAGATCTTCCTTGAGACGGAGCTGTTCCACTCGGGCGTCATGCCGGCCGTCAACCCCGGCATCTCGGTCTCCCGTGTCGGCGGCAACGCCCAGATCAAGGCCATGAAGAAGGTCGCCGGTACTTTGAAGCTGATTTATTCTCAGTACCGTGAGCTGCAGTCCTTCGCGCAGTTCGGCTCCGACCTGGACGCCGACACCAAGGCCCGTCTGGCACAGGGCGAGCGCATCGTTGAGGTGCTCAAGCAGAACCGCTCCGCTCCCGTTGCGGTCGAAAAGCAGGTGGCCATCCTCTACGCGACCATCCACGACTACCTCGTGAACATCAAGGTGCCTGCCGTGGCCGAGTACGAGAAGGGCCTGTACGAGTATCTCGATACCGACGCAGCCGGTGCTTCCGTGATGGAGACCATCCGCACCACCGGCAAGCTGGAAAAGGACGCCGAGGAAGCTCTGAAGGGTGTGCTGTCCGCTTACACCGAGAACTTTATCAAGGCACACTGACAGGAAGGAGGCGTAACGCATGGCAGGTTCCATGAAGGACATCAAGCTGCGCATCAAAAGCGTAGAGAGTACCATGCAGATCACCAAGGCTATGGAGCTGGTGGCTTCCTCCAAAATGCGCCGTGCCAAGGAGCGGGTGGAGCACAGCCGCCCCTACTTTGAGACGCTGTACGAATCGCTGACCAAGATAGCGGCGGCAGACCCCCGCGCCCGCAATCCCTATCTGCGCCGGGACGACATCAAGCGGACTCTGCTGGTAGTCATCGCGGGCGACCGCGGCCTGGCCGGCGGCTATAACGCCAATGTGTTCAAGCAGGCCGACGCCGCCGAAGGCCCCGTCACCGTGCTGCCCATCGGCAAGCGCTCCGCAGAGTATTTCGCCCACCACGGGGCCGGCCTCTTCACCCCCGAGGTGCTGATGGCGGCGGATGTGTCGGTGAGCGAGTGCTTCACCCTGTCCCACCAGATAACGGAAGGCTTCCTCAAGGGCGAGTACGACGCGGTGAAGCTCTGCTACACCCGCTTTGACTCCATGATGACCCAGACGGCCACCACCCTCGAGGTGCTGCCCCTGACCATCGAGCCCACCGAGGCCCAGAAGGCTGAGGCCCGTCGGAGCCAGATCCTGTACAAACCCAGTTGCGAGGAAGTGTTCGGCGCTATCATCCCCGAGTATGTGGCTGGTGTCCTCTACGGCGCCGTGTGCGAGAGCGTGGCCAGTGAGCTGGCCGCCCGCCGCACCGCCATGGATGCCGCCACCAAGAATGCCGGCGAGATGATAGAGCATCTGAATCTGTATTACAACCGCGCCCGTCAGGCCGCCATCACGCAGGAGATCACCGAGATCGTGGCTGGTGCGGAAAATTAAAAAATGAACCAACCTCTCAGTCTCGCTATCGCTCGACAGCTCCCCTGGTAGGGGAGCCTCTGGCGAAGAGATGAAGCTTTGCGGAATGCCAAGGCCTCCCCTCGGTAGGGGAGGTGGCATCGCGCAGCGATGACGGAGAGGTTTAAGAGAAGGAGTTGTAGCCTATGTCCGAAAAACACATCGGCAAGGTGATCCAAGTCATCGGCCCGGTGCTGGACATCCAGTTCAAGGATGGAGAGCTGCCGGACCTGCTCAACGCCATCGAGATCGACAACCACGGCCAGAAGCTGGTGGTCGAGGTGGCGCAGCTGACCGGTGACAACGTCGCCCGCTGCATCGCCATGAGCAGCACCGACGGCCTGGTGCGCGGCACCGAGGCCGTGGACACCGGCGAGTCCATCAAGGTCCCCGTCGGCGACCAGTGCCTGGGCCGCGTGTTCAACCTGCTGGGTGAGCCGGTGGACAATAAGCCCGCCCCCACCCCGGAGGCTTACTGGCCCATCCATCGCCCCGCTCCCAGCTATGAGGAGCAGCAGTCCACCACCGAAATTCTGGAGACCGGCATCAAGGTCGTTGACCTCATCTGCCCCTACGCCAAGGGCGGCAAGATCGGCCTGTTCGGCGGTGCCGGTGTCGGCAAGACCGTCCTTATCCAGGAGCTGATCTACAACATCGCCACCGAGCACAACGGCTACTCGGTGTTCACCGGTGTCGGCGAGCGCACCCGTGAGGGCAACGACCTTTACGGTGAAATGACCGAGAGCGGCGTCATCAACAAGACGGCGCTGGTCTACGGCCAGATGAACGAGCCCCCAGGAGCCCGTATGCGCGTGGCACTGTCCGGCCTGACCATGGCGGAGTATTTCCGCGACGTCAAGAATCAGGACGTGCTGCTCTTCATCGACAACATCTTCCGCTTCACCCAGGCAGGCTCTGAGGTGTCGGCTCTGCTGGGCCGTATGCCCTCCGCCGTCGGCTACCAGCCTACGCTGGCTACCGAGATGGGCGCTCTGCAGGAGCGCATCACCTCCACCCGCAAGGGCTCCATCACCTCGGTGCAGGCTGTCTACGTCCCCGCCGACGACCTGACCGACCCCGCTCCTGCAACGACGTTCACCCATCTGGACGCTACCACGGTTCTGAGCCGTGACATTGCCTCTCAGGGCATCTACCCCGCTGTGGACCCGCTGGACTCCACCAGCCGTATCCTCAGCCCGGAGGTCGTGGGTCAGGAGCATTATGAAATCGCCCGTGCGGTCCAGAAGGTGTTGCAGCGCTACAAGGAGCTGCAGGACATCATCGCCATCATGGGCATGGACGAGCTGAGCGAGGATGACAAGCGCACCGTCAGCCGCGCCCGCAAGGTGCAGCGCTTCCTGAGCCAGAGCTTCCACGTTGCAGAGCAGTTCACCGGTATGCCCGGCCAGTACGTCCCGCTGAAAGAGACGCTGCGCGGCTTCCGCATGATCCTGAACGGCGAGTGCGACGACCTGCCCGAGAGCGCCTTCCTGTTCGCAGGCACCATCGACGATGTGTTCGCTAAGGCGAAGAAGGGGTAAACCATGACGACCTTTCATCTGACGGTGGTCACACCGGACGGCTGCGCCTTTGAAGGGCAGGCCGAGCGTGTGGTCTGCCGCGCCATCGACGGTGACCTTGCCATTCTGGCCAAGCACGGCGACTACTGCACCGCGCTGGGCATGGGCGAGGCCCACATCGTTGATGCCGAGGGCAGCCGCCGCCGTGCCGCCTGCATGGGCGGGATGCTCACCGTGCTGGACGGTGAGGTGCGTCTGGTAGCCACCACATGGGAGTGGGCTGAGCAGATCGACCACACCCGCGCCGAGGCCGCAAAAAAGCGCGCCGAAGAGATCCTGGCCCGCAAAGACCTCGACCGCCGCGAGTACGAGATGGCACAGGCCCGCCTCAAGCGCGCGCTGGTGCGCACCTCCATCAAGGAGTAACAGCTGAAACAAAAGCCGGAGCCCCCGCGGGGGCTCCGGCTTTTGCTGTATTAGAAGCTTTTAGAGCATATTTGCCTTCTCGATGAGGCTGCGGATGTGGTGAGCCAGCATCTCGATGGCGGTGGTGTTCTCGCCGCCGTTGGGGACGATGATGTCAGCGTTGCGCTTGCTGGGCTCAACGAAAGCCTCATGCATGGGCTTGACGGTGGTGAGGTACTGGTTGATGACGCTGTCGAGGGAGCGGCCGCGCTCCTTGACGTCCCGCACCAGACGGCGCAGGATGCGCTCATCGGCATCGGTGTCCACGAAAATTTTGTAGTCGAACATGGCGCACAGCTCCGGCTCCACGAAGGGGAGGATGCCTTCCACGATGAGGACGGGGGCCGGTTCGATGTGCTGGACCTCGTTGCTGCGGTTGTGGTCGGCGTAGTCGTACACCGGGCAGTCGATGGCGCGGCCTGCCTTCAGCTCCTGTAAGTGGTAGATGAGCAGGGCGTTGTCGAAGGCGTCCGGGTGGTCGTAGTTCAGCTTGCAGCGTTCTTCAAAGGGCAGCTCGTCGTGGCGCTTGTAGTAGCTGTCGTGGGAGATGAGACGCACCTCGTCCTCCCCGAAAAGTGCCTTGAGCCGACAGGCCAGTGTGGTCTTGCCGCTGCCGGAGCCGCCTGCGATGCCGATGATCAGATTATTCATGTTCCAAAAACCTCCGCGTGCCGATTGTTGTAGAAAAAATCCCCAGAGTAGGGTATAATATTCTTATCCTACATAATAACACACTTCGCTCTGTTTTGACAGGGCCGAATCTCTGCTGGGAGGCATTTTGATGAAAAAAATCGTTCCTGCCCCGTACATCGACCAGACTGAGCGCTGGGTCAATGGCTGCGAGAGCATCAGCAGCGTCATGCTGCTCCAGGCCGTGGGCATCGACATCGACCCGGATACCTTCATCGCCCGCGACCTGCCCCACGCCCCTTACTGGGAACAGGACGGAAAACTCTACGGCCCTGACCCGTGGCAGGTCTACCCCGGCGACCCCCACGACCACACCGGCTACGGCTGCTATTCGCCCTGTATCGTCAAGGCCCTGAACAGCGCTCTGGAGCACGAGGGCGCAGCCGACAGGTTCGAAGTCGTGGACGAGAGCGGCAAGACGGCGGCAGAGCTTTGCTCTTATATCGACGCCGGGATGCCGGTGGTGTTCTGGGCGACGCTGGATTTCCAGCCCGTGCCGGAAAAGCGCGACCACTGGCTGCTGGCCGATGGCACCGACTTTGCATGGAAGTGCAACGAGCACTGCCTGCTGCTGGTGGGCTACGATGACAAAAACTACTGGTTCAACGACCCGTGGCATGACCACGGCGTCTGCCCGCAGCCGAAGCAGCTGGTGGAGGACTGCCACGCGGCCCAGGGGCTGTTCGCCGTCACCCTCCGCCCGAAAGGAGAAGCATGAAAAAAGAAGAACTTCAGCAGAACATGAAAGACAGGATGCAGCAGTTCGAGGACGGCGGCCTCCGCCTCCTGAAAAAGGGTCAGAAGGGCATCGTCCACGCGATTTTCAGCCGCTTCGGGCTGGTGCTGCTGCTCATGCTGTTGCAGGTCGGTGTACTGTGGAGCGTGTTCCGGTGGTTCGGCGGACTGCTGCCCCATTACTTCGGCGGCAGTGTGGCCATGTCGGCCTTCATGGTGGTCTACATCCTCAACAGCGAGATGGACAACAGTGCTAAGATCACATGGATGGTCACCATCGCCATCCTGCCGGTCGTGGGCGTACCGCTGTTTTTCTACGTCAAGAGCAACATCGGCCACAACGCCCTGAAAAAGCGGGTGACCCACCTCACTGAGGAGGCCCGGGGCTTACAGCCCCAGCCACTGGCTGCGGCCCAGGAGCTGGCCGAAGCCGACCCCGGCGCGGCCTCGCTGGCGCGGTATCTCCACGGAAAGGGCGGCGGCTTCTCGGTCTACAGGAACACGGAAGTTACCTACTTCCCCGGCGGCGAGGCCAAGTTCGAAGAGCTGCTGCGCCAACTGGAAAAGGCCGAGAAGTACATCTTCCTCGAGTACTTCATCATCGACGAGGGCCTCATGTGGGGCAAGATCCTCGAAGTGCTGGCCCGCAAGGCCGCTGAGGGCGTGGACGTCCGGGTGATGTACGATGGCACCTGCGAGTTCACCACCCTGCCCCGGGATTACCCCAGCCGCCTCGAAAAGCTGGGCATCCAGTGCCGGGTGTTCTCGCCGGTGCAGCCCTTTGTCTCGACCCATTATAATTACCGCGACCACCGGAAAATTCTCGTCATTGATGGCAAGGTGGGTTTTACCGGCGGCGTGAACCTCGCCGACGAGTACATCAACCACATCGAGAAGTATGGCCGCTGGAAGGACGCCGCCGTCATGCTGGAAGGCGAGGCTGTCCGACCGCTGACCATCCTCTTCCTCGAGATGTGGAGCATCCTCCGGGAGCCGGAGTTTGAGAAGTTCCTCTCCGTGCCGCCCCACTCCGTCCCGGCGAAGGGGTTCGCGGCCCCTTACGGCGATTGCCCGCTGGACGGTGAGCGGGTGGGGGAGATGGTCTATATCGACCTGCTCAACCGCGCCAAGCGCTACATCCACATCATGACGCCCTACCTCATCCTCGACGGCGAGCTGGAAACGGCCCTCAAGTTCGCGGCAGAGCGGGGCGTGGACGTCCACCTCATCCTGCCCCATGTGCCGGATAAGAAGTTCGCCTATGCGCTGGCGAAGACGCACTACAAGTCTCTGCTGGACTCGGGCGTGAAGATCAGCGAGTGGCTGCCCGGTTTCGTCCACGCGAAGGTCTTTGTGGTGGACGACAGCGAGGCCGTGGTGGGTACCATAAACCTCGACTACCGCAGCCTCTACCACCACTTCGAGAATGCGGTCTGGATGAAGGATACCGCCTGCATCCCCGCCATCGAGAAGGATTTCCAGAAGACGCTGGAATTCTGCCGCGACGTCGAGCCCACCCGGGAGAGCATCTGGGAGGGCAAAGTGCTGCTCCATCTGGCAGGAATTTTACTGAAAGTTATTGCACCATTACTGTAAAACAAAGGGGAATGCCGTTCGGCATTCCCCTTTGTTTTACAAATAATCCTTATCCATCGAGAAGCCCCGGCCGCTGACCTCGGTGACATGGCTCACGATGAGGAAGCAGGTGGGGTCGATGCTGTGGGCCAGCTTTTCCAGCCGGGGCAGTTCCCGGTTGGACACGATGCTCAGAAGCACGGCGCTGGACTCGTGGGTGTAGCCGCCCTCGCCGTGGAGGATGGTCACGCCCCGGTCCAGCTGCTCGAGGATGGCGGCACAGATGGCGTCGGACTGGCTGCTGATGATCTTTACCTCGGTGCGGCTGGCACCCATCATCAGCATCTTATCCATGACGATGGTGTGGATGAGCACCATCACAATGCCGTACAGCACCTGCGGCATCGGGCTGAACACAGCCTGCATCAGCAGGACCATGATGTCGAAAGCCAGCATGGTGGCCGACACCGGCAGCTTGAACCATTTGTTGAGCACCAGCGGCGGGATGTCGAGGCCGCCGGTGGATGCACCGGAGCGGATGACGATGCCCAGTGAGACGCCGATGCCGAGGCCCGCAAAGACGGTGCAGAGGAAGATGTCCTCCGTCAGCACCCGGCCATTCGCCATCCCCTCGAACAGGGCGAGGAAGGCGGGGCTGAGAACACTGCTGGCCAGCGTATTGAGGGCGAAGGCCCGGCCCAGGACCACCCAGCCCCAGACCAGCATGGCGAGGTTGATGAAGAACAGCAGCCCCGAGACGGGCAGGCCCGTCAATCGCCCGATGGCCAGTGCGATGCCGGTCGCGCCGCCGGTGATGAGGCCCGCCGGCTCGAGGAACAGCGCAACGGCCAGCGAGTAGAGCGCGTTGCCGAAGATGATGGAAGCCCAGTTCCAGATAAGCTGCTTCCAGTGCGGATTCTGATTCATAGCGTTTCCTCCCATATCCCTTCTATCATACCGGAAAACGGTAAAAAAATCCACGCCCGGCGGCCTGCCGGAGCGTGGATTTTTGTTCATTTGACAGATGAAAGTTTGATTTTTTACTCTTCGTCCAGCAGGCGCAGGCCGGCAGTGTCGGTGACGGGCAGCGAGAAGACGATGGAGCCGGCCTTTTTGTCGGCGTTGTCCATGATGGCTTTCATGATGGCGTTCTTCTCGGAAGTGCGGCTGACGATGAGCACCAGCTCTTTTTCGTTCACGAGGTCGATGCCCATGAACCTGGCCGCGCCCTCCATGCCGGTGCCTTTGGCGTGGATGACGGTGCCGCCGCCGGCTCCTGCGGCCCGGGCCGCGTCCATGATAGAGCCGGTGTAGCCCTGATTAGCGATGACCAGCAGCAGGTCGTAACGGGTATCTTTCAAGGTGCTTTCCTCCTTCAGCTCAAGGGTCTGGTGTTCGGTGAGGAACAGCAGGGCGCGTTTGCCGCCGATGCTGCTTACCGGGACGATGAATGCAATGCCGGTACCCGGCACATCAATGCGCATCTGGCGGCGCAAGGCTTTCTGGATGCGGGGCCAGCTGTCCGCTGTGATGATGGCAAAGAGCACAGCTTTTTCGGTCTTTTCCAGCCCGAGGGTGGAAAGCGTCTCCTGAACGGCGGTGCCGGCACCCACAGTGCGCAGACTGACATCGACGCCGAAGCTTTTATACAGCTTCAGAAAGGCGTCTGTCGTGGGGCGGTCGGTGATGGTGACCAGCCAGTAAAGCGTATTCACGGCAAAGCCTCCTTACAGTTCGATGATGGCGTCGTCCGGCAGTTCGGCCAGCAGGGCGGCAGTATCCAGCAGGGGCTGGGCGCTGCGGGCCTTGCGGGTCTTGAGCTGGGCCACAAGGCCCATGAGCTGGACGGTGATGAGGGGCGTCATGGCGACCATGGCCACCACGCCGAAGGCGTCGGTGACGATGTTGCCGCCTACGGCGATGCAGGCACCCTGCGCCAGCGGCAGCAGGAAGGTGGCCGTCATGGGACCGGAGGCCACGCCGCCGGCGTCAAAGGCGATGGCGGTGTAGAGCTTCGGCACCACAAAGGAGATGCTGATGGCGAAGAGGTAGCCCGGGATGAGGAACCACAGAATCGAGATGCCGGTGAGGACGCGCACCATCGCAAGGCCCACCGAGAGGGCAACGCCGGCCGAGAGGGCCGCGCCCATCGTCCCGGCGGAGATGGCACCGTCGGTGACTTCTTCGACCTGTTTGTTGAGGACATAGACCGCCGGCTCGGCCCGGACGATAAAGTAGCCGATGAGCATCCCGATGGGGATGAGCAGCCACCGGCTGCTCTGGCCGCCCAGGACCTGACCGAGGTAGTTGCCGGCGGGCATGAAGCCGATGTTCGCCCCGGTGAGGAAGAGCACGAGGCCGATGTAAGTATAGACGAGGCCTACGCCGATGCGGCCCAGCGTCCGCCGGTCGATGTGAAGGGCGGCGAGCTGGAAGATGCCGAACATCACGACGATGGGCAGCAGGGAAGTGGCAATCTCGTGCAGATAGGTGGGCAGGCCCTCGCTGAACAGCTGCCACAGCTCCACCGAGTCGCCCACTTCGGGGATGACCGGCGGCACGTAGCTGCTCTCGCTGGCATTGAAGACGATGCCGAGGATGAGGACGGCGAGGATGGGACCTACGGAGCAGAGGGCTACGAGGCCGAAGCTGTCGTCCGCTGCATGGCGGTCGGAGCGGATGGCCGACACACCGACGCCCAGCGCCATGATGAAGGGGACGGTCATGGGGCCGGTGGTGACGCCGCCGGAGTCGAAGGCCACGGCCAGAAACTCTTTCGGCACAAATGCAGCCAGAAGGAAGATGGCAGCGTAAAAGATGACCAGCAGCCGGGGCAGCGGGATGCCCAGCAGCATACGCAGGAAGGCCATGACGAGGAAGATGCCCACGCCCGCAGCCACCGAGAGGATGAGGGTCATGTTGGGGATGGAGGGTACCTGATTGGCAAGCACCTGTAAGTCAGGCTCTGAGATGGTGATAAGGAAGCCCAGCAGGAAACCCACGCCGATGATGAGAAAAAGGTTCTGGCTTCGGGTGAGCATGGAGCCGACCCGCTCGCCCATGGGGGTCATGCTCATCTCGGCACCCAGAGTGAAGAACATGATGCCGACGATGATCATGGCAGCGCCCAGCAGAAAGCAGAGCAGGATGCTCGGAGAAACAGGGGCGATGCTGAAACAGAGCACCAGCACGATGGCCGCGATGGGCAGGACGGCCTGCAGTGCCTCCAGCAGCTTCTCCCGAAGTTTGGGGATGGATGATTTGATAATGATGTCCACCAGCCTTTCCCGCCCAGAAGCAGTGCCGCCGGGCGTTGGAATTGAGAGATATTTCCTTATCAAGTATACAAAAACAGACAAAAGTCCGTCAACAAAAGAGCGGCTAAGATTGGCAAAGAAACAGAAATGTTACAAAAAGAAAAGGCTGCCGCGCTTTTGCACAGCAGCCTTGGAGATCAGGATTTAGATGCCCTGCTTTGCCAGAACGTCAGAAGTCGGGGTGGAGAACACCGGAATATCGGCGTAGGGGTCGGGAGTGTTGTCGGCGGGCAGAGCCTTCATGTAGGCGTCCATGGACTCGGCCACCTTCTTGGCGATGGCCACGGCCTCCACGACGGTGCGCGCGCCCATGACGGCGTCGCCGCCGGCGAACACGCCCTCGCGGGTGGTGCTGCCGTCCTCGTTGACAGTGAGCAGGCCGCGCTGGTTGGTCTCGATGCCGGTGGTGGTCTTGACGAGGGAGTTCTCAGAACCCTGGCTCACCGAGACGATGACGCCGGTGTGGGGATAGAAGGTCTCGCTGCCCTCTACCTGGGTGAACTTGCCGTCCTCGCCCTTCACGGTGTCGCGGCAGATGATGCCGTTCTCACGGATCTCCACCGGAGCCTTGCAGAAGCGGAAGCCCACGCCCTCGAGCTTGGCGTACCGCACTTCATGCTCGGAAGCGCTGATGCACTCCTCGTCGCGGCGGGCGTAGCAGGTGACGTGGCGTGCGCCGTTGCGGATGGCAGTGCGGGCGCAGTCCATGGCGGAGTTGCCCACGCCGATGACGGCGATGTCGTCGCCCAGCTGGAAGGCCTTGGAGTTGGCCAGATAGTCGATGCCGAAGGCCGCGTTGCCCAGCGTCTCGCCCTTGATGTGCATGGCGTTGGCCTTCCACAGACCAGCGCCGATAAAGACGCTCTTGTAGCCGTCCCGGAAGAGGTCGTCGATGGTGATGGTCTTGCCGATGGCGGTATTGGGGCGGACGTGGATGCCCTTCAGCTCGAGGTGGCGGTACTGGAAGTCGTCCAGCACGCTGTCGGGCAGGCGGTAGTTGGGGATGCCGTACCGCATGACGCCGCCGATCTTGTCGCGGGCGTCGAAGATGGTGACATCGTAACCCCAGCGTGCCAGCAGGACGGCGACGGTCAGGCCCGCAGGGCCGGAGCCGACGACAGCGGCCTTCATGCCGTTCCTGGGGGCGGGGCCGGAAGTCATCTTGTTGGCGTAGGTGGTGGAGATGTAGTCCTCGATGATGGAGAAGTGGACGGGGTCGTGGCTGGGCATCCGGTTGCGGATGCAGTGGCCCTCGCACTGGTTCTCGTGGTTGCACACGAGGCTGCACACAGTGGTCAGGGGGTTGTTTTCAAACAGCATCCGGCCGGCGTCGTCGAGGTGATTGTCCTTGAGCAGGCGGATGACCTCGGGAATGTTGGTGTGGATGGGGCAGCCCTGCTGGCACATCGGCTTTTTGCAGCCGAGGCAGCGGTTGGCTTCGTCCAGAACGTGAAGTGCCATGGTTCCTCCTTGTGCCTGTCGAACAGGCGGCGTTGTATACAAGTATCTTTACTATAATACACCGAAACTGCCTCGGCATACAAGTGCCGAAATGACAAAATTTGCAGAAAAATTTCTGTCATTACGTCAAAAAGATATTTTTTTGACGAAGTAGACCGCCCATTGCCTCGGGTGAAACGCGGCAGAGCGTACCAAAATCGGCGGCGGCAAGCTGCGCCTCAGCCATCCGAGCGGAGGCACCGCCTGATCCCCGCAGACGGGCCAGCGAGTGGGAGACAGGGAGGGTGCAATTTTTTAATAAAGGAAGGGCGTCCTTCTTCCCTCCCAGCAGGTGGAGATAGGGCGGAAGGGCGGGGAGACTGTCGGCGGTGCAGCCCAGCGCGGCGTCCATGGCGAGGCGGCGCATCCGCGCCCGGGGGTAGCGGACGGTGGTGAGAGCGTCCAGCAGTTCGTCGTAGGTGGTGCTGGTACGGACGGCGGCTTCCAGACGGTGCTCCAGCCCTTCGGAGACGCCGCGGATGTCTGCAAAGGGCGCTTTGCCCCGGCAGGCAGACCGGAGAAGGGCCAGCTCGCACCGCCCGGCGGCGGAAAAATCGGTGTACTGCCCGGCGGCGTAAGCCTCCTGATAAAGCGGGAAGACCGCCTCGGGAACGTAAGGCGCGACGGCGTCCGCTCCGCCCTCGGCCCAGAGCTTGCGAAGTGCGCTGGCGCTGGCGAACTGCCCGTGGGCAGAGTGGAGCGCCTCACCGTGGTTCGCGCCTTGCCGGGGCAGGGGATAAGCCTCCATCCGAGGCGCAAGGCTGCGGATGGCCCGGCAGTATTCGACAGCGAGGTTGTTGTTGGGCTTGTCCAGCAGGGCGGCGACCCGCTCGTCAGATGCAAGCTCCGCCGCGGCGGCCTGCCGCGCGGCGGCGAAGCTCCGTGCGCCGCCCGCAAGCTGGGCTTTCAGGGCGGCGCGGTAGGAGTCGCTGTCAAGAAGCTCGGCGGCCTCCATCAGAAGGGCCGCGTCGGGCGTCTCGGCACCGAACACCAGACCGTCACACCCAGCGGCGGCAAGCAGCGCCACGCCCGCCCGGGCGAACGCCTCTGCCCCCGCGCAGGCACAGGGAGCAGGCAGGGCAAACACAAGGTCAGCCCCGCAGGTGAGGGCGGACCGGGTGCGGACAGCTTCAGGCAGGAGGGGCAGCGCCCCTCGCTGCACCAGCGAACAGCTCATGGCGACGGCAACGTGCTCTGCACCCAGCGCTTTTGCCTGCGCCAGCTGCCATGCGTGGCCGTTGTGGAAGGGGTCGTATTCGGCGATGATACCGGCAAATTTCATGGCGTGACCTCAAAAGTTTGTGAAATATCTGTCATACTGCATGGAGAACTGGGGCAGAATGACAGGATTCTGGGCAGGATGTACAAAAAGCCCGGGGACTTCGTGGCAGGCTTTGCCGCCATTGCGGCTTGAAAACCGGCCGACCCTATTATATAATAATTCTAGGAATCTGTAAAATTCTGCCCTTTCGGGGGTGGACAAAAACATATCTGGAGGAAACAAGAAGATGAAAATTCTGGTTATCAACTGTGGTTCTTCTTCCCTGAAATATCAGCTCATCGATATGGACGGTGAGAAGGTGCTGTGCAAGGGTCTGTGCGAGCGCATCGGCATGGAGAGCAGCATGATCACCCATGAAGCTAACGGCCACAAGGCTACCACTCCCGCGATCTTCCCCACCCACACCGAGGCTTTTGCTGAGGTCGTGAAGAAGATGACCACCGGCGAGGGCAAGTGCATCGACGATGTCAGCGAGATCAGCGCCATCGGCCACCGCGTCGTCCACGGCGGTGAGAAGTTCAAGGCCAGCTGCCTGATCACCGACGAGGTCATCAACACCATCCGTGAGCTGAGCCCCCTGGCTCCTCTGCACAACCCCGCAGGCATCCTCGGCATCGAGGCAGCCCGCAAGGTCTTCGGCAACGTCCCGATGGTCGCTGTCTTCGACACCGCTTTCCACAGCACCATGCCCCCGAAGGCTTATATGTACGCCATCCCCTATGAGTACTATGAGAAGTACGGCGTCCGCCGCTACGGCTTCCACGGCACCAGCCACAAGTATGTTGCTCACAAGGCTGCTGAGTACCTCGAGGAGCCCATTGAGCGCCTGAAGCTCATCACCTGCCATCTGGGCAACGGCTCCTCCATCGCCGCTGTCGATCAGGGCAAGGTCGTTGATACCTCCATGGGAATGACCCCGCTGGCCGGCCTGATGATGGGTACCCGCTGCGGCGACCTGGACCCCTCTGTGGTCAACTACCTGAAGTACACCCTGAACATCACCGGCCACGAGCTGGACGAGATCCTGAACAAGAAGTCCGGCCTGCTGGGCATCTCCGGTGTTTCCAGCGACAAGCGTGACGTCGAGGAGGCTGCTCTCCACGGCAACAAGCGCGCTCAGCTGGCTTCTGACATGCTGAACTACCAGATCAAGAAGGTCGTCGGCAGCTACATCGCAGCTATGGGCGGTGTGGACGCCATCGTCTTCACCGGCGGCATCGGCGAGCACGACGAGATCGCCCGTGCAAAGGTCTGCCACCACATGGATTGGCTGGGCATCCGCATCGATACCGAGAAGAACGAGCATCCCGTGGGCGATGTCTGCGACATCACCGCCTGGGGCGCCAAGGTCCGCACTCTGGTCATCGCTACCGACGAGGAGCTGATGATCGCCCGCGACACCAAGGAAGTCCTCGAGAAGTAATCTCTGCATTTAAGGCATTCAAGGCCGCACCGCTCCCCCAAAGGGCGGTGTGGCCTTTTTGCTGTTTTGCACGAGCAAAGACCGTCTTATTATGCCGAATGCACAAAAAAGCGGACGAGGGGTTGTTTTTTGGTTGACAAATCAAAAAAAGAACGGTACAATAAGGGAGTCCTCAGCTAGAGGACGTTTACTCATTCAAGCCCCTGGTAAGCTTACGATCAGCGCTATGGTCCCTAAAAACCAAAGGTATGGTTACAATCCTTCCGTGGGCAAGAACTAAACAAAGAGGAGATACTACTATGTTCGAAGACAAGACTTTAGTTTGCAAGGACTGCGGCAAGGAGTTTGTTTGGACTGCTGGTGAGCAGGAGTTCTACGCATCTCGCGGCTTTGAGAACCAGCCCCAGCGCTGCAAGCCCTGCCGTGATGCCCGCAAGAACGGCGGCGCACGCAGCAACGGCGGTGAGCGCCAGATGTTCGACGCGGTCTGCGCAGCTTGCGGCAAGGCTTGCAAGGTTCCCTTCCAGCCCCGTGAGGACCGTCCGGTCTACTGCTCTGACTGCTTCGCTCGCATGAAGCAGAACTAAGCGCTGATTCTACAATCTGAAGCTTAACGGCCCCCGCACTGCTTGCAGTGCGGGGGCTTTTTTCAATTACTACTTGAAATATAGGATATGATTGGGGTATATTATAGCTGAGCGCCGCAAAGGCGCATCGTAAGAGACAGAAAGGACAACTACCATGTTTGATATTTTCAATATGCTCAAGAAGGACGAAGCCAAGGCTGTGAAGCAGGTCACCCGTGAGACCATCATCGGCGACATTCTGGATATGGACCAGAGCACCGCTCCCTACTTCATGGAGATCGGTATGCACTGCCTGGGCTGCCCCGCCTCCCGCGGCGAGAGCATCGAGGAAGCCTGCGAGGTCCACGGTGTGGATTGTGACGAGCTGCTGGAGAAGCTGAACGCTCATCTGGCCTCCAAGAAGTCCTGAGTGCTGCCGACACTGGATGCGCGTCTGAGCGCTGCCGCTGAGCTGGTGCGCCCCGGTGAGCCGGTGGCCGACATCGGCTGCGACCACGGCAAGCTGACGGCGGTGCTGGCCGCTTCGGGGAAGTACCCCAAAGTCATCGGGGCCGACCTGCGCCCCGGCCCGCTGGCAAAGGCAGAACAGACGCTGGAATATGCCGGATGCAAAGACCGCGCTGAGCTGAGGCTCGGCGACGGTCTTTCTGTGTTGTCTCCGGGCGAGGTGAGCACCATCGTGCTGGCGGGCGTCTCGGCCCAGACAACGTGGGAGATCATAGAGAAAGCCCCGTGGGTATCTGCGCCGGGCGGACCTCGCCTTGTGATGGTGCCAGCCACCCGCCACAGCGATCTGCGCCGCTGGCTGTGGGAACATGGCTTCGCCCTCGCGGCCGACCGGCCGGTGCAGGCAGCGGGCCGCTGGTATGCGGTCATGGCCGCCGAGTACACCGGCGAGGTGAAAACGCCCACGTTCCAAGAGTGCCTGTTCGGCCTCACCGGCCAGTGGCCGGAGGGGGAAGGCTACGCCGCATGGCAGAAAGCCAAGCTGCCTCGCCTCCGCCTCGGTGTGCCGGACGGCACAGAGCTGGCGAAAGAGATGGATGAACTGATAAAAGGGGAGAGCAAAGCATGACGACGGTACAGCAGATATACGAAGAGATGCAGCGCATCGCGCCGCTGGCTCTGGCCGAAAGTTGGGACAATCCTGGCCTGCTGGTAGACTGCGGCGGCGAGGTGTCCCGTGTGCTGGTGACGCTGGACATCACCCCCGAGGTGGTGGAAGAGGCCGCCCGGAAGGGCTGCGGGCTCATCGTGTCCCACCACCCGGTCATCTTCTCGCCCCTCAAAAAGCTGAGTGGGCAGGACGTGGCCTTCCAGCTGGTGAAAAACGGTATCTCGGCGATTTGTATGCATACGAATCTCGATGCCGCCGAGGGCGGCGTCAATGAGGTGCTGGCCGGTATCTTTGGGATGCGGGAGATGGAAGCGTTCGCCGAGGGCTGCGGCCGTGTGGGCAGAATTGAGCCCGTCACAGTTCCCGAGCTGGCAAAAAAGGCGCAGAAAGAGCTTGCCTCCCGCTGCAATCAGCCGTTCAATGGCCCTGCGGTGCAGGTCAAGTTCGCCGACACCGGCAAGGTGGTGCGGCGGCTGGCCGTCATCAGCGGTGCAGGCGGAAGCCTCTTTGAGGACGCCATTGGACGGGGTGCGGATTGCCTGCTGACCGGCGAGGCCAACCACCACCACGCCATCGACGCAAAGCGTCTGGGGCTCTCGCTCATCGCAGCGGGCCACTACGCTACGGAGTTCCCGGTGACGGCGGCAGTGGCGGAGAAGCTGCGCACGGCCTTTCCGGAGCTGGAAATCCTTGTGAGCGAGGATGCCCGGGACCCCTATACTTATTTATAATACAAAGAAGCAGATCGGCAGGGCTGGACAGGTCTTGCCGATCTGCAAAAAACGAGGTAATATAAATGGCATTGGATGCCGCGACACTGGCGCTGACGGCGGCGGAGCTGAAGACCACGCTGGCTGACGCCAAAATCGCAAAACTGTTTGAGCCGACCCGCGACGAGCTGGTCATCACCCTGCGCACCCGTACGGAGACTTACAGCCTGCTGCTGTCGGCCCGGAGCGGCTCAGCGCGAGTCTGCCTGACCGAGGAGAGCTTCGAAAACCCCGAGACGCCGCCTTCTTTCTGTATGCTGATGCGCAAGCATCTCACCGGTGGGCGTCTGCTGGATGTCCGGATGGAGCCGGGCGACCGAATCGTCTACTTCGAGTTCCAGTGTACCAACGAGATGGGCGACCTTGTGCGCAACATCCTCTGCGCCGAGCTGATGGGCCGTTACTCCAATCTGGTGCTGGTGCAGAACGGCAAGATCATCGATGCCCTCAAGCGGGTGGATTTCGAGGACAGCGATGTCCGTCAGCTCCTGCCCGGCCTGCCCTACACGACGCCCCCCAAGCCTGCCCGGCCTGATTTTCTGGCCGTCAGCTCGGCGTCCATCGTGGCGGCGGCCTGCGAGCGCGATCTGCCGGTGGCAGACGCCCTGAACAAAACGGTGGCCGGTGTCGGACCGGTGGTCTGCCGCGAGGCCGCATGGCGCGCCTTTGACGGAGAACATCTGCTGGCCAACGAGCTGACGGAGGCCCAGAAGGTCCGGCTGATGGCGGCCATCGACGAGTTGAAAGAGATCTACGACGCGGGCGGCTGTCCGTGCAGCGTCACCGCTCCGGACGGCAAGCCTGTGGAGTACACCTTCTTCCGCCCCCAGCAGTATGGCGAGAAATATCTCGTCAAGGAGTGGCCCTCCTTCAACACGATGCTGGAAGGCTATTACGCCGAGAAAGACCGCGCCGAGCGCCTGCGCACCAAGAGCAAGGAACTCCACAAAGCCGTCCACAATATGTACGAGCGTGCCGTCCGCAAGCAGGCGGCCCGTCAGGAAGAGCTTGCCGCCAGCGGCAAGAGCGATAAGCTCCGCCTCTACGGCGAACTGCTGTCGGCCAACCTCTACCTCGCCGAAAAGGGCATGAAGAGCATCACTGTGCCGAACTGGTACGATGAGGGCAAAGAGGTCACGATCCCGCTCGATTTGCGGTTCAGTCCCAGCCAGAACGCGCAGAATTTCTTCAAGAACTACAAGAAGAAGCAGACTGCAGCCCGGATGCTGGTGGACCTGCTGGCCGAGGGCGAGAAGGAGATCGCCTATCTGGAAACGGTGCTCTACGAGGTGGAGACGGCTTCCGGCGAGGCGGCGCTGAACGAGATACGCGCCGAGCTCAAGAGCCAGGGCTATCTGAAATACTACAAACAGCGCGACAAGCGCCAGAAGCCCGCCGATTTCCTCCGCTTCACGTCCAGCGACGGCTTCGAGATCCTGGTAGGCCGCAACAACGCCCAGAACGACAAGCTCACCCTCCACACGGCCCGGGGCAAGGATCTGTGGTTCCATGTTCAGAAGGCCCCCGGCAGCCACGTTGTGGTCATGAGCCGGGGCGAGGACATCCCCGACACCACCAGGCAGGAGGCTGCAGAGCTGGCTGTCGTGTATTCCAGCACCTTCAAGGCCGGTGCCGCCGCCAAGGTGGCCGTGGACACCACCGAGGTGAAGAACATCTGGAAAGCCAACGGGGCAAAGCCCGGCATGGTGCTCTACGAGGTGTATACCACCGTGTACGTCACCCCGAGAGAGAAGCTTCTGGATGAGCTGAAAGCAAACGCGAAAAAATGACCCGATTTGAGCCGCTGTGCGTCTGCATGGCGGCTTTCTTCAAAAAGGCTAAAACACGTTGCACTTCCCGCTCGTCTTTTGTCGCCGCCGGACGGAGAGATTTTTAGTATAAAACGACCTGAGAACGGGCATTCTATCCCCTGAGCGGGGTTTTCCACAGAAAAAACTGCCACCCGATTGTGCATTCTGCACAGAAAATCTCCCGGGAGATGAAACAGAGCAAATAAAAAAGAAAATCTGCGTTTTTTCGAAAAAACACTTGCCAAATGCACGAAGATGTGATAGAATATCTCTCGGCTGCAAAGGGCTTGTGCGATACAAGTCGTGCAGGCCAGCGATATGCGTAGATGCGGGAGGTTGTCATCCGGCGATAGCTGAGATGGGTTATTTCCGCGGAGTATGTCCGATCTTAGAACCGGGCGAAAGAATTACTGACAGCGATGGAATACGTTCCCTCGGCAGGGCGACCTGCGAAACGGGCGGAACCAATGTTCGGATTTGATTTGCTAATATATTTCCGGGAGAACTGCCGAGCGGTTCACCGGTTTTTCTAGTGCCAAATCGAGGAACACCCGGAACTGTGTAGAGCAATTTATCGGCTCGCCTAGGGCAAAACAATTTTTCAGGAGGCGTAAGCAATGGCAGTCAAAGAGAAAATCAGAATCCGTCTGCAGAGCTATGATGCTCAGCTGATCGATGCCGCAGCAGAGAAGATCGTGGAGACCGCAAAGCACACTGGTGCCCGCGTGTCCGGCCCCATCCCCCTGCCCACCGATCGTGAGATCGTTACCGTTCTGCGCGCTACCCACAAGTACAAGGATAGCCGCGAGCAGTTCGAGAGCCGCACTCATAAGCGTCTGATCGACATTCTGAAGCCGTCCAACAAGACGGTCGAGGCTCTGATGAGCCTCCAGCTCCCCGCTGGCGTGGACATCGAGATCAAGCTGTAAAAGACACTCGATCAAATTCGATGCCCTCGTTTCCCGAGGGGTCATGTTGGCAGTGACGTGCGCTGCCAACCAATAACCTTTACAGGAGGAAAAGAAAATGGTTAAAGGCATTATCGGCAAGAAAGTCGGTATGACTCAGCTGTTCGATGAGAGCGGCAAGGTCATTCCCGTGACCGTCATCGAGGCTGGTCCCTGCACCGTCGTGCAGAAGAAGACCGTCGAGAGCGATGGTTATCAGGCTGTCCAGCTGGGCTTCGGCGAGGTTTCCGCCAAGAAGGTCAACAAGGCAGCTGCAGGCCACTTCAAGAAGGCAAATGTTGCCCCCAAGAAGACCCTGCGCGAGTTCCGTCTGGAAGATGTCTCCGCAATGAACGTCGGCGATGTGCTGAAGGCTGATGTCTTCGCAGCTGGCGACAAGGTGGACGTCGTGGGCGTCTCCAAGGGCAAGGGCTACCAGGGCGTTATCAAGCGCTACGGTCAGCACCGTCTGCGTGAGAGCCACGGCACCGGTCCTGTTGCTCGTCATGCAGGTTCCAACGGTTCCACTTCTACCCCTGCTCGCGTGTTCCCCGGCAAGCGCCTGCCCGGCCACATGGGCTTTGTGCGCGTCACCGTGCAGAACCTGACTGTTGTCAAGGTTGACACCGAGAACAATCTGATCGCTGTCAAGGGTGCGGTCCCCGGTTCCAAGGGCACCATCGTCACTCTGGCCAACAGCGTGAAGGCGTAAGGAGGAAAGCTACAATGGCAAAGTTTAACGTAGTCGATATGAACGGTCAGCATGTTAGCGAGATCGAGCTTTCCGACGCCGTGTTCGGTATCACCCCGAACGAGAAGGCTGTCCACATTGCTGTGGTGAACTTCCTGGCCAACCAGCGTCAGGGCACCCAGAACACCAAGATCCGCATGGAAGTTTCCGGCGGCGGCAAGAAGCCCTGGCGCCAGAAGGGCACCGGCCACGCTCGTCAGGGTTCCATCCGTGCACCGCAGTGGACTCACGGCGGCGTCGCTCTGGGCCCCAAGCCCCGCAGCTACAACTACCACATCAACAACAAGGTCAAGCGCCTGGCTCTGCTGAGCGTCCTGTCCGACAAGGCTGCCAATGGCAACATGGTCGTTGTTGATAAGTTCGCCTGCGACGAGTACAAGACCAAGACTGTTGTCTCCATGCTGAACGCCGTCGGCGCTGGCAAGAAGAACCTGCTGGTCAATGAGACTGTCGATGCAAAGTTCGTCAAGAGCGCTGGCAACATCGCTGGCGTCAAGACCACCTTCGCAGGCAGCGTGAACACCTACGATGTGCTGAACGCCGACAAGCTGATCATCAGCGTCGACGCAGCGAAGAAGCTCGAGGAGGTGCTTGGCTAATGAAAACCGCACATGATATTATCCTGAAGCCGGTCATTACCGAGAACTCCATGGCCGGTATCGCTGACAAGAAGTACACCTTCAAGGTCGCTACCGATGCTACCAAGGTCGAGATCGCTCAGGCTGTCGAGGTCCTGTTCCCCGGCGTCAAGGTCTCCAAGGTCAACACCATCTCTGTCCGCGGTCGTTTCCGCCGTCAGGGTATGCATGCTGGTTACACCGCCGCTTCCAAGAAGGCGATCGTGACCCTGACCAAGGACTCCAAGGAGATCGAGTTCTTCAACAGCATGGTCTGATAGAACCCACCGAGGGTTCCTCTATGGGGATATGACCCCGATAATAATTCATAAGATAAACAAAGGAGAATAGCACAATGGCTATCAAAAAGTATGGCCCCACTACTCCGGGCCGCCGCGGCATGACCGTCACGGATTACAGCGTCCTGTCCAAGGTCGCTCCCGAGCGCAGCCTGCTGGAGCCCATGAAGAAGCACAGCGGCCGCAATAACACCGGTCGTATCACCGTCCGTCATCAGGGCGGCGGCAACCGCACCAAGTATCGTGTCATCGACTTCAAGCGTCAGAAGACCGATATGCCCGCTACCGTCAAGACTCTGGAGTACGATCCGAACCGCAGCGCATTCATCGCTTTGGTCGAGTACACTGACGGTGTCAAGAACTACATCATCGCTCCCGACGGCCTGAAGGTCGGCGATGTTGTCATCAGCGGCAAGGGCGCCGACATCAAGCCCGGCAACTGCCTGCCCTTCGAGAACATCCCCGTCGGTACCATCATCCACAACATCGAGCTGTATCCTGGCCGCGGCGCTCAGCTGGTTCGTTCCGCTGGCAACATGGCTCAGCTGATGGCTAAGGAGAATGGCTACGCTCTGGTTCGTCTGCCCTCTGGTGAGATGCGCAATGTGCCTGTCAACTGCACCGCAGTTATCGGCCAGGTCTCTAACATCGACCACGAGAACGTCAACCTCGGCAAGGCTGGCCGTAAGCGCCACATGGGCGTCCGTCCCGGCAGCCGTGGTACCGTCATGAACCCCTGCGACCACCCCCACGGCGGTGGCGAGGGCCGCGCACCTGTTGGCCACTCCGGTCCTATGACTCCCTGGGGCAAGCCTGCTCTGGGTCTCAAGACTCGCAAGCATCATAAGCGCTCCGATAAGCTCATCGTGAAGCGTGCTAAGTAAGAGAGGAGTTTAAGACAATGGGTAGAAGCATTAAAAAAGGTCCTTTCGTCCAGGCTGCTCTTCTGAAGCACGTTGAAGCTATGAACGCTTCCGGCAAGAAGCAGGTCATCAAGACCTGGAGCCGCGCCTCCACGATCTTCCCCGAATTCGTTGGTCACACCTTTGCCGTCCACGACGGCCGCAAGCATGTGCCTGTGTACGTGACCGAGGACATGGTTGGCCACAAGCTGGGTGAGTTCGTTCCCACCCGTACCTTTAAGGGCCACACCGGTAATTCGAAGTAAGAGAAGGAGGAACACAACATGGAAGCTCGGGCAATTCTTCGTTATGCCCGCATTAGTCCTCGTAAGGTGTCCATCGTTATGGATCTGATCCGTAACAAGCCCCTGGACGAAGCGCTGGCAATCCTGCAGTACACCCCGAAGGCCGCTTGTGAGCCCCTTCTGAAGCTGGTGAAGTCTGCAGCCGCAAATGCGGAAAACAACTTCAATATGGACAAGAACAACCTCTACGTCGCCGAGTGCTACGTCTGCCCCGGCCCGACGCTGAAGCGCATGATGCCTCGTGCACAGGGCCGCGGCTACCGCATCCTGAAGCGCACCAGCCACATGACCGTTGTTCTGAAAGAGAAAGAGTAAGGAGGGAAAACAATGGGCCAGAAAGTAAATCCGCACGGCATTCGTGTCGGCGTTATTAAAGACTGGGACAGCCGCTGGTTTGCCTCCAAGAAGGATTTCAGCGATAACCTCGTCGAGGATCACAAGATCCGCACTGAGCTGAAGGCTCAGCTGAAGGACGCTGGCGTCCCCAAGATCGAGATCGAGCGCACTGTGGATCCTTCCACTTCCGCTCCCCGCGTTACCGTCAACATCTACTGCGCTAAGCCCGGTATGGTGATCGGTAAGGGCGGCGAAGAGCGCGTTGCTCTGCAGAACAAGCTGACCAAGGAGTATGGCAAGACTGTTATCGTCAACGTCATCGAGGTCAAGAGCGCTGCTACCAACGCTCAGCTGGTTGCCGAGGACATCGCTCGTCAGCTGGAGAACCGCGTTACCTTCCGCCGCGCTATGAAGCAGTGCATGCGTAACGCTATGAGCCCCCGCGATCGCGCAACTGTCCCTGCAAAGGGCATCAAGGCAATGTGCTCCGGCCGTCTGGGCGGCGCTGACATCGCCCGCGTCGAGAGCTACCACGAGGGCACCATCCCCCTGCAGACCCTGCGTGCCGACATCGACTACGGCTTCGCTGAGGCTGCCACCACCTACGGCCGCATCGGCGTCAAGGTCTGGGTCTACAAGGGCGAGGTCCTCAAGAGCGCTAAGAACGCTCAGAAGAAGGAAGGAGGCAACAAGTAATGTTACTGCCTAAGCGTGTTAAGTACCGCCGCGTCCAGCGCGGCCGCATGACCGGCAAGGCTACCCGCGGCAACGTGGTGTGCCAGGGCCAGTACGGCCTTGTTGCTCTGGAGCCGGCATGGATCTCCTCCACTCAGATCGAGGCTGCCCGTGTTGCCATGACTCGTTACATCAAGCGTGGCGGCAAGGTGTGGATCAAGATCTTCCCCGATAAGCCCGTTACTGAGAAGCCCGCTGAGACCCGCATGGGTTCCGGTAAAGGCTCTCCCGAGTACTGGGTCGCTGTTGTCAAGCCCGGCCGCGTTCTGTTCGAGCTGGCAGATGTCGATGAGGCAACTGCTCGTGAGGCTCTGCGCCTGGCTATGCACAAGCTGCCCATCAAGTGCAAATTTGTTGTCCGTGAGGACTCCGTGAAGGAGGATGGCACCAATGAAGGCTAATGAACTCCGCGAAATGCAGACCGCAGAGCTGACCAGCAAGCTGGCAGACCTGAAGGCCGAGCTGTTTAACCTGCGCTTCCAGCATGCCATCAACCAGCTGGAGAACCCCGGCCGCATCGAAGCAGTCAAGAAGGACATCGCTCGCGTGATGACCGTTCTGGCTGAGAAGCAGTAAGGAGGTTAAACGATGGAAGAACGTAATCTGAGAAAGACCCGCGTCGGCGTCGTCGTGTCCGACAAGATGGATAAGACCATCGTGGTTGCCGTTAAGGATAGCGTGCAGCACCCCCTGTACAAGAAGATCCTGAAGCGTACCGCCAAGTTCAAGGCTCGTGACGAGCAGAACGAGTGCGGCATCGGTGACCGTGTTGAGATCATGGAGTGCCGCCCCCTGTCCAAGGATGTGCGCTGGCGCCTGGTCCGTATCGTTGAGAAGGCAAAGTAAGTTTCTTTGCCCGCTGCTTTGAACAGTTTGAAAGGAGATATCTGAAATGGTTCAGATGCAAACTTATCTCAAAGTTGCCGACAACACCGGTGCCAAGGAGCTGATGTGCTTCCGCGTGCTGGGCGGCACCCGCAAGAGATACGCAAACATTGGTGACGTCGTGGTCTGCTCTGTCAAGAAGGCAGCCCCCGGCGGCTCCGTTAAGAAGGGCGACGTCGTCAAGGCTGTCATCGTGCGCAGCAAGCATGGCGTCCGCCGCGACGACGGCTCCTACATCCGTTTCGATGAGAACGCCGCCGTTATCGTCATGGCCGACAAGAGCCCCAAGGGTACTCGTATCTTTGGACCCGTTGCTCGCGAGCTGCGCGATGCCGGCTACACCAAGATCCTGAGCCTGGCTCCGGAATCGCTGTAAGGAGGTTTTAAAAATGAATAATCTTCATGTTAAAACCGGCGACAACGTAATGATCATCAGCGGCAAGGACAAGGGCCACACTGGTAAGGTCCTGCAGGTCAGCCCCTCTGAGAACAAGGTCATCGTTGAGGGCCAGAACATGGTTACCAAGCACGTCAAGCCCCGCCGTCAGGGCGAGCAGGGCGGTATCGTCAAGGCTGAGGGTGCTATGTACGCATCCAAGGTCATGCCCATCTGCCCCAAGTGCGGCAAGGCCGTGCGCGTGGGCCACGTCGAGAAGGACGGTAAGATGGTCCGCGTCTGCAAGAAGTGCGGCGCTGAGCTGTAAGAAAGGAGTAAGGAACAATGGCTCGTTTGAAAGAACAGTATGTCAATGAAATTGCTCCTGCTCTGAACAAGAAGTTCGGTTACAAGAGCGTTATGCAGATCCCCAAGCTGGACAAGGTCGTCATCAATGTTGCCTGCGGCGAAGCTAAGGACAACGAGAAGATCCTGGAAGCTGTCATGAAGGATCTGGGCCAGATCACTGGCCAGAAGGCAGTCGTCTGCCGTGCCAAGAAGAGCGTCGCTAACTTCAAGCTGCGCCAGGGCACTCCCATCGGCTGCAAGGTCACCCTGCGTGGTGAGCGTATGTACGAGTTCGTCGATCGTTTCTTCAACATCGCACTGCCCCGTGTCCGCGACTTCCGCGGCATCAACGGCAACGGTTTTGACGGTCGCGGCAACTTTGCATGCGGCATCAAGGAGCAGATCATCTTCCCCGAGATCGACTTCGAGAAGGTCGATGCAGTCCGCGGCATGGATGTCTGCTTCGTTACCACCGCTAAGACCGACGAAGAGGGCAAGGAGCTGCTGAAGGCTCTGGGCGCTCCGTTCGCTGAGAATAACTAAGGAGGAGATTACAATGGCTAAACTGTCTATGAAGCTCAAGCAGTCTCGTCCTGCTAAGTTCTCTACCCGTGCATACACCCGCTGCCGCATTTGCGGCCGCCCCCACTCCGTGCTGCGCAAGTACGGCGTGTGCCGTGTGTGCTTCCGTGAGCTGGCCTACAAGGGCGAGATCCCGGGCGTCAAGAAGGCTTCCTGGTAATTAACCAGAGGGCTGGATAACAAGTCGGATTCCGCCCCGGGGCAACGATGTTTCGGGGCGGTATCATTATAAAACAAATGAGAGCTAATCTAAGGAGGTTAGTGGCAAATGCAGATTACTGATCCTATCGCGGACCTGCTGACTCGCATCCGCAACGCTAGCACTGCCAAACACCCTTCTGTGGAGATCCCCGCTTCCAACATGAAGAAGGCTATCTGCCAGATCCTGGTTGACGAGGGCTACATCAAGGGCATGCAGGTGAAGAACGACACCGTTCAGGGTACCATCGTTGTCACCCTGAAGTACCAGGCTAACGGCGAGCCCGTTATCGCTGGTCTGCGCCGCGTGTCCAAGCCGGGCCTGCGCATCTACACCAACTGCGAGGATATGCCGAAGGTCATGAAGGGCCTGGGCACCGCAATCATTTCCACCTCTAAGGGCATCATGACCGATAAGGCTGCTCGTGCTGCGCACGTTGGCGGCGAGGTCCTGGCCTTTGTGTGGTAAGAAAGGGGTAAAAGACAATGTCGAGAATTGGAAGAAAACCCATCGTCATTCCTGCCGGCGTTACTGTCACTGTCGATGAGGCAGCACACAGCGTCACCGTCAAGGGCCCCAAGGGCAGCCTGAATTCCAACTATCATCCTCTCATGACCGTCAAGGTCGAGGGCAATGAGGTTTTGGTTACCCGCCCCAATGACGAACCCGAGGCCCGCAGCCTGCACGGCCTGACCCGCAGCAACATCGCCAACATGGTGAACGGTGTTGTCAACGGCTACGAGAAGAAGCTGGAGATCGTGGGCGTCGGCCTGCGCTGCCAGAAGCAGGGCTCCAACCTGGTCATGAACCTGGGCTTCTCTCATCAGGTGAACATCCCCGATACTGAGGATTGCACCATCGTGTGGCAGGATCCCAACCACTTCACTGTTACCGGTATCGATAAGCAGAAGGTCGGCCAGTACGCTGCTGAGATCCGCGCCAAGAAGCCGCCTGAGCCTTACAAGGGCAAGGGCATTCGCTACGAGGGCGAGGTCGTCAAGCACAAAGAAGGCAAGGCCGGCAAGGGCAAGAAATAAGGTAAGGAGTGAAAGACAATGGTTAAGCAGATCGACAAGAACGAAGCTCGTCTTCGTCGTCATCGCCGCGTTCGTAACAAGATCAGCGGCACCGCAGCACGTCCTCGCCTGGATGTTTTCCGCTCCGCCAAGCACATCTACGCTCAGATCATCGACGATGAGCAGGGCGTTACTCTGGTGTCGGCGTCCACTATGGACAAGGACTTCAATGGTTTCGGCGGCAACGTCGAGGCCGCAGCTGAGATCGGCAAGAAGATCGCAGCAAAGGCTCTGGAAAAGGGCATCACCGAGGTCGTTTTCGACCGTGGCGGTTACGTTTATCATGGCCGTGTTAAGGCCCTGGCTGATGGCGCCCGTGAGGGCGGCCTGAAGCTGTAATGAGAGGAGGAAACACATTATGGCTATGAGAAACCGTGAAGACGACGGCATGATCACCAAGGTTGTCTCCATCAACCGCGTTTCCAAGACTGTCAAGGGCGGCCGCATCATGAAGTTTGCCGCTCTGGTTGTCGTGGGCGACGGCAAGGGCACCATCGGTTACGGCATCGGCAAGTCCGGCGAAGTGCCTGAGGCAATTCGCAAGGGCGAGGCTGCTGCTAAGAAGAATATGCACAAGGTTGCCATGAAGGGCACCACTATCCCCCACGAGATCGTCGGTAAGTACGGCGCAGGCGCAGTCCTGCTGAAGCCGGCTGCCGCCGGTACCGGCATGATCGCTGGCGGCCCCGTGCGTGCCGTCATCGAGGCTGCCGGCATCAAGGACATTCGTGCGAAGTCTATGCGTTCCAACAACCCCATCAATGTTGTGTCTGCTACCTTCGCAGGTCTGTGCGGCCTGGTCAGCGCAGAGTCTGTTGCTGAGAAGCGCGGCAAGACCGTGAAAGAAATTCTGGGTTAAGGAGGTAACAAACCATGGCAGATAAGATGCTCAAGATCGAGCTGAAGAAGAGCCTGATCGGCCGCGGCGCCAAGCAGATCGCTACCGCTGAGGCTCTGGGCCTGAAGAAGCCGGGCGACGTTACCGTTCAGCCTGACAATGCCGCTACGCAGGGCAAGATCGCTAAGATCGGCTTCCTGCTCAGCGTCACCGAAGCCTAATCAGGGGGGATACGCATAATGAAACTTCATGAACTGCACGCGATTCCCGGCGCAAACAAGGCTGTGACCCGCAAGGGCCGCGGCATTGGCTCCGGCAATGGCAAGACTGCCGGTTTCGGCAGCAAGGGCCAGAAGGCCCGTTCCGGCGTGAAGCACGCTGGTTTCGAGGGCGGCCAGATGCCTCTGGCACGCCGCCTGCCGAAGTTCGGCTTTAACAACATCTTTGCTACCCAGTACGCCATCATCAACGTGGCCGATCTGGAGGCAGCTTTCGAGGCCGGCGAAGTCGTCGACACCGAGGCTCTGAAGGCAAAGGGTCTGGTCAAGAAGACCCTGGACGGCGTTAAGGTCCTGGGCAACGGCGAGCTGACCAAGGCTCTGACCGTTAAGGCCGCAGCCTATTCCGCTTCTGCCAAAGAGAAAATCGAAAAGGCAGGCGGAAAGGCTGAGGTGATGTAAGGTGTTCCAGACATTCCGTAACGCATGGAAGATCCCCGAGCTTAAAAATCGTCTCCTGTTCACGCTGGCGATCCTCGTGGTGTATCGTTTGGGCTGTGCTATCCCGGTGCCTTTCGTGACCAGCTCTGCGCTGACGCAGATGTTCTCGAACGGCAACATGCTCGCATATCTTGATATGATGAGCGGCGGCGCACTGTCCCGGTGCACGCTCTTCGCGTTAGGTGTGACACCCTATATCAACGCATCCATCATCGTGCAGCTGCTCACTGTGGCCATCCCCTCGCTGGAAAACATTGCGAAGGAACCGGACGGCCAGCAGAAGCTGCAGCAGATCACCCGGTATGCCGGCGGCATCATTGCTCTGATCATGAGCCTCGGCTACTACTTTGTGGTCCGTAACATGGGCGCACTGAAGTACACTTCCGGCGCGGCTGGTATCTTTACCGCCGTGGTCATCATCGCGACCTTCACCGCAGGTGCTCAGCTGATCACCTGGTGCGGCGAGCAGATCGATGACAAGGGCATCGGCAACGGCCTGTCCCTTCTGATCTTCTCTTCGATCGTTTCCAACTGGTCTTCTCTCTACACCACGGTGGCTGGTCTGCTGACCCGCGCCGCTGCTGGCGAGAGCCAGTTCTACATCTTCCTGCCCCTGCTGCTCGTTCTGGCACTGGTCGTGATCGTGTTCATCGTCATTATGACGAACGCTGAGCGCCGCATCACCATCCAGTATGCCAAGCGCGTGGTGGGCCGCAAGCAGATGGGCGGGCAGAACAGCTACCTGCCGCTGAAGCTGAACATGACCGGCGTCATGCCCATCATCTTCGCTTCCGCTCTGGTCTCGATCCCGGGCACGATCGGCAGCCTCATGCAGGTCGACCAGGCTGCGCATCCGTTCTGGTACGCATTCTTCCGTACCTTCAACTATACGTCGCCGCTTTACGTCGTCATCTACCTGCTGCTGATCCTGGCCTTCAACTACTTCTATGTGGCCATCCAGTACAACCCTGTTGAGATCGCCAACAATCTGCGCCGCAACAACGGCTCGATCCCCGGCTTCCGTCCCGGCAAGCCGACCAGCGATTTCATCACCCGCACGCTGAACAAGATCACCCTCATCGGCGCGATCTTCCTCGCTGTGGTGGCTGTGCTGCCTATCGTTCTGGGCAACCTGACCGGTATGAGCATCCAGCTGGGCGGTACCAGTCTGCTGATCGTGGTCGGTGTGGCACTCGATACCACCCGCAGCCTCGACAGCTTCATGACGATGCGCAGCCACAAAGGCTTCCTCGGCTGATCTGTAAAGAATAAGCACTGATGTAAGAAAGCACTGGAAAGGAGAGCATGCTCGGACTTTTCAGTGCTTTTTTGCTTTGGTGAGCCGTTAGCGATTTCAAACCGCAGCGGACTCAATGAAAAACCATCCTTTATATAAGGAGAGGAGAATTCCTATGAATCTGATTCTGTTGGGCGCCCCCGGCGCAGGCAAAGGCACGCAGGCTGAGATCATCTGCGCAAAGCTGAACATCCCCGCCATCAGCACCGGTAACATCCTCCGCGCTGCTGTCAAGGACGGCACCGAGATGGGCCTGAAGGCAAAGAGCTTCATGGACGCCGGCGCACTGGTCCCCGATGAGGTCATCATTGGCATCCTGAAGGACCGCCTGTCCGAGGATGACTGCGCAAACGGCTTCATTCTGGACGGTGTGCCCCGCACCATCGCACAGGCAGAGGCCATCGAGAAGATGGGCATCCGCATCGACAAGGTGCTGGAGCTGTCTGTCGCTGACGATGTCATCGTCAACCGCATGGGCGGCCGCCGCGTCTGCGAAAAGTGCGGCGCAAGCTACCACATCGTCAACAAGAAGAGCAAGGTCGAGGGCGTGTGCGACTGCTGCGGCGGCAAGCTCGTCATCCGCAAGGACGACCAGCCCGCTACCGTGCTCGACCGTCTGAAGGCATATCATGAGCAGACTGAGCCGCTGGTGGACTTCTACCGTCAGCGCGGCAAGCTGGCTGTCATCCCCTTCAACGATTCCATTGAGGCGACCACGGCAGAGATCATGAAGGCTTTGGAGGCATAAAAGTGATTCAGATCAAGAATGCGAAAGAGCTGGACGGTATGCGCAAGGCGAATGCCCTGAGCGCAGCTGCCCTGAAATACGGCGGTGAACATATCGAGGCAGGTATGACCACCTGGGAGCTGGATAAGCTGATCTACGACTTCATCGTGAAGCACGGCGGCATCCCCAACTTCAAGGGTCTGTACGGTTTCCCCGGAACGGCCTGCATCAGTTTGAACGATACCATCATCCATGGTATCCCTTCGCATGACATCGTCATCCGCCCGGGTGACATCGTGAGCATTGATACCGGCGCAAAGGTCGATGGCTTCAACGGCGACAACGCCTGCACCTATGCAGTGGGCAAGATCGACCTGGAGGCTCAGCGCCTTCTGGACGTCACCAAGGCCGCTCTCTACAAGGGCATCGAGCAGGCTGTGGCCGGCAACCGCATCGGCGACATCGGCTATGCCGTCCAGAGCTACTGCGAGGACGCCGGCTTCTCCGTCGTCCGCGAGTTCGTGGGCCACGGCACCGGCAGGGAGCTGCACGAAGACCCCGAAGTGCCGAACTACGGCCATCAGGGCCGCGGCCCCCGTCTCGTCCCCGGCATGACCATCGCCATCGAGCCCATGATCTGCCAGTACGACTGCAAGATCACTCAGGCCAAGGACGGCTGGACGGTCAAGACCAAGGACGGCGGTCTGGCTGCTCACTTCGAGCATTCCATAGCCATCCTCAAGGACCGCACCGAGATCATGACCCGGAGCTGGGATGACCCCAGCTTTGACCCCGATACCTTCAGCTTCAAGTAAGGCTTGAGACCGAGACCTCCCTTTCCGGGGAGGTCTTTTTGGTTTTGAAAGACGTTATTTATGCAATTCTGACAAGTTTTGGTGAAAAAGATTCATCTCCACGGTGGAAATGGCAATGCAGAGGGCGGGAAAAGACCATTTTGAAAAAGCAAGAAATTTTTATCGGAAATACGGAAAAAACCACTTGCAAAATAGACACAAAAGGTGTATAATCTATAAATGGCCGTGACAGCCAGATGCTTTCTCGGTGGACAGGGATTTTCTGCCCACTTTGCGGATTTTGTGCCGCAGGAGAAGAAGTATGTGGCTTTCATCGCCGCCTGTCCGTCCCAACACGACAAACTGAGCAGATCCAATGAGGAGGCAATTAGCTTGTCTAAAGAAGACGTCATCGAAATTGAAGGCATCGTGCGTGAAGCCATGCCCAACGCCATCTTTAAGGTGGAAATGTTGAGCGAGGACAAGAACACCGGGAAGCTCACTCCCAGTGGTCACATCCTCTTAGCGCACATCTCCGGCAAGCTGCGGACCAATTTCATCCGTATCCTGCCCGGGGACAAGGTAACCGTGGAAATGTCGCCCTACGACTTGTCGAAGGGCCGCATCACCTGGCGCTCCAAATAAGCACCAGGGTATCAACCAAAAGGAGGTTCAACATCATGAAGGTCAAGCCTTCCGTGAAACCCATCTGCGAAAAGTGCAAGGTCATCCGCCGCAAAGGCCGCGTGATGGTCATCTGCCAGAACCCCAAGCATAAGCAGCGCCAGGGCTAATTCGGGCGCCTGGGGGTCAAGTGCGTAGAGTCCCGGCGCAGACCCCGACACTGACATGGGATGATTTTTGGAGGAAAACTACTATGGCACGTATTGCCGGCGTTGACCTGCCCCGCGAGAAGCGCGTTCAGGTGGGTCTCACCTACGTTTACGGTATCGGTCAGACCACTGCCAACAAGATCCTGGCAGCTACTGGTATCAACCCCGATACCCGCGTCAAGGACCTGACTCTGGAAGAAGAGGCTAAGATCCGTGACTACATCGATCAGGCTAACATCATCGTCGAGGGCGACCTGCGTCGTAATGTCGCTCTGGACATCAAGCGCCTGGTTGAGATCCAGTCCTTCCGTGGCACCCGCCATCGTAAGAACCTGCCCTGCCGTGGCCAGCGTACCAAGACCAATGCACGTACCTGCAAGGGTCCCAAGCGCACGGTCGCTAACAAGAAGAAGTAAGGAGGTTCTGAGAAATGGCAAGTGCAAATAACGCCAAGAAGGGCGCAAACGTCCGCATGAAGCGGAAAGAGCGTAAGAACATTGCAGCCGGTCAGGCTCATATCCAGTCTACGTTCAACAATACTGTCGTCACCATCACCGACCTGCAGGGTAATGCAGTGTCTTGGTGCTCCTCTGGCTCCCTGAACTTCCGCGGCAGCCGTAAGAGCACTCCGTTTGCAGCTCAGTCTGCAGCAGAGACCGCTGCCAAGGTCGCTATCGAGCATGGCATGAAGACCGTTGAGGTCTACGTCAAGGGCCCCGGCGCTGGCCGTGAGTCCGCTATTCGTGCGCTTCAGGCCACCGGTCTGGAAGTCACCCTCATCAAGGACGTGACTCCCATCCCCCACAACGGCTGCCGTCCCCCGAAGCGCCGTCGTGTCTGATCGAAGGAGGAAACTGAATTATGGCAAAGAATACGCAGCCTATCGCAAAGCGTTGCAAGGCCCTGGGCATTTCTCCTGCGGTCATGGGCTATGCAAAGAAGAATACTACCCGCAACTCCAATGGCAACATGCGCAAGAAGCAGTCTGAGTACGCTACTCAGCTGAAGGAGAAGCAGAAGGTCAAGTTCATCTACGGCGTTCTGGAGAAGCAGTTCCACAACGCTTACCTGAAGGCTGAGGCTATGCCCGGCAAGACCGGTGAGAACCTGCTTCAGCTCATGGAGCGCCGTCTGGACAACGTCGTGTTCCGTCTGGGCTTTGCTCAGACCCGCCGCGACGCTCGTCAGCTGGTCTCTCACGCTCACTTCACCGTCAACGGCAAGAAGGTCAACATCCCCTCTTACCTCATCAAGGCCGGTGATGTCATCGAGGTCCGTGAGTCCAGCCGCAGCTCTGCTAAGTTCGCTAAGCTGACTGGCCCCGAGGCTCCCGTCGTGGCTCTGCCCTCCTGGCTGGACCGCGAGGCTGGCACCCTGAAGGGCGTCGTCAACAAGCTCCCCGAGCGCAGCGACATCGACTACGAAGTTGCAGAGCACCTCATCGTCGAGCTGTACTCCAAGTAATCCATTAAGAAGGCCTGGCCTTCCGTGTGGATGGCCGGTTTTCGCATTCTTTTCTTTGAAAGAATTTAATAATGGGCCGATGGCAACATCGGTTTGACAAGGAGGGCATAGATATGATGGAGATTGAACGTCCCAAAATCGAAACGGCAAGCCTGTCTCCCGACGGCCGCTACGGCAAGTTCGTGGCAGAGCCTCTGGAGCGTGGCTTTGGCATCACACTGGGCAACAGCCTGCGTCGTGTGCTTCTTTCCTCTCTGCCCGGTGTCGCCGTGACCAGCGTCAAGATCGACGGCGTGGTTCACGAGTTCTCCACCATTGAGGGCGTCAAGGAAGACGTTACCGAGATTGTCCTGAACCTGAAGGGTATCGCTGCAAAGCTGTACACCGACGGTCCGAAGACAGTGCGTGTTGAGGCAGTTGGCCCCTGTGAGGTCACCGCCGACAACATCAAGCAGGGCGATGATATTGAGATCCTGAACCCTGAGTGGCACATCGCAACCCTGGGCGAGGGCGGCAAGCTCGTCATGGAGCTGACCTTCGATAAGGGTCGCGGCTATGTGCCCGCTGAGCGCAACAAGCAGGCCATCATCGAGAAGAATGACATCAACACTCTTCCCGTTGATAGCATTTACACCCCCGTGCTCAAGGTGAATTATAATGTCGAGAGCACCCGTGTTGGCCAGGCCATCGACTACGACAAGCTGACCATCGAGGTTTGGACGGATGGCACGATCAATGCACAGGAGGCCGTTTCTCTGGCTGCCCGTGTGCTGACCGAGCACCTGAACCTGTTCGTCAACCTGTCCGACGAGGCCGCTGGCGCTGAGATCATGGTGGAGAAGACCAACGACGATAAGGAGAAGGCTCTGGAGATGACCATCGAAGAGCTGGATCTGAGCGTCCGTTCCTTCAACTGCCTCAAGCGCGCCGGCATCAACACGGTGGAGGATCTGGTCAGCAAGAGCGAGGACGAAATGATGAAGGTTCGTAACCTCGGCCGCAAGAGCCTCGAGGAAGTCATGGCTAAGCTGGACTCTCTCGGCTTCAAGCTGAACACAGACGATGAGTAATATTAAAGTTAAGGAGTGAAACGGGATGCCCGGTACCAGAAAGCTCGGTAGAACCAGCGACAGCCGCAACGCTATGATGCGCGCTATGGTTACCTACCTGTTAGAGAATGGCAAGATTGAGACCACTGTCACTCGCGCCAAGGACGTTCGTTCCATGGCCGAGAAGATGATCACCCTGGGTAAGGCCAGCGACCTGCACACCAAGCGTCAGGTCTACGCCTACATCACCAAGGAAGATGTTGCAAAGAAGCTGTTTGATGAGATCAGCCCCAAGTACGCTGACCGCAACGGCGGCTACACCCGCATCATCAAGATCGGCGCTCGCCGCGGCGACGCTGCTGAGATGGCAGTTCTGGAGCTCGTCTGATCGACTCTGACTGAATAAATCAGTATCAAAAAGCCCTTTCCCGTCTGGGAGAGGGCTTTTTCTGTTTTCGCCGCTTGGCAGAGCCCTCCTTGCGTGATATACTGATACTGTTATGGTATGCAGATTTCCACGAGCAGGAGGGAACATGTTGAAAATCAAAGGATGGCTGCGGGCGGCTGCGCTGTGCGTGGCGTTCTGCCTGCTGCTGACCGGGTGCAGCATCCCCATGCAGGAAGAAACGGTGCAGGTGGAGGAACTGCTGCGTGCGCCCCGCCTTGCGGGCGATTACGGCGCATTGCAGACCGCCCTGAACGACTGGCTGGGGGAGAGCGCCCAGCTGAAATATCCGCTGCAGGGCGACCTGCTGTCGCCCTTTGTGCTGCAGGATTTCGACGGCGACGGCGAACAGGACGCAGCGGTGTTCTACACCACGGCCCTCACCTCCAATGTATGCGTTGCTTTCTTACGCAAGAACAGCGGGGGTGCCTGGCAGGTGAGCCAGACCGTAGAGGGCCTGGCCGATTCGGTGGACAATGTCCGGCTGGCTCAGCTTCAGGCGGGCGGCACGGCCCAGCTCGTCGTGGGCTATGCGGCTTCGCAGGATGACCACTATCTGGCCGTTTACTCCTATGAGAACGGTGAGGTGTCGGCTATCCTTGAGCAGGCCTATGAGCAGTACCTCGTGGAGGACATCACCGGCGGCGGCAGCGAAGACCTTATCCTGATGTCCACGCTGGAAGACAGCGGCGTCCAAATCGAGCTGCTGACCGTCGATAAGGACGGAAGCTTCCAGCAGGTGGCCGTTATGGCACTGTCGGGCGATAAGTTCTCGGGCTGCGCCTCGGTGGCGGCGGGCCTCGGCGCGGACGGAAAGCACTATCTGGTGCTGGACGGCTGGACGGGCATCTCGGGCAATAATCTGGCCTCGGTGCTGCTGCGGTTCGACGATGAGAGCCAGCAGATGGTGCCGGCCTCACAAATCGCCAGCGAGGAGCTGTACAATGCCTCGCTGCGCAATGTCCCAAGCCTCGTGAGCCGCGATTTGGACGGCGACGGCACCGTGGAGATACCGACCCAGCCCGACGAAGCGGGTCTGCTGAACATGAGCCAGAGCCGACGGATGGATTTTATCGTCTGGATGGACTACACGGCGTCAGCGCCGGAAAAGAGTTTCGGCCTGCTGGATGAGGAGACCGGCTGCTATATCGCTCTGCCCATCGAGTGGGAGGGCAACCTGATGCTGACGGACAGCACGGACGAGGAAGACGCCGTGGAGCTGCGGACCGTAGACGAGAACAAGCTGGTGCTTACCCTGCGGCTGGCTTCGTCCAGCGAGAATGCTGTGGGATGGACCCGCCTTGGTGTGGTGGCGTCCCGCCAGATGCAGGCAAAACTCGGCCCGGATGTGACCATAGAGGACCCGGATTACCGGCTTTCCCGGTCGCTGTACCGGCTGAATTAGCCCTCTCAGGCGCTTCGCGCCAAGGTCGGGTTGCGGCTCCCAGCATCTGCTTCGCTCTCGCTCGCATCCTGCTGGCCGCTGCCCCAACAGTTCCTCCCTGTTTCCGCCACTGGCGGCGGTCGTCGCCGTTGCTCCCAAGGGGAGAGCCATTGGCAGGCAGGGTGAGTCTGAGCGGACTGAATAAAAATGATTTTTCGTAACATGCCGGGCCTTGCGCATAAGGCAAACCGGATAGAAACGGAGGAACGATAAATGGTCAAGGTTCTGGTAGTGGAAGATGAGGCCAGCATTCGTGAGATGATAGCACTGAACCTGCGTCTGGCCGGGATGGAGGCTGTGGAGGCAGACAGCGCCGAAGCGGCCCTGCCTCTTCTGGAGCAGCGCCCGGGTTGTGACGCGGCCATCCTGGACGTGATGCTGCCGGGCATGAATGGCTTCTCGCTCTGCGAGACCATCCGCCGCACCGACCAGAAGATCGGCATCATCATCCTGAGCGCCAAGGGGCAGGAGCAGGATAAAATTCGCGGCCTGTCCATCGGTGCCGACGACTATATGACCAAGCCCTTCAGCGTCAGTGAGCTGCTGGCCCGTGTGGAGGCGCTCTGCCGCCGCGTGGGCCGTTCGGCCAGCGCCGAGGAAGGGGAGCAGGCACCGGCCTCACTGGTGAGCGGCAGCTTCGTGCTGGACGAGAACCGCCGCGTCCTGCTCAAGGCGGGCAAGCCCATCGAGCTGACTCAGGTGGAGTTCCAGATCATGGAGCTGTTCTTCCGCAACCCCGGTGTGGCGCTGGTGCGCGAGCGCATCCTCAAAGGTGTCTGGGGTGAAAACTACTTCGGCGACGTCAAGATCGTGGACGTGAACATCCGCCGTCTGCGGATGAAGGTGGAGGATGAGCCCAGCCATCCGGCACATATCCTCACCGTGTGGGGATATGGTTATCGGTGGGAGGAGTGACATGCGGAGCGGTATCACCCGGCGATGGCTGCGGGGCAGTCTGCTCATTACGGTACTGCTGGTGCTGCTGGTGGAGGTCATGTTCCTCTACAGCGCCACCCGCAGCTACTACAACGGCGTCCAGCAGACCATGTACCGTCGCTTTTCGTCCATCACCGGTCAGCTCAAAATGTACACCGGCGAAACGAGCCAGAAGACCGCCGCCAGCCGCAGCGTGGCGCTGCGTCGGATGGTGGAGCAGTTCTCCGATAAGGACAAATACGAATTTATGCTGCTGGACAGCTACGGCGGCGTTATCGCCTCGTCCAGCGGCACCGATGCCGAGGGCATCGTCACCCGCACCGACTTTGAGCAGGCGCAGGACGCCGTGGACGGGCAGGGCATCGCCATCTACCGCACCCAGAGCGGAGAGATGGTCATGGCGGCCTGCTGTCTCGTACCCTATGCAGCCGAAGATGTGGCTGCCATGCGTCTCGTCACCAGTCTGACACTGGTGGAAGAACAGCTCAAACGCACCGTGGTGGTGGCCCTCATCATGGGTGCGGCGGTGTTGGCCTTTACCATCATGTCGGGCCTGTACTTCGTGCGGAGCATCGTGGTGCCGCTGGGACAGGTGGAGCGCACCGCCGCCGGCATCGCCCGGGGTGAGCTGGACGTCCGTCTGCCCGTCACCGGCGACGAGCGGGATGAGGTGGACCGCCTGCGCGGCACCATCAACCGAATGGCCGAGGGCCTCGAAGAGACGGAAAAGATGAAAAACGAGTTCATCAGCTCCGTCTCCCACGAGCTGCGCACCCCGCTCACCTCCATCCGGGGCTGGGTGGAGACGCTGCGCACACTGGACGACCCCTCCGACGAGAACTACCGCAAGGGCCTCGAGATCATCAACAACGAGACGGCCCGCCTCTACAACATGGTGGAGGAGCTGCTGGATTTCAGCCGCCTGCAGAATGGCCGTCTCAAGATGACCTGCCGCCCCCTCGACCTTGTGGCCGAGCTGACCGATGCGGTGCTTTTCTGCGAGGCCCGCATCCAGCGGGAGGGGCTTGTGCTGGTGTACAATGAGCCGGAGGAGATGATCCCGGTCTACGCCGACCCCGACCGTCTGCGGCAGGTGTTCATCAACATCCTGGACAACGCCATCAAGTATTCCGCCCCCGGCGGGCGCATCACAGTCAAGCTCTGGGCGGGCGAGTACAAAGCCTTTATCGAATTTATCGACCAGGGCCGCGGCATCCCGCCCGAAGACCTCGAGAACGTCAAGACCAAGTTCTACAAGGGCAGCAACTCGGTGCGCGGCAGCGGCATCGGTCTGGCGCTGGTGGACTCCATCATGACCGCCCTCGACGGCACGATGGACATCAAGAGTACTCTGGGCCGGGGTACGGTGGTCACTCTGGGGCTGCCGCTCTATAAAAAATAAGATTTTGTCATATTTATATGATAGAATAAAGGTCAAAAACTGACAGGAGAAATCCATTTTATGAATCACGAACCCAAGAAGGAATGCTTCAAGACCAGTGTGGGCGGTCAGGCCCTGATGGAAGGCATCATGATGCGCGGCCCGGAGCACATCTGCTGCGCTGTGCGCAAGCCTGACGGCACCATCGAAACGAAGATAGAAGATACCCCGAAACACGGCATCTGGGCCAAGATCCCTCTCGTGCGGGGAGCCATCTCGATGATAGAGAGCCTCATCACCGGCTACCGCTACATGATGTACTCTGCCCAGGTGAGCATGGGCGACGAGTACGACGCCGAAGAGGAAGAGTCTGCCTTTGAAAAATGGGTGGGCGACCATCTGGGCAAGAAGGCCGAGGACATCCTGATGGCCGGTGCGGCCCTCGTGGGCGGCCTGTTCGCTATCCTGCTGTTCACCGTTCTGCCGACGGTGCTTGTGGGCGGCCTCGGCAAGGTGGTCACCCTGACCCGCTGGCCGAGAGTCATCCTCGAGGCGGTGCTGAAAGTTGCCATTTTCCTCAGCTACATGGTGGCCATCTCCAAAATGAAGGAGATCCACCGCGTTTTCGAGTATCACGGCGCAGAGCACAAGACCATCGCCTGCTACGAGGCCGGCGACGAGCTGACCGTGGAGAATGTCCGCAAGTACACCCGTTTCCACCCCCGCTGCGGCACCAGCTTCCTCATTCTGGTGGTCATCGTCAGTGTTTTCCTCTACAGCGTGCTGCCCTGGAGCAGCACCAGCCTCCGCGTCCTGTTCAAGCTGCTGCTCCTGCCGGTGGTCATGGGCATCAGCTACGAGCTGCTCAAGTGGTGCGGCCGCTCGGACAACATCGCCACCCGCATCATCCGTCAGCCCGGCCTCTGGGTGCAGCGGCTGACTGTCTTTGAACCCGACGACAGCATGATTGAGGTGGCCATCGCCGCCGTGACGCCGGTGCTGCCCGAAGACCCGGAGGATGGCAAATGGTGAGCGAAGCGATGCTGCCCCGGGCAGCGGTCAAAGAGGTGGAAGCGCGGCTGACGGCGGCGGGCTGTCCGGACGCAGATTTCGACGCCCGGGAGCTGTTCCGGCTGGCGACAGGCCGGGACGTCCGCCTTTCAAACCGTCCATTGAACGCCGCCGAAGCGGCAAAACTCGAAGAACTTACCGTTCGCCGTGCGGCCCGGGAGCCGCTGCAATACCTCTGCGGCAGCTGGCCTTTCCTCGACTTTGAACTGGCCGTGGGGCCGGGCGTGCTCTGTCCCCGTGCTGATACCGAGGTGGTGGCTGAGACGGCTGCCGAGATGCTGGCGGGCGTGGAAGCGCCCCGGGCACTGGACCTCTGCGCCGGTACCGGCTGTCTGGGCCTTGGCGTCAAGCGGCTCTGCCCGGCGGCGCAGGTCGTCTGCGTGGAAAAGAGCCCGGAAGCCTACGTCTATCTCGAGAAAAATACCCGTCTGGCCCTGAAAGGCCGGGGCGGCAGCACCGAAAACGTGCTGGATGCCTCGCCTTTTGAAGAGCCGGCCTTCGACTGGGGCATGAAGCCTACCCGCGCCGCAGAGCCGGTGGAGGGTGACCTCTTCACCTACTGGGAAAGCTTGCCGGAGGGTCAGCTCGACCTCATCGTCTCGAACCCGCCCTACCTGACAGCGCAGGAGATGAGCGAATTGCAGCCCGAAGTGGCCAAAGAGCCGGCCATGGCACTGGAAGCCGGGGAAGACGGTCTCGTATTTTATAAGGCCATCGCGGAACACTACCAGAAAGCTCTGCGCCCCGGCGGTGCGCTGGCGCTGGAGATCGGCTGGCAGCAGCGGGAGGCCGTGACCGCCCTGCTGGAAGCAAACGGCTGGGCAGACATTGCCTGCCGGAAGGACTTCGGCGGCAATGACCGCTGCGTGACGGCCCGGAGACCCAAATAAGCGTGAGAAAAAGTGAAAATATCTACAACTATCTGTTGTAATATTTGGAATCTGTGATATACTATAGAGGAAAGAATCTGTATAGTACCGCCTGCACCCCGCAGGCCATGTGATAAAGGAGCAGCACGCTATGGCAAAGAATCAGAACAACAACGTCGCCCCCGCCACTCAGAAGACGGAGCCGGGCGCAAAGAAGGATGCGCTGGCAACTGCGCTGGCCCAAATCGAAAAGCAGTTCGGCAAGGGCGCCATCATGAAGCTGGGCGATAACACCGCCATGCAGGTGGACGCCATCTCTACCGGCAGCCTCGGCCTCGATCTGGCGCTGGGCGTGGGCGGTGTGCCGCGCGGCCGTATCATCGAGGTGTTCGGACCGGAATCCAGCGGTAAGACCACGCTGGCCCTCCATATCCTCGCCGAGGCCCAGAAAAAGGGCGGCGAGGTGGCCTTCATCGACGTCGAGCACGCCCTCGACCCGGCCTATGCCTCCGCACTGGGCGTGAACATCGACGAGCTGCTGGTCAGCCAGCCGGATACCGGCGAGCAGGCCATGGAGATCTGCGAGGCGCTGGTGCGCTCCGGTGCCATCGACGCCATCGTCGTGGACTCCGTCGCTGCTATGGTGCCTCGTGCCGAAATCGAGGGCGAGATGGGTGACAGCCACGTCGGCCTGCAGGCCCGTCTGATGAGTCAGGCTATGCGCAAGCTGACCAGCGTCATCGGCAAGACCAACACAGTCTGTGTCTTCATCAACCAGCTGCGCGAGAAGGTGGGCATCGTCTACGGCAACCCCGAAGTTACCACCGGCGGCCGCGCCCTGAAGTATTATTCTTCTGTCCGCATCGACATCCGCCGCGTCGAGGGCCTGAAGGACTCTTCAGGCCAGTTCATCGGCAACCACACCCGCGCCAAGATCGTCAAGAACAAGGTGGCTCCTCCGTTCCGTGAGGCTGAATTTGACATCATGTTCGGTGAGGGCATCTCCAAGATGAGCGAGCTCATCGACGTGGGTGTCAAGCTGGGCATCGTCCAGAAGAGCGGCGCATGGTTTAACTACGGCGACATCCGTCTGGGTCAGGGCCGTGACAACGCCAAGCAGTTCCTCAAGGACAACCCCGAGATCGCCAACGACATCGAGGGCCAGATCCGCGCCAACGCGGACAAGCTCTACGCCACCCGCCGCCCGGTGGGCAAAGCTGCTGCCGCTGCGGCAGAGAAGGAAGAGGGCGGCGAGACCGATTCTGCCTCCAAGGAGCCTGTCGTCAAGGCCCCGGCCCGCAGCAGCGAGAGCGAGCTGGACATCATGGTGGAGGACTAAATGTCCTTTTCGAGAAGAGGCCATCCGCTGGCCGAAGAAGAAAAGTCCACCGACGCCGCCAAGGCCCGCGCCCGGGCCATGGAGCTTCTGGCCGGGCAGGAGCTTTCCTCCGGGCAGCTCTATGAGCGCTTGGGGCGGAAGTTTACCCAGCCCACCGCCGCCGCTGTGGTGGCGGAGATGGTGGAGCGGCAGTATGTGGACGACGAGCGCTACGCCCGGACCCGGGCGCACGGCCTGCTGGCCGCCCGCAAGAGCCGCCGCGCTGCCGCGCAGAATCTGCGGCAGAAGGGACTGGACGCACAGCAAATTTCGGCTGCGCTGGAAGAGGTCTACGCCCCGGACGAAGCGGGCGGAGACCCGGAGCTGGAAGCCGCCGCCGCCCTCGTGGAAGGGCGGTACCGCGGCAAGCTGGCCGCAGGGCGGAAAGACCTTGTGGTGGCTGCGCTGGCCCGGCGGGGGTTTGCATATCTGGTTATTAAAGAAGCGATTCGGCGAGTGGAAGAGGACGGTTAGTTCTCTTTTGCGCGCCAAAAGAGAACCAGAAAAGCGCCGCTTTGCGGCAGATTTTAAGTTTCTGCTGATGGCGAAAGTCATTCAAAATTATATCGTTAAATTGACCCTCAAGAGAGAAAGAGAGTATTACCCCATATGAAAATTGCGTGTATTTCCCTTGGCTGCCCGAAGAATCAGGTCGATTTGGACGTGATGGTCCACATCCTGCTGTCGGCGGGCCACGAGACGGTGGCTGACCTCGCAGATGCGGACGTCATTCTCGTCAACACCTGCGGATTCATCGAGAGCGCCAAGACCGAGGCCATCGAGAACATCCTTGAAGCCTGCTCCTACAAGCAGGCAAACCCCAACCTGAAGGTGGTCGTCACCGGCTGTCTGGCCGAGCGCTATCGCAGCCAGATCGAGGAAGAGATCCCCGAGGTGGACGCCGTGGTCGGCTGTGCCTCCAACAAGGCCATCGACTCCATCGTGGCCCGTCTGTTCAACGGTGAAGAACATCTGGAGAGCTACGGCCTCAAGAAGGACTTTCCTCTGGGCGGCAAGCGCGTCATCGGTACGCCTGCCCACTATGCGTACTTAAAAATCGCCGAGGGCTGCAACAACCGCTGCCACTACTGCGCGATCCCCGGCATCCGCGGCCCGCTGCGCAGCCGCGAGATGGCCGACTGTGTGGCCGAGGCCCGCTGGCTGGCCGGTGAGGGCGTCAAGGAGCTTATCATCGTGGCCCAGGACCCTACCGCCTACGGTGAGGACTGGGGCAAGCCGGGCAGCATCTGTGAGCTGCTGGACAAGCTGAACAAGATCCCAGGCCTCGAGTGGATCCGCATCATGTACGCTTACCCGGAGCGCATCACCGACGACTTCATCGCCGCCATGAAGCGGAACGAGAAGGTCCTGCCTTATCTCGATCTGCCCATCCAGCACTGCAACGACACGATCCTGAAAAACATGAACCGCCGCTCCAACCGCGCCGAGCTGCTGGATGTCATCGGCAAGCTGCGCCGTGAGATCCCGAACATCACCCTCCGCACTACCCTCATCGCGGGCTTCCCGGGTGAGACGGAAGAGCAGTTCGAGGACCTGTGCAACTTCGTGAAGGAAGTGCAGTTCGACCGTCTGGGCTGCTTTGCCTACTCCGCCGAGGAGAACACCGTTGCCGCCAAGATGGACGGCCAGATCGATCAGGAAGTCAAGGACAAGCGCGCTGAGCTGGTGATGCAGATCCAGACCGGCATCATGGCCCAGAAGCAGGCCGCAAAGGTGGGCCAGACTGTCCGCGTCCTCTGCGACGGTGTGGACGACGAGAGCGGCCTCTACCTCTGCCGCACCGCTGCCGATGCCCCCGAAGTGGACGGCAACGTCTGCGTGTCCAGCGAAGAGCCGCTCTACCCCGGCGAGTTCTATGATGTGCTGGTGGACGACAGCGACCTTTACGATTTGTATGGTACTGTTGCAAAATAACAGATTGGAGGTTAATTTTGTATGAATCTGCCCAATAAACTCACTCTGACCCGCATCCTGCTGGTGCCGGTGTTCATGATCTTCGTCTCGCTCGGCCAGTATATCACGCCGAGCTACAACCCGCGGTACTACCTCATCGCCGGCCTCATCTTCGCCGTGGCCAGCTTCACCGACTTCCTCGACGGCCATCTGGCCCGCAAGTGGAACATGGTCACCGACTTCGGCAAGTTCGCCGACCCGCTGGCCGACAAGCTGCTGACGACGGTAGCCTTCATCTACATGATGCGGGACGGCGTGTGCAGTCCTGTGGTGCTCTGCATCATTCTGGCCCGCGAGTTCGCCGTCTCCGGCCTCCGCATGGTGGCCGCCGGTGCAAAGGACGGCAAGGTCATCGCCGCCAATATGTGGGGCAAAGTGAAGACCGTACTTCAGATGCTGACCATCATCTTCTACTACTTTACGGTCTCCCTGACCGGCAATGTGCTGGGCCAGCAGTGTGCAGACATCGCCTCTGTGCTGTGCTGGGTCGTGGCCGCTGTCACCGCCATCTCCGGCATCAAGTACCTGTGGGATAACCGCAGCTTCATCAATACGGCAAAATAAGCGCCCGTCCGGGTGTAAAAAAGAAACGAGCGGAAAAAAACGCTCGTTTCTTTGATATTCCAACAAAAAATTACAGATAGGAGAGTGAAACGGTGCTGAAAAACATCCTGACTGTCCTGCGGAAGCTGGCCTCGGCGGCAATGAACTTCCTTATCGTGTACTTCGAGACCATCGCCGTCCCCATGAGCTGGGCCATGGGCGGGACCATCATGTTTACGATGTACACCGAGCTGTCCAACATCTTCAATGGCGCGGTCTGTCTGCTGGTGGGTCTGTGGCAGCTGGGCTGCATCTTCACCGGGCGGGAACTGCCCCTCTGGCTCAAGCGGCTCAAGTTCATCTCCACCAGCTGCCTCGCCATGACCCTTCTGACGGTGGTCATCATTCTGGCCCCCATGTACGAGGACGGCAACGGCTGGTACATCATGCTTTTCACGGGCTCGATGCTCTACCACCATTTCCTCAACCCGGTGCTGGCGATTCTGTCGCTGGTGCTCTTCGAGCGTCTGCCCCGCCTGCCGCTGCGGCAGGTCTGGTGGGCGCTGGTACCGACGATCCTATACGGTCTGTATGATTTGCACGGCAATATTACAGGAGCCATCGACGGCCCCTACCCCTTCATGCGGGTATACGACCAGACCATTCAGGAGACGCTGATGTGGTTTACCATCATCCTCGTCACGAACCTGCTGTACGCCTTCCTGCTCTGGTGGCTGGGCGGAAACGGGAGAAAAAGCAAGGTGGGTCTGGAATTCAGGACATAAGAAAAAGGACTGCTGCGGATGCATCAGTCCTTTTTGTATACAGTCTTACAGCAGCGGGATGCCTGCCTTCTCGCAGGCTTCGCGGGTGGCGTTGTCCCAGACGCTTGCCTGCACCTCACCGATGTGGGCGCTGCCCAGCAGCAACATGCACAGACGGCTCTGGCCGATGCCGCCGCCGATGGTGTAGGGCAGCTCACCGTTCAGCACAGCCTTGTGGAAGGGCAGCTCGCGGCGGTCGTCGCAGCCGGCGGCGGTGAGCTGGCGGTCCATGCTCTCGGGGCTGACGCGGATGCCCATGCTGCTCAGCTCGTAGCTGCACTGCAGCGGCTCGTTCCAGAACAGCAGATCGCCGTTCAGATCCCAGTCGTCGTAGTCGGGGGCGCGGCCATCGTGGGGCTTGCCGCTCTTGAGGGGAGCACCGATCTTCATCAGGAAGGTGGTGCCATTCTCCTTGACGATGGCATTCTCCCGCTCCTTCGGGGTCAGGTCGGGGTACTTATCCTCCAGCTCCTGGGTGGTGATGAAGGTGACGTTGGGGGTGTGGAGCGGCAGGTCCTGCAGCTGGGGGAACATGGCGTGCAGGTTCATCTCGGTGGCACAGACCGCCGACACGATGGAGCGCACGACGTTCTTCAGATACGTCTCGTTCCGGTCTTCCTCACGGATGACCTTCTCCCAGTCCCACTGGTCCACATAGATGGAGTGGAGGTTGTCCATGTCCTCGTCGCGGCGGATGGCGTTCATGTCGCAGTAGAGGCCCTTGCCCACGCGGAAGCCGTAATCTTTCAGGGCCTTGCGCTTCCACTTGGCCAGCGACTGAACGACCTGCACCTCGATGCCGCTGTCCTTGGTGTCGAAGGTGACCTTCCGCTCAACGCCGTTCAAATCGTCGTTCAGGCCGGTAGAAGCCTCGACGAAGAGCGGTGCCGACACGCGGTAGAGATTCAGCGTGGCGCACAGGGTGTCGGCGAACAGCCGTTTCACGGTGCCGATGGCGCGCTGGGTGTCGTACAGGTTCAGCGCGGGCGTGTAGTTTGCCGGAATGATGATCTTACTCATAGCAGATTACCCCTCTCTTGCTGCCCCGCGCCGCCGAATCGCCGCGCCGAGGACAGCTTCCCTTAATCGCAAGTTCCACAGATATGCCTATGGGTAACAGCATATTTGCGATATGCAGTTTGCGGATGTTGCCAGACCATTGAAAACGCAAACTGCTATATTAGAATAAATTATGGCACAAGTTGAGGGAGATGTAAAGGGGAAAGCGCTGATTTGGCGATGGAGTCAAGGCTTTTGGCGCAAAATAAACCTCGGCCCTTCCGCGCCCACAGTCCCGGTCGGAACAAAGCCCACCCGGTGCAGCACCGCCTGCGAGGCAGCATGATCGGGGGCGGTCTCGGCCTCGACGGCGGTGACGCCGGGCTGTTCGAAGGCCCAGCGGCAGGCGGCGCGGACAGCCTCGGTGGCGTAGCCCTGATGTTCATATTCCGGCAGAAGGCCGTAGCCAATTTCCGGCTGGCCGTTTTCGGGCAGGCCCTTGAAGCAGAGGTCGCCTACCCAGTCGCCGGAATCGTTCTGGTAAAGCCCCCATGCGGTGTACCAGACCCACTGCTCGGGGTGGGCGAGGGAAAGGTCCAGCATATCGGTGTAGGGCTGGATGAGTTCCGGGTCGGTGGTGCGGGCCAGAAGGGCGCGCATCCCATCGGACTGCAGGGGGATGAGAAAAAGACGTTCGGTGATAAGCTGCATGATAAAACCTCCGGGCTGCATTTTTGCCCAGTGTAGCACAAGCCGGGCAGGGGAGTCAAACGCTTGACTTACGCCCCGGCGGCTATTATAATAAGTTTGTAAAAGGATAAATGCGTTTATCCGGGCAGAGTAGCGCTGCATCGTCTGGGCAGAGAGAACGGGCCGTTGGCTGGAAGCCTGTTTGCAGACCGCTGCGTGAAGTGCGCCCGGACAGCACGCTGCGGGAAGCTGAGTATCGCAGCGCGGATGGCCGCCGTTATCGGCTTTGAGCGACAAACCGGAGTGGAACCGCGATTTTGAGAAAAGACCGCCTTCGATGCTGTGCTTTTGGCATGGCGTTGGAGGCTTTTGCTTTTTCGGGCAGGCTCGCAGGAGCTGGCCCTCTTTGCCAAGGGCTCCCCTCGATAGGGGAGCTGTCGAGCGAAAGCGAGACGGAGAGGTTTATAATCACGGCTCCGGTCTGTCCCACAAAAAGGAGTATTCAACTATGCAGATCTTCAACACCCTGACCCGCCAGAAGGAAGAGTTCGTGCCGCAGGTGCCGGGCGAGTACCGCATCTACGTCTGCGGCCCCACCGTCTACAACTATATCCACATCGGCAACGCCCGCCCGCTCATCGTTTTCGACACCCTGCGCCGTTACCTTGAGTACCGCGGCAACAAGGTCATCTATGTCTCCAACATCACCGACATCGATGACAAGCTCATCAAGAAGGGCCAGGAAGAGGGTACTTCCATGAAGGAAGTCGCCCAGCGCTTCGAGGCCGAGTACCTCAAGGATGCCGCCGGTCTGAACTGCAAAAAGCCCACCGTCCAGCCCCGCGCTACCGAGCATATCCAGCAGATCCTCGACATCGTGAAAGACCTTATCGAGAGCGGCCACGCCTATGTCGCCAAGAACGGCGACGTCTACTTCCGCGTCAAGAGCGACCCCGAGTACGGCAAGCTGAGCCACCTCAAGCTGGACGACCTCGAGAGCGGCAACCGCGAGCTGCGCAGCCAGATGGAGGACGACCTGAAGGAAGACCCCGCCGACTTCGCCGTCTGGAAGGCCGCAAAGCCCGGCGAGCCCGCATGGGAGAGCCCCTACGGCATGGGCCGTCCGGGCTGGCACATCGAGTGCAGCGCCATGAGCCGCACCCATCTGGGCAAGACCATCGACCTCCACTGCGGCGGTCAGGACCTCATCTTCCCCCACCATGAGAACGAGATCGCCCAGAGCGAGTGCGCCAACGGCTGCGAGTTCGCCCGCTACTGGATGCACAACGGCTTCATCAACGTGGATAATCAGAAGATGTCCAAGAGCCTGCACAACTTCTTCACCGTCCGCGACGTGGCCAACCTCTACGGCTACGAGCCCATCCGCTACTTCATGCTGACCGCCGGCTACCGGATGCCGCTGAACTACACCGTGGACCTCATCGAGAGCTGCAAGAACAGCCTCGAGCGTCTCTACACCTGCCGCGAGAACCTCGACTTTGCCCTGAGCAAGACCGAGTTCGGCACCGACGAGACGCTGAAGGAGAAGGCCGAGGAAGCAAAGAAGAAATTCTGCACCGCCATGGACGACGACCTGAACACCCCCGATGCCCTGGCTGCTGTCTTCGACCTCGTGAAGGACATCAACACCCTGTCTGCCGCTTCCAGTAAGGCTGCTCTCGAAGCCGGCGCTGCCGCCTTCGACGAGATCACCGGCGTGCTGGGCCTGATGTACAACCGCAAGAAGGACGAAGTTCCTGCTGAGGTGACCGAACTGGTGGAGAAGCGTGCCGCCGCCAAGAAGGCCAAGGACTGGGCTGCCGCCGACGCCATCCGCGCACAGCTCACCGAGATGGGCTGGGCCGTGAAGGATACCGCTCAGGGTCCCCAGCTGAGCAAGCTGTAATCTGAATATCCGATGCAGGGCAGACCTGCGCTTTGCCAAAAGCTGGAAGCTTTGGACGGCGCGGGCCTGCCCTGCTTTTTTGTGGAAAAAGGAAAACGTAAAAATCGACAAAATCCGAAAAGAGCTGTTGTGATATTGCTGATTTTGACGGAATATGTTTACATCTCTGGCCGCGTGGTGGTATGATAAAAATATCTTTGGGAATAAACAAATCTTCATAATGGGGAGAAAGTTCATGGTGAAACGAATCGGAATGCGCCGTCTGGCCGCGTTTGCAGCGGCTGCAGCTCTGGTGCTGGGCCTCGTGGGCTGCGGGGGCGCTCAGAGCACTGCACAGGGTAACACCGAGCCGGTGAATCTGAGCGTCTGGACATATTACAACGGCGACCAGCTGGAGAGCTTCAATAAGCTGGTGGATACCTTCAACAATACCGTCGGCAAGGAAAAGAACATTACCGTGGAAAGCTACAGCCAGGGCAGCGTCAACGACCTCGAGACGCAGGTGATGGTTGCGGCACAGGGCAAGGTGGGCGCTTCTGCTATGCCCAACATCTTTATGGCCTATGCAGACACCGCCTATGCCATGGACCAGATGGGCGAGCTGGCTGACCTTGCTCCCTATTTCACTGACGAGGAGCGCGCCGCCTATGTGGACAGCTACCTGACCGAGGGCGACTTCGACGACAGCGGCAGCATCAAGATCTTCCCGGTGGCAAAGTCCACGGAGCTTTTGTTCCTGAATGATACCGACTGGAAGCTCTTCGCTGCCGCCACCGGCGCACGGTATTCCGACCTTGAGACGGTGGAGGGTCTGGTCAAGACCGCCGAAGCCTACTACAACTGGACGGATGCCCAGACCGATACGCCCAACGACGGCAAAGCCCTGTTTGGCCGCGACGCGATGGCAAACTATATGCTCATCGGCGCAAAAGAGCTGGGCGAGACCATCTTTGACGTCAAGGACGGCAAGATGACCATGGGCATGAGCGAGGACGTGGCCCGCAAGCTGTGGGATAACTACTATGTTCCCTACATCAAGGGCTGGGCCGCCGCCAGCGGCCACTTCCGCAGCGACGATATTAAAATCGGCAGCATTCTGGCCTACATCGGCTCCAACTCCAGCGCGACCTACTTCCCGACGCAGGTGATGCTGAGCGACACCGAGAGCCACGACATCGAGCTGAAAGTCCTGCCCACGCCGCACTTTGAGGGCTGCGAGAAAGTCTCTGTCCAGCAGGGTGCCGGTATGGCCGTGGCAAAGACCACCGATGCCGAGGTGGAAGCCAGCGTGGTCTTCCTCAAGTGGTTCACCCAGCCGGAAAACAACATCGCATTTGCAGTGGGTTCCGGCTATCTGCCCGTGACCCATGCCGCCAACGATATGGATGCTATCCACAGCAGCGGCCTCGCCTTGACCGACAACATGAAAAACGTCCTGATGGAGGCCGTGGACGCAGTGAATACCAATGAACTGTACACGACCAAAGCCTTTGAGGGCGGCACCGACGCCCGCAGCAAGCTGAACTACAGCATGAGCGACCTTGCCACGGCAGACCGCGCCACGGTGGAAGAGCGTCTCGCAGCAGGCGAGAGTGCGGAAGAGGCCGAGGCGGAATTCCTGACGGATGAGTATTTTGAGGCATGGTACCAGAGCCTCTGTGACGCACTGAGCCAGTACGAGGGCTGAGGCATCTTACAAAAACGAGCGGAAGGAGGGGGAGAGCATGAAACTGCTGATGCGGGATGAAGCGAAGGGAAGAGAGCATACGATTTTCGTTACCATCTTCTCGGCGCTGATGGTCATGCTGGCCATCGTGGTCATGCTGATGGCTTCGGCCACTGCGGTCAGCGGCGTTACCCTCCAACTGGATAAGAACGCGGTGGACATCCTGGACAAGCAGGTGGAGAACCGTGCAGGCTACATTCAGGACCAGCTCCAGCAGGCACAGGAACTGACGGATCTTTCGACCTACATCAATGAGACCGCCCAGCAGATGCTGGACGACGAAACGCTTTCCCTCAAGACGCTGGATTCCAGCAGCAGCGACAGCCTGCCGCTGCTGCAGGCTGCAGCCCCCAGGATGCTTGAGACGCTGCGCTCCAAGCGCATTTCGGGCATCTTCCTCATCCTGAATACCCACGACTTCACGGACCGCACCTCCGGAGACCGCCTGCCCTGCGTTTACCTGCGCGACCTCGACCCGGATGCAGTCCCCTCTGTGGTAAACTCGGATATTTTGCTTGAGTGCGCTCCGTCGGAGCTGGTGCAGACCTTTGACATCACTACGGATAAGGCGTGGTCGCCTGCACTGCAGTATCTGGACGGAGAGCAGGATGTGTTTTATGTCCGTCCCTTCCAGAATGCCTACGAAGACGACGAGCGTATGGGGGCGGCAAACTATGGCCGCTGGACGACTCTGCCGTATAAGCTGCTGGGCGACGACCACGAGGCCATCGCCTACGCGCAGCCCCTTATCCTGGACGACGGCACAGTCTACGGCGTTCTGGGCGTCGAGCTTCTGGAAAGCTACATGGACACCAAACTCCCGTGGGACGAGCTGCAGAACGACCATCACGGCAGCTATCTGCTGGCCTCCACCACCTCCGACCTGCGGGGCGAGGTGCTGGCTCTTCATGTCACCTCCAACACCGGCGAGCAGAGCGTACCGCTGCGAAATGCGAAATGGGAACTGACGCTCCAGCGCAGCAACAACTGCTGGTATTACATGATGGACGGTAAGCAGCAGATCGCCAGCATCCGGCAGATCGGCCTGTACAGCCGCAACGCCCCCTTCTCGGGTGAGCGGTGGCTGCTCGTCGGCGTGGTGGGCGGGAACGATCTGTTCAGCTTCTCCCAGTCGGTGACGAAGCTGCTGGGCCTTGCCGTACTGCTGACACTGGGCATCGGTCTGGCCTGCGCCTTCTTCGTCAGCTATGGTCTGGCACAGCCCGTTGCACAGCTCTCAAAAGAGCTGGTGGACGCACAGGAACAGCGCAAGGCTGTGCCGGAATTTTCCCGCACCGGCATCCGGGAGCTGGACCAGCTGGCGGAAGCCATCGTGACCCTGAGCACCGACAACTACAAGGCGGCGGTGGCCGAGCGCAGCCGCATCGAGCATGAGCGCGATTACGACGCCCTGACCGGGCTGTACAGCCGTCAGGCCTTCTTCCGGGTCTGCGGGGAGCTGTTCGAGAAGCCCGATACTCTCCGTCACGCGGCCCTGATGATGACCGACCTCGACAACCTCAAGACCATCAACGACACTTATGGCCACGATTGGGGTGACGTTTATCTGCGGCAGACGGCCCACAGCTTACAGCAGGGCTCGCCCAGCGGCACTGTGGTGGCCCGCCTTTCCGGCGACGAGTTCCTGCTGTTGTTCTACGGCTATGAGACGCGGGAGGCCCTGCGGGCGGACATCAAAAAGCTGGAAGAGAACTTTGCCCAGAGCAGTGCTACTCTGCCGGACGGCAAGAGACTGTGCATCCGGATGTCCGGCGGCGTGGCATGGTATCCGGAGGATGCACTGGACCTCGAAACCCTCAAGAAGTATGCGGACTTTGCAATGTATGAAGTCAAGCACTCGACCAAGGGCGAGGTACGGGAGTTCGACATGGAGCGCTACCGCGCCGGTGTCTATGCGATGGAGCAGCGCAGCGACTTTGAAAAGCTCATCCGGCAGCGGCGGGTGGACTACCACTTCCAGCCCATCGTCTCGGCTCACGACGGCCATGTGGTGGCCTACGAGGCCCTGATGCGGCCTCAGCTGCCGACCCTGCGTTCGCCGCTCACGGTAATGCAGCTGGCCAGCGAAATGGGCCGGTTGTATGATATTGAGAAGCTGACTTTCTTCCGGGCCTGCGAGTGCTACGAGGAGCTGGAGGCTGCCGGTAAACTGGACGCCGACGCTCTCATCTTCGTCAACAGCATCGCCAGTGTCAGCCTGAGCGATGAGGACTGGGCGAGCTACTGCGAGGCCCACAGTGCCATCCTTCCGAAGCTGGTGGTGGAGATCACCGAAGAGGAAGAGATGAACGAGCGAGAGCTGGAACGGAAGCGGAATGCCCCCGGTTCGTCCGGCGTCTTTGCGCTGGATGACTACGGCAGCGGCTACAGCAATGGCAACAGCCTGCTGACGATCGCGCCCAAGTATGTCAAGGTGGACATCGCCATCATCCGGGGCATTGATACCGATGCCGACAAACAGCAGTTCCTCATGACGCTCATTGATTACGCCCACCCGCGCGGTGTGCAGGTGCTGGCTGAGGGCGTGGAAACGCTGTCGGAGCTGCGCAAGGTGCTCGAGATGGGTGTAGACCTGCTGCAGGGCTACCGTCTGGCCCCTCCGGCTGCAGAGCCGGGGGCCATCGACGAAAAGGCCGCCGAGGTCATCGCCGAGGTGGAACGCCAGAAAGCCGAGCGGAAAGAAGCCGGGTCTTAAAAAGCAAAAAATATTGCCCTCTGTATTGGCATTGTGCCGGTACAGAGGGCGATTTTTTGTCTATCTTTACTGAATGAAGCCGACGAAGAAGGGGCAGAGCACGGCGGTGAGGACGCCGGCCACGGCGATGGACAGGCCGCTCATGGCACCTTCGACCTCACCCATCTGCAGAGCTTTGCTGGTGCCTACGGCATGGGCCGAGGTGCCGATGCCGACGCCCTTTGCGATGGGGTCAGTGATGTGAAAGATCTTGCAGACCACCTCGGCCAGCAGGTTGCCTGCGATGCCGGTGAGGATGACGATGGCACCCGTCAGGGCCGCGATGCCGCCCAGCTCAGCGGCGACGTCCATGCTGATGGCCGTGGTGACGGACTTCGGCAGGAGGGTGGCGTACTGCTCCCGAGTGAGGTCCAGCGCGAGGGCCAGAGCCAAAGCGCTGCCGAGGCTCACCAGCGTACCCACTGAGATGCCCGCGATGATGGCGGCGGCGTTCTCTTTCAGCAAATCCCACTTTTCATAGAGCGGGATAGCGAGGCTGATGGTGGCCGGCAGCAGCAGATAGTTCACCGGGGCGGCACTGGCCTTGTAGTCGGCGTAGGGGATGTTCAGCACACTCAGCAGGATGATGACGAAGATGCTGCCCAGCAGCAGCGGGTTGAAGATGGCCTTGCCGGTGGCTTTGTTGAGGAGAGTACCCAGCGCGAAAGCGGCCAGCGTCAGCAGTACGCCCCACGCGGCGGACCCGGAGAGGAAGCCCTGTAAGAGATCAGTCATGTTCAGCCTCCTTCTTTGCAGCGCGGCGGCTGGTGAGGGCCTGGGTGGTGCGGCCTGCACTCACAAGGACCAGCACCGTCACCGGGATGATGGCGATGACGATGGGCAGCAGCATCTCGCCCATCTCTGCCCACAGCTCCATGACGCCCGCGGCGGCAGGCACAAACAGCAGCGGGAAGATGCCGGTGAGGAACAGGCCCACTTCCTTGACCTGCTCGAGCTTCACGATGCCGAAGCGGAGCGCGGCCAGGAGCAGCAGCAGGCCGTAGATGCTGGCCGGGATGGGGAGCGGGAGCACTGCGTGGCAGATCTCGCCCAAAAAGCAGAATGCCAGAATACGCGCAAATTGAAACAGATAGTTCGTAAGGATGCCTCCTTTGGCTCGACTGAACAGGAAAATACAAAATAAAATACAAGTCAACAGTATAATCCAAAAATCCCTGCGGCGCAACGGCAATACTGGCCAAGATTTTGCCCCTTTGGTGCGGAAAATTGGAGGTTTGGATAGGAGGCCACCCCTGCTGCGGAAGAGCGTGATAAACGGGAATTACCAGCGGGTCATGTTCTTCTTGAACTTGGCGGTATATGCCTCTTTCAGTTCTTGCTCGCTGATTCCATAGCACAGAAGGACGTCATTGTAATACATGAGCACATCCGCCATTTCTTCCACGAGATGCTGCCGGACTTCTGCATCCTCAACAGCCTTTTAGTCTCCGTTCTTCTTGATAATGTCGATAACTTCGCCTACTTCACCGAGCATCCATAACAGTTTGTGCTTGCCGGCCTCCGGGCCGATCGGCTCCCACTTGTCTTTATATTTTTCCTGCAGGGCCTGCTGCATCGCAAGCATATCTTCTATCGTAAAATCGCCCATGGTTTCCTCCATAAATTTTGATTTGCTGTTCTCGTCCTGTACCGTCCAACTGAGGCAGTACAAACGGTGCTCCGGCAGGCGGTGCTTTCTTGGTAGACATTCCTAGCCGGTGGAAACCGCGGGCTAAGCAACAGCCCACTGGGCTGATTGCTTACGGCACTTCGTGCCGCCGCCCTGTTCGAGTCCTGTCCCGCCCACGCAAAAAATCCCGAGTCATTTGACTCGGGATTTTTGTGGTGGAGCATTGTCAGCAGCAGTCGAACCTTTAGGCAGGCATATCGTTGCTGCGGTCAGAGCGCTTCAAACCGAGAAACGGAGGCACTTCGGAACGCTTCAGCCCTTGCTCGTGTGCTTTTTTCAGTTGATATTCGTGCAGGGCAATGCTGTCCAGCAGATCACGCTGATTTTGGGAAGCTGCATAGTAATCAACGCCGAACCGTTTGCAGACTGCGCTGAGTTGGTCAAGCATTTCAATAGCAGTAGGGGACATTCGTTTGACTTCAATATCCATGGGAGCACCACCTTTCAGGAAAGATACGTATTGAAGAGCGAAAGCGCCGCATTGTCGGCAAGCATCAGCATGATCGGCCCGCCGGACTGTTTGGCAAAGACCCGGATCGCGCCAAAATCCCGGATATAATGTTTTGCAAGTTCATCCGTCTTAGCTTCAAAAGTGACGACGCCGTTTTTACCGGAATCAATGGAAAGCTGGATGCCGAACGCGATCATCATACGCCCGATGCCCAGATATTTTTTCTGAATGGTCAGCGTCGGGTTGCTCTCCGGGTGGCTTTCGATGTACTCAATATAAACGAACATGCTGGATTCTGTTTCGCGGTAAGCACCCAATGCTACGATTTCGCCGTTTTCGGTTTTAGCCGTGTACTTTTCCAGTGCGGGGTCACCGATGAACTCACTTGTCCAGTCGGTCTGCCAGCTTTCTTTGGTTGCAGCAAGGTCAGCGGGAGTTGACTTGTCAACCTCAATCGGAATCCTATTGCCCGTATCGGATGCTGTGACAAAATATTGCAAAGTCATAATGCCCACCTTCTTTCAGTTTTATTATAACGAAAGAACGATAGACTTTCAAGAAAGAAAATCGCAAAGAGAGTGAAAGCGTGAGAGCAAGAACCGTCCCGTGGCCACAAATTTTCAGTTGTTGAAAATTCTTGCTCCCTTTGGAACAGCTTCTTGTTGGGGCGTGCGGTGCCCCAAACCCTGCTTCTGAGGTTGCGATAAACCAGGAGTTATCGAACCGCACTTGTGATTTCTTCTAATGTGTCCTGGCGAAGCCACTTTCCAAATACTTGAGAATTCTTTGACGGCAGATAACCCAAATTCGTATATCCCAGCTTCTTCAAAAGGCTCATACTTGGAATGTTCTCTCTTCCAGTAAAACAGATAAAATCCCACTGAGGATAGTGCTTGTGTAAATACTCAATTAAAGAGGACAAGGCTTCATAGGCGTAACCGTTTCGGTGAACTTTATAAGAAAATGTGTACCCTAAAGAAATTGTGCCCTCGTTAGGCATAACGACAATTTCGCCAATCATGACATCCGTTTCTCTTAATGCAACACTAATCATAGTCGGCGATGCGATATTCAGGGCATTGTCTTTATTACGCTCGATCAAAGCAACAATATCCTTATAATCTTTCGTCTGGCCTCGTTGATATTTCGAGCATCGCTCGTTATTTCGATAATCAACCATCTGAATCGCATCTTTAGGACTTACATTTCTTAGTCTGAGCCGATTTGTTTCTAAAAAGATCATCTTCTCATCCTTTCACATTCCGGCTTATGGGCCGAGTAGCCCTTTCTCAAAACCTCCTGTAAACAAAAAACGTACCCGAACCCTTTCTCATAGAGAATCGGGTTCGTACGACCTTGGTAGACATTCCTACGGGTCCAGGAACCGCGGGCTAAGCAACAGCCCAACGGGCTGATTGCTTACTCTGCCGACTTGGCGTCGTCAGAGCCGCCCTGTTCGAGTCCTGTACCGTCCTGCTCTGACGTGAGACAGTGGCAGACACAAGAAAAAAGCCCCTAACTTTCGTTAGAGGCTTTCGTTTGGTGGAGCATTGTCCACAGCACTCGAACCTAACGCCTCTTCACGGGAGATGGTTTTGGAATCGTCCGTGAAGTTGAAATTGAGCACGACCCGGTCATCAAAGACGTAGACCGAGTTGACAAAGGTATCAATGATCTGCCGCTGGTGTTCCGTACTGCCCACGTCACCCTTGCGGAATTTCTCAAGCCAGAATCGAATCCACTCACGGGTCAGGACGGGCTTTTTCAGCTCTTCTTCCAGAATGCTGGTGTTCAGGGCTTCTTTCCGGGCTTCCAGCTCGTCCAACCGCTGCTTGGTGGTCGGGGTCAGGATGCCCTGTTCAATGGCTTCCAGAAGATTTGCCAGCCGCTTCTCTGTGTCCCTGAGCTGGTCTTTCAGGAAAGGCAGCCGGGTGTTCTCCTTCTGCTGGGCTTCCATGACCAAATCTATCAGCCGTTCGATGATTTCATCGCTGAAAATCACCTTAATGGCGGTGTCCACCACGAACCGTTCCAGCGGCTCCTTGCGGATGGCTTTCAGGTCGCAATGCGCCTTGCCGTGGCGTTTGGCGTTGCCGCACTTATAGTAATAGTAGGTGTTTCCCATGTGGCTGGTGCCGCTTTCGCCGCCCATCAGGGTGCCGCACTTGCCACAGAACAGCTTGGTGGTCAGCAAATAGCTCACATCCTCTTTTGCAGGCCGACCATGGGCGATCCTGTTCTGCTCAAAACGCTGCTGTACCCGGTTGAACAAATCCTCGTCCACGATGGCGGGAATGCCGCCCGGTGTCACGATGTCTTTATAGCGGTACTCGCCTATGTAGCGGCGGTTCCGGAAGATCTGGAAGAAGCTGTTCTTCACGAACGGCTTCCCGGTGCGGGTACGCAGACCGCGCTCGTTCAGGGATGCTGCGATCTTCTCGGCCGGTTCGCCGTCAGCATACCGGCTGAAGATTTCCTGCACGATGGGAGCCGTCTCCAGGTCGATATGGTACAGCCTGTCCTCCTTGCCAATGGTGAAGCCCAGCGGAACCACACCGCCGTTATACTTGCACTGAAGGGCATTTTCGCGCTCACCGCGCGCCACTTTCAGGGCCAGTTCGGCGGAATAGTATTCCGCCATGCCGATCAGCATACTCTCCACCATAATGCCTTCAGGCCCCTGCGAGATGGGTTCCATAGCAGACACCAGATGGACACCGTTCTTTTCCAGCTGGTACTTGTAGTTCACGGCATCGAATCGGTTCCGGGCAAAGCGG